>CANCFT010000003.1 GCA_947377285.1 Bacteriovoracaceae bacterium
TTCGAAGGATCACTCCGACAGATTTACAGTCTGTTGCCTTTGGCCACTCGGCAATCTCTCCTAAATTCAAGCTCACAAATATGATAATGGAGCTGACTATAGGAATCGAACCTACGACCGTCGGTTTACAAAACCGATGCTCTACCAACTGAGCTAAGTCAGCCTACAGTTTCAAACCGCTATGCTAGGGGTAATTTATAATCTTAAGTTATTTTAAAGGCAATATTTTTTTTGATTATTTTTAATTAAACGCGGCGTGAAGCACAATTATTATCATATTTTTAAATATTCCCAAATATTTTTTCCATCGCAATTGCAGCAGCAACTGATACATTTAATGATTTAATTTTTCCAGCTGGCTTAAATGAAATTGTCGTTTCAACAACTCTTGAAACAGCGTGAGACATACCTACATCCTCAGCTCCAAGAACAAGGCATATTGGTTTTGAATTATCAATCGATTCTAAATCTCCACTTGCATGTTCCGAAAGACCAATACAAATAGCACCAAGTTCTTTTATTTTTGTGATTGTTTTTGGTAGAGCTGAACATCTTACTATTTTTACATACTCCGTTGCACCAGAAGCAATTCTTGAAAAACCAGGTCCGAGTCCAAAATTCCCTTTTGCTGAAATTAAGACTGCATCTACTCCATAGAAAGCAGCTGTTCGCATTATGGCCGCTCCGTTGTGAGCATCTGTTACTTGATCAAGAGCTAATATTTTAATTGGTATTCTGCTTTCTAGTTGATTGTAAATCCAAGTTGGTTCGTAAATCGCAATTGGACTAACAAGCATAAAAACTTGAGATGGAACTCTCTGAAATTCATAATCTAATTCTCTATAAATCATTTTAGCTTCTTCTTGAAGAGCATGTCCTTCTAGAATACGTACTTTAGTCATAGGAAGCTCTGAAGTTTTTAGACCACCGCGCTTTTTTAAATCATCAAGTCCTTCTTCTGTTGCTACGATTTCAAAAATTTGGCGTTCAGGATTTCTGATTGCTTCTGCAATGCTGTGAATTCCTATGATCATATCGTGGTCCATAATTTTCCTATTTCAAAAGATTTTTGAGAGTTGAAACTAATTCTTCTTTTTTAACTTTAGTGACAGAGCCCGATTTTCTATCGATGACCTCTAAGTCACCAGAAGCTGCATAATCACGCTCCCCCATAACAACTCTAAAAGGTAATCCCAATAAATCTGAATCTTTAAATTTATTTCCAGGTCCAACATTCCTGTCATCATAAATAACTTCTAAATTTGCATCACTCATTTCTTTATAAATTTCATCTGCAATTTTCACAAATTCTTCAGATTTTACAATTGTTGCAAAATATACTTGATAAGGAGCAAGTGCTTTAGGCCAAACGATTCCGTTTTCATCGTGATTTTGTTCAATCGCTGCTGCAACAACTCTAGTTACACCAATTCCATAACAGCCCATTAGAGGTGTGACTAATTTTCCATTTTGATCGAGAATTCCCACCTTCATATCTTTGGTATATTTATCTCCCAACTGGAATACATGACCAACTTCAATTCCGCGTTTTTCAACTACAGTGTATTTTCCGTCTAAAGTTAAATCGCCTGCTTTTGCTAATCGAAGATCTGCTTGATTTGTATTTTTCATATCTCTTTTTGGGTTAAAGCCAGACATATGAGAATCTTTTTTATTTCCCCCTATTATATAACTTGCTTCGAGATTTATGCTTTTATCAAAAACTATAGTTATATCTTCTGTAATTCCAACCGGACCGATATATCCTTTCCAAAGTTTTGATGCTTTTATTTGATCTTCTGTTGCTGCAATTAAATGATCGCACTTTAAATACGCTTGAAGTTTTATTTCATTAAGTGAGTCATCACCTAAGAGTAGGGCTAAAACATTTTTTGAAACGTTACCTGTTGTTGCAACATACACAAGGGATTTTAAACTTGTATAGTGAGGTTTATTTAAAAATGAACATACTTCTTCAATTGTTGTTTTATTTGGAGTTGACACCTCAGTTAGAGGTGAAATTTGAAAATCATATTCTGTCTTTGCTCTAATGGTTTGAGCTTTTTCAGAGTTGGCTGCATATTTTGCTTCCTGAGAATAAATAATTAAATCCTCTCCTGCATTTGCTACAACCTGAAATTCATGAGTTTTAGAATCTGCAGAGGCCATAGCACCTCCATCAGCTTCAACTGGAATAAACTCTAAACCTAAGCGAGTAAAAATTGCTGTATAAGCATCATACATTTCTTGATAACCAACATCTAAACTGGCTTTATCCATATGAAAAGTATAGGCATCTTTCATTGTGAATTCGCGGCCTCTCATTAATCCAAAACGAGGTCTAATTTCATCTCGAAATTTAGTATTAATTTGGTAGAATCCAACTGGTAATTGTTTGTATGATTTTACAGTTTTTCTAAAAATATCTGTTACTGCTTCTTCATTTGTTGGAGAAATACAAAGATCAGATTCTTTTTTATCTTTAAAGCGCAACATTAAGCCGCCCATCTTGTCCCAACGGCCGGTTTCTTGCCAAAGCTCACCAGGAGTAACAACAGTCATCGTGATTTCATTGCAGCCAATTTTATTTAATTCTTCTCTAATAATGTTTTCGACTTTGCGAATTGAACGCAATCCCATTGGAAGATAATTGTAAAGCCCTGAACCAGACTTATGAATCAGTCCTGCTCTTAACATTAATTGATGTGAGGGGATTTCTGCATCTGCAGGTACTTCTTTATATGTTTGCCAAAAAGCTTTGGTAAGTCTCATGTGTTTTTACCTTTGATTAAATTTAATTGAAATGATGATACTACAAACTTTTAATTAATGAAATGATGGTGCAAGTGCCCGCGGAAGAGCAAAAGCTTCAATTGTTTCTCGCTCTAACGAAGCGGCAGAAACAATTTCATATGCTGATGGTGTAGATAAAAGCTTCCGGCACAAGAGATTGTGGAGATTATGACCCGATTTATAGGTCGTAATTTTGCCAGCAATTTCGTAACCGAGTAATGATATATCGCCTACTGTGTCTAAAATTTTGTGTCTTACAAACTCATCTGCAAAACGAAGTCCTTCTGGATTAACAACTTTATAGTCATCTAGAACAACAGCGTTATCGAGTGAGCCACCTTTTATGAGCCCTTTTCTTTTTAAAGCATCTACATCTTTTAAAAGACCAAAAGTTCTCGCTCTGCCAATTTCATTGATATAATTTTCGCAGGAAAATTCAAAAATTTTATTTTGAGTTTTAATTGTTGGATGAGCAAAGACGATGGTTGAATCTATGATTAGTTTTGAAGAAGGTGCTATTTCAGCCCACTTATCATCGACCTCTACGCGAACAGTCTCCAGTACAATTAAGAATTTTTTCGATTTATTTAATGAGACAATTCCTGTTTCTTTCAATAGAAAAACAAAAGAAGCACCGGAACCATCCATAATAGGGACTTCTGGGCCATCAATTTCACAATAAACATTATCAATTCCAAAACCATAGAAAGATGAAAGAAGATGTTCAACAGTGTGAACTGCATTTATTCCATTTCCTATTGTCGTATTATTTTCTGTTGCCCCAACAGTTTCAGCATTAGCTTTTAAAACTGCAGAATTCGCAACATCTACACGTTTGAATTGAATTCCAAAATCAGCCTCTGCTGGATGAAGCGTAAGTGTTACTTTCTTTCCGGAGTGGATTCCAATTCCGGTAACAGAAACTTTTTTTGCAATCGTACGTTGATTAAGCATCTAGTAATATACCTTTCTAGTAATCTTTAATTTCTTGGTGAAACAGCAACTTACTTGTTGCACAATTTATTGGCAACTCAAATCATTATAAATGCAAAAGCAATTTGTCCCAAGCTAATTCTTACCTAGTAAAATTAGTTAATTAAAAGTTCATTCCTATATCTGAGTAATCTACTTTTTGAAAATTTGATTAAAGAAAGCTTCTATTTAATGTAAATTGATTGTTATTATTAATGAACTATCAACTAGCTATAGAGGTAAAACATGAATATTTGGCATCATAAATTTGATTTGGATTCACTGAATGTATTTAGTGCCAATACTTTAGTCTCTCATCTGGGTATTTTAATTACTAATCACGGAGACGACTTTTTAGAAGGGACTATGCCCGTAGACCAAAGAACATTTCAGCCATTCAAACTTCTGCACGGTGGAGCATCTTGTGTTTTAGCAGAAAGCCTTGGGAGTATAGCTGCTAATTTATGTATAGATTCTAATGAGTTTATGGCCGTCGGTCAGCACATAGAAGCAACTCACTTGAGATCGGCGACGAAAGGAATTGTGACAGGAAAAGCTAAGAATATTTATCTTGGAAAATCTGCACAAACATGGCGAATTGAAATTTTCAATGACGAAAACAAATTAATTTGTGATTCAAAAATAATTATGGCGATTGTTAAAAAAAGATAATCAAAAGGTTTTTACTTCTCTCTGCTTTGATTAATAAGATGATCTTTAGATTTTTGACTTATTTCTCTGCCCCTAGGGGTTCGGAGTAGAAAACCTTCTTTTAAAAGATAAGGTTCATACACATCTTCAATTGTCGTTCGGTCTTCAGCTAAAGTAGCACACAATGTCTCAATACCTACTGGCCCCCCCCTATAGTATTCTTCTATTACTTGAAGAATTTTTCGATCCATTCTGTCTAGGCCTAGGTTATCAATTTCCATTAGAGAAAGTGATTTTTTCACGGACTCTGTCGAAATAATAGTTTCACCTTTCACTAAAGAGAAATCGCGAACTCTTCTTAAGATTCTGTTGGCAATTCGAGGGGTCCCTCGAGCACAATTAGCAATGAGTTCCAAAGCTGATTTTTCTAAGTTAATTTTTAGCTTTTTTGCATTATTAGTTACAATCTCAACGAGTTCATCTTGTTGATAAAAATCAAAATGTAGATGGGCCATAAATCTATCACGTAATGGATTTGATAAAAGTCCAGAACGCGTTGTTGCTCCAATTAATGTAAAGGGCGCAATTTGAATTTGCATCGTCCGAGCAGAAGGCCCTTGGCCTATAACTATATCTAATCGGTAATCTTCCATTGCCGAATAGAGTATTTCTTCTACTGAAATATTCATGCGATGAATTTCATCAATAAAAAGGACATCACGAGGACCTAAATTGGTTAGAATAGCTGCCAAGTCACCCTTTTTTTCAATTCCTGGTCCAGAAATTACATGAAGATCACTTCCTATGGATTTAGCTATAATCATTGCAAGTGAGGTTTTACCAAGTCCCGGAGGGCCTGAAAGTAGAGCGTGGTCCATTGCTGACTTTCTAATTTTTGCAGACTCAACCATTACCTCGATATTTTGAACAACTTTTTTTTGTCCCACGTATTCAGTAAAGTCAGTAGGTCGCAAAAGGACCTCATGTTTCACTTCTTCCGGATTTACATCCGAATCTACAAGTCGTTCACCTTCACCATCAATTTCATATTCCATATATTATATTTCTTTTAAAACTAAATGAATTAGTTGTTCAGGTTTTGTAATAAAATTTGCGCCTAGAATTTTTTGAGCTATTGGTATTATTTTATCTTCTCTAAATCCAAGCTCCTTACATGCCATTAAAGCATCATTAAGAATTTCATGCTGATTTGTATTTTTAACGGGTGAATTATCAACAAAGACTTCATCATCAAACATCTCAAGGACATTTGCTTTTGGTGAATGAAAATTATTTTTTAAAGTTTTCGATGAATCACTATACATTTTCACTCTATCTATTTTTCCCGCAAGATCTAAGATAATTTGAGCCGCACCCTTCGTTCCTAAGCCTGGAACTTTGGTAAGAGTAGCCTTCGCCTCTAGGTTAACTGCGTTAATGATTTCATTCACTCCAATATTCGCAATTAAACCGTAAGCAGATTTGGGGCCGATGCCTTTTACTGTTAAAAGCATTTCAAAAAGTTTTTTAGCTCGAAGAGATTGAAAAGCATAGAGTGTTTCTGAATCTTCTTTAATAATATGAGCAATAAAGATTGCAGCCTGAGTGCCTTCGACTAAAACTTTATTATAAAATACTTGATAGCCAATTCCTGATGATGTTTGCAAAACAGATTCATTTCCGTCGCTGAAAATGACTTCTCCACATAAAAATCCAATCATATATTTTTTCCTATTTTTCTTTCAGGCTTTTTTTCCATTAGTTTTAACTTCATTGTACGATTAAGTGCGTGACATACAGCAATTGCAAGCGCGTCTGATTCATCCATTGTTTTAAAATTTATTTTTCCGAACATCATACTTAATGCTTTATCTACAGATTCTTTAGAAGCATGTCCGTGACCAGTTACAGAAACTTTTACTAAATTAGGGGCATATTCATGAATTTTTCCCATATGCGTGTGGGAAAAAGCTGCAATCATCGCTCCTCGAGCTTGGGCAAGCTTGCTTAGTGCTTCTACACTTTTTACATAAATGAGTGATTCGATTGAAACTTCGTCTGGGTTATATTTTTTCAAAATGTCTTCACATGATTTATAGATCATACCCAGTCTCTCTAAGAATTCATCTACTTGATCATATTTTAATACACCGGAAGTTAAGTATGAAATTTTCTTACCTTGAACTTCTATTAATGCAAACCCAGCTTTGCGAGATCCTGGATCTATTCCTAAAATTATCACTTTCCGCCTTTATTTTTAAAATAAGTTCCTACATAAAAGACTAAAGACCCACCAATTAATTGTATCAATTCAAGTCGGCCATAATCACCCTTAGTTAGACCTGCGAATAAACAAAGTCCAACTGAGGAAAAGCCTGTCAATTGCATTCCTAAGCCCAGATAAAAAAGCATAATAAACCTCAATTAAAATCGTACTGGAGTTTTTTTTCTTTGTAAAAAGATCTGTATATAAGTTATCATCCGTGCATGACTCAAATATTAAATTCTTCACCGGTTAAAAAAAAAATTACCAAAGAACTCAAGTCTGAGTGTAAGAAATTAATTGAAAATGGAATTCAGCCTTATCTTAAAGTCATACTAGTCGGAAATAACCCAGCAAGTTTGGTTTATACCACGAATAAAAAAAAGTACTGTGAAAAAATTGGCGCTAAATGTGATATCGTCTCACTTAGTGAAAATATTGATCTCAATCTATTCTTAGAAATCATTTACGAAATCAATCACGACGATCAAGTTCATGGCTGCATTATACAACTGCCACTTCCAAAGCACTTATCTCATCTCGATGTTGGACAATTAGTTGCTGAAAATAAAGATGTCGATGGTTTTCATCCAAATAACCTTTACTCTGTACTAAGCAATCAAACTTCTCAAAATCATTTTATTTCTTGTACTCCTAAAGGAATTATAACTTTACTCCAAGAAAATTTTATAGAAATTTCAGGAAAGCGAGTCGTTATTGTTGGCCGAAGTATGATAGTTGGAAAGCCTTTATTTTGCTTATTGACTAACCACGATGCAACGGTAACTTTGTGCCATTCAAAAACTGAAAATCTTAGAGAGTTAACCAAACAATGCGATATTATAGTTAGTGCTGTTGGAATTCCAAACTTTATCGATGAAACTTACCTATCGCCCAAAAAAAATCAGGTAATTATTGATGTTGGAATGAATGTCGACACGGCAGGTCTATTATGCGGCGATGTTGATTTTGATAAAGTTAAAGATTTAGTTCATTCAATAACACCAGTTCCTGGTGGTGTTGGCCCAATGACCATTGTTTCGCTTGCGCAAAACCTTTTACAAGCAGCTAAAAACAAGTTATCACTTTAGCCTCTATTACGCGGAGAATTTAATGACTATCCTAAAAACTTCACTACATGAAGAGCACCTACTATTAAATGCCAAGATGGCCCCTTTTGCTGGCTTTGATATGCCTTTGCAATACTCATCTGTAAAAGAAGAAGTTCAGGCTGTTCGGTCATTTGCGGGCGTTTTTGATGTTGGCCACATGGGAGAATTTTTAGTTGAAGGTCCAGATGCTATTTCATTTGTAGATTATATAATTACAAATGATTTTAAAAATGCAGAACTTTTAAAAGCTGTTTATTCTCCACTTTGTAGAGAAGACGGAACAATTATTGATGATTTAATTGCCTATAAATTATCTGAGGTAAAAGTACTTATTTGTGTTAATGCCTCTAATATCAAAAAAGATTGGGATTGGATAAGTTCTAAAAAATCACAATTTAATTGCACTCTAAAGAATCAATCTGATGATTTTTCTTTATTGGCAATCCAAGGTCCTGAAAGTGAAAAAATTTTAAAAGAAGTTGGCCTTTTAAAATCTGTCGAGTTTCCATATTATTCCATTCTAGAATCTACTTTCGAAGATCAAAATATTATTATTGCACGCACTGGATATACTGGCGAAGATGGATTTGAAATTTTTTCTAGCCATCAGTTTGCAAAATTTTTATGGAAAAAATTATTGAGTTTGGGCGTTAAACCTTGCGGATTAGCTTCTAGAGATGTTCTTAGACTTGAAGTATGTTACCCACTTTATGGGCATGAGCTTAATGACCAAGTAACTCCACTAGATGCAGGATTACTATGGACTGTAAAACTAGCTAAAAATGAATTTATTGGAAAAGCTGCTTTGCTTGATTATAAGCCTCGATACCAACTTGTTAAATTATCTCTAGATAGAGGCATCCCTCGTGAAGGCTACGATGTGCTTGATGAACAACTTAATCTCATCGGAAAAGTTACTTCTGGAACAATGTCTGTAGTTACAGGAAAAGGGATTGCAATGGCGTTAATTGAAAAAGATAAAAACCCTAAAGACAAAAAATATATTATCAATATTAGAAATACTAATTATCCAGCACATTTTCATTCAAAAGCATTTATTACAGGAGGACACAAGTAATGGCTCAAAATATTCCAGCAGATTTAAAATACACGAAAGACCACGAATGGACCAAAGTTGAGGGAGATACTGTAATTATTGGAATTACAGATTTTGCTCAGTCGGCCCTTGGAGACATTGTCTTTGTTGAACTTCCAGAGATTGGAAAAACTTTAAATGCTCATCAAACTTTTGGTGTCGTAGAGTCCATTAAATCAGTAAGTGATCTTTATTCTCCAATTTCTGGAACTGTTGTTGAAGTAAATTCTGGTTTACAAGACACACCAGAACTTTGCAACGCAGAACCATATGGTTCGGCGTGGATGATAAAAGTTAAACTTTCAAATACTTCCGAAATGAGCGCTCTTTTGTCAGCAAATGATTATCAAAACTTTCTATCAACTTTATAATCTTGATATGTAAAATTAAAATGACGAATTTTTTATTAAAATAATTTCGTCATTTTAATTTATGCAAGATAATTCTATCAAAATTTAATGCCTTTTTTTATCTTTTAACTCTTTTTTTATATAGTACTGATTGATTTCCTGAAATTTTTTTTGTTTAAAAAAATCTTTACGAAATTTATTAAAAACTACATACTCAGTTTTATCAAAAGCACTTTAACTTTTTAGAGATAGGATTCACACTAATATGATGTCAGATAAACAAGACGCTATTCAGCTTCTAAATACAGCTGTCATTAAGAGCAAAGAAAAAAGAATCAATGCTACTTATGAAGAAAGACTTGCCAAAATTTGTAATTCACCTGTGATGAATGCATTACTTGCAGCTGTAGATCATCTTTCTGAAGACCAAAAAATGTCAAAAGATCATGCTTCAGTTCAAATCATCGAAACAATTCGTGAATTAGATTCAATTTGGAATGACTATGTTTTGATGGAAGGTATTGGCAAATTAAAAGAATTGCTTAAAAATAATATTCACTAACTTTTTACGACAAATCCCCATTGAATTACGGCCCTGCCACCAATAAGCAAACCTTTCGGAGGGTTTGGAAAAGGGCCAGCTTTGTTAAAGGACTCGATCGCTGCTTGATCGAGTTCTCTTATTCCGCTAGTTCCATCAATTTTTATATCTAAAATATTTCCATGATCATCTAACGTAACAGTTATTGCAGTTATTAGATTTTCGCTAGAAGGTAAGCGTCGACCTGATTTGTATAAATTTTTCGCTTTGCTCTGAATGGTGCTACCCCAATATTGCTCTAATCTTTGGCGTATCCGATGATAGAAACTATAATATTTAAATTCTGTCGTATTAAGATTAGTCATATCACCCAATGGGACATCTTCAACAAAATCATTATTACTTGCAAATCCACTAATATTAGCTTTTCCTCGCTCAAGACCAATGGCCGATGGATTTTTAGAAGCTAATGTGTTTTTTTTATTTTGTTCTTCTAAATTTTTTAATTTTTCTTCATCTTCAATTTTATCAATATGGATTGTGCCTAATTCGCTTAAGGTCATAGTTTTAGGTATTTCATGCTTTCTTTTTTCAAGTTTAGATTTTTTAACTAATGTCTCTTGAGTTTTATCTGTAGAAGCCAAAGAGCCTTCTTTAATTCCTAGACCAGCTTCTTTAAAGGAACCATTTTTAAGAGCAATAGTTTGTCGATCAAAGGTTTGATCTGATTCTCCAGCAAATCGAGAGCTTTTGGGTTGAACTTTTTTACCATTTAATTCATTCGCAACAATTTGTTTTTTTTGAGCAACTTTAATAGCTAGGAGTTGTTTGTGGGTAATAAATTTTACTGAATCAAGTTTAACAGATTGGGCATTTCTGATTTTTTGAGCTAAATCTGCACTCACTTTAGATTCTTCAATGTTTTTAGACTTATAAAAATAGTAAGAGCTTACTGCTATATGGAAAACTAGCGATAGCATAAGCGCGACAGGGTAGCGAGATCGATCCTTCATAGATAGCTTCATTTTTCTTCCTTAAAAAACTTAGATAAAGTTTTCATAACTTTATCGGCAAATGGGAAGAAAAAGATTAAGTCTCGATTACTTTTAAAACAGCAATTGAGCATAAAAATCAATTATTGATTTTCAAAATATTCATCATCACCAAGTGGTCGGGCCTTAACTGGACTTCCTGCCCCGGGTACTTCAGAGGTTTGTTCTGTCGCCTCTGCAAAAGACTCTAAAATAGCTCCTGGCGAATTAGGCGCTGCTTTTCGTCCAGTTTCCTTATCAATCCATTCCTGCACTATTCCGCTTGGAACTTCAAATGGCTGATCACCAAATTTTTTTATATTTGCACGCATGTATTCTTTCCAAACGGGTAGAACTGCTCTTGCTCCAGTTTCACCATGTCCCAACGTTTTATTGTCATCGAAGCCACTCCAAACAGCAGTGACTACGTTAGAAGTAAATCCTACAAACCAAGCATCAATAAAGTCATTAGTCGTTCCTGTTTTACCTGCAATATTCGGACTCAAATCTCTGGCCGAAGCTGCTGTTCCAGAAGTAACAACTCCCTTCATAAGATTAGTCATCACAAATGCTAACCGTGGGTCGTAAACTTGTTTATCAACTAAGTTTTTTTGAAAAGGATTATTAGCTGCCAAAGAGTTTGTCTCTTTTTTATCTAAGACATTCTCACCTGGAATTTTCATGTCTTTTTCAACTTCATTTACAATATATTTTTTTCCATCACGATCGACAACAGAAAGAATCGCTTTTGGAGTAACAAACTTCCCCCCATTCGGGTAAATCGCATAAGTTGTTACTAAGTCACGAGGACTTACTCCAAAAGTTCCGAGTGCTATACTCAGGTTATTATCCAATTTTGCATTAAAACCAATTCGGTCTACAAATTTTAAAATTGTTCCTACTCCTACTTTGTCGGCCATTTTAATTGTAGGAATATTTCTTGATTCTTCTAATGCCGTCCTCATAGTAACCGGACCTTTGTAATCTCCCTCGTAGTTTTTTGGTTTCCAACTAGAAGCTGAATCAAAACCAGGCATTGCTTCTGGTGTATCCATGATAATAGTTGCTGGATTATAGCCATGTTCTAGTGCTGCAGAATAAAGAATTGGTTTGAACGATGATCCTGGTTGTCGCTTTGCTTGAATTACCCTATTAAACTTAGAAGTTTTAAAATCACTACCACCTACATAACTAATAATTTCTCCCGAACGCACGTCCATTGAAAATAAAGCACCTTGTACTTCTGCAACTTGGTCAAGAAGTGCAACGATAAATTTTTGATTTTTTATTGCAGATGAATTTTTTGTTTTATTTAAATTAATTAATGCATCTTTTCCCAAATATCCAATAATTGATGCCGACTTTTTCGTCATTTGGACATGGATTAAATCACCTACTTTTAAAATAGTTGAAGGCTTAGATACCTCTTGAAAATAAGATGTATTTTCACTAATACTTCTTTTATGGGCCCATTTAAAATTTTCAAATGGAATAATTCCAGGAGAACCTGCCAAGGAAATATAAATCAATTTTGACAAGTCATCGATTTTTACAACGACAGCTTCATATTGTGTATTCAGTTCAAGTACATTGACTAAGTTATCTTCTTCTCTCAAACCTGATATAAAGTTTTCATCTGAAAATGATGCTCGATATTTTTTTTCTTCATCTTTCATTTTGTCATAATTTTTCTCGTTGAAATCGAATTCATAAATCTTCTCATGAGCATCATTTATTGAGAAAAACTGAGATCTTTTTTTGAAAATATTTCGTCGATTCTCTTTTTCAAACCTTGAGAATTCTTCATTACTAATATGAGCAAATGGCCCTTTGAATCCTTGGCGTTTATCTATTTCTTTAATTCCTCGTGCAACTTGTTCCTCTGCAACTTTTTGAAGTTCCCAGTCAAGAGATGTTTTTATTTTGTATCCATCAATTAAAAAAGAATCTTCCCCAACTGAATCCACTACTTTTTGTCTAACCCATTCTGTAAAGTAACCAGCTTTTAATTCTTCCTCTTTAGTGTGGTAAATAGTTTTTTCAATTAACGCTTGATCATGCTGTGCCTTAGTAATTTTTCCCAATTTAAACATACGCTCGAGTACATAATGCTGACGTTTTCTAGCGGCCTGAGGATTTACATAAGGAGAATATTTCCCAGGTGCAACCAATAGTCCCGCAAGCATTGCTGCTTCTGCTGGAGTTATATCTTTTAATTCTTTATTATAATAACCATGAGCTGCTGCTTTAATGCCGTAAAATCCACCGCCAAGATAAACTTGATTTAAATAGAGGTATAAAATTTCTTTTTTATTCAATTTCTCTTCTATTCTTTGGGCAAGAATAAAATCTTTTACTTTTCTTGTTATTGATCTCTCAGAACTTAACAGAAGAGATTTCGCAACCTGTTGAGTGATTGTACTTCCCCCTTGAACAACTTTACCTGCTTTAAAATTTGCAAACATTGCACGGGCTAAGCCAAAATAATCAACTCCAGAATGTTCAAAAAACTTATCATCCTCGGCTGATAAAAAGGCATCTACAACTCTAGCTGGAACATCTTTTATTTCAACAATTTCTCTTTTTTCCAACCCAAGTTCAGCTAAGAGATATCCATCTTTAGAATATATTTGAGAAGCAAGATTTGGTTTGTAATCTTGAAGTTTATCAATCTTGGGCAAATCAAGATTAAAGTATGTAAATACAACTGCTGCTGTAATTCCAGAAATAAATGCTAACCCTAACAAGGTAAGTAATACTTTAAAAATAAGACCTTTCATTATTCATTTCCTAAATGGGGTAAGCTTTCTGCTTTGACTTGTATTTTCTTCTGTATGAGTGGTGATTGTTTTTGCATATAAACGTACGACTTCTGTAGAAACAGAGGTCCCTCATTAGTTGAATCTAGATTCATCATTGAGAGAGGTAAGGTAACAACATAGTCGAAGTCTTTCTTTTCTAATCTTATTTTATTAACAATTTTTTGATATACACTATTTAAAAATTCATTCGATGATTCGATATGAAAAGTTCCGCCTAAAACATCAACTGCTATTGTAAACTCGGCACCAAGCTGTTTGAGCAATCTGGCATTGAAAACTTCATTTTCAAATGCTGCAGAATATTTTTGATTTTTTGACTCTAAAATATTATTTGAAAGTTTTAAGTTAAGTAATAATAAATCTCGAATATTACCTTTGTCGAAATAGTATGTTTTTTTAGTGATATTGTCATAAAGTGTAATGTAGAATTTCTTTTTAGTGTCTTGTATGTTTTGATTTTTAAATTTAACTAAAAGTTTTTCATCAACTTCACTTAACCAATCTTTTTCGTACAATTTATTTTTTTTCTTTTCTTTAAAATATTTATAAAAATTCCATTCAATTACTTCCGGTGTCATTCCAATTGAATACATTGCAGCAACAATTGCTCCAAAGCCAGTTCCTGTTACTATTTCAGGAATAAGATTCTGTCTCTCTAAAACTTTTAAAAAAGAAACGTAATTTAATGTTCTATACAATCCTGGCCCAAAGCTTAATCCAATTTTCAATTTTTTATTTTCAATGTGATTTGTTTCTGCGCTTGATGGATTATTTGAATAAATATCTCCACCTCTGTCACCGACACGCACAGTTTCTTCTTGGGGAGTAACATCAACCTTAGTGCCGGTTGAATGTTCATTTATGTCTAAATCAACTTGATCATGGTTTATCTTGCTGCCTGAATTCCTTTTTGATTCAAGGCCATTGATATTTTTAATTGATGAACAACTATTGATAAAAAATATTATTATTATGAGTATTAATGATTTGGACATTTCTTACCTTAAATTTCTTCTTCTTTTAAACTCTCAGTTAATATCACAATCTTTTTTTCTGCAATTGAAAGCTGATCTTTACATTCTTTATAAAGTTTAGTTCCAATTTCAAATTGCTCTAGACTTTGTTCAAGACCAACGTCACCCGATTCTAATTTACTGACAATAGATTCTAATTCTTTTAAAGATTCTTCGAAGTTTTTTTTCTTAGTCATTAATTACCTCAATTTAAAATCACATTAACCGATTAAGTTAGACCTGTAATATGTGTCAAAAAATCCACGCATAATGGAATTTTATTCCGTGCCCTCGAGCTTCTTTTTAATTATTTCTTCCTTAATAAGGTACATTATCAATGACTTACTTGGAAGCCATTTCAGAGGGACAATTTTTCCTATGTAGGGAATTTGGCACTATGCACGTTATAGTTGATTGAGAGTCTATGAAGAAAAAATGAATCTTCATTTAGGAGCATTGAATTGAGAGAACTTTGGGTGCCTTTATCTGGTGCGATTGCTCAGCAAAGAAATGTTGAAACAATAGCTAATAATGTTGCGAATGCAAACACTCCCGGTTTTAAAAAGGAGCAAGTTGTATTTAAAGAATATTTAGCTGCACTTGAAAAGGGTGAAGCTCAAATAGATCTTCCACAAAAGGAATGGAAGCCTGAAGATTTTTATCGCAGCTATAATGGAGAAGATTCATTTGTTAAAGTTGATGGATCTTATACGCTTCACGAACAAGGCCAACTGTCACCAACGGGCAATGCATTCGACAATGCACTCAATGGACCTGGTTTTTTTGAAGTTTTAACACCAAATGGTGTTCGTTTTACACGCAAAGGTAACTTTAGTATTAACAATGATGGAAAACTTGTAACAGATCAGGGCTTTTTACTTTTAAGTAAACAACCCGCTCCTGTCGTTGGTGCAGATGGTAAATTAACACTCACAACTTCGCCAGAATCAAGAGCAATTAACGTTGGAAATAATAAATTTTCAATAAATTTAGATGGTGAAGTTTTTAGTGGCCCAAATAAAACAGCAGATTTATCGCTCGTAGAATTTGCCGATGTTCATTCTTTAAAAAAAGAAGGAAATTCACTCTTTATTAATACAAATCAACTAAATGTTAAATCGGGCAATGGTAAAACAAGTGTTCATCAAGGCTTTGTTGAGCAATCAAATGTTAATGCTGTATCTGAAATGTCATCTCTAATAAATGCAAATCGAAACTTTGAATCAATTCAAAGAGTCATAAAAACATACGATACAATGAGTGGAAAAGCCGTTAATGAAATTTCTAAATTTTAATACGTACGAGGTATAGACTGAAAAAAAGAGCAACTATAAAAATCACTCCTATTTTATTGAGTATTTTTTTATTTCCTGAAGCTAATGCCATGATGAAAGCATTAAGTACGGCTGCATCTGGAATGTCTGCTCAAGAAACATACGTAAGCACTATTTCTAACAATATTGCAAACGTTAATACTGTCGGCTTTAAGCGTGGTCGAACAGAGATTGATGATCTTGGTTATGAAACAATCCAAGAGCCAGGTGCACGTTCATCAGCATCAACTAATTATAATGTCGGAACTCAAATTGGTTCTGGAGCGAGAGTATCTGCAATAAGAAAAGAATTTACCATGGGGAGTCCGCAAATCACCAACAATCCTTTTGACTTGATGGTAAATGGAGAAGGGTTTTTTGGAATTATTATGCCAAATGGTGAATTAAAATTTACCAGAGATGGCTCATTTAATGTTGATGCCCAGGGTGTGCTTGTTAACAAGCAAGGCTATAAAGTCTATCCTGGATTCAATTTTCCCCCAAATACTTCTAGTGTAATGATTGCTGAAAATGGAAAAGCTGAGGCATTTGTTAAAGGCCAAACTGAACCTACAAATGTCGGTCAAATTCCAGTATTTACTTTTGTTAACTCGGTTGGATTAAAATCTTCAGGGTCAAATCTCTACCAAGTTTCACTATCGAGTGGACAACCCGTTCAAGCAATTGCAGGTGAAAATAATTCTGGAGTAATTATGCAAGGAGCACTAGAAGCTTCAAATGTAAGTCCAATGGCAGAAATGACTGACCTAATTCGAGCTCAGCGTGCCTATGAAATGAACTCAAAAGTTATGGGTGTTGCAGATCAAATGATGCAGACAATTAACAACATAAGATAAATTATATGAAGTTAAAAATTATTTTTTGCCTTTTTCTACAAATTGCTTCAACAGTGATGGCCCAAGAGGCAAACTCACCTGAACTCACTTGCAATTTGGAATTGTATTCTAAAGTTTACAGACTAGAAATAAATCAAAACTTATCGAATGAAGATATTGTTTTCAAATCAAACTGCTCTGTTTTAATTTTAAATAAAATTTCACAATTAATTTCAACTTCTAGCGGGACTGTTGGAACAGATTTTATAAAACGTGAAATTGCTAAAGAATTTAAAAACCAGAAAATAGAAATAATCCCTAGAAAACTTACTTTACTAGATTTTAATTCCTCCTTAAAAGAGCTACTGACAAATAATTCGAATCTATATTTCTTAAATACAAAATCATTAAATTCGTTAAAAAGCATTGGTCTTCTTGATGGAGAACAACTTAAAGCAAGTTGTGACAGTTGCAATAACTATGGTGAAAAAAATATAAAAGTTGATATTTTTCGTCCCACTGAAAGTAAGTCGAGAGCACTATGGTTTTCTTCTACTGTTATGGCCAAAGTTAAAGTTTACAAGGCAAAAAGAAATTTAAGTTACCAACAAAAATCCCTTGAAGAAGTAGATTTTTATATTGATGAAATTTTTTCAAGTAATCCTGACAACAGTTTAACTTCTTTAAATAATATACAATTCTACAAGACTAATAAAAACATTCTTCAGGGCTCAGTCGTTTCTAACTTAGACCTGCAGCCATTGAATCTAGTTAATTACGGGACACCGGTAAGTGTAACTTTGAAAAATCAAAACATTAATCTTCAACGAACTGCGATGCCAGCTCGTTCTGCATTTTTTGGAGAAGTCATTGAATTAAGAAATCCTAATAACAATAAAATCATTGCTGGAAAAGTTGTCGATTTTAACAAAGTGGTAATTGAATTATGAAAAAACACAAATTACTTTTTATACTAACAACTTTATTCATGCTTTCTTCTTGCTCTACTTACATGAACACTATCTACAAGGATTTTGAACAGCAAGAAAGACAAAATAGTGAAGTTGATATTCCCTCAGACAGTTTTGAACAGTATCGCCATCCGAAACGAAAAACATCTACTGAATACAATCGTGTTGACCGGACTGTAACAACAGGAAATGAAAAATCGGTTTCTCCATCAGTTAAACGACAATACAAGTCGGAAAAAGAAGCAGTTAAACGCTATACTGCAAGTGACCTTACGGATAAAGGAAGCGATGGCAGTCTTTGGGCAGGTAGCGATCCAAATGCATTTTTATTCTCAAACAATAAAAGTAAAAACCCTGGCGATATCGTACAAATTAATGTTCTTTCAAGACTTAAAAACGAAATCACAATGGAATTAAAAAAAGCATTCCCTGATAATCCTTATGATTCTAAGGCTCTCGCTGAGAGCAATAAGCCAACTGACTCAAAATCTCCCCCAACAGAAAAAACGACGAATGATAAAAAAGAAGGAGCAACCGATGCTGCCTCTACCGATAGCGCTCAAGATAAAATTTCTGGTGTAGTTGTCGAAGAAATAAATCGAGAACACTTGTTAATTAAAGGACGAAAAAATGTTCTTTTTAAAAATAGAAAACGGATGGTTGAAGTTCAAGCACTTGTCTCACGTAAAGACATTGGAGACAATGATACTGTAAGTTCTGATGCTATTTTAGAATCTAATGTAACTGTTGTTAGATAAAGGATGTTCTAATGAAACAAATGTTTTTAATTTTCTCGCTATTATTTTCTTCTGCTTCTTTTTCTTCTCCTAGTCGATTAAAAGATTTGGTTACAGTTAAAGGTGTTCGTGAAAATCCAATTCTGGGTTACGGATTAGTCATTGGATTAAATGGTTCTGGAGATGCGGGCGGAGAAATTACAAATACTTCTTTGAAAAAAATGTTTGAAAAGTTAGGCTTAAATCCAAAGACTGAAATTACTTCAAAAAACGTAGCTGCCGTAGTTGTCACAGCAAAACTTCCTGCTTTTGCTCGCGTTGGTCAAAAACTTGATCTGGTTATCTCTTCAATTGGAGATGCTTCTTCACTTGCAGGTGGAACTTTACTAGTCACTCCATTAAAAGGTGGAGATGGTAATATCTATGCTGTAGCTGCTGGACCTATGTCCATTGGCGGTTTAAAAAAAGGAGCTAAATTCGCAACTACGGGAACCATCCCAAGCGGAGCAACCGTTGAACGTGAAGTACTTACTGAGTTTGAAAAGAAAAACTCACTACGATTAAGTTTAAATAATCCAGATTTTACAACAGCGGCAAGGATAGAAAAAGTTATCAATGAAGAACTTGGTGGTAAATTCGCTGCTGCTAAGGACTCAACTACAATTGATTTAGTTGTACCCGCTCAATATGAAAGAAATGTTGTTCAATTAATGGCGATTATCGAAAATTTTAGAGTCAATCCTGACACAGCTGCAAAAATAGTTATTAATGAGCGCACCGGTACGATTGTTGCGGGAGGTGATGTGACTGTTTCTCCTGTGGCCATTAGCCACTCTGATTTAACTATAGAAGTTAAAGGAGATGGTGGTGATAAAGGGGCCAAGCCTAATTCAATTTATTATATGGATAAAGGTACAACACTTAATGAGCTCGTTAAAAGTTTAAACGCTTTTGGAGTAGCTCCGGAAGATCTTATTTCAATTTTTCAAACACTTAAGAAAGATGGCGCACTTGTTGGTGATATTGAAGTAATCTAGTTGTGTATTTTTTATATCTAGCTTTTTGTAAAAATTTTATGTTAAAATTCTATTCAAGTCCCAATGATATGGGATGAACTCATAACTTAGGAAGAGTTTCAATGAGTGTTTCAGATGTTACAACAAATTATGGGATTGCTACCAAAAAGCAACAGTCTAAACCGATTGATTACAAATCAATCGATGATCGAAAGTTTATTCCAAAACAATATCAAGATGTAGCAGAAAGCATGGAAAGCCAATTTGCCGAAACTATGGTTAAGCAAATGAATCAAACTATTGATGAAAATGCTGGTGACGATTCTGGAATGGATTATTACAAATCACTGCAAACTTCAGAACGTGCCAAAATGATGGCCAAACAAAACAATTTAGGTCTTCAAAATGTTATCCTAGATCAGATTTATCCCAAGCGAATGAGAAATGAGATGGCCCTCAAGCAATACGAAGCTCAGGCCAATTTAATTCACCATAATTTGCCTAGCTACAAAATAGCTCAAAAAAATGATAAGATTGAAATAGGGCAGAATGATTCTACCCCGCAGTCTGGTAATAAAGTGATTACTGGACAAAACTCAGAAGGAGGCTTGCCATGAGCACAGTCGATAGTACTACTTCCAGATCCCTTTTCATGCCAAATAAAAAGGAAACTCGCGAGAGTGGGAAAGTTGGGCCAGCTGGTTTAAAGAGGAACTCTGAAACGAGAAAAAATGAATTAGAAGCCTTTTCTAAGGAAGATTCTAAAGTCGATATCACAGATGCAATTAAAGATTTCTCACGTATTAAAAAAGTTGCAGATGCTGCTCCTAATATCGACAACACAGATAAAATAGAACGATTAAAAGCTCAAATTGCTGATGGATCATACAAAATTGATTACGACGGGTTAAGTGACAAAATCATGGAACAAGAGTTTTAGAATCATTAATCCTCGAGATCTAGGATGGAGCTTAGGATGAACGAAAAATTAGCAGTACTTTATTTTGAAGTAACGGATCTTTGGAAGCAATTATGTGAAGAACATAATGCTTTATTTAATGTTACTTGTGACGAATATTCCCTGCTCTTAAGTAGTGAGTTAAGTCTATTAGAAGAAAAACTCATTGAAAAAAACGACATTATTTTGCGTATAAGCGCACTAGAAACTATTCGAAGAGATTTAATAAAAGAATTAAATATCATTGTTCCTGAAGTTGAAATAGACAACGTAAGCAAGCTATTAGAAGTTATGCGCACATATGAAATTGAAAACAAACAAAAGCACTTATTTCGCTTTAATGCGCTCTTGATTGATATAATCGAAAAAATTCAAGCTCAAAACAAACGAAATCAACTTTTTATTAACAAAGCACTACTCTCACTTAAGCAAATTCGAATTGAGGTTACTGGGAAGAAAAATTTTTCGACCTACTCTTCAAAGGGTTCTGCCTTGAGCTCGAGCACTTAACGAGGGGTGAGGCGTGGCAGACTTATTAGGTATTGGTAAATCAGGGCTCTTTGCTTCAAAAAAGGCTTTAGAAGTTACTGGTCACAACTTATCTAACGTTAACACCGAAGGATATTCACGCCAAAAGGTTTTACAATCTACTGCAATTCCCGTTTCTACTGGCGGCTTTATCCAAGGTACTGGAGTTAAGGTCGACGGAATAAATAGAATCAATGATGAGTTTCTAGATAAACGCCTAAACACTGCAGTTTCTTCAAGTAAGTTTTATGAAGCTCGCTCTGAGCACTTAGACCAAGTTGAGGGAATTTTTAACGAAGTTGACAATGAAGGTCTCAATCAAATTTTAAATAAATTTTTTAATTCATTCAGAGAATTAGCCAATCAACCTGAAAACGAAACAATACGTTCTGTAGTTCGAGATAATGCAGGCTTGGTTGTTAAAGACTTTAGAAGAATTAGAGAAACACTAGATTTTCAAGCACAGAGTATTGATAGAAAAATTACTACGTCCGTAAGTGATATTAATCAAATCCTCACGCATGTTGCAGACTTAAATGGAAAAATTGCAAACATTGAATCCCAACAAGGTGAATCTGGAGACTTAAGAGATCAAAGAGATCTTTCATTAAAAAATCTTTCAGAACATTTTAAAATTCACACTTACACAGATGAAAAAGGACGATATGTAATTACGGCACAAGGAATTGGAACATTGGTTACCGGTTTACATGTTCAAGAGTTAGCTGTTATATCTAAAAATAAAGTAAATTCTTCAAATAATATGAACGGATCAGTGGAAGTAGTTCTCAAAGACCGTCCTTCTCAAACTATTACTGATAAATTTTCTGGAGGTTCATTAGCCTCTGTCATTAAGGTAAGGAATGAGGATTTAAAAAAACTTCAAGATGAAATGGATGGAATTGCCTTTCAATTTACAACCTCTGTAAATGCAATTCACCGCCAAGGTTTTGTTAATCGTCATATCAGTATTGGCGTAGATGGAACACCAGTAAAAATGGATTCTAAAGGACTAACGACAGGAATAGATTTTTTTGCACAACCTCTTGAGGTAGATGGGGCATCTGGATCTATCGACCTATCAGATGCTGTAAAAAGTGATTTGAGCAATATCTCCGCGGCCCTAGCTCCTAATGCTCCTGGTGACAACAGAGTGGCCATTGCTATCTCTAAGCTTCAACATGAAAGAATTTCTGGTGAAGAATCTGTTACGCTTGAAGAAAAATATTTGCAAACAATTGGCAGTATCGGACTTGAAACCGGTAAAGCGAGACTTGATGCCGAACAATCAAATGGTCTCTTAGCTCAAGCCAATAGCATTAGAGAAAGATTAACTGGTGTTTCAATTGACGAGGAAACTGCTAACATGGTCCGCTTTCAGCATGCCTATGAGGCCTCGGCAAAAATGATGCAAGCTTCTGATGAAATGTTTAAAACAATATTGGAACTTAAAAGGTAATTAACTAATGACTAGAGTTTCAGAAAACAGCACAACTGCTTCTCTAAAATATGCTCTCAATAGAACGAAAGCAAAAATGGAAGATTTGCAACTAAAGGGCTCCACCCTTAAAACAATTAGTAAGCCCTCTGATAATCCTGTCAGTAACGTCGAAGCAATGGCATTGACTTCATCTACAAATGACAATGTTCAATACCTTAAAAATGCTGATTTCGCTTTGTTAAATCTAAACGTAACAGAAAAATCTTTAGAAGAATTAACAGATCTTTTAACTAAAGCAAAAGAAATTGCGATCGCCCAATCATCAGATTTTTTCAATGCTGACGTAAGAAAAAACGTCGCAAATGAAATTCATCAGCTTTACAATCAATCCCTGGCCATATCTAATAAAAAAGTTGGTCTAAAAAATATTTTTGCTGGTACCAACACTCTGACTGTTCCTTTTGATTCAAATGGAAATTACAAAGGTGACTCTGGTCATATTAACTTAGAAGTTTCTCGCAATTTTTTTGTTCCAGTTAACTTAACCGGGGAAGAAGTTTTTTTTAATTCTGAAGACAATGCTGGAATTGAAAATCCACTCGAAAAATTTGAACAATTTGATAAAACAGCAATCGGTCGTGACCTTGCTTCAAAAGATGCAACTGGCTTAGAAAATAAAGAAGGTGAGACATTTAAAACAAGAGATAATTTATTTTCTCAACTTCGAGCTCTAGCTTCAGCACTCGAGAGTAATGATCCTCAAATGATTCAAGGCTTACTTGAAAAATTTGATAGTAGTATCTCTAGATTAATTACACTCAGAACACGTATTGGTTCAATTTCAAATTCAGTTGAAACTTCAAAATCTACACTTGAAAGTGAGAACATTGATCACACTGCTAGAAAAAGTTCATTGCTTGATGCAGACGTTGCAGAATTATTTTCTGATATCAATAAGCAGCAATCTGTTTTAAAAACGACGTACCAGTCTACGCAGGGTGTAATGAATCAGTCACTCATGGATTTTTTACATCGCTAAATTACCGGTATTTTTACTTTATAAATTGTTGCACCTAGCATAAATTTAAAAATAATATAATTTTTTCTTGCGTTTTAGTTCTATGAATAATATATGAAGCACTGCGGGTTTGATCATGAAAGATCAACCATAAGCGTTTGAGGGTTAGTTATGCTGGTTTTGACAAGGAAGCTCGGCGAAAGCATCGCAATAGACGACCATATTAAAATTGTCGTTGTTCAAATAAAAGGTAAGCAAGTACGTCTAGGTATTAAGGCTCCCCCTGAAACTAAAATCCATCGTGAGGAAGTTTACAAGGCGATTCAAGATCAAAATACCGAAGCAGCACAAGCTGACTTAAGTTCCATCACAAATTTAGCCAATGAGTTAAACAAGAAGTAATTTCCTGCTTGCTCTTTTGCCCCTACGACTGTTAGAATCGTTGACAGAGGTCGGTATTCGATCTTTTTGCTCAACGGAGGCCTAGAGTGAAAATCAAAACATCAAGATTCGGCGAACTAGAAGTCGACAAAAAAGACATTATTGAGTTTACAGAAGGTTTACTCGGTTTTGAAAATCTAAAGAAATTCTTTATCGTTGATCCAGGTGATCAGACGCTAATTCTTTGGTTACAATCTATCGATGATGCTGGGACTGCGTTCCCTATTATTGAACCAAAAATCTTTCAACCAAATTACATGGTTAAGTTGTTACCAGTAGAACTTAACAGCCTAAGCCTAGAAAATTTACAAAATGCTAGTGTTTATACTGTTCTGACTATTCCGCAAAATGTAACTGAGATGTCTGCTAATTTAAAAGCACCAATTATTATCAATAATAAAACGAAAGTTGCACGACAAATTGTACTTCAAGATTCAAAACTTGAAGTTCGTTTCAAGATGTATATTGATTTAAAAAAATACATTGTTAACTACACTTCAGACGATTCAAAACGAACGAATGTTAGTTCTCCAAATGGATCAAATGATAAAGAGCAAGGAATTGCAGTGATCCAAGCGAATGTTACTCCGAATGTTAATTCAAATAAAAATTCACCCGAAGCAAATTAAGAACTTATAAGCACAATTTCCTCACTAGAGTAGGTTGTGCTTTTTATAATGAACGCAAATTCGTCTCAGTTGCTGTTTTAGATAAATTTAAATACATACTTGCTTCTGAGTTAAAAGGATCTTTAAGGATAACTTTTTCCCATTCTGCTTGCGCCTCTAATATATTTCCATTACCAAAATGTATAACACCAAGTGCGATTCTAGCTGGGGCGTAAGACGGAACTTCATTTTTTACAACTCTAAGCTCTTCAATGGCTTTCGCAATAAAGCCTTTTTTGGCATAAACCTTTGCGATTTTAATTTTGGCTTCAAGATTATCACTATCGAGAGAAACAACCTTATTATATTCAAAAAGTGCTTCATCATATCGATTGTAAGAGAGGTATAAATCTGCAATTTCAAAATGCTTTGAGGCGAATTTTTTATTGATATGCTTGTCTTCTAATAGTCCTGAACCTTTTGTTTTACCCTTAACACGCTCATTGGCCAATTCAAAAACTTTTCGTGCTTCCTCATATTGTCCAATATCATTATAAAGTACAGACAGACTAATTGCGGCATCTGTATGTTCAGGGCTTAATGATAAAACTTTGCCAAATGCTTTAATTGCTTTTCCAATTTCTCCATTAATATGAAAAATATTGGCCAACAAGAAAAAGGCATCTACATTATGATCATCAGATTCGATAATATCGCTTAGAATGATTTGGGCTTTTTTATATTCGAGCTTTTCAAATAATTCACGAGCAGTTTTTAGTAATTGTTCATTGTTTGAAGTATACATTTTAAACCTCAGTGAATTATTAATTTATTTGCTTTATCTATTTGTGTTAAAATTCTAAGTTTTTCTTCTTTGTTTCTTAACGTTTTTAAAATGTCTTCATATCTATTTTTTGCAGCTTCAAAATCACGAGTTTTGAAATAAAAATCTGCAATATAAATTTCTTTTTTTTCAACCATTTCTTCAATTTGATTGATTCTACTCTGGGCGTCTTTAACATATTCGGTATTAGGATAATTTTGAATTAGCTCATTAAAATATTTGATCGCGTCTAAACCAGCAGAAAGATCCCGGTCGAAAGTCGATGGCAATTGTCTATAAAATGATTCAGAAATTCTAAAAATAACGTACCCAAGCTCACTGTATTTCGGGTGAAAATCTCTAAAAAGTATATAAGCTGATGCTGCTTCTGCATAATTTTCTTGAGAAAATAAAATATCAGCCTGTAATAGCTCTGCATGAGTCGCATAAAAACTATATGGATATTGTGATCTAATTGAGTTTAATTTCTCAGTTGCTTGAATATATCTAGACTTAGAAATGAGCTCAGTCGCCTCTTTAAATAAAATTTCTGCCTCGGTGCTACCAGTCGGCCTCTTAGTAGCGCAAGAGAGTAGGATAAATGAAAAAATCAGTAACAAAAACTTCAAAATTCTCAATGAAAACTCCATTAAACCAAGCTATTAAAATAAAGCGTATCATTTGGAGCGCTCAGTGTAAATTTCATTGTAGATTTCAGTTATAATAAGTTTAACCGCGGCAACTACTGGAATAGATATTACCATACCAGTTATCCCCATATAATGGGAACCGATGATAACACTTACCGCAACAATCATCGGGTGAAGATTGACAATTTTAGAAACCAAAAAGGGAAATACAAAAAAAGCATCAACTGCATTGGCAACTAAGTAGAGAATTAAAATTGCTCCCATTGTTGGGGAAGTCATACCATATTCAAGCATTACTAAAACAATAGCTGGCAGCAATCCTAAAAAAGGGCCAACATAGGGAACTATATTAGTGAGCCCTGCAGTAAAGCCTAAGAGAATCGCATATTTTACATCCAAAAGAAGCAAGCCAAAAGTTATTATTCCACCAACAATTATTGCTTCAACAAATTTAGCAAAAAAGTAATTTCCTAATTGGCGGTTGAAAACGTACATCACGTAATAGCAGCGTTCAAATATCATATTAGGCGTAAAGCTCAATAAAGTTTTTTTAAATGAATCAGAATCTCTTATTATAAAAAATGTAAAAAATGGAATGAGAAACAACCATTCAATTAAATTAGCTAAAATATTAGGAATTTTTAAAAACAAAGATGATGACCAATTCTGCAACTCTTCAAGAAGTTGATAAACGTAAGCATCCCCTATCTCATGCCCAGTTTTGGTTTTAACAAATAATCTTATTTCTTGGAACTGTTGAATAATATAATGTTCTAATTTTGGAATTATATTTTGCAAATTCTGTGATTCATTTGAAAGTATCGGGATCATTTTGGCCAATGGCCATCCAATCAAAATTGTCAAAATAATAAATATAAGAGCAATCGATAACGATTTAGAAAGGCGCAATGCCATTAATGAACTAACAATTGGAGTTAGAGCTAAAGACAAAATATAGGCAAGGGAAAGTGGAATTGAAATTCGTGGCAAGGCCAAGATGAATGAACAGAAAAGAATTATTATAGAAATAAAAAAAATTAACTGGATTTTTGTAATATTTTTTCTATCACTTAGAATCATCTAGATTCCAATTGTTTAATTCGTTTTTGCATTTTGCTAGCTTCTGTTGTTAAAAAATAAAGACGATCTGCAAGAGCAATAGAAATTGATTGTATTAACTTTGCCGCAATGATTGGATTTCTTATAATCAAATTATCCAAATCGGGTTTGAAAATTCCAACTAGTTCACATTTGTTCCTTGCAATTGCAGAAGCAGTCCTATGATTTCCCTCTTGCAGCAATGCTAGTTCACCAAAATAGCTAAATTCTTCCAACGTTAAAAACTTTTCGTCACTTATTTCATTGATTAGTTCATCGTGGCTTAATTCAACTGTACCAGAAAAAATAAAATAAAATCCAATGCCGATTTCTCCGGCCCTAAAAATAATTTCACCCTCGGTAAATTTTCTATTATGCATATATTTTGATAAAATACGCAGTTCATTGTCGGAAAAATTTTTAAGTAATTCAACATTGCGAAGGAACTTTGGAATTGAATCTTTTTTATTTTTACCCAGCGGATTGGCAAGCCATAAATATTTCATCATGGAAAAATCTATTTTCTGAGTGAGATCACCTTGACTTGAAAGACCGTTTTTTATGTCTTTTTCATATGAAGAAACCATTCTCTATATCCTTTCTAGTAAAGTCCCAATTGGTCTTTGTTAACCCATCCGGCCAGTGAAATTGGAAATTTTATTGAAAACCATCCATCTTTAAATTCTCCAAGAATAATTTTTGATCCTGCTCTTACTTTTCCTTTTTCGGTAAAGATTTTCGAAGGCCCTTCGTAAATTGGTACATCTTTAAAGGCAACTGCATAATTGATATTTTCAAGATAAAAATGGCTATAGCAAATCGGTGAAAAGATAAAAATTAACAAGATAAAAATTGTTATTTTTTTTGTAACTTTTTTTGTTTTTATTAATAAAAGAGTTATGAGTAAAAAAATCAATGAGGCTGATAAATATGCCGCAGAAGGGATAGATAAGCTCGTATTTATAAATTGATCTGGAATGCTTGTAGAGGTCGAAATATCATCAACTTCAATTACTGATTTAACATAACCAAGATTGTTAAGCGATGCTGAATTTATGTATCCATCTTTAATGGCTTTTTCAAAATGAAAACGTGCAGCAGGATAATCACTCAATTTCGCGTAGACTGTTCCAAGATTGTAATGGAAAATACCCGAGCTAAACTGTTGCTTATTTTGAAGCAAATTTTGAGCTGCGCCCTTGAAGTCCTTTTTCAAATAAAGTTCTTCAAAAGTCATAATTTTTGGATCATTACTAACTTTTCGTTGGATTAGCTGAGGTGACTTTGTAGCTGCTATTGTGTTAATATTTTTCATAATTAATTATCGCCATTCATAAATAGTTTGCAAGCGAGAAAATGGTTCTTAATTACTATTACAAATAGATTCATAGGAAATATTATGGCAATCGGAGTTCAGTCTGCAGAGATACAAGAGCACTTTAATAAGTTGTTTACCTCAATACTTTTAGAACAACAAAAATATGATCATATCAAACCTGCTGATGAAGATAAAAAAGAATTATTAGCTTCCAAGCTAAAAGAATACGAACAACTTAAAGGGCGAGGGTTTTTCTATCAATTTATGGCTTCCGGGAAAGGACATGGACCATTTGTTGAAATGATTGATGGATCAATTAAATATGATTTAATTAATGGTATTGGAGTAAATTTATTAGGCCACTCTCATCCAATCTACATAAAAGCAAATTTGGAAGCCGCAACCTCTGACACTATGATGACTGGTAACCTTCTCTCATATCAAGAGCCTTATGAGTTAAGCAAAGTCTTAATTGAAGCTGTTAAGAAATCACCTTTAAGACATTTTTGGTTTTCCTGCTCTGGATCTTTTGCTAATGACACTGCACTAAAAATACTTTGGCAAAAGAAAGCTCCCAATTATCGCTTAATTGCTTTTCAAAAATCTTTTGCTGGTCGATCAATTGCTATGCAAGATGTAACCTACAACCCGGCCTATAGAGAAGGGATGCCCAACTCTATTCCAGTTGATCACGTTCCTCATTACAATTATCAAGATCCAAATAATGCTTTAAAAAATACACTTCAAGCTCTCGATAACTTAATTAAAAATAATGGTAATATCTATTGTGCAATAACGATTGAATTAATCCAAGGTGAAGCAGGTTTTATATTTGGAACAAAAGAATATTATACTGGTATTTTTAAATGGGCAAAGGCCCACGGACTCTACGTTTGGATTGATGAAGTTCAATCATTTGCAAGAACACATCAACTTTTTGCATACCAAATGTTTGGTTTAGATAAATATGTCGATATTGTGACAGTAGGTAAAGTACTTCAAGCTTGTGGAACTTTCTATTCTGAAGAATTAAATCCAAAACCGGGATTAATTGCCGGAACTTTTAACGGATCTGTCGCATCCATGAATGCTGGAAAAGCAATTGTTCGATATTTACTGGAAGGAAATTTTTATGGTGAAAATGGTCGAATTAAAGAATTAGAAAATAAATTCAAAGATCATTTTCATCGCCTATCAACAAGTTCATGTAAAGGAAAAATACCATATTACGGCGGTGTTGGAACAATGTTATCTTTCGAAGTGGGAGATGCTTCTTTAGAATTAACGAATAAATTTATGAAGAAATTATTTGAGAATGGAATCATTACGTTCTCTGCAGGAAAAGAGCCTACAAGAATAAGGTTTTTACTTCCCTTGGCATTATTAGACGAACATATTCAAGAAATTTTTTCTATTTTAGAGAAAACAATTCTAGAAGTAATATAGGAATTATATGTATACCCTAAGATCAGCTAATTTAGCCGACCTTGATGATCTCTACGATCTTAGCCAGTTAATGTTATTTATTAACTTGCCTCCAGACAGAAGTATTATTGCGACAAAAATAGAGAGTTCTATAAAAGCTTTTACAAATCCTTCCAAAAACTTATGGGAGAATTATTATTTATTTGTTTTAGAAGATGTTAAAGCTAAAAGAATCATAGGTGCTTCTATGATTCATGCGCAACATGGAACAGAAGACGAACCTCATTATTTTTTCTCTGTTTCTCAAGAAAATAAATTTTCCAAAACGCTAAATACTGGATTTATCCACGGGACTCTTAAGTTAGGACTAGATACAAATGGTCCGACTGAAATAGGTGGGTTAATCCTGGATCCGGCCTATAGAAAAAGTGAGCTAAAACTTGGAAAACAGCTTTCATATGTCCGCTTTTTATATCTCGGCATGAATAAAAAACGATTTAAAGAAAATATTCATTCGGAATTAATGCCTCCATTTGATAGCGAAGGGCATGCTCCTCTTTGGGAAGCTATAGGACGACGTTTTTTGAATATGGAATATCATGATGCCGACATCCTTTCTCGAAGCAACAAAGAATTCATCCTTAATCTATTCCCAGCAGATACTATTTACTTAACACTTTTGCCGATTGAAGCTCGAAATGCTGTTGGCAAAGTCGGTCTTGAGACTGCACCAGTCAAAAAAATGCTAGAGTTAATTGGATTTAAATATACCAATGAAGTTGACCCCTTTGATGGCGGCCCTCATTACAGAGCTAATATAAAAGACATTAAACCAATAAAGGAAATGTTTGAATGCGAAGTACTAATTCGAGACTCCATTGTAAAAAGTGATAAGACAAGTATTTTAGCGAGTCTTCCAACAGATGATGGAGGATTTAGAGCTGCCTTTATTTCAGGAAATCTTAATAAGGGAGCACATTCACGATTTATCATTGATCCGTCCGAAGCTAAAATTTTAGGGCTGAAAGAAGATTTCAAAACCTTTGCTACCTACTTATAATTTAAAAGGGATTTTTATGAAATATAATATTTTAGGGAATTATTTTTTAGGAAGTTTTCATCTTCCTCCAACAATTGGGCCACACGCTGTTGAAAATATAATCAATAGATTTTGTCCGGCCGACCTCTCAATGTCACTTTGGGAGACTCCAGTTGACTATAGAGATGTTGAAAAAGTCATAGATTCTGCAAGCGCTGGCTTTAAGACATGGAAAAAAATTACACAAGAAGAAAGGAATATTTATTTAAAGAAATATCAAGAAGAAGTTTCAAAACGGAAAGATGAAATTGCGATTGCTATTTCATATGAGACAGGCAAACCACTCTGGGAAGCAAAAACTGAAGTTGCTTCTGTAATTGCTAAAATCAATGTGACTATAGAAGATTCACTTCCCAGAATTAGTAACAAAAACTTTGAAAATATAATGCCAAAAACAAATGGGCATATTTATTTTAAACCAATTGGACCTTCATTGATTATTGGACCTTTTAACTTCCCTTGCCATTTAGCTAATGGACAAATTCTAAGTGCTCTAGCTGCGGGAAATTCCATTATTTTTAAGCCATCTGAGAAGACTTGTTATTCTGCTCAACTCTTAATTGAATGCTTTCATTCAGCCAATTTTCCCAAAGGTGTAATTAATCTTTTACAAGGAGATGGGGAAATTGCACGAAGATTGTTGAAAGAGAAATCCATCAAAGGTGTTTTTTTTACTGGATCAAAAGAAATTGGTAAAAAAATATTAGAAATTACTCATCATGATTTATCAAAACTTGTTTCTCTTGAACTCGGAGGAAAAAACACCACAATCCTTCACCATGATGCGAATCTAGATCACGCATTACAGGAATTAATTAAAGCTTGCTTTTTAACTTCAGGTCAACGATGTACTTCAACTTCAATAGTGGCTATACATAGAAGCATTCATCAAAGTTTTATTGAAAAATTCCATGAGATTTCTAAAAAAATAATTATTGATCACCCGATTGAGTTTGCAAGAGAACCATTCATGGGCCCACTTATAGACCAGGCGTCACTAGATACTTACCTACTTTTCATGGGAATGGCTAAACGCGAAGGGTTTCAAGAAATCATGAGGGGAAAACAATTAGAAAAAAACAAAAAGGGTTATTACGTCTCGCCATCAATTCACTTGGGTGAGCGCTGGAATAATGACAGTATTTTTCTACATAGTGAAATCTTCGGCCCAAATGTAACCTTTATTCCTTATGACACTATAGAAGAAGCAATTAGTATTGCTAACGCATCTGAGTATGGATTAGCGGCTTCAATTTTTTCAAAAGATATAAATAATTACAAATTATGCGTTGAAGAAATTGATTCAGGCCTTGTCAACTTCAACAGGTCTACTGTCGGAGCATCGGCGAAACTACCTTTCGGTGGAGTTAAAAATTCTGGAAATTACCATCCTGCGGCTTTAACGACAATTGATTCATGTGTTTATCAAATGTCGAGCTTAGAAGTTTTATCAGATGAAGCTGATGATATTTCTACAATAATTGGTCTTGATCTTTAGTTTGAAAAACAATTTTTTAAATTATAATGTGGATTAAATATTGCTGCAGAATTTTTACATTCTTCAAAGATTTCAATTTCAACTGACGCTGGAACTCTCGACATTATATTATTTAATCTGATCTCATCATTATAATTTTCAACTAACCTAGAATAGGTCACTGCCATTAAAACAAGAAAAGGAATATATAGCCAATTCTTCATCAGTAGTGCTTCTTATTAATAAGGACTCCAGCCTCTCTAGCTTGAGACAAGTTTGTATTGCTTCCTTTTATTTGTTCAACATCAACATTTGAATTTTTTTGATAAAGATCGATAATTTCTTTTTGTTTTAATGATTGCTGAGATTTTTTTAAACGAGCTTTTTCGATTAATATGAATGATGACATATTTTCATTGTTTTTATGCTCAGCTATTGTTTCCAAGTTTTCTACTTTTTCTATTAAGTTAGTTTTTGGAAAGTTTTCTACTCCATCTTCTTCATGAGAGATTAAATCTTCACTATTTTTTTTTCTAAATGGCAGAATCTTTGCCTGGCTTGCAACATTGTGAGCATCATGAATTACATCAACTGAATCTGGACTTGAAAAATCTCTATAAACCTTATGGTCTATTCTCTCATTTACCAAATCTGTTAGGGACAAAAATTTTCCACCATTATGGCGAGTGGCCATTTCTCCTATTTCTTCAGGAGTTATTATCCGCAACAGATTCATTATGAGTAAATTTTGGATGGCCATAATATTAACTTATCGGACAAATCTGCATTAAACTTGAGTGAAATTATCAGTCTTTTTCAGACTAAAAACAGACTTGAATTCACGGTATTTCAAATAGTTGCTTTACTCGTTTTAGAAACCTAAAAAAACAACTGGACTTTTAGTCTAATAATTTTTATAACTTAAAGACTTATTTCTATCGATATACTGGGAAGTGGCGCAGTGGTAGCGCAGTAGACTGTTAATCTATTGGTCGTGGGTTCGATCCCCTCCTTCCCAGCCATTTTATAATTCAAAAATAAAATCTAACAAAATTATTTATCTAGGTATCAAAAGGCGCTTCAATGAAAGAATTATTATTTTCAAAAGATTTCCACTTTAAACTTAAAAGAGATGTGGAAAAAAGTTTTTGTGATTTCATTGAAGATCTACGAGATGACTTCAAGAGAGGATTTACAACAGATGTAGTTGACCCTGATTTCCTGGATCAACTATCTGACATAATTCAAGATGAATGCTTCAATCGTTACTCACCGTTAAAATTTTATTGGCTTAATCTAGTAGATAATATTGTCTATATTATTCAGCTGCATGAAGAATTACTCCTAGAAGAAGATATCGACACTGAAGAGTTAACTGAAATTGAAAATGAATTATTTAATTTTTGGAATGATTCGGAACTTGTGGAAAGTTTTCTCAATTTTCTAAATGACGGCTCTCCTGTAATTGAAGCCTCTAGTAACTTGTTAGCGCTTTTAGAAAACCAAATTATTGCTTTTTATGTTATTCATTTAAGTCTTTATCAACAGCAATTCGATGATGCTTTAATGTATCTAACAATTCCCGAACTAGGTGATTTCGAAAACAAATTAATGCTAGGTGATGATCATCGCTGTGTTAAAATGAAAAAAATATCAGATACATTTCCCTCTTTACCCTTGAGATTTATTTCTCCAGAGAAAAAAACACTTTCATTGGAAATTGACGGAAAAGAAGCTAGCTTTACAATCGAGAATAACTCAACTCCACTTATCTTTGAAGACTTAAGGCTCTATGTTTTGGCAAGTAGTGATGCTTGTGAAAAAAGAATTGAAGAATTTAAAAAGAACATTTTAAATTCACTTAATACTATTAAAAAAGTTGCTCCTCATTTATATGTTACCTTTAAAAGCTTTACACACACGATTGTCCCAGTAGATGAAAAAGGAATTGTAAGCTATTCAATGCAATCACTTCCTGGATATTCTTCTATAAATATGTTTGACCGTGATCAAATTGATTTAATGGATGATTTATTACATGAAAATGGACATCATTACCTTAATACCTTTCTAAATCATCAAGACCTAATTAATGAAGATGATGAAAAGATTTATTTTTCTCCATGGAGAAAAGCACTTCGTCCGGTTCGTGGAATTTACCATGCAACATTTACGTTCTTTTGGGGGCTCGAACTTTTTTATTATTTAAATCTTGCAATTGAAAAAAAGCTTCTTTCTTTTGCTAAAGAAGAAAAGATAAAAATCAAAAAAAGATTTTTAGAAGAATTTTATATGTTAGATTATTGCAGAGTTGACCTAAATCATGCCTTCAAGAACAAGCGAATAAATAAAGAAGGGCAACAATTAATAAGCATGATATATGATAAAATTAGTGTCTATAAAAAAGAAATACATTTTATTTCTGAGAGTCTCAAAGCACTAGATACTAAGACATATGACGAAGTAAACGCACTTAAAAATGAGTTAAGTCAAACGAGAGCTCATTACAAGTTGGTTTAAGCGAGTTTGCATTTCATTTGCTGGCATCATGTCTCCTCGCTTGGAGGCTACCAAAACCCCCTTTTGGTATGTCTCTATCGCTTTTTCCAGCAGTCCCTCTGACTCAAGTGCTTTGCCGAGTAATAAGTAAGCACTAGAATATTTTGGATCAAACTCAATAACTTTATTTAAATTTATTATTGCTTGCTCAAAATTTTTACGTTGAAAAAATATATCCGACATTCCAAAAAGCGCTATTGTGTCTTCTTCATCTATTTCAAGAACTTGTAAAAACATTTTTTCTCTACGAAGAGTTTCTTCTTCTTTTTTTCTCAACTCTTCTGCCAATTGTTTTTTTGAGCTGGCCTCTTGACCAAATATTGCAAATGATTTTAATGTTGCGAAACTTTTTTCTTCCTCAGCTTCAGTGATTTTACCTAATCTCATATAATAAAGAGATTTATTAGTGTGTGCCATGACAGAATTTGGATTAATTTCTTGAAGTTTATTCATCCATTCAATTGCTTCACCAAATCGTTCTTCTCGGCCGAGCATAACGCCAATCGATTCGTAAGCATCTGCAAAACTTGGATTAAATTCTATAGCTTTTTCTAAAAACTCAAATGCTTCTTTAAAATTATTTTCTTGATACGATTCGACTCCTAGATGATAAAGTTCTGTTGCAATATCTATAGGAGAGGCATTTGAATAAAAAGGAATTTTTGCAACTTCAACTCGAACTTCTTTTCCACCAAATAAGATAGTAAGCTTTCTTCCAATGACTCTAAAATCTCTAAAGAGTATTACCTGGGCGATATTTTTAATTTGGTAATTTAGTTTACCGGTTATTTTTAAACCTTCATCAGTATTAATTTGAAATTCTTGATTTAGGTACTTTTCAAGATTTTCATCATTTTCAAGTTTTAACAGCATTGGATAAAATGCTGCACCTCTGTTGTTTTCAATTTTTGAAACTGTTTCTTGACCTAAAAAGCATCCTTTTTTATAGGAAATGGCGATTTCATTTAAATAGCTTTCATTAACAAATTGAGAATTATTAATATCTTTTCCCCAATTGGGCCATCCATTGAGAATACGAATTTCTTCTAATTCAAGCTCTGATGTTTGCTCTACATTCTGTAATTTGTTAAACCTTATTCTTGAATTAATTCCATAAAAGTTTAAATCAAAGAAATCTGCTTTTTCATCCGACGGGACTAAAAAATTATTAAAATGAATCCATATTTCAAGCTCACTTACTACTAAGTTTACCTCTTCCATAATTATATATTTTTCAAAATCATTTATTATGGAAGAACAAAGTTCATTTGGACACATCAAATAGAGATAATTTTCAAATTTTGCAATAAAAAAATATGATTGAAGTTTGCCAACTCTATTCAATCTACAAGTTAATTGGCCTTCATTATTGCTAATTAAGGATAAATCATTTGTAGTTTGACCTTGAAAAAAAACCTCTCTGTCTTTACCTGTTACTTTAATTAATGAATAATTTTTTAAAGAATATTGACTTGAATTAAATCGAATTGATGAAATTAACACTTTTTATTAAACCGAAAAAGATTCACCACAACCACAAGTATTATTTGCATTTGGATTATTAAAAACGAAACCTTTACCGTTGAGCCCATCTTTAAAATCAAGCTCTACACCTTTTAAGTAAATTGAAGACTTTGGGTCAATGTAGATTTTAATTCCTTCGAATTCAATAATATTATCTTTTTCTTTTTTTTCTGAAAACTCAATTTTGTAAGATAGTCCCGAGCAACCTCCGCCAGTCACTCCTAGTCTTAAACCCGTATCAATTCCCTTTGATTCTTTAGAATAAATATCTCTAATATGAATAAGTGCTTTTTCAGTAACACTAATAATATTTTTTTCCATAAAAGTTCCTATTGTCGGGCAATTTGATAGGGATAAACTAGCCTTGTTGTATCATATTTTTCTGAAAAAGTCTTTTTTTGCCGCATTACTAAGTGCTTTGTTATTGAGATATAATTAGACAAAAGAGGATATATTTATGGCCGTTGTATTATTGGTTACTACAATTGATGGGCAAACTACTGAATTATTAGTTTTAGAGAAATGCACTCTTGGAAGATCAAGTAATTGCGATCTTAAAATTGATGATAGGCAAATGAGTGGTAAACATGGAGTTTTTGAGCTAACACACAACGGTGAATTATTATATACAGACTTGGGCTCTAGTAATGGTTCTTATTTAAACAATAGTAAAATTGAAAAAATTCAATTCAAAATAAATGAATGTCTTAGACTTGGTAACACTACAGTAAAAATTATTTCCAAAAAATTAACAGCTAAAGAGTCTGTCTCAATTGGAGTAGGGCTATCTGATTCAAGCGCAACACTAGTAAAAAGTGTCCCCCCTGATTTCAATAATTCACCAAAACTAGAGAGTCGAGTTGCAAAACTCAAAGTTAAAAAAATAAATGCTAATGGAAAAGACAATATTATTGATCAAGAAAAAAGCACAGGCGAAACTAAAATGCTTAAGCTTGAAATAAAAAGAAAACCAAAACGCTAATTTTAATTTTTAAATGCTATCCATTCTATTTCACTTACTTTGTTCATATGATTTATAAACCGGGAGAGAATAAAAAAATAATCAGATAATCTATTCATCAATACCAATGCGCTGGCAGGAACTTCTCCCGGGTGCTGTTCTTCAAAATCGACCATTTGTCTTTCGACCCTTCTGCAAACTGTTCTACAAACATGAAAGACAGATGCCTCAGGACTCCCACCGGGAAGAATAAATGTTTTTAACACTGGAAGAACTGAATCCATTTTATCAATTTCTCTTTCTAGCTTCTCTATCAATACTACTTTAATTTGGGGCAATTTATATTGCAGTCTTTTTTCTTTTTCACAGGCCAGGTTACTGCCGAGGTCAAACAAGGAAGATTGAATTTCATTCAAAAAAATCTTATCGAAGTTTTTAGGAAGAAACGATATACCCACTCCAATCTGAGAATTCAATTCATCGACTTCTCCATATAAATGAATCCGAGGATCACTTTTTTTAATTCTCGTACCTCCCACCAATCCGGTCGTCCCAACATCTCCAGTACGAGTATATACTGCTGATTTTTTCATCACATATTCCTTCTGTACTTGCCACCAACTTCATACAAGAGGTTCGTTATTTGGCCTAGACTTGCAAAATTAACAGTCATTAAAAGTTCTTCAAATATATTACCGTTACTAAGTGCAACTGCTTTTAACTTTTTTAATGCTTCTGCTGTTAAATCTTGGTTTCTTAACTTAAACTTTTCAAGCCTTTTTATCTGATCCATTTTTTCATCATCAGTGCATCGGGAAATTTCTATTTCTCTAGACATTTGTTCACCAATATCTGGTGCAATGTATGTATTAACTCCAATAATTGGGAATGCTCCACTATCTTTAAGAGTTTCATAATAAAGTGATTCTTCTTGAATTTTTGATCTTTGATACATACTTTCCATTGCACCCAAGACACCACCTTTGTCAGAAATATTTTCAAACTCCCTTAATACTTGCTCTTCTACTATCGCGGCTAACTCCTCTACGATATAAGAGCCTTGTAGTGGATTATCTGTTTTGTTCATTCCAAACTCACGATTGATAATCATTTGAATGGCCATGGCCCTTCTGACAGACTCTTCCGTTGGAGTAGTAATCGCTTCATCGTAAGCATTAGTATGTAGAGAATTACAGTTATCTGAAAGAGCTAAAAAAGCCTGAAGGGTAGTTCTAATATCATTGAAGTCTATTTCTTGAGCATGTAAAGATCTACCAGACGTTTGTACATGGTATTTAAATTGTTGTGATTTCTCATTAGCACCATATTTATCTCTAAGAGTAACTGCCCAAATTTTACGAGCAACTCTACCCATAACTGTATATTCTGGATCTAAACCATTAGAAAAAAAATATGATAAATTTTGGCAAAAATCATTTATATCCATTCCTCGACTTAAATAATATTCAACAAAAGTAAATCCATTAGTTAATGTAAAAGCCATTTGAGAAATGGGATTTGCCCCTGCTTCGGCTATGTGGTAACCAGAAATTGAAACCGAGTAATAATTTTTTATTTTATTTCTGCAGAAAAGTTCTTGAATATCACCCATCATTTTTAATGCAAATTCCAATGAAAATATGCATGTATTTTGAGCCTGATCTTCTTTTAAGATATCTGCCTGAACGGTTCCTCTTACCTGTTTCATTATTTCTATACGTTTTAATTGATTCCAAAAATCATCACCTTTTAAAGTTTGTTTCATCGCAGTGTTCATATACATTGCTAAGATAATTGGGGCAGGCCCATTTATAGTCATTGAGACTGATGTTTGAGGATCAATCAAACTAAAACCTTTATAGAGATCTTCCATATCATCTAGTGTTGCAATTGAGACTCCGGCCTCTCCTATTTTTCCAAAAATATCTGGGCGTGTATCAGGATCTTCACCATAAAGAGTTACTGAATCAAATGCTGTTGACAGGCGTTTCGCTTGATCATCTTTAGAAAGGTAGTGAAATCGTGTATTAGTCCTAAGAGGGCCACCTTCGCCAGCAAACATTCTTTTTGGATCTTCATCTGCTCTTTTAAAAGGGAAGATCCCTGCTGAAAATGGAAAATGTCCAGGAAGGTTAGAAGTTTTTAAAAACCGGTATTTATCTGTTAGAGAGTAAAATTTAGGATAAGCTACTTTTGAAATGTCATTTTGAGAAAGTGATTTATATTTTGTTTCAACTTTAATTTCTTTTCCTCGAACAAAATATGAAAAGACTCCCGATTCATATTGAGCGATTGTCTCATCTAAAGTTTTTAAATTTTCAAAGACATCTTCTGGAATTGTTTTTTTTATTTCCTCCAGTTTTGAAATAACATCTTTATTGCCAGCTAATAATTGAGAAGTAATTAGTAGCGCTTCATAATCACGCAATTTCTCTGCATTTAAAAATGTATTACGATTGTAATGTCTTAGCGTTGAGGCAATATCTCTTAAATATAGTGTGCGCTCTGGCGCTATAATTCTATTCTTAACTAGCGGGGCTTTGTCACACTTGATTGTAGTTATGTCATCAGTCACTACATTCATGGATTTAGCAATGTCACAAAAAAGTGCATTCACACCGACATCATTAAATTGGGATGCCATTGTCCCATAAATTGGCAATTCAGCATCTTCCGGAGAACCTGGATGTCCAGCGAATAAATTATGATTTCTTCTGTATTGTTTGCGTATGTCTCTTAAAGCATCTTCTGATCTAGGTTTTTCAAATTTATTAATGACAATAAAGCTCGCTGCTTCAAGCATTTCTATTTTCTCTAATTGTGTTGCAGCTCCATACTCTGGAGTCATTACGTAAATACATTTATCTGCAACTTTTGTAATTTCGTCAGAAGCTTGGCCAATTCCAGAAGTCTCAACCAAAATTAAATCAAATGATTGAGATTTTAAAAAGTTTACTACTTCTTTTATATGAGGAGATAGTTCAGTGTTTGAATTTCTAGTTGCCAGGGAACGAATATAAAAATTGGAAAAGCTAGCACTCCCCAATCTGATTCTGTCACCCAATAAAGCCCCAGATGTTTTTTTCTTTGTTGGGTCCACTGAAATTAGGGCAATCCTTGAATTTGGAGAATGGCGATAAAAGCGTAACAATAATTCGTCAATTAAAGATGATTTTCCCGCACCACCTGTACCAGTAATTCCCAGCACAGGAATAGTTCCCAGCTTGTATTCTATTGGTGATGAGCCTTCATTTTCAATTGCCGTAATTACTTTTGAAATTTCTCGGTCACTTAATTTATTAACATCAAATTGATTGAAATTTACACCCACAAGAGTAGACTCACTCGCCTTTTCAATCATGTCGTCAATAATGCCATTGAGTCCTATTTCCATTCCATCTTGAGGAGAATAGATGCGAGTTATTCCTCTAGAATGAAGTAATTTTATTTCGCTAGGAGTAATAACCCCACCGCCGCCGCCAAAAATTTTAATTTTCGCAGCACCTGCAGCATCTAACAGCTCTCTAATATAAGTAAAATATTCAACGTGCCCACCTTGATATGAACTCAGTGCAACACCGTTGGCATCTTCCTGTAGGGCCGCGTCTACAACCTCTTGGGCGGAGCGATTATGGCCCAAGTGGATAACTTCAACACCTTTTGATTGGAGCATTCGTCGCATAATATTGATTGAGACATCATGCCCGTCGAAAAGGCTTGCAGCAGTAACAAATCTAAGTTTTTTCATAGTGACCCATCTTTTTAAGAGATATTAAATCCAATAACTTTAAATCCAGGTAAATCTATTAGCAAGAAAAGTGGATTTAGGTTATAATTGGTATCAATTATTAACACAATTTTTATGAATTTGGTTTGCTATGAGCACCGATAATTTAACGAATAAAGAAATAAATAACGAAGAAGCTATCATAGTGGAAAACCCTTTCCATTCAGCGCGCTTGAAACCTAAACGAAAGGGTAAAAAGCCACCTAAGTTATTAGCTGTTGTGCACCAATCAGGTTGTACTGGTTGCGAAATTTGCATTCAAGGTTGTCCTGTTGATTCTATAGAACTCGTACCAGGTCCTCTTCCAGAAAATCCTCAATTTCAGCAAACAGTTGAAATTGATTTAGCTCGCTGTATTGGTTGCCAGAATTGTTCTCAAGATTGTCCTTGGGAAACAATAACAATGTATGAACACAACGATGCCTTCATTGCTTGGTCTAGCGAAACTTTATTTTCAGAACTTTATGTTGATGAAGTAAAAGTCGATGAAATGAAAAAGCTTGTATCTGGAAATTAATTTTTTTTATTAAATATTTTCTTAGAAAGAATTGCTAAAACCATCAATCCTATTGAAATAAATTGTGATGTTGAAAAAGAGAGCCAAAAAACACCACGAATTTCATCTCCTCTAAAAAATTCTATTAAAAATCTAATTGTTGAATAGATAAGAACATAATTCGTTATTACGTTTAAATTACTTTTTTTATCTTTAATCCATTTTAATGAAAAATATCCGAGAATTATTAGTGAGAATGCCTCATAGAGTTGAACAGGATGACGAAACTCCCCATTCATTTGAACGGCCCAGGGTAAATCGCATTGAACACCATAACAACAACCAGTCATAAAACAACCAATTCTACCAATGGCATGACCAAATATTAATCCCGGCATTAATAAAAAGCTTTTTTTGAAATCAAATTTTTTTAGACCTAATGAATAGATTAAATAAAAGATTAGTCCAAAAATTAATCCTCCATAAAAAACAAACCCACCTCCAAGCCAAAAATAATTAGCGTAAATATATTGATAGATTTTATGTTGAGCTGAAAACAAGAGGAAAAATAATTTTGCCCCAACCCAAGAAGAGATAAATATCCCTATAAAAAACTTTAAAAGGGGTGCTGAGTCTTCTTTATATTTATCAAATAAGAAAACTGTTAAATAATATCCAACACCCCATGCCAACCCCATAAATAATGGATATGAAAAAAGTGTAAAATAAGTGGATTTAAATAGTATTGGTAACAATGTCTTCTTTCTTTTTATTCAAAAATAAAAGATCAATAATTAATAATATGGCCGCAATTGTAATTGAGCTATCTGCAATATTAAAAGCTGCGAAATGGTGTGTACTCCAAAAGAAATCAAAAAAATCTACAACATAATTCATACTAAAGCGGTCGATGAGATTTCCAACAGCTCCAGCAAAAATAAGGCTATAAGATAAACAATGAATTAAATTAGAATTTCGATTTGTCCAAATTAAATAAACCAACCAAAAACAAGCAACCACTGGTAAAGCAAAAAACAAAGGTGTTCTTATATATTCTGGAGCATAAGCGAGCATTCCAAAGGCAGCTCCTGGATTTCTCACATAGGTTAGATGAAAGAAATTTGGAATGACAGGAACCGATTCTCCTAATGAAAATTTTTGCTGAACCATTCCTTTTGTTAATTGGTCAGAAATAATAATTGTCGCGATCATAATGCACATTTTAAAAATTCTATTCATTTTATTAACCGTTTACATAATCTTTTGCTGTGATTTCATATTTTTCAATTTTTCTAAGCAATGTTTTTTTCGGAATATTTGCCTTCAGCGCAGTTTGATTTATTTTTCCTCGATTTTGCTTTAAAGCCCAGACAATAAATTCTTTTTCAAACAAATCTTTTGCTATTTGAAAATCCATAACCATTTCTTTTGAATTTAGAATATTATTAAAAGAAAATCCTTCGTTTACTCTAACGACATCATCACTTTTCATGTCAAATATAGAATCTTGAATTCCTTCAACATCAATCATTAATTCAGAATTTTCTTCTGGCTCAGGGACTTTCGTGGCGGAAGTTAATTTTAAATTTGAAGGTAGAGAAGGTGCTTGAATCATATCAGAAGATTCAATGATAAAAGCGTGTTCAATTACATTTCTCAACTCTCTAATATTTCCAGGCCATGAAAAATTAACTAATAAATTTTTAGCTTCTTCGCTTACGCCTTTGATATTTAAAGCATGAACATTATTAAAGTATTTTATGTAGTATTCGACCAAATGGGGAATATCGCTTTTTCTTTCTCTAAGAGGTGGTAAATAGACTGGAAGTACGTTTAAGCGATAAAATAAATCTTCGCGAAAAGTACCATCTTTAATCATTTGCTCAAAAGGTTTATGAGAGGCTGCGATAACACGTACATCAACTTTTATTTCTCGATTAGATCCAATTGGTGTGAATGTTTTTTCTTGTAATACTCTTAAAAGCTTTACTTGCATTGTTGGAGAAACATCACCAATTTCATCTAAGAAAAGTGTTCCACCATCAGCGTATTGAAACTTTCCAAGCTTTCTTTCATTTGCTCCAGTGAAAGCTCCTTTTTCATGCCCAAACAATTCTGATTCAATTAAATTCTCAGGAACTGCGGCTAAATTAATTGTAACAAATTTAGCATCTTTTCGAGGGCCATTATAATGTATAGCTCTTGCAACTAGCTCTTTACCTGTACCAGACTCACCTCTAATTAAAACAGGAGTATTAACTTTTGCAAGCTTGTCGATTACATTAAAAACTTTTTGCATTACATGAGATTCACCAACAAATTGATCATCCCCTCCAAGTGAGAGCCGAGGAGAAGAAAAGAGTGAAGTCTCAACTAGAGATCTTGCTTTAAGCGCTCGCTTAATAAGAGCGACTAAATTTTCAGATGAAATTGGCTTTTCTAAATAATTATATGCACCTTCTTTAACTACTTTTACGGCATCAGAAACATTGGAATATGCTGTTAAAATAATCACGATGACAGATGGATCAACTTTTTTAATTTCAGTTAAGGCGGATATCCCATCCATTTCTGGCATGTTGACATCCATTACAACTAAATCATATTTTTCTTTATAGACCGCCAGCAAAGCCTCTTTACCATTATTGGCAACATCTACTGAAAAATTATGATAAAGAAGAGCTTCTTTAACAGAATTTTGTAAAACCTTATCATCATCTACAACAAGTACTCGATGCATATCATTCTCCTCGCCTTTTAACTTACCAATATTTTACTACTGGTTGAGTAATTTAACTAAGAATTTTGTTTCTTTAGTTAGAATAGATTCTACAGAAATCGTTCCGCCATGTAACTCGACAAAATATTTAACCAAGTATAGTCCCAAACCAGTTCCTTTTATCGAGTGGTTTGCATCATTTTTTATCCGATAAAACTTCTCGAAAATATTTTGTAGCTCTTCTCCTGGTATTCCAGCTCCATTATCGACTATTTCAATATAAACCCACTTATCATCATCCCAGGTCTTTATTTGGACAACTGAGCCTATGCCAGAATATTTTATCGCGTTTTCCACTAAATTTGAAATAACTCGCGTGATTAAAGTTGAATCTATTTGAATTGGATATAATGGAGCCAAGCTTTTCTTAATTTGAACATCTTTTTGAGAAGCACTGAAATTTAGATCTTTAACAACGGACTCAATCACTGAATTAACATCTTTTGAGGTTTTATTTAGTCCAAAATTACTTGATTCAATTTTTGTTAAATCCAATATGCTCGAAATAAATTTATTAAGTTCTTTGGTTGAGTCAATAATCAACTGTGACTTTTCTCGAATCTCTGGGCTTGAGGCGTTTAAGTGGTAAAGGTTATCAGCAACACCTGCAATTTTAGCCACAGGTGTTTTCAAATCATGGCTCATAAGTGATAGAAAATTTTGTTTTAATTTTTCTACTTTTTTTAGAATTTTAGCTTCTTCTTGAATTGCAAACCGACGTTGATATTCCCCGATTGCTCTAAAAGGTATCCAAATATAATAGACGACAAAGACCGTTACAATTAAATGTGCGGTATAAAGCCAAAATCCCAGAAGGACAAATAATAAATACGAGATTAGCAAAATGGACATTAACATTAAAATTGTAATTATCAAGCCATCCTTGGGCTTCAACTTTGAAATCAAAATTGAAAGTATTACTCCAAGAATAAAGGCCAAAACATTTGAAACAATCCTTGGAATCATTTTTATTGTTTTATTTTGTATTAAGGCATCGATGATTGCTGCATGTATAATAAGTTTGGGCGCTTTATACTCTTCTTGATTAAATGGAGTTAAGTAAAAATTATCTCTTTGTGAAATGTAGTTTGGACCGATTAATACAATTTTATCTTTAAAGATTTCTGGAGAAAAATTACCTACGAGTACTCGGTGAAATGGAATTGTTTTGTATTTAAAATCACTATATATGGGTGAACTTGCATATCGAAAGAGCACAAAGTTAGCATCTGCTTCGTCATTATAATAGGCGCCTAAAACATCTGAAACACTAATCGCATTTTTATTGTGCTTCCGTCTAAACTGATTTGCTGTCATTAAGTGAAATGACTCTTCTCCGGAAACATTAAAAATGGCCCTCCTAACAATATCATCTTTGGCAAATGTATTATTATCAATATTGAGCTGAGCGAGAGCATTAGGAAATTCTCTAAGGGCTTCTGGCGGCAGGACTTCACCATTATTATCGTTTATTTCGGTTCCAAAATTAATTTTTCCACCAGCCGCAGTGAATTTTTTTAAATTATTTTTAAAAGTGTTAAAATAAGTTTGATCGGCCGGCAGAACTTCTGGCAAGTTGAAAACAAAATCAATAATCTCAGGTTTTGAATTGATAATTTTTTCTATAAACCTAGAATGTGTGGCATACGTATATGGATAAGTATCTCCAAGATAATCATCACTTTCTTCATCCATAGTAACAATTACAATTTCACGTGTAGGCTTCAAACCAAAATCCATTCGAACCCGAAGGTCATAGAAAATAGATTCAAGCGAAGCTAGTGGGTATTGAAATAAAATTGTTACAAATATAAGTGTAAAAAATAAGGGGTAATACTCAGAAATATCAAAATTAAATTTTTTAAGTTTCATCTAAGTTCTTCGGCCCTAGCTTCAACTTTTATATGATTAATGAGTATGTAATTTAACATATCTGTAGTTTGGTTATTAACATTGTTTAATTCATTAATTAACATTCCACCAACACTGAACTCTTTGCAAACAGGTAAGTAGCTAACCTTAAACAAGGCAGAAATATAATCTTCTTTTAAACCACTAAACATTCCAACTCTTTGGTCAAAACCAAAGACTATTTTTTCATTTTCATAAAGTTTTGATTTAATAAAATAAGCTGGGTACAAAAATACATTTAAAAATGAATTAATGGGTTTTGTTTTAAATAAGCCCCTTAAAAAATAGACTGGAAAATAAAGAACTAAAAAAATAAGACTTGCAAAGGTACGGTGCTTGGCTTCGTTTGATCTAAAACGCAAAAGAGAGGCATATATTAAGCTATTGAGCTCACTCCTTGTAAATGAGTTGTAAACATTTCTACCAATTATAAGTGCTGGTTTTCCAAAATATGAGTTTGTAAAATATAAATTATTAACAAAGACGTTTGACCAATAAACCTTAACTTCCGGAATTTCACAATGGCAGCAAAAGTTCTTCACTTGATTAATGAGAATTTCATCATCTGTTACATATCTTGCTTTAACAAAGATAAGTATAATTTTTTCACCCCAAACAGAAAAGATGGCAAATAGAAAAAGGGCAATCAAGCTACCTATTAAAAATCCCCAATGCAAATCGAATAGAAGTCCAATGAATCCAAAAGTGATAATAAAGATTGAAATTATAAAATATAAATATTTTAGTTGATAAATAAAAAGCCTCACTTCGTAAACTAAGCAGTGTCATTATTACACTAGCTTCCTTAAATTATAGACAAAAATTCACTCCAGAGCTATAAGGCATAGAACGCATTTTTGAGAGAATTAAAAAAATTCCACCAGCTGGCAAGATGCTGATACTAAAGGGGTTTTCACGGTGCGGCTCTCATGTTTCTCGGAACTATGATAACAATAGGTTGTTTTAAGTAATTTACAGGGGATTTATATATGAAATTTGAAAGACTTTTGTTTGGTACTGCTGGTGTTCCAAATTCAACTCCAAAGAAAAATAATCCGATCGAAGGGGTCAAGCAGGTTCACGCTTTAGGTTTGGATTGCATGCAACTCGAGTTCGCACACGGAGTCCGAATGAAAGAAGAAGTGTCTTCGGGACTTCGTAAAGTTTCTTATGAACTTGGTGTGCCGTTAACTTCTCATGGCCCTTATTATATTAATTTAAATGCTAGAGAGCAGGATAAAATCGATTCATCAGTTGAACGTATTATTCAAACTGCTAAAATTTCAGATCTATGTGGTGCAGAATCTATGACTTTTCATGCTGCTTTCTACATGAAAGATTCTCCTTATGATGTTTTTGACCTAGTTCAAAAGTCTTTAAATGTTATTGAAGAGCGTCTTAATCGACTTGATATTCAAATTGAATTACGACCAGAATTAACTGGTAAAACTTCTCAATTTGGATCGTTAGAAGAATTAATTGATTTAACAAAATCTGTATCTTCGTGCAGCCCTTGTATGGACTTCTCTCACCTGTTCGCACGAACAAACGAATATAATACTTATGAAGAATTTTGCACTGTCCTTGGTAAGCTTAAAGAAGAGCTGGATCCAAATGCATTACAGAATATGCACATCCATATTTCTGGAATTAGTTCGAATTCAAAAGGAGATTTAAAACATTTAAATCTTGAAGACTCAGATTTTAATTGGCGTGAATTATTACGTGCCTTAAAAACTTTTGACTGTCGCGGTTATGTAATTTGTAATAGTCCAAACCTTGAAAAAGATGCAAAAATGATGAAAGATTTTTACGCTACTTTATAATTTTTTTGACTAGTTTTTTGCAGCTTGAGTTTAGATAAACTTAAACTCAAGCTGCTTTTTTTGCTGAAGACTCTGAATTTATATTTTTTCTTTTATCAAAATATCCTTGTATCCATTTTAAATGTTCACTTGGATTTTCATCTGGAATAAACACCAGTTGAATCTCATGATTTTCTTTTATCAAAGCAATATTTTGAAAACTCCCACAAATTTCAGAAAAAATATCAAGTAAATAATCTTGATCAAGTGATTGATCAACATAAACAAACTCAGTATTTTTAATTTCATTGAAAATTGACCAGTTCGAAGGAAAATCTATAATTGTCTGCTTGAAATTTAGTCGATAGCAGCCTGTATCTTCTAATACTAGTTCATTATGACTTAATTGGTGTTGATTCAAATATTCAATAATGGATATATAATCAACTTGATTTAATCGCTTCTCAAAGTACTTTCGCAAATCCACAAATGTTTCTGGTTGATCTTTTTCAACAGGTTCTACATAAGTTTCTTCGATGAGTTGAGATATTAATGCATCTTCATTATTCATGCTTTTAATATCGGTCATCTAAAGCTGTTGGTTGAGAATTTAGTTCATTATGCCTCGCTCTAGGCAAACTTTGTACAGTTCGGTCCAAGAAAATCTTTCCTCGGGGGCATTTTCAAAGACTAGGCCAATACCATTTCCATAGTGTGAAACGACTCTCGCTTGGTGCCTAAAACAAACCCCTTCAAAAACAGATTCTAGAAAATACTGCTCTTTGGAATTAAGATGGATTTTTTCCTCTAAAAGCAAGAAGCAACTACCTTCATCAAGGTTTGTTATCTTTGCATTACGAAGTGAATATCTAAAATCCCGAGTTGAAATATTTGCATTTATTCTAAAACGTGATTCTTTTTCAAGATCATAATTTGAAAACTTGGGATTGAATGAGGCAAATCCAACCTCTAGGTCCCAGGTAATGTAAAAGTAAAAGGCGAATAATAAATAGATAAAATTAAGTACTAAAATTAACTTATTAAAACTATCAGATAATAATATGAAGTTTTTTCCAACAATTACAACTAAACAAACTAAAAGGGCATATTCTGAAAATTTTTTAATTTTTAAGACCATATAGCCCGCAACAACAGATAAGATGAGAATAATATACTGATTAGTTAAAAACGATTTAAAACTTAGAAAACTAAAAACAGAACGGCCTATTGAAAGTGAGTATATTGCTTGTAAATAGAATAATGAAAGTACTAAAAATAGTATTAAGTTTCTATGCCCATAATTGCGTTTTAGGATTTTCATGCCTATATACTCTATTTCACTAAGTTTGCTATTATTAGCAAATGATACCATATTTAGAAATTAACACACTTTGTATTTCTTGTGACAATTGCAAGCTAATTTGCCCAGAAAATGCCATCTTAAAAAATGGTTTTGAATATGTCATTGAGACTTGGTCATGCACGCTGTGCAACGCATGTGTAGAAGTTTGCCCCGCTGATTGCATAAAGTTAATCACTGAAGATCTAAAAAAGAAAATTTTTTAGATCTTTTGAATAATAGATTTGAATTTAATATGTCCTGGAACAAACTGAGCCGATCGATTTAAATCAATTGCTCCTAGTTCCAAATTTACAAAACTTAATTCATCTCCTAAAAATGCCTTATTTCTACTTAGAAACTGCCACATTCTACTTTCTCTGTTTTTTGTATTTTTTAATTTAAATACATTTTCAGAGTACGAGTCTGCGGTTCCAAAGTCCCAGTATTCTAAATTCTCCGGTATTAAAAGTTTAACTTTCTCTGTTTTGTAATTTGAGACTGTTTCGAAAAATCGCGAAACTCCTTCGACGGGCTTAAGTCCATTTAAGTTCAATAAACCAATTCCTGAATATGTAAAATAATCTTTTGACCTCGATTCATTTTTTTTAATTTCTATTAAAAAATCATCTTGAATCACTGTTTCATTATAATGAGAATTTTTCTCTACAGAAATTCCAAATAAAACTGCTCTCATGTTTTCTAATTTCAAAAAAGCTTTTTCTAAAAAATTATTCTCGAAAAACAAAAACTGGTCACCATTTACCAACAGCAGCTTGCCCTTATAATTAACCTCTGACCGAGATGCAAGGTTGTGAATAGCACCCCCTGTATCCAGAAGAATTTTTTCATGTAAAATTATTACTTTTTCGAATAATTTTTCCTGATTTAAATAATCTAAAATTTCCTCATGTAAGAAATGTGTATTTAAATAAATTTTTTGAATTCCAAGTTCTTCGCAATATCTAATTTGTAATTCAAGCATAGACTTGAAATATATAGGCCATAACACCTTTGGGATAATTTTGCCAATTTCTCCCATTCTTGTTCCTAGCCCAGCTCCCAAGATAAGAGCATAATCAATTGGCATAATACAATCCTGATAGGATCTTTCGTTCTTTAGAAAAATCATCATGAGCTAGCATTATGGCCCTAACTTTTTCAAAGGCATATCCAATATATTTTACATAACGTAAATCTTTTCTATCTGCATAAATATATGCAAAACTTCCAATTGCTTTAAAAACTCTTTGGATGGCCATCATGTCATATATATACATAAATTGATCAAAGGTTTTTGATGGATCAAATTTTTTAAAATAATTATTATAATAATATATTATTAACTTTTCTTTGTTTTTACCTTCTATTTGATAATAGCAATCTTCTAGCAAAGAAACTAAATCATATAAAGGTGTTCCCATCCTAGCATCTTGAAAATCAATGACAATTTGTTCATTGTTTTTAATCATTAAATTTCTTGAATGGTAATCTCGGTGAACTAAAACCCGTGGTTCATTAGACAACATGTAACACATGTCATAAAGACGCTTGTAAAGTGCATCAACCGCAGGAGTGTTTACGTCCAATGCTAAATACATCTTTAAAAAATATTTTTTTGTAAATTCCATCTCAGCAAAAAGTTTCTCTGTATCAAAGGCAATTTTTGTAAAAAAATCATCTTTATATTTACGAGTATCTACATTGTGAATCGATGCCATTAAGTCTATTGCATCAACATAATACTTATATTCTTCATCGGGACTTGAGATTTGAGCAATATCCTTAAGAAAAGTAACATCCCCCAGGTCTTCCTCTAAGAGGTATCCCGTGCCCAAATCCTTATCTAATATAAGCGGTACCCTTACCTGCTCTGAGTGTAATACCTTTTGAAGTTTTAAAAAAGTTGATTCTTCATTAGGGTCAACGGTTGGATTATCCAGGCAAGCTACGTAGGAAGTTGTAGAAGTCCATATCCTATAATATTTTCGAGTTGAAGCATCACCTGTTAATTTTTCTATATTTTCAACAACATCATCTTGTAATAAATTCTTTCCAATTGTTTTTTTGAAAAGTTCTTCCACTAGAATTCGTTCAGACTGCTCTGGCTTCATTTGTTTCTCGCAATGTTATTTAACAATTTATAAAATTCCTTAGACGAGTTGGACTCATTAAATTTTTTCTCTAATCCTGAAACGCCCTGCTTGGTCATATAGTTCTTAAAAAAATGCTCTTCCTTGGAGATACCAACAGAATCTCCAAGTAGCATTGAGAAATCTAATGTGTTTCTATTTTGAACCTGAATCCAATTAAGTACTGCACTTGGATCGAAACCAGCTCTTTTTAAAATAATATAGTTCCATTCGTTAACATGAAATTTTGTTTCCTGTTTAACCGAAGTGAGTCTAATCATTTTTTCAGAATTATAGTACCCAAGTGGTATCATTATTTTTTTTTCATAAATTGATCTTTCACTTTTTAGAACCTCGGCTCCCAGTGCAGCAATAAAAAGCTCTTCACTTTTTAAGTATTTTTGCATTAATCCACTTGAGATGAAAAATTGCGCCCTCGGAAGTGAAAAAATAAATGGTGCTTTATTTAGTACAATATGGAATTTGGGTTTAAATTCTCGAGTAAATAAAAGCTCGTTGTTGGAAATTAATCTTTCAAAAACTTGTTCAAGGAATTTTATGGACTCTGGTTCAAGTTTAATTTCTTTTGTTTCTTCGTTACTTAAATAATCTGCCCCCATAGAGTCTAAATGATCAATATAGTCTTTATCCTTTAGCTCGCCAATTTGAGAATATTGTGTTGATTTGCTATCAACAAAGCTGCAAGAATTAAGGACAAACAATAGTAGGACGATAAATTTACTCATAAAAACAATTATGCTTAACCAATGAAACGTTATGAATCAGTTTGATTTTATTATAGTTTATTTGTTTTCAGAAGCAACATTTCGTAAAGGGACATAATAAATAGTAAAACCTGCAAATATTAAATTTGGATTCCTGATAAGTGGACGGTTATTGTCATAGATTTTTTTCCATTTTTTCATTGTGCCATACTTGTCCATAGAAATCAGCTGAAGTGTATCTTTTTTTTTCACCATATAAGGAAGACCATTTGGCTGCCAAGCAATTTTCTCAACTGGAACATAATACTTAAGCGATGTGCCCTGGCTAATTTTTGTATTCGCAGTTCCTTCATTCCATTTTTTCAAATCGCGCCACTTACGATAGTCTCCATAAATTTTAAATGCAACTGTCATTAAGGTTTCATTTTTTTGGACAACATACCTCTCTAGTGAGCCGGTTTGTTTAACAGTGCTGTACTTGTTTTCATTTTGGGTAATTTCTGGCGCGACCTCCTGAGTATTTGCAATCTGATCTTTTTTTATTGCAGGAACTTCAGGGATTGCCTCTGCTGGTTTTTCTTCATTCATTACAATTTTTTTATCTTCTGGTAAAACTTCAGCAGAAAGAACAGGTTGAATATTCTCTTCATTTGTTTTTTCTGTTTCTTGCACGTTTGAATTTGCTTCAGTTGCTTGTACTTGTATCGGCAGTTCCTTAATCGCCATTTCATCTGGAACTTTATTTTCTAGAATTGGCTGTTCTTCTACTTTAATTCCTTCCGGGGAAGGCGATCCAAAAGTATCAACTACAAAATCAGCTTCATCCGCAGGGCGTTGTGCCACAGCTTCCTTACTTGTATTCGACAAACTACAGGCATTAATTAAAAATGTGAGTATGATTAATATTCCAAAATTTTTCACTGCTTTTCCCCGATAAGGTCTCTACACATTGTTTTCGGTATTTTTGTTTTAAAGTTTAATCTGCAGTGGACCTTTTTTACTTTGATATTTTTGTATTTGCTGTTTTACGCTTCGAACTATAAAATAAGATATGTTTTTGAAAAAAATAAAATTAACCGCTCTTTTTTGTCTGATATTTATTTTATTCAGTTCATCCCTTCACGCTCAAAATGTTTTAGATGATATAGAAGAAGAAGATCGATCAGATAATAGCGTCACAAGTGATGAAGCCCCAAAATTGGTGTCTGAGACTATTAGGTCGATATCAACTTCAAGAAAAATATTTATTATCACCAACAACAATCAATCTTTTACTAGGGGTGACTTTATTTCCTTACTCCTGGGAAATAAACTTGTCTGCAGGGCGCTCGTGGCCAAAACAAATTCCGATAAACTTTCAGGAATTAAAATCGTTAAAATCTACAATCTCGTTCTGTGGAAGCAAATCAACGAAGGCAAAGAGGTCTTAGTACTAAAAGGTGATGACAGTTATTACGTGATAAGAGAAAAAGGGACAGATAAAACCAAAACTGCTCCCAACAAAAAAGATGATTCTAAATTACAAACTGACGAAGATCTATTTAACTCCACTTCTCTTTCTGGAAGCGAAGATGATCTTTCCATTGAAGAAAACAATAAACGTCTTATTAGACCAGATAATTTAGTCTCAATGAATGTTGGTTTAATTCAAGGCAAAGATGTTGATGGTTCTAATAAAAACTATACTCAAATTAACGGAGCTTGGGCATTTCAACTTACAGACAATATTTGGGCAGAAGCTGGAGTTGGGTCAAACACTATTGTCGATTATCCTTTCACTGGTCTAGATACAAGATTAATTAATATTGAAGTACGAGCAAAATACACTTTCAGTGCTCCCTACTACAGTTATCTTCAGCCCTATGTCGGTTATCAAACGATTTTAACAAATTCCCCAGGTGCGGGATCAGACCCCGGAGATGGTTCTCGCTCTCCAGCACAACTCGCGGAAGAATTAAAGATGGTTCAAGATCTTAAAAAAAGTACCGTAATATTTGGTGTGACTTTTTTGAAAAGGATAGTTCCAGGATGGTTTATACGCGCTGACCTAGGGACTGATATTATAAATGGTGGACTTACACTTGAATTTTAGATTAATTACCCTATCATTTTTTCTTCTCTTTGCTTACAGCTGTGGTGTTAAATCAAAACCAATTAAACCACCTGATAAAGTCATTGGCTCATATATTAATTCTTATTTGGATGTTGAAAGTGATAAAAAGCTGCTGGATACAACTAAAACAATTAAGAATAAATAATGACTTTATCTAATTCAATTTTTTTATCCACTGGAACAAACCTTGGTAATTTAAAATCAAACCTAGAAAAAGCCAAATTTTTATTGCAAAAACATTTTATACTAATTGCCGAAAGCAGAATTTATAAAAGCCGAGCAGTTGATTATTTACTTCAACCCGACTTTTATAATCAAGTATTAGAGTTTCAACTACCGCGAACTTCTGCTGAAGAGGCGATGTCCTTAATTTTAAAAATTGAAAGTGAAATTGGGAGAAATCGAACTATTCCAAAGGGCCCGAGGGTAATTGATATTGATATTCTATTCTGGGGACTTGAGAATTATTCAACTCAAAATTTAATTGTTCCTCATCCTCGGTTGTTTGAACGTAGCTTTGTGGTCTATCCATTATCCGAGCTTCCTGGTTTTTCAATTCTTAAAAAAAATTTTGAATTTAAATTTCACTTTGACAATGAAGCAAATCCACTTTCGTGATTGACCTAAGTCCCCCACACTACTTATAATTTTATTATTCTATACATTTACACGGATCGTTTATGGATTTTAGTTATACGCCTGAACAAATTGAGATAAAGGACCTCGCAATGAAATTTGCGAAAAATGAAATGATGCCTAAAGCTCAAGAATTTGACTCTAAGGCTGAAATGCCTTTTCAAATTTTAGAAAAAGCATGGTCGCTAGGCTTAGTTAATACTTGTATTCCCACCGAATTTGGTGGAAATGGATTTAGTGCAATCGACTCAATGATTATAACTGAAGCTCTGGCATATGGCTGTATGGGGATGAATACTGCAATTATGGCAAACGATCTCGCCCTATTACCAATTGTTCTTGGTGGCTCTCTTGAACAAAAGAAAAAATTCCTAACACCTTTTACTGAAAAATATAAAATAGCTGCATTTTGCCTAACAGAGCCTTCCAACGGCTCAGACGCAGGTGGTATTAAAACAAGCATTAAAGAAGATGGAGATGATGTTATTATAAATGGAAATAAAATGTGGATCACTAATGCTGGTTATGCAGATTTGTTTGTTTTATATGGAACAACTGACTCATCGTTAAAGCACAAGGCAATCACTGCTGTAGTTATTGAAAAAGGAACTGCTGGAATTGAAATTGGAAAAAAAGAAGATAAAATGGGTCATCGTTGTTCTGATACAAGAGCTGTAACTTTTAATAATGTTCGAGTTTCAAAATCAAACATTATTGGTGGATTGAATAAAGGCTGGGGCATTGCCATGAAAACATTAGATCACTCAAGACCCATGGTCGCTGCATCTGCTGTTGGTGGAGCTCAATGTGCTTTAGATCATGCTATCAAATATGCCAAAGAGCGAGTTCAGTTTAATGTACCTATCTCTCAACACCAAGCTATTCAATTTATGATTGCGGATATGGCCATGAAAACAGAAGCTTCTAGGCTTTTAGTTCATAAAGCAGCATGGCTTTTAGATAATCAATTGTCAAACACACAACTTGCTTCTTATGCAAAAGCTTTTGCTGCTGATTCTTGCATGCAAATTGCAACAGATGCCGTTCAAGTCTTTGGTGGATATGGCTATAGTAAAGAATATCCAGTAGAAAAAATTATGAGAGATGCCAAACTCATTCAACTCTACGAAGGCACTTCACAAATTCAAAGACTAGTAATTGCAAAAGAAATTTTTACTAGATAATAATAGGAGCTAATATGAATATTTATGTTTGCGTAAAGCAAGTCCCCGACACTGAAACAAAAATCATCCCAAATGCCGATGGAACTTTTATTGAAACAGGTTCAATTAAATGGATCATGAATCCGTACGATGAATTTGCGGTAGAACAAGCACTTCTTGTCCAAGCGGCCAATGCAGGATCAACTGTAACTGTTTTAAGAGTTGGTAGTGTAAAAGATACGGAAGCCTTAAGAACTGCAATGGCAATGGGAGCAGATGATGCTTTTCTTGTAGAGGCAGCCGATAATTTAGACTCTTATTCAATTGCAAAAGCACTAAAAGGAGCAATATCTAAATCAGGTAAAAATCCGGATTTAATATTAACTGGTAAACAGGCTATCGATGATGACTGCTTACAAGTTCCTCAAATTTTGGCAACAATGCTAGATATTCCTTCAGTCTCAGTTGTTGTTGAATATTCTGGAAGTACAACTGATATAGTAGTTAAGAGAGAAATAGAAGGTGGGGCCCTTGAAGTTTACGGTGTTAAACTTCCTGCGATGATAGCCTGTAACAAGGGAATTAATACTCCAAGATATGCTTCTCTTCCAGGTATTATGAAAGCAAAAAAGAAACCACTTGTGGTTTTATCTTTGGCGGAAGTTTCCGTTGTAGAAAGCGACCGTCGTGTTAAATATTCTCATTTTCAATTACCACCAGAAAAACCATCTGGGAAAAAATTCGATGCAACTGACTCTGCTAAAATGGGTGGCGTTGTTAAAGAAGTCGTTGGACTATTGAGAACAGAAGCAAAAGTTATTTAAAAAAAATAAGAGGGATATATGGCTAAAATATTGGTATTTACTGAACTTCACGGGACACACGTAAAAGGCGTAACATTAGAAATATTGGGAAAGCTTTCTGGTCACACAGTAGAAATTGCAACAATAGGTAAATTTCCCACCGAGGCAGCAACAGAACTTGCAAAATTTGGTGCGGCTAAAATTCACTCTTTAGCTGGTGCCAATTTAGATAAATACTCCCCTGAAGGCTACTCAAATGCACTCCATGGATTTATTTCTAAAGGTGCTTATGATTATGTATTCGCTGGAGCAACTTCACTAGGCAAAGATTTGCTACCAAGACTTGCAACAAAATTTGATGCTGGCATGGCCTCTGAAGTGACAAACTTTACAATGGAAGGTGATAAATTTTTTGGAACTCGACCACTTTTTGCTGGAAAATGTTTTGCTAAAGTTGAACTTTCTGGACCCAAACCACATTTTGTAACGGTTAGACCAAATGCTTTAGGTCTCAATCCTAATCCAACATCTGGAGCTGCCGCTGCAAGCGATTCAACCGTTGATGCCGGTGCAATGAAAGCAATCATTCAAGAAATTTTAAAAGGAGCATCTGAAAAACTAGATCTAACGGAAGCAAATATTATTGTTTCTGGTGGACGTGCAATGAAAGAAGCTGCAAATTTTAAAATTTTAGATGAGCTTGCAAATGTAATTGGAGCTACAGTTGGTGCTTCTCGTGCCGCAGTTGATTCTGGATTTGCTCCTCATGCTATGCAGGTTGGACAAACGGGAAAAACTGTTGCTCCAACATTATATATTGCGTGTGGAATCTCAGGGGCGATTCAGCATTTAGCAGGAATGAGAACTTCAAAGGTTATTGTTGCTATCAATACTGATCCTGATGCGCCTATTTTCACAAAAGCAGATTATGGAATTGTGGGCGATTTATTTCAAATAGTTCCATTGCTAACACAAGAATTTAAAAACTTATTAGGAAAATAGTTTAATTATGTTATTTTTTGGATCTAAATTATTTTCTTAGTTTAGATCCAAATAATATACATAAGCTGAGTATTTTAATCAGCTATCACTACTTCTTTTTAAGTAAAGAAAATTTATTCCGAGAAGAAATACAAATTTAAAAAGGAAATAGTTGTGGGTTTTGAAGCATATTTAAATAAACGAATTATGATTGCAGATGATTTACCCAACATGCGTGAAGATCTTATAAAAATTTTAAAAGGCTTTGGCTTTACTTCGATTAATTCAATGCCAGATGGGAAAAAAGCTTGGGATGAACTTTGCTCAGAAGCACAAAATGGAAAACCATACGATATCATTTTTTCTGATATAAATATGCCTTACATGGATGGTCTTGAGTTATTGAAGGCTTTAAGATTTTTAGACAGCTATAAAAAAGTACCTATTTTTATGGTTAGCACTGAAAATGAAAAAGAAGTCATTGTTAAGGCAATCCTTGAAGGAGCAACTGATTATATCATTAAACCATTTACTGCTGACGTTGTTAAAGCAAAATTACTTGCTCGACTAAAGTAAGGTTTGTTCTGGTATTAAAAATGAAAAGATAGTTCCTTTACCAACATGCGATTCAATTTCAATTTGTCCATTTAATCTATCAACGACTTCTTTTATTGCCGACATTCCAACACCTCTCCCAGACAGCGCGGAAACTTCATCTCTAGTTGAAAAAAATGGTGCAAAGATCTTATAGATAACTTCTTTATCTGAAAGATTTGAAATATCTTCTTCTGGATTTAATTTTTGGCAGCGTGAACGAATAATTTTAGGATCAATTCCTGCCCCATCATCTTGAATAATTGTAGATAAAAAATTTCCACCTGGTGAATTGATTATGTCGAAACTAACATCTATATGTCCATCAGCACTTTTTCCGTTTGATTGCCTAGTGTATGAGTCTTCGAGGCCATGATCTAAACAATTTCTAAACAAGTGCACAAGTACGTTAAAAAATTCGAGTAATGGTTCTACTTCGATTTTTAAATCTGAATTATGAAATCTTAATCCGTTAAATTCCTTATTAATTTTCATAGCAGTAGTTTTACATAAATCATCATAGGCTTTAAAGTAATTTATAATTGGAACCTTTAGGAAATTATCACTGAAATATTCTTTTAATTGCTCATTATGTGTTTGAACAACTAGATCTTTCAACTCCAGAATCTTTTGCCTTGGAACTTCAAAGAAACTTTGGTTTGTTGCAAACTTAGTACCCACCAATGCATCAAAGTCTACTCTAAATGAAACAAATGCTTGTTTTAGTTTTTCAACATTACCTTGCAAGACGGGAATATATTCTGCCTGGTTTATAGCGCTTTCTTTGTTTAAATTAATTTCAGTTTCAAATCCTCTGGCCATTTGCTGAAGGGAGATCAGACTATAAATACCGAAGCCACCATTAAGAGTATGGAAAAGCATCATCACTAAATCAAACTCAATAGTTCCATTTTCAACCGAATAAGCTTTATTAAATTGATGAAATATTTCTTCAACCTCATTAACAAAAGATTCAAACTGTGTTTTATTATTTAATATTTTTAAAATCATTGAAACGTAAGCTTCTTTTTCTTTTGCTTTTTCTGTTGCTTGTACTTCGTTTGTTTTATCTGTTGCAATCATTACAATATTAGATATTTTCTCTTCTTCATCTCTCATTGGGTAGTAATCAATTTTAACGTTTTTATAGTCCGAGTCCAAATAACTCTTACCAGTTATTTTCTCTCTTGGCCCTAAACTGATCGCACTTTCAAATGGAATCATTTCTGAAAACAACACCATTGCCCACTGCTTTAAGCTTTGAATATTTCCTTCATCTGTAATACCTAGAACCTCTGGCATGCTTTTATCTAGTGGTGATATTCCAAAAATTGGCTCGCAGGCATTCGTAAACATCGGATTACAATTTAACTGACTGTCAAAAACCAATAACCCCTGATCAAGTGAATTTACCATTAATGCCATAAAATCATTTGCTTTTTTTAACTCAAGGGTTCTTTGTTCGACCATAATTTCGAGGTTTTTACTGTAATCTTCTAACTTTGCAATAAGTTCTTCTTTGTTCTTTAAAAGATCTCTAATTTCAGACCCCATGAAATTAAAGGTGTCACCCAGAATTTTTATTTCATCACTACTTTTAATTTCTACTTCAGAATTAAAATCACCTTCTGCCATCTTCTTGGCACCTTCAGTTAATTTAACAATTGGATATGTAATAGATGATGAAAAATAAATCCCTGCGATTGTAGCAACTCCCAACAAGAGTGCTGCAAAAAGGATCGTTTTTACAATTAAATGTTCTGTTATTCCAAAAGCACTCGATTTATTAATAGAATTCAAGACTAATATTTTATCATTCACAAACACGTATGAGAGTAGCACCTCTTCATTTTGAATTTTAGTTTCAAAAGCTCCTTTTTTACTCGTTTTATAATCTATATTATTAAGCCACTCACCATTTTCCTTACGGTCAATTGGACTTTTATATGAAATTATTTTATTTGTAAAAACTCTATCCTTCGAAAACATCTCTAGTAATTTATTAAAATCTGTAACTGCAAAATACCAATTATCTGCAGATTTCATTTTCGAAAGATTAAGTATAAACTTCACATTCGTTTTTGGTGAATATATCCAAGATTTTCCTTTCCCTTTTTGAACTACATCTTTTGTATTATCCAGAACTTCTTTAATCATTTGCTCAGTAGTAACACCCAGTGAGTTGCTAATCTTGGTAACATTTTTATTATTGACAACTTGTTTTGTTATCAAAACTTGCCCATCTTTTACTGATACAATTCCCTCTAAAATCATGTCAGCTTGGCTGTTGATCAATTGATCGTAATCTACCGCCGCATTTTCCAATAATGATGAATTGAATTCTGCACTTGTACTAAGCTCATTTAGCCTATTGTTTATCTGCTCACTTATATTTTCAGCTTTCTTTAATCCATTTTCAAATATGTAACTTGTCTTATCTTCAGTAAATAATTTATATGAATAGCCTAAATTGAATGCCGTACAGAGCAAGAGCAAGAAGCTTATCCCTAATAATATTTTGAATTTAATACTAAATTTCATTTTTTCTCATCAAAAAAGAGAATTTTTTCTCATGTTTTAATTTTATTATACTAGAGTATACTAAATAACGATTATGAAATTAAAAGAAACAATTTTTCCAGATCATTTTACTCGGTTAGATCGCAATGGTGTTCTGGCCGCTTTCGCGTTTGCCATAGTTGCAAGTGTATTACTTTTTGTTGTTCAGCCAGCTTCACAAAACAAGTCTCAAAAAGCCATCGCTCAAGTTGATGTCTTATTAAACAATGTTCGCTATAAAGAATCAGGTTCAGTTTCTTTTTATGATGCCGCAAAGAATGAAAAACTTCAAAACGGGGATGAGGTTTTTACTGGAGAAAACTCAAGTGCAACAATTCGTTTTATAAATTCAACTACGGTATTAAAGATTCCTAGCTCATCTCTTGTAAGGATAGAAGAAAATGAAAAAGGTGAATCAATAGAAATTAAAGAAGGTGTTGTAGATATAGTTGTTAAAAAAAATCAAGCTATTAATGTTATGGTGAACGGGGTTACACACCAAATTTCTACTCCACATACTGAAAGCGTTGTTAAGGCATTTTCAAATGCTGGCGAGCTGCATCTTTTTACAAAAAGCAAAGGTGTAAAGGTAAAAAATGCGACTAATGAAAAACAAGCAGAAGTTGCCATCAACCAAGACGTTGCTCCAATTAAAACGATTGCAGCGGCACTGCCTATTTCTTCATCTCCAACAGCGGCAATTGCCAAGCCAATTCCAGAATCAAATTTCTTAGTACTGTCACCTCTTCCGGACTCAAAAGTTGAGACAAGTACAGGGATCAAAATTACAACTAATCAAAAATCAAAATACGTCCTCAGTCTTGCAAAAAGTATTGATTTTGTAAGTCCTGTTTTTACCAGCAGCTTTGAAGGGACAGAGACGGTTTGGAATGCAACAACTGACGAAGGTGATTATTATTTAAAAGTAGAAAACGACAAAACTAATCGCATAATTCCAATCTCATTGCTTACAAAGTTTAAACTAGACAGTTTTAGGCCTACTGATGGTGAATTACTAACTTTGAGTTATGGTGAAAAAGTTGTCTTACATTGGAATTCTTTAGCAAGCACAACTTATAAAGTTGATGTTAAATATGGGGACGGCTTAGAAAAAACGATTACTAGTGACACTAATAGTATTTCAATTGATTTTATAAAAGGTGCAAAGTTTGATTGGACTGTAGCCTCTAAAACTCCCGTTGGAACTTATACCAATCCCTCAAAAAACAATAAAGTCGAAATTAAGTATAAAGATAAAATTATTTTTAGCCAAACGACAGAAAAGCCAAAATTTAAACTTCATGAAAATAGTATACTTTCTTGGTCAACTCTCGGTACTGAGAAATTTTTAATTAAAATTTCTAATTTAAAATCTAATTCTGATTTTCCCCCTAAAGAAACGACAACTCCACATTTAAATATTCCAACTTCTGAAGTTGGTACATATAAGGTTGAAGTCGAATCTATTGATTATCCAAGAATCGATAAGGCCACGTTTCAGTTTGATGTTGCTACTTCAATTTTAACTTGGGATCCCAAGTTACCAAAAAGTTTTAACTCCACTGAAGAAGATACAGAAATTCCTTTAAAATTTTCTAGTCCGCTAGATATTAGAAAAAATTCAAAGTTTCATGTTCGTTACTTTGGGAAACCAGGTGAACCAATAGAAAGTAATTTTAAATTAAGTGAAACTAGCAATTTCAAAACCGAAGGGTTTGGTCAATATTGTATAAAAGCGCAACTTGAAGACCCAATGGATTATTATACAGATTCTGGAGAATACTGTTTTAACTTAATTAAGTTAGCTGTTTTTAATATTATACCAAAAGCTAAAGATACAATTCTTACAACTTCTCGCAAGGATGGAGCACCTGCCTTTAAATTGGTAATTCCAAAAATTTCCAAAGCAGCTAAATATCATTTTGAAATATTTAGTGATCCTTTAGGTCAGAAGCTTGTCTACTCAGTGGATTCAGAAATTCCTGAAATATATTGGGTAACAAATCGTTCTGGAATTTATTATTTTCGATATAAGTGTTATGATATTAAAAATAGAGAGAGCCCAAATTCTCCAGTTTCTAAACTTATTTTTCCAATTTCACCACTTTCGGATTGGAAACCAGAGGATTAATGCTTAAAAATGTTTTTATAACATTTTTTTTCTTACTAATATCATTTAATGCTTTTGCGTTAAATTATTATAATTTTCTCTACACCGTAGAGCAACCAGAGTCTTTTGGGGAAGTCTTACAACGTTTTGTTAAAGACAATTCAATTATCAATGCCAAAACACCGTTAGTAAAAAAGACGATGAAAAACAATCCTAAGATTAAGCAATGGGCATTTATGCCAGTTGGAACGGTTGTTGATTTATATATTTCTGACGATTTTATGGATTTAGAAAAATATAAGCCTTATTGGGCTAATTTATTAAAAAAAATCCAAGAAAAAAATAATGAGAAAAAACAATTTACTTACCCCAGGGGACTTAAGGGTTCTGTTTTTTATCTTAGTTCAATGGGAAGCTTTTCACAAAAAGCAGCAGACGTAGCTGAAATCACTTTTAAGCAAAATTCACCTTTTTCACTTGGAACTGCTTTAACATTTTATCCTAAAGATTCACTTTATTCTGCCTCGTTTTCTGCTTATGCTTCTTACCTAGTTGCCTCGACAAATTCATTAACCTCAGAAAAGACATCTATACCTCCAGAAATTGGTGGCAATCTCTATGGGGAATATCGGTGGCAAAAATATAATTTAACTCTGTATTCTGGTCTAGATTATGAAAATTTTTCACTTTTTAATCTTAGAGCGCTCGAAAATGATCGCAAGGTATATGTTGATGGAGTTGGTGCAACTTATTTAACTTTGGGTGTTGCTAAATCATTTGTTCTTTTTAACAAGCAATTTTTTTCCAAGTTTTCTATTTCTAGAAGTATAATTTCTAGTTATAGCACTGTTGCTCCTGTCCCTGTTGATGGAAGCACGGGCTATGTTGATTCTGGGAAATATTCTGGAAATAAATTTTTATTTTTTATCAATTATAAAATGAGTGATAAGTTTTACCTATATTCTTTGCTCAAGTATCACTCAATGGTCGGGCCTTCTGATTTGACTATTTTTAGGGTTGGTCTTGGCTTTGGTTATATTTTATTTTAGGCTTATTTATGAAATCTTTGATTTTCTTTTTTTTAATTGCAACTACTCTAGCAGCAGAACCTCAAAACTTAGCAAGCTCTAGAAAGTTTGTCGATAAAGATGGTGATACAATAATCATTTTAGATGCGAAGTTGCGAGTTACTCAAGAGGTTAATGCAACTAATATCTATGATAATCAAGATAAAAGTAATAAATCTAAAACAACAACGGAAGCAGTGAAAGCAATTGTCCCAGAGGATAAAAAGGAAACCAAAAAATGAGTGATAATACCAAAATTATACAAATTAAAAGAAATGAAACTCTTTTGAGTAGTATTACTTTTTTACTTCTTGAAGATATGGATAATTTAAGAGAAAGAATGGTAAAAGACTTAAGAAGCATTGGAATAAACGGAAAAATTTTTGAAGCTCCAGATGTAAAAACTGCTTTAACTATTTGTAGCAAAGAAAAAATTGAGTTTGTAATTAGTGACTGGAATTTACCTGATGGTACAGGTCATGATTTTTTAAAAAAAATTCGATCTGTTGAAAGATATAAAAAAACACCTTTTGTTATGTGTACTACCAACAGTGAAATTAACTTTTTCCTTGAAGCTATTGCAAGTGGTGCAAATGATTACATAGTAAAGCCATGGGAAGTTGATGAGCTTAAGAAAAAAGTTTTTTTAACTTGGGAAACTTATATGAGTAAAAATAAGGTTTAACATATTAGAAAGAAAATCCTTTTTGTTCAGCTGTTTCCTTAATTTCATCTGCACTCAATACCCTTACAGGTTCATATTTGTCAGCATCATTTGCCACTTCTTTTCTTTCTTCTAAGACTTTTTCAACAGAGAGTTGTTCGTCTGAAGCTTGAGAAGATGAATTTTGTTCATTTTCTTGAATTTTTTCTAACTGCTCTCTTGTTACAAAGTTCAACATCGCCCCAGCGATTGGTCCCGTTACAAAACTTATTCTATAACCATCTTTTCCATTATTTAGAACAACCCCCGAAACTTCTTCGCCATTAACTTCACTTCTAAAAGCTCCACCATCCATAAGTTCAGCTGAACTTATTTCAATGTTTTGTGTTTCACCATTTGGGTTTCTTAACTCTACTTCTAATCCACTTATATTTTTTGTACTTAAAGATACTTGCCCAGAAACATTATTACCTTCAAGAATTTTATTTGATTTGGCTTGATTCAAGGCTCTCTCGAGGACCAATTCTACGTCTCCTCCAACTATCAAAGATGTTTTAGAGCTAGCAGTTTGTATTTTTTTTGCTTCTAAAATTTCGTAACCATTTCCTAACTTTTTATACAATGCAATTGTGCCAAAGTCTGAAAGTAATGAAACTTGATAGACTTGTTCGTTATCTTTATTAACTCTAACTAGCCCATTGCCTATTAATTCCATTGGAACTTTTATCGATTTTTTAGAGTCTTCTGCATTTGATAGTTTATCAAAGGCAACTATCTTATCATTTCCAACAATTCGTGTAATTTCCCATGTGGTATTTATTTTTTTGATATTATCTGAATTCATAGGAAGATACAGTTGGGCTACGCCGACTCCCATTTCTGAAGCGACACTTCTCTCAACGGGTATAATCGATTTCGCTATTGCCTCTGGTACTTGTAATTTTAAATTGCGATTGTGAATATCTTTAATCGTTCCAGCTACTACAATTGAGCTAATACTCAATAGACAGATTATCGCTTTTTTCGATGTTAATACTTTCATACCCAATTCCTTTTTAAAGTTACTTGGGTTTTATAAAGCAAGGGTCGTGCCACGCCGCAGCGTCTCTAGGTTTGAGGAGTTCAATGGCTAAGTTATTAAAATCTATGATTTTAGATGAAGCTTAAAGTTAGGCAATGCTTGGGATTTAGTCACCCTGTCTATATTTTTTACATATAAGTCAGGGTCTTTGATTAAATATTATTCGGTTTTTTTAGGTTTAACGTCCCAGTCTGAATGGGCCGAACGGTAGCGTTTTAGGGCAGTTACAACTAAATCCGCAACAGTTAAGCCGGAAGCTTTAGTCATTCTTTCAAAAGAATCTACCACTTCTTTTTCAATCATTACTTTTAGTTCTTTAAGTTCGCCTTGGTTTTGGACCTGAGTTTTCATAATTTCTCCGTACTATATCTAAAAATGAATCTCTTAACTGTAGTTATTAATTTCTAATTTTGAAACACCTTTATTGCTCTTTTTTTACGTAAACTAACAAGTGCATTTGTAACTTCGAATTCCATGAGTTGGCTGTATTTGTAAACATCAGAAACTTTACACCACTCTGCAAGGACTGAGAGAATGTCAAATTCATCAGTAGTAATATATTCATTATTAACAATAACTTCTGGATCAATAACTAGTCTTAATTCCATACTAGGTTTTAATTTTTTTGATCTTATTGAGTTTTGATAAACAGCCTGAACATCTAGTTTAATTTCATCAAAACTCATTTTTATTGAGAAGTGTTCATGAGCAATTACTTCTGGCTCCACAACAAATTTAAATTGAATAAAACTATCAACATCTTCAAAAATCATTTTATAAAGTGCTTTTTTGCCAATTGAATTTCCGCAATTGGCTCCAATGATAAAACCTTCGTGTTGATAAACAACACCGTGAAATTGACCATTAGAAGCCAATAGCAGGTTTATTTTTCCAGTAAAGCCAAATGCTGCTTGGTCTTTTAAAACATCCATTAAATTATTCATTACGTTTGTATAAATCCTTTAAGAAAAGAGTCTTTTAAAAAAACCTTTTGATTCTTTATTGCTATCTTCTTCATTAAAACATTGATTGACGTTTTTTGCCAAATTCATATATGCATTCCAAACTGGCCGTCCCTCATATTTTTTTTCATTCATATATGGATATCCATTATCAGATCCTTCTCGAAGAGCGATTTCTAATGGAATTTCTGCTAGTAAATTTACATTTAGTTCTTCTGCCGCCTTTTTTACTCCACCCTCACCAAAAATATAATATTTTTTTGTAGGTGCATCATCTGGAACAAAGTAACTCATGTTTTCCACCATACCAAGTACGGGAATTTTTACTTGAGTAAACATGTTCAATCCTTTTCTAGTATCAAGTACTGCAATATCTTGCGGTGTCGAAACAACAATTGCACCGTCAATATCGGTTGCTTGAACCATTGATAATTGCATGTCCCCGGTTCCTGGAGGTAAATCGATGATTAAATAATCTAAATTTTCCCATGCAACATCAAAAAGAAACTGATTAAGAACTCCGCCCAACATTGGGCCTCTCCAAATAACTGGGTCTTTTTCATTTATAAAAAGTCCAAAACTAATAAAAGGAATTCCATAAGCATCTATTGGTAATATTTTTTTTTCTGGAGTTGCTCCTGGCTTTGCCTCTCTTTTATTTAAAAGCATAGGCATTGAGGGACCATAAATATCTGCATCTAGTAACCCTACTTTTTTGCCAAGATTTTTTAAAGCAAATGCTAAATTTACAGCTACTGTAGATTTTCCAACGCCACCTTTATTAGAAGAAACTGCAATAACTTTTTTTGCACCCGCAACTCGTTTTTTAGTTGCTCCAGTTGGACCGTGGCCTGTTTTAATTTGAGCAGGGCCAGCTTTGTCATTCGCTGGTAATTTTTTATCATCGATATTTGTAAATTTTTTGCCGGCAAAAACATCCGACGAGTTATCTGAAACTGTTAATACTGTAATTTTTTCCGGACTATAATAATCGGATACTGCTACTCCAATTGAATTTTCGATTGTACGTTTTTGCTCAGGTGTAATTCCATTGCGATTATACTTAAATAATAGTTCATTTTGGTCAGCTACTATTTCGACTATGCGACCTTCTTCTTTTAGAGTTTTCCCATTGTTTGGGTTGATTATTAAGCCTAATAAACTTTTTACTTTATCTGCATTTGCAATTTCACTCATTTTTCTCTCCATTTAAATCCTACCAAAAGGCTCTATTGTTATATCTGATTAAGAACCATTTTTAAAGAAGATCCATTGATTAAACATTAACAGTAACAAAAATCTTAATTCTTAATAATTTATATAGAATCAAATGAGCATTTAAACTAAAATAAAATGACGCTTGCTCATTAAAGGGGAAATTGGTGTCATACAGTCGAAAAATTTATCTAATCAATCCGAAATTTCAGATTCGATTCAGTTTGTACGTATGTTTAATTGTATTTCTAACGAGCATTATTTATCCATTTTCAATATATGAATTAATGAACACTATCATTACTCATTTTTCACTAAAAAATCCTGAAATTGCCAACCACTACAGTGAAAAGCGCGATACTTTAATTTTATTTTTAGTTATGCTTCACCTCGGTTTTACAAGTTTAACATTTTTCATCTGTGTCTTCTTTTCACATAAGATTGCTGGCCCACTTTACAAGATGCAAAAACATTTAAAGTTGATACGTGAAGGAAATAATACTCATAAATTATTTTTTAGAAAGGGTGATTATTTTCCAGAATTAGCTGATGATCTAAATGAAACTTTTGAGCAGCTTGAAGATAATTATAAAAATGATCTCGTTTATCTTAGTGAAGTAACTTCTTACATAAACAACCTAAGCCTAGTTGTTCCTGATGACAAAAGAGTTGTTTTAAACGAAATATCTTCTCGACTTTCAAGTATGCAAGATCGTTTTACAAAAATCTAGGGTTTTAAAGTTCACTCTTGGAGGTTTTCCTTGTTAAGGCTCGCTACATTGGCCCTGTTTACAGCATTTTATTTATCAGCTGCACTTGCAACTCCAAATTTTAATTTTGCAACTTCAGCACTCGCAGAAGATGCCCCTTTTAATTTAAATTATAGTCCAACTGATTATGACTATGGTCGTGATATTGATTTACTTTTTACAGAACTAGGCAAAAACCAACTTAAGAAAAAAACTGTAGATAACCTTGAAAAATATCAATCAAGATCTCACTCTTTTTCAATTCTTAATCCAATTCATAATCGCTTAAAACACATTTTAACTATCAACGACCAAGATAGTTTTTATAAAAACTGTGCAATAGTTTCTAAAAATTCAAATGTAACAACTGAAAATATTGCTGATCGCATTAATATTTCTATCGATCGATATTGCCGATTTTCTTTTCTAAAAAAACTCTCTCTACTTTCACCCAATGTTAATTTCTCTTCTCGAGACCTTGCCTATTTTAAAGAAGCAAGTCCGTTTTTTGGCAATGGTGAAAATCAAACAGAACTGATTTCTTTTTTAAGGCACTTTAAAACAAATACAATTGAACACGAAAAACTTTCGAATATATTAATGGAACAATATATTCAAAATAGAGTTAAGCCAATTTCGAGTGTACTTACGAGTTTAAAAGTCAGTAATCAGTTTAATAAATTTTTACAAAACAATTTACACCTGGATGATAATTCAAGTTCTTACTTTCAAGATGAATATCAACGCTTAATCCGTGAAGCCCAAGAAGCAGCAGAAAAAAGTGATGCTCCACTGACTAAAACGTATGTGACAAGTGCCGTAAATTTTTATATTAAAAATAGTAACTTTATTAATAATAAAAAAGCTTGGTACGGTGTTATTCTCACTGGAAAAACTCTTTTTTATAAAGGTAAAGACAAAGAATCTCTAGAGGTTTTCTCTATTGCCAAAACTATTTGTGCTAAAGAAGATATATCTGAGTCGTATTTTTATATGATATGGCCTTATGTAATTAATAAAGATTATGCCTCTATAAGAAATGTTATTGATAAAAATAATCTTGATAAAAACTTTGAAAAATATGACTCAAAACTTCAATACTGGATTGCATTTACCTTACTAAAAACTGGAGATTCAAAAAAAGGAATTACACTTTTAAATAAAATTATTAGTACATCTCCATACACTTTTTACTCAATTATTTCACTTAAAGAGTTAGCTTCTCAAAACAAAGGTGCTGTTTCTGACACTGAAATACTTTCTAAGCTACTTTCGAAAGATGAGCCTGCAGAATATAGCTTAGATAAAACAAGTTCTACTTTAAAGGATTCATTAAAACGTCTAGCTGTTTGGAATAAACTTGGCAATGAACGCTTTGCAACATTAGAACTTAGATATATTCAGTCGCTTACTAAAGATGAAACTTTTAAAGAAGTTGAGTTTTCAAAAAGTGTTACCACGCAAGACCATAAAGAATTTTTAGTTCTAAATTTAGTGCGACTTCTCAATTCTCAAAAGAGATACATAACATCTTTTAAAGTTTTTCAAGAATCATTAGAACAAAACTCACTTACATTAAATTATAAATTAATTAAATTTCTATTTCCATTGAACTACATCGATCTAATTAAAAAAAACTCAGAGAATCTTGATCCTCTTATCGTGATATCTCTCATTCGCCAAGAATCAGGTTTTAATCCAGAGGCTAAATCTGGAGTTGGTGCAAAAGGCTTAATGCAATTAATGCCTGCAACTGCCAAGCGATTTAATAAGCGCGTACGAGTTAAGCATTTAGGGAATCCTGAAATTAATGTGGCCATAGGCTCAAAATATTTAAGGGTTCTACTTTCAAGATTTGATGGAAATCTAATTTATGCTCTCGCCTCTTACAATGCAGGTGAAAGTCGAATTGATAGATGGAGAAAGGAAATCTTTAGAAATGATGATCCATTATCGATAATTGAATCAATTCCTTTTGAGGAAACAAGAAATTACGTGAAACTAATTTATCGTAACAATTTTTTCTATTCATTGTTGGCCAATAAACCTGTCTTGATGATTCCATTGGAAGAAACTTTTAAAGTTAACTTATTACCTAAAAAAGTTACTAAATTATAATTAAACGTTGAAACGGAAATGCATTATGTCTCCATCTTGGACGACATATTCTTTTCCTTCAACTCTAAATTTACCAGCTTCTTTTACTTTCGCTTCAGAGCCAAATTTAATCAGGTCATCATAGCTAAAAACTTCAGCCTTGATGAATCCACGTTCAAAGTCAGTATGAATGACACCAGCACATTGGGGAGCTTTAAATCCGTCTTGAAATGTCCAAGCTCGTACTTCTTTAACTCCAGCAGTAAAATAGGTTTTTAAACCAATCATATAATAGGCTGCTCGTGTTAGTTTATCTAAACCTGACTCTTCAATGCCAGCTGCTTCCATGAATTCTTTTTTCTCTTCTAGGCTTTCAAGAGAAGCTATTTCAGATTCAAGTTTTCCACATATAATTTGTACTTCTGAATTTTCCTTAGCTGCATATTCTTTAACTGATTTAACATGAGCATTTTCAGTAGTGACACCCGCTTCATCTACGTTACAAAGATAGAGAACTTTTTTCATTGTAATTAAATTAAGGTCTGCAACTGCAATTTTATCTTCGTCAGATAAAGATGAGTTTCTTGCGGCTATTCCACTTTCCAATTCAACTTTTAGTTTTTCGAGTAATGGAAGTTGGATTTTTGCGGACGTTAGCACGTCCTTATTTTGTGATTTTAAGAGCTTTGGAATGTTTTGAAGTTTTTTCTCAACAACTTCAAGGTCAGCAAATGCTAGTTCTAAATTAATTGTTTCGATATCGTCTTTTGGATTAACTTTTCCATGTACATGGATAATATCATCATCTTCAAAACATCTGACAACGTGAATGATGGCATTAACGGCGCGGATATGTCCTAGAAATTGGTTTCCTAACCCTTCACCTTTTGAAGCTCCTTTTACGAGACCTGCAATATCTACAAACTCGACTGATGTTGGAATAAGTTTTTCTGGCCCAATAATGTCAGCAATCTTTTGCATGCGAGGATCTGAAACAGCAACAATCCCTACGTTTGGTTCAATTGTACAAAATGGATAATTGGCAGCTTCAGCAGGTGCTGATGTTATTGCTGAAAATATTGTTGATTTACCAACGTTAGGTAGTCCTACGATTCCACAATTCAAAGCCATTCTCTATTCCTTTATTAATATTCTATATGATCTTTTTCTTATTATAATTTGGAGCGACTTTTAGAAAGCCCAAGTTAATGTACTCTTCAAGTGCCTTGGCCACTCCTTTTAAATAAGGTACAAAAAAATCTTTATCTTCTCCGGTATACCCCGAGAGAACCCAATTGGAAACATCGCCGTGAGTTGGGCGCCCAATTCCGACTCGTAATCTTTTAAAATCCTGGGTTCCTAGCTTTTCTGTTATAGATTTCAAGCCGTTGTGTCCGGCCAAACCACCACCATTTTTATAGGCGATAGTTCCAAAAGGTAAATCTATTTCATCGTGAACAACTAACACATTTTCAACTTCTATTTTAAAAAATGCCATCATTGGTTGAAGACTTTCACCAGAGAGGTTCATAAAAGTTTGAGGTTTTAAAAAATAGATTTTTTCAGAATTGTAGTTATAGGTTGCATATTGACCTTTAAATTTTTCTGACCAATTAAGTTTATCTCTAAAAGATAATTCTTCGAAGACATCCCAACCTATATTATGTTTAGTGTGATGATATTTTGAACCTGGATTTCCAAGGCCTACAATTAAGCGGTCCATTAGATAAAAAGGGAGCTAACAGAATCGTTATTAAAAGTTCTATGAATTGCTTTTGCTAATAGTTCAGCTGTAGATAATAATTTAATCTTTGGGCATTTTTTAGCTGCTTCGCTTAGTGGAATTGTATCTGCAACTATTACTCGGTCAAGTTCTTCACATTCTGAAATTCTTTTAATGGCCGGATCTGAAAACACCGGGTGAGTTGCGCAAGCATAAATTTTAGTAGCACCGTTTCTACGTAGTGCTTTACAAGCTTCAACTAAAGTCCCTGCAGTATCGATCATATCATCAATGATAATACATTCTTTTCCTGAAACATTACCGATGACGTTCATTGCTTCTGCGATATTTTTACCAGTTCTTCTTTTATCAATCATTGCTATATCGGCGTTCAATTTTTTTGCATAAAAACGAACACGTTCAACTCCTCCTGCATCAGGAGAAACAAAGATTGTGTTTTCTGAAAATATTTCTTTCTTAATATAATTTAAAATAACTGGTGAAGCGTAAATATTGTCGAAAGGAATATTAAAAAATCCTTGAATTTGACCAGCATGTAGATCCATAGTCACAACGCGACTAGCACCTGCCACCGTAATTAAATCTGCAACAAGTTTAGCTGATATAGGTGTTCTTGGTGAAGCTTTACGGTCTTGTCGAGCATAACCATAAAACGGAATTACTGTTGTGATTGAACTAGCAGATGCTCTTTTAAGTGCATCTATCATTATCAACAATTCCATTAAATTATCATTTACTGGAGAGCAAGTTGATTGAATCACAAAGACATCTGCACCGCGGACATGTTTTTCAATTTCACAATAGATTTCACCGTTAGCAAAACGGACTAATTGTGGATTAACGAGAGGAACATCTAGATAATCTGAAATTTGGTTAGAAAGCAGTTGGTTTGAAGATCCAGAAACTAGGACGATTCGTTTCAAATGACCCTCCAAAATTAAAAGTTTAAGGGTAAAAAATGGTTGGGGTGCAAGGATTCGAACCTTGGCATGGCAGAATCAAAATCTGCAGACTTACCACTTGTCGACACCCCAATACATTAAAATGCGTGAACTTAATATAAACTTTAAGACTCTTTTTTGCAAGAGCTAGTTCGCGAGATCACAGCTGAATTGTTGAAAACGTTTCCCATGATCACGGTAATAATTTTGAAAAACATTAAATGCAGTTGTTGCTCCGTACAATCCAAGAGATTTTGTTTTACGGTCACCTTCATATCCGACCCAAATGACAGAAAGGTTTTTTCCATCAAATGCTACATACCAGTTATCGTAGCCATTATTAGTAGTGCCTGTTTTTCCAAAAAATCTCAATTTTTGCATCACTGCATCTACTGCGTGTTCAACCGTAGTTAAGTTTGGATCAGATAAAGCGTAAAGAACACTTTGGTCTTTTTCTCTTATGCCTTCCTTAATTTTTTTACATTCATCTTTGATAAAGACGCTATAAACATCTCTGAGATCACTTACACTTAACTCCATACTTCCAAGAAGCTCTGAAGGATATTCTTTAAGTGGTATCTTAAGCTCTTTAAAATATGGTTTTAACTTTTCTTCAATTTTATCAAAACCAATATCGTTTGCGAGATAAATAACTGGGCGATTGTAAGATTTCAAAAGTGCATCTACTAAACTCACTTCTGATTCTTTGATTACATGGGCTTCTTTCGGTGACCAAGGCCCAGATTTTAAATCTAATTTAATTTCTTTTGTTGGCACCATGTCAGATAGTTTTTTTCCAAATTCTTCATAGATACTATAAACAATTGGTTTAATAGTACTTCCAACCTGGTGGCGTTCGGTGAAAATTGCTTTTTCCTTATTGCGTTCGATTCTTGAGTAATAACTATAAGAATTACTACCATTAACTGCACCAAGCATTACTTTTACAGAGATGTCAGAGATTGAATTCCTTCCATTTTTTGTACTTTCAAACTTGTCATTAATCTTTGATCGAACGTCCGCTACTTTTTGGATAAGAACAAATTTTTCATAGTTTGCCAGTGTTGGATCATTATCATTTAGTGTTCTCCAGACAGACTGGTAATATTGCTCTTTTTCTTGTCGCTTGAGTTTGGCAATCCAATTTTCCCATTCTTTTTGTGACCATATTAGACCTGGCTCATTGGGAATTAAGTTTTCTTGGATTAATTTATTATAAACAACAAGTGCTCTTTCTTTAAGCCGTTCAAATTTTTTAAGTGGAGAAAAATAGCTCGGTCCTTTTAATAAACTTATTAAAATTGCACCTTCATAAGCCGAAATATCTGCTGGTTTTTTACCGAAATAAAAAACAGAGGCTCCCAAAATTCCTTTAATTTTTATTCCCTGAAGTGCACCCCAGTAAACTTCGTTTAAATATGCTTCTAGAATTTTTTCTTTGGGAAAAAGAGTTTCAATATACATTGATATTACAACTTCTTTAAGTTTTCTTGAAAACGTCTTTTCATTAGTAAAAAATAAATTCTTTACTAATTGTTGCGAAATAGTAGAACCACCTTGCTCAAATCTCATCTTTCGAATATTCGTTACAAAAGCTCGAAAAATTGATTTTAAGTCAACTCCGTGATGAGTAAGATACCTTTGGTCTTCAACTCCAATTAAACCCTTCCAAAAAATAGATGGGATATAGTCGAATGAGACATAATGCTGATAACAATAAACATCTGCACAGTCATTGCTAAGTAAGTTTTTAATTTCAATGTTCTGATTGACTTGTAAAAGTCCGGGAACTTCTTTTAATTCATAAAGTGCATTGGTTTGCTTTTTGTCTGCAAAAAAATCTTCACTCGACATTTTTTCTGCTGAAAAAAGATAAAAAGCACTGAGTTCATCTTTTTTTACAACAGAGCCTTCATCTAAAACGATATTGCTGGAAATTGTAGTATAAGGATCAATTTCCCTTTTCGTTTTTTCTTCTAGTACAGATAGTGAGGTCTCTGCGATTGTCCATTTTACAAATCCAAAGCCGGCCGCGGTTAAGATAATCAGCCCAACAAGAGATAATTTTAATATACGAATTGCCCATTGCTTCATTTCAATTTACTTGGTTTCTAGTTTTTGACTTAACTGCCTTCATTTCATATAGTATTTTGAGAAACTTTTCCAATGTTTATTGTCTTTATCTGGAGTATTTTATGTCCAACTCGCTTTCCTTGAAAAAAATAATTGTAACTTCTCTTGTTGCACTTATACCAGTTGTTTCTCAAGCGCTCCCAATTGATTGGCATGGATCTTTTGGAGTAGATTCTTCTGTCCTTAGTGATTATAGAAGATTAAAGGCAAAGACTGTAGTGACGTCAACTGATGGATCACAAGAAGTTGGTCTTGATAGTGGAAATAAAGCGGGTGCTTCTTGGCAAAGTTATGTTTTAAGATTAAGCCCTACAATGGTGATAAATGATGCTGCAACTTTTTTTGGTGAATTGAGCACTGGGTACGCCAATGGCGGATACTTGGGAGATAGTCCTGCCGTCGATTCAAGTGCAACGGCCACTACTACTGGAGCAAATGGAGCACAACTTTTTTATCATAACCAAAGTCGTGGTCAGAGTTTAAATGTCAAAAAAGCTTATCTCGAAATTTATTCTGATACTGCTACTTATGTTATCGGACGGCATTCAAGTGAATGGGCACTTGGTGCTATTCAAAATGACGGGAATGATGTTTGGGATCGACATGCAACATCTCGAGACGGAATAACCATGAAATTAAAAATTGGTAATTTCCATGTTGCTCCTTACTGGTCAAAAGTTTCAAATCCAGGTTATACCGACTCTACAAATGCTAAAGAATATGGTACTAGCTTACTCTATGATAACCAAGAAAGAGACATCGCTTTCGGTATACTTTATGGGAAAAAATCAAATAGTGCTTCAAATACTATGTATAGCACGAGCATAAGTGGTGTATCTTCTAATTTAGGAGAAAACAATATTACTATTACTGACCTTTACTTAAAAAAAGTATTTGGCAAAATAGATATGGCCGTTGAAATTCCATTGATGTCTGGTGACCTTGGAAAAACCTCAGCCGCAAGTACAGCGACAACTTATTCTGCCAAAGCTGTTTTATTACAAACTAATTATAAACACACTGACACTTGGACCTATGGTTTTGATGCTGGTCAAGTAAGTGGACATAATGGTGATACTGGAAAATTCGGAGCACTTTATTTAAATCCAAATTACCAAGTCGCAAATCTTCTTTTTAGATTTAACGTTGCAGCTCTTGGTGATTCAACACATTCAACAAGTGTGTATGATTCATATATAACTAATGCTCGTTATTTTAAATTAAAAGCAATTTATAATTCTGAAAAATGGACTTTTGATTCTGCACTAATTTATGCAAAAGCTCTTGAAGTCGCTAAGGCTGGAACAACTTCTTATAACCATACTAAGAATAAGACTTTTACTGCTGTAACGACACAATCAGATAACTTAGGAACAGAAATTGATTTAAATGCAAAATTTCATTGGAATAAAGAAATTTCAATCGGTACTGGAATTGGTTATCTAATTACTGGTGATTATTTTGGTTACACCAACACGACAACACCAAATAGTGTAAAGAGCTCAATGTTACTTCAATTAAATACTTCAGTTACTTTCTAAAAAATAAAAAAGCCCTCTTAATGAGGGCTTTTTTTTGTCATTTTTTATTTTATAAATAATTTATTGCAATCTTGGCCATGCTCCAGCATTTTGTTGCATTTGATACTGACCTGGTTGAACTTGCATTTGAGGGTTGGCCACATAAGGATTATAACTAACATTATTTCCCATATTGGCCGCAGAGCCTGCTCCTAAATTATAATTATTCGCATCGTATGGTGAGAAGGCTTGATTTCCATAATAATTTGGAAATCGTTCTTCATAGCTGTCTTCATATCCAGTAATTGAAGCTCCGTAAGAGGCTTCTAGGTCACTCACTTGAGTTTCACTGGCCACTTGGCGTCTAGAATAATCAGCATAACTACTGTTCATTTTTGCAAGTTTTCTATCTTTGGCTTCTATGTATTTTGTGTCTTTTGCAATTCTCGCATTTTCTGCTTTTAATCTACCTGCAGCTCCAGCTCTAAAGGCTTGACACTGAACTGGATTTTTTGCTTGTCCCGTCCATCCAGTTGCACAATATTTTTGAAGATTATCATTTTCACTTGTTTGAAATTTATTCCAACGGGTGATAACTTTTTGTACCGCTGCAGACTTTTCTTTATTCGTTCTTTCTAGTGGTAAAGTATTTCCTTTTCCAACTAAGTACTGATCCATTCTATCGCTTAGAACTCTCTCAAAACCCAGCAGACCTGCAGATTGTTTCTGAACACCTTGCTCAAAAGTAATTGGGGCTCCTCTTTTATCTGCAGGGCCCGCATAAACTCGTCCATACCAAAAAGATTTTAATCGAATATCTTCAATTGTTTTTGCTGAATCGTTAATAGCAAATTTCTCTAGAGCAGCATCTATTCCAACAGTCGTTAATTTTTTAGCTGCAAATGCACCGATGTCTTCGTTGAGTTTTTTAATTTCTGAATCAATTGATTTTCTTTTTGGATCTTCTGGATCCATATCTGTTACTTGCTTCATCAATATTTCTAATCTGGTAATTGCCGGATTCAAAAAGATTTTATCTAAATCAATCGCTAAATCAGTATATTTCTTTGCTAACTTTTTAGCCGTAGATTCATCAATTGAATCTTTTTCTTTTAAAAGACGATCTTCGATTACAGTCATGTCATCATTAATTTTTTTAACATCTTTCATAACTGCAGTTAAGTAGCTTGCATCAAGCTCTGACATTATTTTATCAGCAATATCTTTAAGTGCTTCAGCGTTCCCTAAGGATTTTCTTGCTTCAGCTATTTTCTGAGCATCTCCAGACATACACTTCACGCGAATTTCATCCATTAAGACATCTTGGCCTTTATTGATGTAAGTAATTTCTGGTTGTATTTTTTCAGCATGCATACACAAAGAAGTTGGCAGTTCTACATCTTTATCTATACCAAATGTTGAAGGATAAACATCTTTACCAACTTTATCTGAAAAAGCGACAGGGTATCCAAATGAAACCTTAAGTGTCTTCTTAATGTCTTTTTCTTTTGAAAAAGAATAATCCAGAACGTATGGATATTCTGAGTAATTTTTTCCTTCAATAGTATCGTGATCAATTTTTCCATCGATTAAAATTTTCTTTTCTTCAAGACAAGCCAAGTACTGAGAGTAGGTTTTCCCATCTTCAAGTTGCATCATGATTGTAACGTTTTTATCTTTTTCAGATTGAAAAATTTGAGGTTTAAATTTTCCACAAGTATTTATCGAGGCTGGCATTTTAACTAAAATTTTATTATCCGGTCTTATTTCGATAGTTGGAAGAGAGCCATCTTTTGTTATGTTTTGAAAAAAGTCTAATGGAAAATAGGTAGCGGAATCTGGATCATGCTTACACTCAACACCAGCTGTTCCTTCACCCTTGGTTATTTTTTCATCTATAGATTTCCCCGGATTAACTACAACAGATGAAGATGTTTTTCCTGAAGGAGTACCCGTTACCCCCGAAGATCTTACACCAACGATTCCTGCAAAACTTGCTTGAGACAGCAGCATGCTTGTCGCTACAAAGACACTCAAACACTTTGGTGATTTAACCATTTTCTTGTTCATACAAAATTCCCTTATGCCATGATCTTTTATAAGTCTCATGGGCTTAACGGAATTTCTGTAGGATTTCTTTAATACTTAATCAAAATAATAAGGATCAACATCTATTTTCAGGGATATAGTATGTGGTGGGCGGTAATTTTTGCTAAAAGTGCTTATTAGATTATGAAGCTGGTTTAAATCAGAACTTCTTATCATTATAGACCATGTAAACTTGTTAACCTTTTTTTCAATCATTGAAGGTTTCGGTCCTAAAATTTCGACTTGCTTAAAATGTTTCTCGCAAAGAGCACGCAGCCCATTGGCTTCTTTGGAGCTTTCTTTAATGGCCACTTCTTGAGATTTAGAATTAAAATATATTAATATTAATTTTTTAACAGGTGGAGAAGAACACATTATTCTCATTGGTATTTCGTCTTCATAAAACTCATCAAATGTATGATTTTTAAGATAACTAAATATTTTATTCTCTGGGGCCAATGTGTGGACTAATACTTCAGCTTCTTTGCCAAATCTACCTGCCCTTCCACTTACTTGAGTCAATGTTTGATAGACTCTTTCATTTGATCGAAAATCAGGAAAATTTAACTGAGAATCAATCCCTAAGATGAGTACCAAGTTTACATTCTTAAAGTTATGACCTTTTGAGAGCATTTGAGTTCCAACAAGAATATCGATTTTTTTTTCATGGAATTTCTCCAAAACAGATTCAAGTTGGGTAAATGTTTTGATTTCATCTCGGTCGAATCTTTCAGTAATTTTTTCTGGAAAAATTTCTTTTAAGATCTCATAAGCTTTCTCAGTTCCGAAACCTTTTGGTGATAAATTAATATTCATACACTCTGGACACATCTCAGGAGCGGATTGTTTGTATTCACAAGTTTGGCATGAAAGCTCATTTCTTTTTTTGAAATACTTAAGATTTGTGCTGCAGTTTGGACAAGAAAACTGATGCCCACAAGCATTGCATTGAAGATAATTAGCATAGCCAAGCCTATTGATAAAAACTAAAACTTGCTCACCTTTATTTAGAGCAATTCTAATTTTCACGATGCTTTCTCTGCTATAAGGCCAAATCATTCTTTCGGAATCTATTTTTGAGCGTCCCCGCATATCGACTAATTGTACGGTTGGCAGTTTGGCATCAAGTGCCCTTTTTTTAAGTGCAAAATAATGATCAGTTTCAATAAAGGCTTTATATGTTTCTACCATCGGAGTTGCTGATCCGAGAATGACTGGTAATTTTTCTAATGAAGCTCGCTTAATGGCAATATCTCGTGCGTTGTAAGTACACCTTTCGTCTTGCTTAAAGGATTGATCATGCTCTTCATCAACGACAATTAGTCCTAAGTTTTTAATAGGTAAAAAGATGCTACTTCTTACACCTAAAATCATTTTGGGACTTTCATCTTCTTGAAGTAATTTCCAAAGCCCAAATTTATCAGAATTGCTAATAGAACTATTATAAGAATATATAGGAACATCTAGATATGTTTGGAATGTTTTTAAAAACTGTGGTGTTAAATTTATTTCTGGCAAAAGAAAAAGGACTGATTTTTTAAGTGCTATTTGTTTTTTAATTAACTCCAAATATATAAGTGTCTTTCCGGCCCCTGTTACTCCATGAATTAACCATTTTGAAAATCGGTCAAATCCATATTCAGATATTTTTTTTACGACATTTTCTTGGTCAATATTCATTTCTAAGTCGAGAACTTTTCCTTCACCTTGATCAAAATTTAATTTTCTTGGTCTTTTAAGAAATGGGGGCAAGACATCGAAGACAAGTTGACCGACTGGGTAATGATAATAATTCGACATCCATTGATACAGTTCACATTCCGAAGTTGAAAGGCAAACTTCAGATTCAATTTTTTCGATGAATTTAATTTTTGAAGTTTCTTTAAGCCTTTCCGAATCGCTTGGCCCCCAAAGACATCCATCAATCATTCTTTTTCCAAGTGGAACTTTAAGAAGCATCCCTCTCTTTAAAACATTCGCCATTTCTGGCGTAGCTTTATATGTAAGGAGTGAATTATTAAATGGTGAATTAACGGCTACAAGAAAATATTGTTCATCCATGAATTAAAAGAGAAATGAGTAATTCGTTTCAGTAGAATTACCTGAAGCTGAAGTTGTAGAAGCAATTGACTTTTGTGCTTCTTCAAACCTCTCGGCTAATTTTTTGTCATGGTTTATTTTTGTTTCAACGCTCAGTACTTGTATTTTGGTCGTTTGATTTTTAGAATCTCTTAGGTGTATATATTTAGGGAATTCATTTATACCATTAAAAAGTATATAATCTTGAGCTTCAAGTTTTACAATGGATTCAGGCGTTGTGTATTCAAATTTTCTTAATCTTCTCTCTTCGTTTGTAAAATATCCTTTTACAGACTTCCAATCTACTAGCCACATAAACTCATTATCTGCTTTTACTAATTCTATGTTCTTAGAACGAATAAATGTATTCGCTCGGAAAAGCTCAAGAACTTTGGTCTTATTGGTTAAATCTGTCGGGTTCAAGGGAGAATTACTATCCCCCTTTCCTTTATTACTCGCGAGGTAAGTTCTATAAGATCTTAATAGTTTCATTTTTTCTTCGTTGAGAATGTCTTTATTTCTCACAATTTTAGTACCACTTTTTTCTAGGAAAGCTTCAACTCCTTGCGAGTGATTTGAAGAGAGCATCATCAATGCTGCATTAAAGAGTCCTTTTTCTGGAGTTTTTTCTTTTTTTATTGCGCTTAAAAAATCTGGAATATACTTCACATCTCGGATTTGACTATTTTGCATCTGAGCATTCGAATATCCAATCTGCAAAAATGAGATTTGATTTGGATTTTCAAATGATAAAATTAATTTATAATAATCTGCTTTCGGCTGTTCACTTTCACTGACGGACCCAATCGATGGCGATGTATTTTGAATCATAGTCTTAATAGTTATTAAATTCCCTTGAACTTCAGCATTGTTTAAGTTTTTTAGAAGTCCTTCTTCAGTCGGAACAGCGGCCAGGCATGCAAGCGACATACAGACGAGAGAGAGTGCAATTATCTTTTTCATTTTTTACCTATTTTATTTTATACTTTTCAACTTTTTCTTTAATTATTTTTCTCATCATTTCTTCTGAGTCTTTATTCATTAAGGCAAATTCAACTGTTGCATTTAAATAGCCTTCAATGTTTCCCGTATCAAACCTTTGACCTTCAAAGACGTGAGCATAAACTTCACTTTCACGAGCTAAAAGGTTAATCGCATCTGTTAGTTGGTATTCACCACCAACTCCTTTAGGGATGACTTTTAGTGCATCGAATATTTCCGGTCTAAAAATATATCGACCTGGAGTTGCAAGATTACTTGGGGCAACGGCCGGCAAAGGCTTCTCAACCATATCTGTCATGCGCATTGTTTTATTGTTTTTATCAACAAATTCACCTTTTACAACACCATATTTATATGTTTCCAGTGGATCAACTTCCATAACTCCAATGACGTTGGCATTGTTATATTGCTGAGAAACATTAATGAGCTGTTTAATTACTGGATTGGGCCCACGAACAATTTCATCACCTAAAATAACAGCAAATGGTTCATTGCCGACTATATCTTTTGCACAAAGAACTGCATGACCTAAACCCAATTGTTCTTTCTGGCGAACAGATGTCACTTCAACCATTTTTCCAATTTGTTGAATCATTTCTAATTCTTTAATTTTGCCATTTTTAATAAGAAAATCTTCGAGATCAAAATTTCGGTCAAAATAATCTTCAATTGCGTTTTTCCCAGAGGAAGTTACAAATATAACTTGCTCAATACCTGACAAAATTGCTTCCTCAACTACGTAATGAATCATCGGTAAATTGATAATTGGGATCATTTCTTTAGGTACTTGCTTAGTTGCAGGCAAAAATCTTGTACCTTTACCAGCAACAGGGATGACGGCGCGTCGAATTTTCATTATAATTTCCTCTTAGGACTTAATTATTTTACTGGGAAATAAAAACATTCGCAATCATATCAAAAAAACTTTGATCTTGTCAGTAATCTTGCTTTCAGCAAATGCCAATTCTAAAATCCATGAATTTGAAACAACACGTCTTAAATCATCTGGTGGAACAGGAATTGGGGCAATTTACACTGAAGAAACTGCTTTTTTAAATCCTGCTTCTTTAGCTTTTTTTACAGACTCATCTGTCTATGTCCAAAAAGATTTATCTCGTTTAACTTATGATGGTGTTGCTCAACCCAGACCCAAATCATTGGGATTTGTTATGAGTGATGGTAATCCAAGTCTAAGTGGTTCTCTTAGCTATGTGACCCAAGAAGAAGAAATTTACAAAAGAAAGCGATGGGGTCTTTCCCTTTCAAGTCCTCTTACTGAAACTTCTTCTTTTGGAATTAGTACACGCTTAACTACTGATGAAAATACGTCTAGCAAGATAAGTAAAAAATATTACCAAGCCGTACTTGGAGTTACCCATTTAATTGATGAAAAACTCTCAATTGGTATTGTCGCTTATGACCCATTCCGATCCGCTGGTCAAGAAACCAAAGCGTTAGTTGGATTACAATATATAGTTATGAGTTATATAACCGCAGCAATTGATTTTGGTGGAAACTATTATGCCGATGATATTACTAAAACACTTATCTACAAAGGTTCGATTCAGGTGAAAATCCTCAACGATTTCTACCTCCGCTTTGGTGGATTTAATGATCTCATGAGAAGTGAAAAAGGAAATGGTTATGGACTTGCATGGATTCAACCGAGGCTTTCATTAGAAATTGCATTAAAAAATACGAAACGCTCAAAAGATATTAGCATTAATCAAACTGCTACCAATCTAAAAGAGACGTCTTTAGCCCTGGCTTTTAAATTTTAGAAATAAGCTGAGGAATAATTGGCAAAAAAGAAAATTGATTCAAAAGACCTTAAAGAGCAACGAAAAAGAGAACAAGTCATTGAACTCTATCGGACTCGGCTTACTCATTTAAAACGAGCTCAGCTACTTGTGCGCGACGACCGCATGGCCCAGGCAGTAGATTCTTACACCAAATACCTTGGTGTTCTTGCCCTTTATTTTGATACGACAGAAGATAAACTAACTCCGACTCTTTTTGATCCTGTTAAAGATGTCACAGAACTTTTACTTATTAGCCATGCCTATTGGGATCTGGCCAAAGCATTTGATCGAAGTCCTAATCTTCAGCGTGATTGCTTTCGTTGCTTAGAGCAGTTTACGAAGTTTTCAATTGGTTTTAAGTATCAGCACGTTAATGCTCAAATTATTCGAAAATTTAATAATAAAAAGCAGGCCCATAATCCAAAAGCCTTTGAAGCTGCTTATCATAAAATTCAAATTAGTTCGAAAAAATGTTATATCGCGACCTCTTGTTTTGGAGAGGAAGATATTCGTACTGAAACTTTACGTCATTTTAAATTAGCGATTTCAAAATCTGAATTAGGAAAAGATTTTATCGATTTATATTATCAAGTTTCACCAAGGTTAACCTCTATAATAAATCAAAATACAATTACTAAGTTTTTATTGGAGACTTGTTTTTTAAAACCTTTGCTAAATGTTCTTATTTTCACAATCAAGCCTTATGTCGACAATAATCAAACTCATTCTTAAAGAATGGATACGTTTTTTCATCGGATCGGTTTTAGTATTACTTATTGTACTTTCGCTGGGTCATGTACTAAATGCATTATTGAAAGACTCATCTGGATTTAAAATAATTCTTGAAAGTTTGTTTCTCGAAACACCAAGCTTTATGGTAAAAATCTTTCCTGTTTCATGCTTGGTTGCTTCACTTTTCTCTATTAACAAATTAAAAAATAGAAATGAGCTCACTGCTATTTTTGCAAGTGGATTTTCACGACGAAATTTTATTTTAACCATTGGAATAATTGGTGGAATAATTGGTGTTTTATTATTTTTTATTAATGCTTATTTAGTTCCAAGTGCAAAACATCGACTAGATCAAATAACGAATAATCAAAACGTGGCTTCTCCAAAGGATTCAATTCAAAAGTCATCTATTTCTATAAATGCATTAAATTCTGGAAAAATTTGGTTTAAGGGACAAGATTACTTTTTTTCTTATAGCTCTTTTGATAAAAAAACAAATACACTCTATAATTTAACACTCTATTATTATGACAAAAACTTTAAATTTACCGAACAAATTTCTGCTGCTTATGCTGAATATCAAAATGAAGACAATTGGCTCTTGCACCGAGAGCTACATTATACAAATTTAGATAATAAAACCTTTCCGAGTGTGCGATATTTCAAATCTTCATCAATTAAAATACGCGAAACTCTCTCTGATTTTAGACAAATCAATGCCGACATTTCTACATTAAACATCTGGAAACTTTACGATTATATTAACGTTTTGAAATCAAATGGTATTAATTATAGTGAATATTTTGTTACTTTTTTAGATAAATTTTCTTCAGGTTTTACTTGCCTAGTTCTCTCTATTCTTGCATCTATTGCCTTATTCAATCCAAATCGACGCAATAGTTCTTTTGGTAAAAACGTAGCCTTAGTCCTTTCTTTCACGTTTATTTATTGGTTTATTTATTCTTATTTCCTAACTCTTGGCCAAACAAGTCGAATTCCTGCCCTCACTGCAACATTTGGCGTCCCTTCACTCTTTGCGCTCTACTTAGCTTTCTACTTTTTTTACCATCGCAAATTGCGTTAATTTATGATATCAATTTTCTATGAATAAAAATTTTTTAGAAAATTATCTGCTAGAAGGTAAGACGCTCACCATCCATACTTACCCAGCACCAATATTAAAACAAATTGCAAAACCAGTGACAGAATTTAATTCTGAATTGCATGAATTAGTAAAAAACATGCTTTTTACTATGTATAATGCTCCAGGTATTGGTCTTGCTGCTCCTCAAGTGGGAGCGAGTATTAGAATGTTTGTTTTAGATATTTGGTTTGACCGTGAAAAAGTAACTCTAGCAGATGGGTCAGTTGAATACAGGCTTTCAGAATTTGCCCCAATGGTTTTCTGCAACCCAGTTTTTAAAAATAAATCTGGTGAAGTTATCCACGAAGAAGGCTGCCTAAGTGTTCCAGGAATTTATGAAGACGTTAAAAGATCTGAGTTTGTTACAGTTGAGTTTCAAGATATGTTTGGTGAACACCTTACGATTGAAGCAGATGAACTTTTATCGGTTTGTTTACAACACGAAAATGATCATTTAGATGGAATTGTTTTTATAGAGAGATTAAGTTTTTTGAAAAAAAATCTCCTTGAAAAAAAGTTTTTAAAACAACAACAAAAGAAAAAACAATGACAAAAAAACTAAATGTTGTTTTTTGTGGAACACCTGATTTTTCAGTACCAACCTTAGAGCTATTACATAATCATCCTCATATAAATCTCGTAGGCGTTGTAACAATGCCAGATCGTCCATCAGGCAGAGGTCACGAACTTCATTCTCCACCAGTAGCGGAATACGCAAAAAAACACAAACTTCCACTTTTTCAAACTGAAAATATAAACCGAGATGAAAAAACTTTAGATGAATTCACCAATTTAAAAATTGATTTTATTTTGGTTATAGCCTTTGCACAATTTCTAGGTTCACGAATATTAAATCTTCCCAAGCTAGGATGTTTTAATATTCATACTTCAATTTTACCGAAATACCGTGGTGCTGCGCCCATTCAATATGCCTTAATGAATGGAGACAAAACAACGGGAGTTTCAATTCAAAAAATGGTCAAAGAAATGGATGCTGGAGATCTTGTACATTTTTATGAATTGCCGATATCTTTAACAGAAACAGGTGGCCAACTTTTTGTTAGATTAAAATTTCAAGCAGCACTTAGTACAAACATTCTAATTGAAAATATTTTAACTGAAAGGCTAATTTTCACCCCCCAAGATCCAAAGGGAATAAGTTTTGCACCAACTTTAAAAAAAGAAGATGGCTTTCTAGATTTTAAAAATAGTTCTTATCAAAAAATCAAACACCAAATCCAAGCACTTGATCCGTGGCCAGGAACTTATTGTTTTCTAAATCAAATGAGATTAAAAGTTTTTGAAATTGAAAAACTTGATAGAAAACTTGTTGCTGGCTCTACGTCTATAGATTTTAGCCAAATTGCTATTGGTGTTGGCGATGGAGTCATTCGGCTTTCTAAAATTCAACTTGAAGGTAAAAAAGTTTGTACTGATACTGAATTATTAAACGGTTTAAAAAATAAGGGCGGAGAGATTATAATCAATCCGTAACAATAATGATGACAACCATATCACCAAGTCTTTTAGCTTGTGATTTTTTAAATATTGAGCCTGAGCTTTCAGCGTTTGAAAATGTTTCAAACATTTGGTTTCATCTTGATATTATGGATGGCCACTTTGTGCCCAACTTAACCTTTGGACACCCTGTCGTTGAACTCATTACAAAAAAAACAAAGCATAAATGTGATGCCCATTTCATGGTCACAAATCCAGAATTTTACGGTGAAACCATGAAGTCTTATGGGCTATATAATTTTACATTTCACTTAGAATCGACACAAAACTCTTTTGAGTTTATTAAAACATTAAAAAAAACTTATCCAAGTGTTGGCATTTCAATTAAACCTTTAACTCCAACAAAACTTTTAACTGATGATATTTTAAAAGCAGTTGATCTTGTATTAGTTATGTCTGTAGAACCTGGCTTTGGTGGACAATCATTTATGCCTTCTGCATTTGATAAAATTATAGAATTAAAACAAAGACGTGAAAAACTTGGAACTCAATTTGTTATTCAGGTAGACGGTGGTATTAGTAATAAAAATTCAAAGGAATTAATTCATGCTGGAGCCGACAACCTTGTTGCAGGCTCATTTGTATTTAAAAATTCAAAAGAAAATTATTTAACTGCAATAGAATCACTTCGAAGCTAGTTTTTTAAAAAGCCATTTTGAAAATATAAAGGGCCGCTGTTAAAAGTGTTTTGTTTGAAGATATTTTTAATGCAATGTTTTGATCACAAGTTACAATATTCGAAGATCTTTCACTTGTACAAATCTGATCCCCAATGAGTAGAGATTGTGAATTATTTTTATTAATATCCAATTCTTTTATAGCTAGAAGACTAGTGTTTTTTATTGTTCCAGCATAAGTCTCTTCTAGAACTTCGCCACTTATTTTAAAAGATTTTAATCGACCAAAAAATGATCTCTCAATAGTTACTAAAACATCCTTATCGATATTAGCATTTTCATCCTGAATTCTTATTAATCCCCTATCAAGGGTATAAGTAAGTTTTGAATTATTCACACTTTTCTTAAAACCGAAGATAACTTCTTTTTTAGATGTTACAATTGTATCTAATTTAGATACTTCGTTTATCTTTTCAAAGGTATCTGTTTTATCATTTTTTTTAAATGTAATAGTATTATGAATTTTTAAATCTAAGTTAGCAGTACTTGATCCTGCTGCGAATGTTGAAGTTGTAAATGTTAAAGCTAAAACCATCGACAATAGTGATATTTTCATTCGGTCTCCAAGAAAAAGGCATTATTTGTTGAATGCTAGCCTTTTCCTTAAAATTCTCAATGGAGATTGTATTAATTACATTCTCTTAGAATCGATAACGAAGTCCAATTCCACCTTCTAGATCTAAATTTGTTGATGGAACGAGGTCGAAAGCGAGTGCAAGTTCTCCAAAAAATTCAATTCGTGGATCTTTTAATTTATAATTGACTCCAACTGGTACCCGAGGTCCAATGGCCACATCATTATCATGAGGTCCACTCTTAATTGAAACAAACCGAGCTCCAATTCCGTAGTATAATTCTACTGGAATTTCAGATGGTGTAGAAAATGTAAGTACTTTCTCAAATAAATAATCTGTATGAAATTCAAGACCCAATTCATCGGCTAATGAATATGCCAATGTGCCATCTATTGAATGAGTTTCATCCAATGTAACCTTTGCTGAAATACCTGTTGGTGCTCCTAGAACAACTCCAAGTTGAAATTCTGATGCTAAACAATTTTGCACAGCTAATAATAGCGCCATACTTAAAAATGCCTTCATTTTCCTGCTCCTTCTTTTTTGATGATTTTGGTTCATCTGTAGGTCTAAGATACTAATGAATTTTTCTATTTTTCATAGGGCATGTGCGCAAAACACCATTACAAAAGATCAGAAGTCATTTAGGATAAATTAGGTTTTATTTTGGAGAGATTAGATATGAGCATTATTCTTAATGGGCAAAGTTTAACGATTGATCATGTTTACCAAGTTGCTTATGCAACAAAGGGGTCATTGTTATTGTCTATAGATCCCGCAGCACTGGTAAAGATGAAAGCTTCAAGGGCATTCGTTTATGATATTGTAAAAAAGGGAAAGCCTGTTTACGGAATAAATACCGGATTCGGTGCACTTTCCAGCAAACATATAGAAGAAAAAGACTTAGCTCAACTTCAGTTAAATTTAATACGCTCACATTGCACTGGCCTCGGCAGACCTTTTTCAAAAGAAATAACCAGAGCAATAATGCTATTGCGAGCTAATTGTTTAATCTCTGGATATTCTGGAGTTGAGCCAAGCACAGTTGAATTATTACTTGAATTTTTAAATGAACATATTACTCCTGTCGTTCCTGAAAAGGGTTCTGTTGGGGCATCCGGTGACTTGGCACCACTTTCTCATATTGCCTTAGCTTTAATTGGTGAGGGTGATGTTGAATTTGAAGGAAAAATTGTTAATTCTAAATTTGCCATCAACCATATTCAAAAAACTCCGGCCATCCTCGGTCCTAAAGATGGATTAGCGTTAATTAATGGTACTGCATGTATGGGGGCTCTTGGTGCGCTCGCTGTTTATGAAGCCAAACAAATTATGATTTTAGCTGATATTGCCACAACACTTACTCTCGATAGTGTTAAGGGAACATCGGCTGCTTACAACCCGAAAATAACTTCACTAAAACCTCATCCTGGTCAAATAGCATCAGTAGAAAATCTTAATAAATTATTATCACATTCTCCGTTAAAAGAATCTCACCCTGATTGTGGAAAAGTTCAAGATCCTTATTCGCTTAGATGTGTTCCTCAAGTTCACGGTGCTTGCAGGCAAACTTTAATACATGCAGAAGATGTTATCTCAACTGAACTAAACGCTGTGACTGACAATCCATTAATTTTTGTCGATACAGGTGAAGTGATCTCTGGTGGAAATTTTCATGGTGAAGCTCTTGCTCTTGTTATGGATTATTTGGCCATGGGAGTGGCTGAAATTTGTAATATAAGTGAACGCAGAATTGAAAAAATGATGAATCCAGTTTTTTCAGACCTACCAGCTTTTCTTACTAAAAACTCTGGACTCAACTCAGGGCTTATGATTGCCCATGTAACTGCTGCTGCATTAGTTTCTGAAAATAAATATTTATGTCACCCTGCCTCTGTTGATTCCGTTCCAACTTCTACTGATAAAGAAGATCATGTTTCAATGGGCGTTACTGCAGGGAGAAAGCTTCATGATGTTATTTCAAATGCTAAATCAGTTCTTGCAATTGAATTTCTTTGCAATACTCAAGCTCTCGACTTTCAGCGTCCTCTAAAATCCTCCCCTCCTCTCGAAGCAGTTCATACTTTAATTAGACGTCATGTCGACACTATTGATAATGACCGAATATTTTATAAAGATATCAACAATATTATCAAACTTATTAACAGTGGTGAAATTATTACTTCCGTTGAATCAACCATAGGTAAACTAAACTAATGAACACTCATAAACCAATACCACTTCCACCCACTGGCAACAAACTAACTTGCAAAGGCTGGCATCAAGAAGCAGCACTTCGCTGTCTTCTTAACAACCTCCACCCTGATGTAGCGGAAGATAGAGATAATCTTATTGTCTATGGAGGCAACGGCCAAGCGGCTAGAAACCATCAAGCACTTGAAGACATAATTCACGCTTTAAAAACAATAGAAAATAATGAGACCTTACTCATTCAATCTGGAAAACCAGTCGCTATTTTTCCGAGTCATGAGCATGGACCAAGAGTCTTAATTGCAAACTCAAATTTAGTTCCTCATTGGGCAACTTGGGAGCATTTTAATAAATTAAAAGACGAAGGTCTTATGATGTATGGCCAAATGACTGCTGGGTCATGGATATACATAGGAACTCAAGGAATTCTCCAAGGTACCTATGAAACATTTATGGCTGCCGCAGAAAAACACTTTGGTGCGGATAAAGATTTAACTGGAAAACTTGTTTTAACTGCGGGCATTGGTGGAATGGGTGGAGCTCAGCCACTTGCAGTTAAAATGGCAAATGGAGTTTGCTTAGCTTGTGACGTAGACATTGAAAGAATTAATAAAAGAATTAAATCTAAGTATCTCGACGTCTTATGTAGTAATTATGATGAAGCTATAAACCTTGCTCTTGAATCACAAAAAAACAAAACTGCAATTTCGATCGGTGTAGTTGGTAATGCTGCTCACTTTTTTAAATATGTATTAAGTAAAAACATTATTCCTGACTTAGTAACAGACCAAACCTCTGCTCACGATCCGTTAAATGGATATGTTCCAGATCAAATGTCTTTAAAAGAAGCTTTTGATTTAAGAAAAGATAATCCTGAAAAATACGTTTCTCTTTCACAACTCACGATGGGTGAACATGTAAAAACAATGTTAGCATTTCAATCTCTTGGATCACATGTTTTTGATTACGGAAATAATCTTCGCGAAGGAGCAAAAATATCCGGCATAAAAGATGCCTATAATTTTCCAGGTTTTGTCCCTGCTTATATACGTCCACTTTTTTGCCAAGGATCCGGTCCTTTTCGCTGGGTTGCTCTCTCTGGTGATCCTGAAGATATTCGAGTTACAGATAATGCTCTTAAGGAATTATTTCCTGAAAATAAAAAACTACATACTTGGCTTAACAAAGCAGCTGAAATGGTAGCCTTTCAAGGTTTACCTGCACGAATTTGTTGGCTTAAGTATGGCGACAGAGAAAAAGCAGGTCTCCTTTTTAATAAATTAGTTAGAGAAGGAAAAGTAAAAGCACCGATAGTTATCGGTCGAGATCATCTAGACTGTGGCTCTGTGACAAGTCCAAATCGCGAAACAGAAGGCATGCTTGATGGTACAGATGCTGTTTCTGATTGGTCCCTTTTAAACTTAATGATTAATACAATGAACGGAGCTTCTTGGACTTCATTCCATCATGGTGGTGGTGTCGGGATAGGTTATTCACAACATTCTGGAATGGTTATTTGTTGTGATGGTACAGAAGATTTAGACAAACGACTTTCACGAGTTTTAAACTCTGATCCAGGAATGGGTGTCGCAAGACATGCAGATGCTGGATATGAAGTCGCTATTGAGTCTGCAAAAAATAGTAAATTAAAACTTCCTTCTCTAAAAATTAACTCTTAACTTTTTTAAAACTAAGGGCCTCTAAGATGACTATTAAGATTTTTCGTAACTTTTCTGAAATAGCTACTCTTTCAAGTGCTCACCATAAAAATGGAAGACGATTAAATCATGATGATTTGGGTCTCATTAAAAATGGATCTATTGTTTTCAACCAAGAGAAAATATTATGGGTTGGTGAAGACCGCAATATCCCAGAAGACTATTTGAGAAAGGGTCACGCTGAAATTGATGTTTCTGGAAAAGTTTGTGTGCCAGAAATCGTTGACTCACACACACATTTAGTTTTTGGTGGTGACCGTTCACACGAATATACAATGCGACTAAATGGAGCTAGTTACGAAGAAATCGCCAACAGTGGTGGGGGAATTTTAAATACAACAAAAGGTACAAACGCCCTTACTCGCAATGAACTTTTAAAGTCCGCCCAGCAAAGAGTTAAAACAATTCGCTCATATGGTGTTGGGACAATTGAAGTAAAGTCAGGATATGGCTTAAGTTTTGAAAAAGAATATGAACTTTCACATATTATCCACGATCTAAAAAATATTGTTAGACCAGATGTACAAATCATTAATACATTTATGGCCGCCCATGCTGTTCCAATTACATCACCTAATTCTTATCAATATATGAAAGAAGTTGTTCTACCTCTCTTAGATAAACTTGGTGAAGAGCAAATTCTCGACTGTGTGGATATTTTTCATGAACAAAATTATTTTTCTCATGATGACGTAGTCTCATTATTTGAAAGAGCACAACGTTGGAACATTAGAGTAAAAATCCATGCGGATGAATTTAATGATAACAAGGGTGCCATACTTGCAGTTAAGCATTCCGCCTTATCAGCTGATCATTTATTACAAACTAAAGAAGATGGAATTATTGCCTTAGCAAATTCTGAAACTGTCGCAACTCTTTTACCTGGGACGGGATTGTTTTTAGGAAAACCGCAAGCAAATGCCAGAGCGATGCTAGATGCTGGTGTCAGAGTTTCAATTGCTTCTGATTTTAATCCTGGATCAAGTCATTGTGACAATCTAATCTTAATTGCATCCATTTCTGCTCCAATGTATAAAATGAGTCAGTCCGAAATGTGGTGTGCGATAACTCTAAATGCTGCCCACGCGGTTGGATTGAAAAACCAAGGAGCAATTGTAGAAGGGTTAAAGCCTAGGTTTTCGATTTTTAAAACAGATTCTATCGATCGAATAACTTATAATTGGGGCAAAAATCTCGCCAATTAAAACTGATCATTTTAGTTTATTTTACAAAATACCGACTAAACAGTATGAAGATTATCTCAACTGGATTATTCATTTTGCTTTTTATATTATCTGCTTGCGGAAAAGATATGAGCAAACCTCTAACCTCTACAACTCAAACTGAATCTACTTTAAAGCTCACTCAATGTAATTGTGATTCAAGCTACTCGCCTGTTTGCGGTAGTGATAAAAAAAACTACGATAATAAATGTATCGCTCAATGCTTTGGAATTTCGATTCAAAAAAATGGTCATTGTGAATGTTCAACAAATCAAACATTAGTTTGTGGTAAAGATGGATTAGATCACACTGAATGTGATGCCAATGCTTCACAGATTGAAATTGTAAAATATATCCCTTGTGCAGCCTCTGAACTTTAGCCTTTTATCCATTTCTTCATTTTTTCAATCATTTCCGGTGAATCAAAATCCATAGGCCCATTGCTAAAATGAACGACTTTACCTCTGTTAAAAATAATCGTAACGGGAATTGCTGTAAACTTAAAGCTCTCGGCGATTTTTGTATTTTTATCTGCAATGATATTAAATTCTTGTTTGATATTTAGCTTTTTGACAATTTTATTAATATTTTTTAACTGCTCTTCTTCGTCTGTATTAAAAGCTAAAATTTGAACCTCTTCATCTTTAAATTTTTTCTTCATTGAAATTAAAGATGGCATTTCTTCAAGACATGGATTGCACCAAGAAGCCCAAAAATTATAAATAATTACGGGTGAATTAAGTTTAGAAATTTCAATTTTTTTTCCTTCAATCGTTTCAAAGCGCCCCTTAAGAAATAAATCTTCATAAGTTGAATATTGATTTTCTTTTTTAGTCGTTGTCCCTGCAAATAAAGCTTGCCAACCAACTTGGCCTGCTAAAAAGCCGGTAAATACCAATACAAACACGACTAAAGGTAAAAATTTCTTCATTGTGTACACTCCTAATCTCTTTAGAATTATACTATGACTTTCCCAAAAGAAAACATTCTTAATGACCAAAATGGTCAGACATTTATCGAATTCATTTTTATTCTAGTTTTACTAATATCAATCTCTTTTGCTTTTATGAGAGGATTTAACCATCTAATTGGCTCTCGATGGGAAGTTATGCTGAAAATAATTGCCGGCCCTAATGCGGCAGAGGTCCTGTTCCCCTAATTCAACGTTTTAAACGAGGATTTATGAGATTTATTCTTTCAATTGACCAAGGAACTACTGGAACTACCGCCTGCTTAATTGACGCTGAAACTTTTTTATTTGTTGGTAAAGTTAATAATGAGTATCCTCAACTATTTCCTCATCCAGGATGGGTAGAGCACAATTTAAATGATATTTGGAGCTCGGTTGAACTAAGTGTGACTCAAGTTTTAAAAACTTTTAATGTTCAAGGATCTCAAATCGTATCGATTGGAATTACCAACCAGAGAGAAACAACTTGTGCTTTCAATAAAGATGGTTTGCCTTTGGCAAATGCAATTGTCTGGCAAGACAGAAGAACTAATGAATACTGTCAGCAACTAAAATCTCAAAATGAATTAAGTGCTAAAATTAAAACCCTAACTGGTTTACCTATAGAGCCCTATTTTTCAGCATCCAAAATGAATTGGCTTCTTAAAAACAATCAGGCCGTCAAATTAGCTTCTCAAAACTCAGATTTACTTTTAGGCACTGTTGACACTTTTCTTCTTTATAGACTTACAGATAAAATTTCATTTAAAACTGATGCTTCAAATGCTTCTCGAACGATGTTAATGAACTTAAAAAATGCATCATGGGATCAAGACTTACTTAAACTTTTCGAGATTAAAAGTGAACAACTCGCCTCCATTGAAGACTCTTTCCACCATTTTGGATTTACCAAGAATTTATCTTTCTTGCCAGATGGTATACCAATCACTGGGATTTTGGGTGATCAACAATCAGCTTTATTTGGGCAAGCAGGATTTTACGAAGGTGAAATGAAATGTACTTATGGTACTGGAGCTTTTGTTCTTTTAAACACTGGAACAAATTTAATTTATTCAAAATCAGGGCTTTTAACCACCGTTGAATACAAACATAAGGGTATTACATATTATGCCTTAGAAGGATCGAGTTACATTGCGGGTGCTGCCGTACAATGGCTTAGAGATAATTTAAAAATAATATCTAAAAGCTCAGAAATAGAAACACTTGCTCTCCAGGTTAAAAACTTAGATGAATTAAAAAACATTCTTTTTTTTCCCTTTTTTTCTGGTATTGGTTCTCCTTATTGGAATGCTGATGCTAAAGCATCAATTATGGGATTAACCCGAGACACAAACCTTAATCATATTTCTTATGCCTGCCTAGAAGGTATTGCAATGTCGATAAATGATTTGTTGACTGCAATGAAGGAAGATACTGGGCTAGCTATTAAGACACTCAAAGTGGACGGTGGAGCTGTTGAAAACAATTTATTAATGCAACTACAATCAAACATATCAGAGACAACTATCATTAAACCAAAGATTATTGAAACAACTTCCTATGGCGCAGCACTTGCTGCAGCCGTAGGTTCTGGAACAGTTGAAATTAATCAATTAAAAAATATTTGGCAAAAAGATAAAGAATTTAATATTAACGACTCACTTGTGTCTTACGTAACAGATAAAAAGAAATTATGGAAAGATACCATTCATTCATTTTATAGAAATTCTTAAACATTGATAAGCTGATCTAATTCTCGCGCCTGTCTTATGCCAACTAATTCAATATTATATTTTCCTTTTAATTCTCTAGCTGTTTTTTCAGATGTTACAACACGTTTGTAATTTAATTGGGCCATTTCTTTTATTCGTATTTCCATTTGAGGAATTGATCTAACTTCACCCGTTAGTCCAACTTCTCCAACAAATACTGTATTTGAATTTACAGGTTTAGATCGATAAGAACTTAACAAAGAAGCAATGATAGACAAATCTGACTCTCTCGAAGCTAGCTTCATTCCACCAACAACATTTAAATAAATATCATTAAATCCTAGTGGTAAACCAAAATATTTTTCAATGACTGCAACCATCATTGCAAGTCTGTTGTTATCTAAACCTTGAGTTGTTCTTCTGCCGTTCCCAAATTTATTTTCTACAACTAGTGCTTGAATTTCTACAAAGAGTGACCGAGATCCTTCAATTATGCATGTAAGAGATCTCCCGAATGCACCTTCTAGTTGATCATCAAGGAAATATTGAGATGGATTTTTAACTTCATCAAGTCCGCTTTCTCTCATTTCAAATATACCAACTTCGTTAGTATTTCCAAATCGATTTTTCATGGCCCTTAATAGTCGATAGTGACCATATTGATCACCTTCAAAATAAATAACTGTGTCTACCATATGCTCTAATATTTTTGGACCAGCAATTGATCCTTCTTTTGTAATATGTCCGATGACAAAACAAGTAATTCCATTAGCCTTTACATGATTCATTAATTCATAAGTGACTTCTCTAATTTGAGTGACTGTTCCCGGTGCTGAATCTATTTCTGAAGATGAAGTGGTTTGAATTGAGTCAATAACTAAAAAGCGCGGCTGAAGTTTATTAATTTGTTCTAAAATTTTTTGCCAATTTGTTTCATTATAAATATAAAAATTTGCCGTATTTACGCCAACTCTTTTGGCCCTTTCTGCAACTTGATTGACAGATTCTTCTCCACTTACGTAGAGGACAACTTGCTCAGCATGAGACTGTGAAAGTTTTCCCATAACACTTGTTAAAAGTGTGGATTTTCCAATACCAGGTTCTCCACCAATTAAAATAAGAGAACCAGGCACAACCCCGCCTCCGACTACGCGGTCAAATTCGCCCATTCCGGTGACGACTCGAAATTGTTTTTCTAAAACAATTTCATTAATTAATTTTGGTGTTTCAGTTCCTTGAGCCGTTCTTTTGTGAGCTCGGTTCATGTCTTTAGCGGCCAAAGTTGTTTCTTCAGTAAAAGAATTCCAAGAGCCGCACTCAGGACATTTCCCCATCCATTTCGATGTTTGGTATGAACAGCTTTGGCAAATAAATGTCGAAGTTTTCTTGGCCATAGTATTCCCTTTATTGAAGTAAATTTAAAAGATTTTCTTCAGAAATTATTTCTATTTTTAGCTCAATAGCCTTTTTAAACTTACTTGAAGTTGCATCTGATTCATTAGTTACTAAAACATCTGTGTTTTTTGAAACAGAAGAAACGACTATCCCGCCACCTTCACGAATTTTATCTTCTATGACAGATCTTTTTTCAGTCAATGCTCCCGTTATACAAATCTTTTTTCCTGTAATTTCAGTTTTTCTAGTTAAATCGACTGACAATACAAACCCCAATTCCATCAGTTCACTTATTAGTTTCTTCTTTTCATTTAATGAGTTTATAAAATCTGTTGCGGATTTCTCAGCAAATGACTCTACTTTCATCAACTCTTCTATTGATAAATTATTAATTTTTTCTATAGAATCAAAACCAGATCTAACTATTTTTTCACATTTATTAAAGGCACCACCAGATATTCCAAGTGCTGATAAAAAAACAATTAAATTATTTGTTTTTGTTTTTTCAATTGACTCTATTATCTTGGCACTTAGTTTTTCTTTAACTTTATCGATCGACATGAAGTCCTCTGTCTTTAATCGATAAATATCCGAGATGGATGTCACAAGTTTTGAGTTTATTAATTCATCTAATCTCTTTCCACTTAAATCCTCAATGCCAATCTTTTGAATAAAATTTAAAATTATTTCTTTGTTTTTACCAGGGCAAATCGGATTACGGCAAAAGATCCTGATGTCTTCTATTTCAATTTTTTCGTTACAACTTGGACAAAAGCTTGGAATTACAAAATCATTATTAGAAGATTTAACAACTGAAAGAAACTTAGGGATTACCTCTCCGGATCTTATTATTTCAATTTCGTCGCCAATTTTTAAATTATTTTGCAATACAAGCCCATAATTATGCAGCGTCACCCTTCCAATCATAGCGCCAGATAACTCTACCGGCTCAACTTCGCCAACAGGTGTGAGTATTCCATTTCGTGATACCGACCAAGAAATACTATTTAAAATAGTAATCTTTGATTCTCCCTGAAACTTAAAGGCCATTTTATATCTTGGGTGATGTGAAGTTTCACCCATTTCTTCATGATGAGTTAGTTTATTATAAGTAAAAACTAAACCATCAATTTGGAAATCTCCTTCTGACATAAATTCTTGTGCGTTTTTAATAGTTCGCTCAATTGTTTTAACGTCTGTATGAACTTCAATTTCGGGAATTAAAAAATGATTTTCTCGTAATCTTTGAAATTTCTCTTCTTCCTTTGATATTTTCTCATTGCTTATATAGTCAAATGCCATAAATTTGATAAACCGACAAAATTCTAAATTATCTTTTCGCCCCATCAGACCCGCCACGATATTTCGTTGGCTTGTAGGTTTACCTAGTCCCAGAGAAATCATTTCTTTGGATAAATGAAAAAAATTTTCTTCATTACAAAAAAGTTCTCCGCGAATTTCTATTTTATTTTTATTAGTTATTAACTTAGGAATATCACTTATCCACATTATCTTTGGGAGAATGTTTTCACCATATGTACCATCACCCCTTGTTTTTGCTTGAATTAATTTGCCCAAGTTATAGACAAGTGAACAACTAACACCATCTAATTTCATGGTGCTTAGAATTTCTTCTTTACCCATCCAATTAATTAGCTCATCTAATTTGTATGTTTTTTCCAGTGAGAGCATTTTTTTATCATGCTTAACTTTGTCACTAGCACTTGATGTAGTGCCAACAATTTTTAGTGCGAAATTGTTAGGGTCAATTTTTTTTAATTCGTCTTCAAGTTTATCAAATTCAGCATCACTTATCTCTGGCCGGCCTTGATAGTATAATGCTTTATTTTTTAAAATTTTTTCTTCGAGATTTTTAATGTGGTTCATGTTCTCTCCAAAATATTTTTGGATTTAAAAGGTAAAAACTGTCCCCACTTTAGCAGAAACGTCTTTAAATTGCTCCTCTTTTGTAGAACCTGAAAAATCAGCTCTATTTGCCAATACCGATATTCCAGCTTTTAATGTTAAATTTGCTTCATAAAAAAATTGACCACCAACTTCTAAATGATAATTAGAACTAGAGATATCGCTTCCAAAAACTTTTACTTTTTCACTAAAACTAGAAGTCATTAAAAAATCAAATTCTAAATAGATTCTAGTCGTTTCATAAATTGGCAAACTACCACGTGTACCAACTAGTAAACCCGCAAAACTTACTTCAGTTAGGTTGTCAGATGTATTCGTACTAAGTCCGTAATTGTAATTTCCATAACCTATGTAAGTGTCTATTTGAGGTCCGTAAAAAAAGCCCATCGGTAAATATTTATATCCAAACTTTAACTTCGTTGCTGAATTACTAGTTGAATTAAAGGCGGAATTAAAAGTTCCGATATCTTTGGAATATTTCCCAAACTTTTTTTCTATATCTAAACCAAGCCAATAATTTCTAGTTGCCCATACTTCTGCATCAACCTCAACTCCATACATTAATCCATTCATTGATTTTTCGGTTGCTCCGGCTTGATTAACTGACCCACTACCAAACGTTAAAAATAATCCAACTGTACCTAGTTTTCCAAAATCTTCTTTGTCTTTATTTTTTTCAGCATAACTAAGTTGCTCTATCGCTTTTTTCTGTTCAGTACTACTAACTTTGACCCAGTCTTCGAGTCTAAGTTTTTTTAGTCCTTCATAGCTAGTAACTTTTGCCTGTGCTTGATTGTCACTTACATCGAATATTTTCGCTGTTGCTATTTTTTCTGTTTGGTAATCAACTATTTCTTTAAGTAGCGGATGTTGTCTTTTACTTGTCGGTCTTTCAATGACAATTTCACTGCCACTATAGATATGTGACTTTTTACCTATATCTATTGTAAATTGGTCTCCTAACACTGCTTTTATTCTACCTTCATAAGGAATAGTTTTTTCGTAAACATCTAACCAATTTCTTACTGTTTGTGAAATAAGTGAGCTGTCATTACTTTTTAATTGGGTTTGTTCTTTAAAATATCGATCTTCACCATTTTCACCAATCACTTCAACCTTAACTTCAGTTAAGCCTAATTGCATTTGTAGTGATACACGTATCAATGTTCCAGACTTTGTTTTATCTGCAACTACTTTTAAAACATCTTTATTCGCTAAATGACTTTCTAAGTTTTTCGAATATTGGCTTAAAATGTTTATTAATTCGGAATTTGATTTATATGTGCACCAAGAACTTTCTTTAATATAATTTTCAATTTCTTCAAATACTTTAAATCCAACTTTGTTATCTAAACCATCTACAATTGGCAAAAGCATACAGCTTCTCATTGACTCACTGGCGAAAATTGGAAATGCAATAACGAATGTAATTAAAAAAATTAAAATTTTCATATTGATCTTTCTGGTATTGGTGGCAAATCATAAATTTGTTTATTCTCATAGACACTTAATAACATTTTTAAATCATTTACCTCTTCAGTTAACTCTCGGTTTTGCTTTTTCAAAAGCTCTAAGTTCAACTTCATGGCCATTTCATTTTTTTCAATTTCAAGGTTATCTTTTACTTCTCTAGTCCAAATAAAGTATTTACCATTTTCTTCTCTATGCTTTACATGACCTGCTTTTATAAGCCTTCTAATTGTAGATATAGATGTTTTTTTTGCTGTAGCATATTCTAGAACAGATAACCAAATTCCATCTTGATTCATATTCACTCCGTTTTTATCTTTTTATTTTATCCTAAGATTGAACTCACATGAAATTTTTTATTAGTTGTCTCTTTTACTTAGGTAATTTTTTGTTAAATGTTTTTCATAATAAATTCAGGAAATGATATAATCGCATAATGTATCACAATATAGATTTATCTCCATTTAAGAATAAAAAAACTGCGCTAGTACTTTCGGGGGGGGTGGTTAAAGCTGCTTCTTGGCACCTCGGAGTCGCTCTTGCTCTTGAAGAGTTTGGGTTTGTTTTAAAACATAACAAATCCCCTATCAATCCAGACTTTGAGATTTCGACCTATGTTGGCTCAAGTGCAGGATCACTTATAAATCTTTATTTCGCCTCAGGGTTCAGGCCAATTGATGTAATTGATGCAACTATTAATCGAAGCAATGCCAAAACATCATTAAGGCCTGTCGCTTACTCAGACATGTTATCTCGAAAAATGCCGACTCGTGATGCATTCAATTTTGATTTTTATAATCCATTTGAAGGCTTTCCTTCTTTGTTAAAACAAATGGCAAAACCACTTTTAAATATTTCGGGCTTATTTTCGACTGAGGGATTAAATCAGTACATGCAAAATCATGTAATACTTTCTCAGGACTTCAAAGAATACATGGCAGATATGTTTGTCGTTGCAACTCAACTCGATCATTCAAGAAAAGTTATCTTTAGTAAATACAATTACCCAAGTCCGATTCATGATTCAACCGCAGAATATTATACTGATGTAGATATTACTCAAGCCATTAGTGCCAGCATGAGTGTGCCCCCCTTTTATGCTCCATTTCCCGTTAAAAACCCTCGTACATCTCGAATTGATTATTATATAGATGGTGAAATTCGCGAAACATTATCTAACCATGTCGCAGTTGATAACAAATGTGACTTTGTCATAAGTTCTTGGACGCATACCCCTTATCATTATCATGATGAAATAGGCTCGTTAATCAACTATGGTTTACCCGCAATATGTATGCAGGCAATTTATCTAATGATTCAAAAAAAAATTGTTGCTTCAAGAAGTCAAACAACTTTGGCTAAAGATATTATTGGCACCGTTTCTGATTATATGTCTTCTAATAATTTTTCCCAAGCAGACCGCGCCAAAATCACCTCAATTCTCGAAAGAAAAATGAATTATAATCCCAATTTAAAGTTTATAGATATATACCCAGATCATTCTCACTATAAGCTCTTTTTTACTAACTCATTTTCCCTAGACCCACAGAAGGCAAAATATATTATGACTGCTGGTTACAAAAAAACTTTTGAAGTATTTAAAAAATTAGAATGGGAATAAAACATTAATTAACTAAGAATTCTACAGTAAAACCATTTGTAAAATTATCATATTTGTCATTATTCCTAAATCGCAATGACCAATTGTTTGATTTACAATAATGAGAAAGCGACAATAATCCAATTCCATGGTTTTTACTATCATCTTTAATAGTGCCTTTTTCTTTGATTAATTCAGCTTTCGACAATGATATTCCCAAGCCGTTGTCTACAAATGAGATAACCCCTGGAGAAGTTTTTATAATTATTTTTGTAGAGCCTGCCTCAATGCTGTTTTTAGTAATATTTTGAATGGCATTCTTTAAAAGACTTATATCTGTTTCAAGCATTATATTTTTTTCATTTATGAAAGTCATAACGACTCCATCGTGGGTGCTATTAAACTCTCTAACAAGTTCTTTAAAAAATGTATCTGAATAAAACTGAATAACTACAGGTCCACTAATTGTAGACTTTATAAAATCTGCACATTCAATACTAATTTTCATAGCACTTGCTATTTTTTGCTTTATTTTTACAATATCCGTTTCTTTTTCAGCAATTTTTAAAGTGACAATAATTTTTGTAAGCGAATTTATTACATCATGAGTAAACCGCTTCAGTTTTTCTTCTTTATCCATTTCTTATTATTATTTTTTTTGGTATTTTTGGCAATTTTTTTAGAGTTGCTCAATTAAATATGAATTTTGAGAACAAAATGATTTTAAAAACTCAGTTGAGCCGTCAGTATATTCTAATTTAAGATTAAACAATCCCTCTTTATCTCCAACTATAAATATTTTTTCCGCCAACTCGCTTTCTTTTGTAAAGTTTCCGTCTTTATCTAAAAATGAAGTTTCTATAAACATTTCGCCGCTTTGATTTTTACCATTGGCCTTTAATTCTTTTATGTCCTTAGAAAGGTTAATTTGAACTATGCACTGCTCTTTTAAAGAGCTTACTTGGTTCATTTCTAAGACTTTTGCAATAAACTCATTGCCAGGAATTTCTAAATCTTTTTCTGTAGATATGCCAACAAAAACACTATCTTTTAAATGCTTAAACTCTAAATATTTTCTCATTCCACTAGGCATAGTAGGAATTTTTACTTCATACGCATTTAATGCTTTTTTCTTGGCATTTATTTTTGTGTTTAAAAAGTTTATCAATTCGCCATCTATATTTAATTCTTTTTTCTTAGCTCCAAAAAGATTTCTTGTAGTAAGAGTATAGGTTTCACGGTTGCCACCAACAAACTCTTCATCTTCGAAATACATTTCGCCTTCACCAACATAAATTATTTTTTGTGCTACTTCGTGATTAGCAAGTAGGTATCTGACCATTATGTTTCCGCTTTTAACTCCCGCATACATAATGTATTTAGCTTTTAAAATATTATTAGTATTTTTAAATCCAGCGTCAAAATAAAACCTTTGATCAAACTTTGTATCAATTTCCGTATCAACAATATTTGAATTTAAAGTTAGAGTAATCAAGTTTCCTTCAACGTTTATCCCTTTTTTCTCTAAAAACTTTTGAATACCCTCTTCGTTTATAAGTGGGATTTCCAAACTAGATTTACCATCTAAGTTTAATTCTACTCTTGTTGGAATCATCCCTTGTGACTGAACGACTCCAGTTTGAGTATTCATTGCTCCACTAAGTGAGTATCCAAACGAAATTTCTCCAGAACCATTATCATCGCTTCTTTCTGATCTGTCATAATCAGGAACAAATTCAAAAGTTCTTGCCTGGCGAAGTTTTTGAGTATTCAAATTGACTTCAATTCCTTTTAAAATGAAAGCTGATTCATTTGTTGGACTATTAGTTGTAAATGCTTCTGATTCAGTAAAAGCTTCAACTGCTTCCTTTTTAGTCATTGCTTTTTTAGGAGCTGCGTACTCATAACTAACATTATCATTTGAATCGAGATCAATTTCTTGATTATCTATCAGTGTTGTATTTTTTGATTCATTTTGAGTACTCACTTCTGGAAATATTCTTTGAGTATTCATTTTATTAATTTTCTTTATTGGTGCATTTCCCATTTCTCTGCTAATTACTTTTTGTACTGCTTTAGAGATTGGTCTTTCATATAGTTTTTGATCAATTGTTTGTTTTACGGCCGCTGGTTGGGCATTTTCTTTGTAATCAAACATAACCATTTCTTCATCATCAACTTTTCTCTCTGTTGATGGCTGAGTAGTCGTCACTGCATCAGCGACTGTTTCTTCAGTTGTTGTACTTGCCTGGGCAGTTTCAACAGAGTCTTCTATATCTAGATTTTTTATTTCTGCTAGTTTTTCTTTAACTGGAGATCCATTAAAATCCAGGTCTATTTTTAAATTTTCAAATTGTGAGTAACCAATTTTCTCAATGTTAAATGAATAGATATTAATTAAGTTGCTATTGTTTATTTCAAATGAAGACAGGTCTTCATTACTTACAATATTTTCAACTTTCACTTCTATAGGTAAATTTAATTCTTTTGTTTCTGTAACAATTATTTCTTTTTTTAATTTAATTATCTGTTTATGTGGAACTAAACCATAACGAGTGTGTTTTATTTTTTTTCCAATCTCAGCGTCAATTGCAGTAATTATCTGAGATGAAATTTGTTCATCATTTAGTTCATCTTTAACTTGAGATGAATTTTGATTTTTCTCTAATGAAACAGTATTTAAATTTTGAGCCAAATTAGTAAAGGCAGAAAAATTTATTGTCTCAAATTGTGATTGATTGCTATTTATAGAATATGCTTTCGACAGCGTTAACGCCGTTATTAAAATAATAGAAGTTGTAGCGAGTGCTTTTTTTATGATCATAGCTATTTGATAATTCTATCAAGGCCATGCATAGGATCAAGAGTGTAATGTTTTTGCCTAGTATATTATGAGTACTCATTCTTATATAATGAGTACTCATAAGTATTTTTATCGAGGTCTGGTAAATTCACCAATCTGAATACGGATTTTTGCTAGATCAAGCTTATGTTGATACTTTTCAATATCTTCCAACGTTAGACCATCAGTGTTTTTCAAATGCTCTTGAGCATTTTTTAAGGCAAGTTTTGCTCTTTCAACATCAACATCAGTATTTTCTTCTGCTGTATTTGAAAGGATGACAATTTTGTTTTCCAAAATTTTGCAAACACCTGTAGAAATGGCAAAGTTTCTATCGCCATAATCAGGACCACCAAAAACACTAAGTACTCCTGTCGCCAACTTACTAACGATATGAGTATGTCCTTCGAGTACGTTAATTTGCCCGCGGACCGTTGGTATTAGCAACGATTCCGCAGGAATTCCTTTAGCAATAATTTTCGATGGCGTAAGGATATCAACTGTAAAATATTTCATTTGGGCAACCTAATCTCTTAAAATTATTTTCCAGCCTTAATTTGTGCTGCTTTTTCAAAAACCATATCAAGTCCACCAACTAAGTAGAATGCTTGCTCTGGTAATTCATCACATTCACCACCAAGAATGGCTTTGAAAGCTTTAATTGTATCTTCCATCTTAACAAATTTACCTTTTAATCCAGTAAATTGCTCCGCTACGAAGAATGGTTGAGAAAGGAATTTTTGAACCTTTCTAGCTCTACCAACAATTAATTTATCTTCTTCAGATAATTCGTCCATACCTAAAATGGCGATAATATCTTGAAGTTCTTTATACTTTTGAAGAATCTTTTGAACTCCACGAGCAACATCATAATGTTCTTGCCCAACGATAGCTGGAGTTAAGATTGTAGATGATGAAGAAAGTGGATCAACTGCCGGATAAATTCCAAGTTCTGCAATTTGACGTGAAAGTTCAGTCGTTGCATCTAAGTGGGCAAACGTGGTTGCTGGAGCTGGATCCGTATAGTCATCCGCAGGAACGTATACAGCTTGGATAGATGTAATCGAACCGTTAGTTGTTGAAGTAATACGCTCTTGCATTGCTCCCATTTCCGTACCTAGAGTTGGTTGGTAACCAACCGCTGAAGGAATACGTCCAAGTAGAGCTGAGACTTCAGATCCTGCTTGTGTAAATCGGAAAATATTATCAACGAAGAAAAGAACGTCTTGGTTTTCTTCATCGCGGAAGTATTCTGCGATTGAAAGACCTGTAAGAGCAACTCTTGCGCGCGCTCCAGGTGGTTCATTCATTTGTCCGAAGACCAGTGCAGTTTTTGCAATTACTCCAGACTCAGTCATCTCGTGGAATAAATCGTTACCTTCACGAGTACGCTCACCAACACCAGCGAATACTGAGTATCCACCATGCTCAGTTGCAATGTTGTTAATTAATTCCTGGATTAGAACTGTTTTACCAACTCCCGCTCCACCAAATAGACCAATCTTTCCACCTCGAACGTATGGAGCTAGAAGGTCAATAACTTTAATCCCAGTATAAAATTGCTCTAGTTTTGTTGATTGTTTATCAAATCCAGGAGCTGCTCTATGGATATCGTAAGTTTTTTTAGCGTTTACTGGGCCTGCTTCATCAACTGGCTCACCAATAACGTTAATAATTCTTCCTAAACATTCTTTTCCAACTGGAGCTTGAATCATTTTGCCAGTATCGAGAACTTTTAGTCCACGAGACAGACCTTCAGTCGAGTCCATTGCAATACATCTAACCATGTTGTTCCCTAAATGCTGAGAGACCTCAACAGTTAGATTATTCTCAAGGTTTGAGATTGTTTTGTTTGTTAATTTAAGAGCGTTGAAAATCGCAGGAATTTTTCCATTAGAAAATTCCACGTCGATAACCGGCCCCATTACTTGTTTTACTACACCGAAATTTTCTGACATTGGTGGTCTCCTAAATACTTACTTTTATCCGTTCAGAGACTCAGCTCCTGATACTACTTCTGATAACTCAGTTGTAATCGCAGCCTGTCTCTTTTTGTTCATTTTTATTGATAATGTTCTAATCGCTTTTTTACAGTTCGAAGAAGCTGAATCCATTGCACTCATTCTCGTACCGTGTTCAGCTGCAACCGCATCTAATAGTGCAGTGTAAAGCGTGCTGATATAAGTTTGAGGAATAAGTGTATTCAATATTTCCGTTGGATTTGGATCGTACTTAAAGTCGAATGGAAATTTTTCAGCCATCTCTTCTTTTTCTGATAAATCCATAGTCATTGGTAACATTTGTTTTACTTCTGGATCAAAGGAAAGAGCCGAGTGAAAAACATTGTATGCGACAAAGACTTTTCCAACTTCACCAGTTGTAAAAAGTTCTCCTAATTCAACTCCAACATGTTCCATCTCAATAAAAGTTGGTTCATTTTTAGCAAACGAATAAGTTTTGCCTTTATTGAAAGTTGTATCAAGTAGATCTCTTACTTTTTTTCCAATGAAATAAATTTTTACTTCTAGGTTTGTTTCCAAAAGAAACTTTCTAACTTTTTTAGCAAGCTGAGAGTTGTACGATCCACAAAGACCTTTATCGGAAGAAATAACTAGCAAAACTGCTTTGTTATTATCTTTCTTCTCATGCAAGTACTCATGGTCATAATCTTGAACTAGTGCTGAAACAACTTTAATAGTTGATTCTAGCTCACGCGCGTATGGGCGAGAGTTCACGATATTTTGTTGAGCCTTTGCTAACTTTGCGGCCGAAACGAGCTTCATCGCTTGAGTAATTTTAGAAGTACTTTTGGTACTTTTAATTTTCTTTTTAAGCTCTTTAATATTCGCCATTATTTAATTCCTAATTTCAGTGTGTCCAATATCTCTTAGTATTTTTTTGTCACTAAGAAAGCTTTTACTGCTTCAAGGATTTTTGCTTCATTTCCACCAGAAATTTCTTTCGAGTTTTTAATTTCAGCCATTAACTCCGCGTGTCTTGAGTGGAAAAATTCAAGAACATCTTTTTCTGCATTTCTAATTTTTGCAGTAGGAACAACGTCAAAGTATCCTTTTGTTGCAATTAATATTGAAACAGCTTGGTCTACAACATCAAATGGTGCGTATTGATCTTGCTTTAAAAGCTCAACCAATCTCTCCCCTCTATTTAACTGTCTTTTTGTCGCTTCATCTAAGTCAGATCCGAAAGCAGAGAAAGCAGCTAGCTCTCTGTACTGAGCAAGATCTAGACGAAGTGTACCAGCAACTTTTTTCATTGCTTTAATTTGAGCAGATCCACCAACGCGTGAAACTGAAAGACCAACGTTAACAGCTGGACGAATACCAGAGTTGAATAAATCAGACTCTAGGAAGATCTGGCCATCAGTGATTGAAATTACGTTTGTAGGAATGTACGCCGAAACGTCACCTTCTTGAGTTTCAATAATTGGCAACGCTGTTAATGATCCAGCACCAAGAACGTCAGAAACTTTACAAGCTCTTTCTAGTAATCTTGAGTGAAGGAAGAAAACGTCCCCTGGGAATGCTTCACGCCCTGGTGGACGACGAAGTAGAAGTGACATTTGTCTATATGCTTGAGCTTGTTTTGTTAAATCGTCATACACGATAAGTGCGTGACGTTTACTGTCTCTATAGTATTCAGCCATTGTACATCCAGTGTATGGAGCAATAAACTGCATAGGTGCAGAGGCAGAAGCTGTTGCTGAAACGATGATTGTATAATCAAGAGCGCCAGCATCTTTTAGTTTTTGTTGAACTTGTCTTACTGTAGATTGTTTTTGTCCAATCGCTACGTAAACACAAACAACATCTTTACCTTTTTGATTGATGATCGTGTCGATAGCAATGGCAGTTTTACCTGTTTTTCTATCGCCAATGATTAGCTCTCTTTGTCCACGTCCAATTGGAATCATGGCGTCGATTGCTTTAAGACCAGTTTGAAGTGGCTCATGTACTGATTTTCTTGCGATAATCCCTGGTGCCTTTACTTCTACTACTCTTGTTTCTTTTGATTTAATTTCACCCATACCATCGATTGGCTCACCGATTGCGTTTACTACTCGACCAAGTAGAGCGTCACCAACTGGTACACTTACGATTCTTTCGGTTCTCTTTACAGAGGTACCTTCTTTAATCGATTGGTCTTCCCCAAGAATGGCAATACCAACGTTATTTGTTTCTAAGTTTAAAACCATTCCTGTTGTACCAGATGGGAACTCAACAAGTTCTCCGGCCATAACATTTTTTAACCCGAAAACGCGAGCAATCCCGTCTCCTACAGTTAATACAGTTCCAACTTCATCAACTTGAAGTCTTGTTTGAAAGTTAGAGATTCTTTCTTTAATAATACTTGTAATCTCTTCTGGATTCATTGCCATTTTTTACCTCTTACGAATTTAAAACACTTTCTTTAAATTTTTCTAATTGATTTTCTAGAGTTGCATCTAACTGTAGGTCTTCAACTGTAACTTTATATCCAGCTGAAACATTTTCATTTTTTTTGTATTCTAATATTGTTTCTTTTCCAAGTTTTGCTTGTAGATAATTTTTAAGGTTATCTTTGATGTTAGCTGGGATTGAATCTTCGCTTCCTTCAATAGTTCCTCTTAAAAATCCTTTTTTATGGTCGTCAATTACAATGACATTTTTAAATATCATTGGCATTAATCCAATTCTTTTTTCTTGAATTAAAAAATGCATAAAGTTTTTTGTAATATTTGATAGTCCTAAATCAGCCATAACAACATCTAGAACACTTAATTTTTCTTCAGTTGTAAAAACTTCTAAAAAAAGTAATGTTTCAAGATTATTACTTTTATTAATCGTTTCAGTTAACTTTGTTAATTCAGACGCTAAGTCTAGCTTTAACTCATCAGAGAGTTCAACTAGAGATTGTGCGTATGCTTTAGCGATAATTTGTTCTTTCATATTATTCCTAATCTTTAACGATTATCTAAGCTCAGAGACAATTTTTTGAGTTGCTTTTACTTGAAATTCTTTATTGTTTTTGATTGTTGCCTGAGTCCCAGAAACAACCTTATTAATTAGGTCATGGTTTAACTGATCAACCAATTCTGTTTTTTCACCAATTAATTTATTTTCTAAGTCTCTTTTCATTCTTACTATTACTGTTTGTGTTTCTTCGCTTTGGTTTTTAGCAAATTGAGTTGCATCGGTTGCGTACTCACCTACGATTTTTACAATTTCAGAATCCAGGTTTTTTATTTTTGATTGAAATTGGCTTAGTTTTTCTTCAGCATCTTTATTGTTTCTTGCAGCTGATTCCATTAATGATTTAACATCTTCTGCTTGCTTGTTAAATTTTTCTCTCAACGGTTTTACAACTTTAGAGAGAATTGCTAGTAAAATTATAAAATTTATAAACGGATATTTTAAATCCCAAATAGATGCTTCATGGTGAGCAGCTTCTTCGCTGGCCATAGCGATTGATACAAATGATGTCGTAAAATATAAATAATAAATTATCTTTTTCACTAGTATTCCTTATTTAGTCAGCTTTTCAACAAGATTGCCCGCGAGTTTATCTGCTTCGGCCATTATCTGAGTTCTTTTTTCTGCCATTTCATTATGTATTTTTGATTTTCTATCTTCGTATTCAGAGTTCATTTTCTCTTCAAGATCTTTCAAAATTAGTCTTTCTTTATTCAAAACATCGTTTTTCTTTTTTTGTGCGATATCTTGTGAGTCTTGATGAGTCTTTTCGATTTTAGCTTTGTATTGCTCAGCTAAGTCTTCTGCTTTTTTATAAATATTATGAGCTTGAGATTCAAGTTTTGTCGTTTTGCTTTCTCTCAATTCTAAAACTTCTTGCATTCTTCTAAAGAGTAACGGAGCTAGAGTATTAAAAAATACAAGTAGGAATCCAAATTGAATGAGAACTGTTTGATCGATTTTGAGAGCTCTTAATATAATTAAAATCGTATCCATTGGCTTATAGAACTCCTACAACTCAAGGTTATTTTTTGCCTTCGCGTTTCAGCACAAAGTTTTTGAAAATAAAACAGTGTATTGTGAATATTTTTTTCACTTATGAATAATGTTTTAAGCGGTTATCGTCAAGGAAGATTTAAGAATTTTGTAACATAACGCTATTCGACTTAAGACGTTTTCTTATCGCGCATTTTTGTTGTACCGTGAAAGATTACGCCCTCTTCCACAATGAGACTCGGCGTTGTAATGATACCTTCAAATCTTGCGGGTTTTAATATTTCAACGCGTGAACTTGCCTTAATATTGCCTTTTACTGAACCGGCTATAATTATAATATTTGCGTTAATATCAGCATTGATGATGGCGCCTTCAGAAATGACCACTGTGTCGTTTGAAAATACACTACCATTAACAATGCCAGCTATTCTGGCCGTTCCATTGAATGATAAGTTTCCTTCAAATTTACAACCCTCTTCAATGATGGCAGAAACTTCGCCGCGTCTTCTCTTCATGGTTCATCCTTGATTTCGATTTTGGTTCTATAGGGGCAGTCATTTTTAAAGACTCTCTACTAACCTAGCTCTTGTCTTTCATAGACTATTCTATTTCGATAATAGAAATTCGTAAATATCGTTAAATTCTGCTTCATTGCTATATTTTAAAACAATATGGCCGGATCCATTTTTTCCTGAATTTATTCCAAAGTGGTATCCAGTTTTATGTTCTAGAGTCTTTCTAAATTGATCAAGTTTTTCATCAAAAAATGGATTTTTTCGAGTAACTTTCTCTTTAACAGGCTTTTTAGCCTTAATTTCATTTTCTAAATCACGTACAGACCAATTACTAGATACCGCCAAATTAGCGAGTCTAATAGCATCCTCACGCTCTTTAACAGCTGCTAAAATTTTAGCGTGTCCCAAGCTCAACATTTCTTTTTGCAATAGATCGATTACTGGACGAGGTAGATTAAGTATTCTTAAAAAGTTCGCAACACTTGATCTTTCTTTTCCTAATTTTTTAGCAACATCTTCCTGAGTTAATTTGTATTCATTCATTAGTTGATAGTAAGCCAACGCCTCTTCAACACAGTTTAAATCAGATCGTTGAACGTTTTCGATGATTGCCATAATCATCTTTTCTCTTTCAGTCGCTCTTTTTACGACAACAGGCACTTGCCCTAGACCTGCTTTTTTTGCAGCTCTTAATCTTCTTTCTCCTGCGATCAGTTCGTATTGTCCATTTTCCATTTCTGCTACAATTAGCGGTTGAATAATTCCGTTTTCTTTAATTGATTCTGAAAGTTCTTCTAGGTCTTTTTCTTTAAAAATTTTTCTAGGCTGATTGGGATTTGTTTTAATAGATGTTACATCAATTAAAAGGGGCGTATTTTCGTAGCGAATTTCTATTTCTTTTTCGTGCTCTACTTCTTCACCTTGGTCGTTCTGATTACCAAATTTATTATGATAAGTTTGTTGTACAACTGATTGAGGAGTGGACTCCTGTAAAAGTGAAGCGATCCCTTTTCCCAATGCTAATTTCTTCGCCATATAAACTCCGTTACTTTTTTATTTTTAAGGATGCATTCCGTTCGTATTGATAGATTCAATATTGGGAATTAAATTTAGCAAAACTTCTTCAGGTAAGACTTCTGCATTATTTTTAACTTCATTTGAATTTTCTTTTGACTTACCCTTGAAGCGCTCTTTTAAAATGAGTTCTTTTGCTAAAGCCAAATAAGCCTCGCTACCTTTTGATTCGATATCATAAAGAATAATTGGTTTACCAAATGAAGGACATTCCGCTAGCTTTACATTTCTCGGTATTATAGTTTCAAAAACAACATCGCCAAAATGTGTTTTAATTTCGTTGGCAACTTGTTTATGTAGACCCGAACGAGAATCATACATAGTTAACAAAATTCCATCTAATTCTAAATCTGGATTTAGAGAAGATCTAATGAGTTTTACTGTATTTAATAATTGAGCTAAACCTTCCATTGCTAAAAATTCTGTTTGCATTGGAACAATATAAGAATGAGCTGCATTTAATGCATTCACAGTTAACAGTCCCAAAGATGGCGGGCAATCGATAATGATATAATCATAATCTTTTTCAATTGCCTTAAAGGCATTTTTTAATTTTGATTCGCGAGCAAACAAACTCACCAATTCTATTTCTGCCCCTGATAAATTATTATCTGACGGACAAATATCAAAATATGGAAGTTCTGATTCATAAATAGCTTCTTTTAATCCTATTTGACCAATTAGTGCATGGTAAATATTTTTACCAGCAAATTTATCTTTAGAGAGTCCAATACTAATACTTCCGTTACCCTGTGGATCCAGGTCTATTAGTAGAGTCTTTTTCTCGGCTACTGCTAGACACGCTGCCAAATTTACAGAAGAAGTTGTTTTACCAACGCCACCCTTTTGGTTCATCATCGCAATAATTTTAGCCATTTAAGTTTCCTTTTTTACTTTTATTATTGTCTATTTATACCGTTTTATTTTTTTAAAGTAACTCAGAAAATTTATTAATTTTTTCCGTCTGCATTGTTCCACGTAGAACTTTTCTGTTTTTGAAACCTAATAGCAGTCGTCCCTCTGTTCCAGACACATCATAAGATTTCTCTTCAATTAATTCCCAATTACTCTCAAGCATATCTTCTATATCTTCTAATTCATAAAAATTTGGGCCTTTATAAAAAAAGACATAGAGAGTTTTATTGGTTCTTAACAAAGGAAGATATTCTGAAACTTTGCCCACTGCTTTAAAAGTTAAAACTGCATCAACATCAAAATCAATAGTCTCTAATCTCTGATGCTTTAATTTGACATTTTTTAATCCTAAACTATTTGCAATTTTTTGTACCGCTTGTACTTTTTTTGCTCTGGCGTCAAAACCAATAAATTTTTTATCAGGATTTGCGAAAGCTAATGGAAGAATGGGAAATCCACCACCAAAACCAACATCAACTAAAAGCTTTGTCGACTCCAGTGCATTTTTAAAAACCTTGCTTTCGGTTAGTGGAAGAATTGAATCAATGATTTGTTTTTGATAAAACTCTTCAGGACTTTCAATTCTTGTTAAATTAATACCGGCAAATTCACCAGTTAATAGATTTAGGTAGTTTTGGCTAAATTCTTTCATTAAATTATGTTTCCGGCCACGTAGGCTAAGGTAGCGGGTCTAATTCCTTCAATTCTCTGCAATTGGGCAAAAGTTTCAGGTTTTATGGTTTTTATTCTTAATTTACATTCAAATGATATATTTTTAGAATCAGATAAAATTTGCCAATTGAGCTTCTTCGCCCCTAACCTATTTATTTTTTCTGACTCAATAACAGCACGGTCGATATAGCCTTCATATTTTACGGCAATTGCGACTGTTCGAATAACATCATAAGAAAAATTGATTCCCAATCTTTTGGTTTCATCACCAAGAACTACAACAGGATTATTTTCTGGTCTTTTTAACAGTTCCTTAAAGCTAATGTTAATTTCAAGCGGTCCATAATTCATTTTTTGAAAATATTCTTTCATTTTTGGCGAGGTATAAATCATGGTCGAGTCCACCAACCTTGAAAGCAAGTCTACTTCAACAAGAAATTCTTCTTGATAGCTATCTATTGGTGAATTTAAACCAAGAATTTGTCGATATTTATTAATTCTTAAAATTGTATTATCTTCTCTAACATATAATCTATTTTCTGAGCGTGCAGTAAACAGCCTGTATGGCTCATCTCGCTTATTTGAAACCAAATCCTCTACCATGACCCCAATATAGGAATCATTTCTGTCTAAAATTAACTCATTTTTGCCCAATACAGACAAGCTAGCATTAATTCCGGCCATAATTCCTTGCCCTGCTGCTTCTTCGTAACCCGAGGTACCACAAACCTGACCAGCGAAATATAATCCTGGAATAGATACATATTCAAGTGCTCTCGACAATTGAGATGTATCAATAACATCATACTCAACTGCGTACCCATGAATGAGAATTTTTGCATTTTCAAGTCCTGAAATGGTCTGAATAAAGCTTTCTTGGACATCTTTTGGTAAGGAAGTTGAAATACCATTGGGATAAATTGTTTCCAATTCTAAACCCTCTGGCTCTATAAAGACATGATGTATATCTTTATCTACATATCTGAAGGCTTTATCTTCTATACTTGGACAATATCTAGGACCAATACCTTTGATTTGACCATTAAATATAGGTGATCGCTCTTTATTGGCCCTTATAATAGTTAGTGTTTTCTCATTTGTTCGAGTTAAATAACAAGAAACCTGCTTAGACTCTCTGGAAAAAGGCAAATTTAGCGAATGAAAATTTCTTGTCTCGCTATCGCTAAGTTGTGGATCCATTTTCGAATAATCAATTGTATTTTTATCAAGTCGTGGTGGAGTTCCAGTTTTAAATCTATTTGGCTCTGTTTTAATTTCCTTAAATAAGTCATTCAAACCTAAAGAATTTGCGCAATCAACTCTTCCGCCAGGTTTTTGCTCTTCTCCTGTGTGTAGTTTTCCATTTAAAAATGTACCAGTTGTAACTATAACTTTTTTTGCAAAATATATATTTGAAGTGGAAGTTTGGACAATAAAGGCATCATCATTCTTTGAAACATTTGAAACCATTTCTCTAATGATCACAATATTATTTTTTTGAGATAAAATCTCTTCAGCATATTTTGAGTACAAGTCTTTATCAATTTGAACCCTGGTTGACTGAACAGCGAAACCTTTTGACTCATTTAATGTTCTGAATTGTATTCCTGCTTTATCAGCAAGAATTCCCATTAAGCCACCTAGCGCATCTATTTCTCTAACAACTTGTCCCTTTCCTACTCCCCCGATTGCCGGGTTACATGGAGCTGAAGCCAAGGAAGAGTTTGGAGAAGAGAGAATCGCCACACTTAAATTAAACTGAGATGAGATCCAAGCTGCTTCAGTTCCAGCATGACCGCCACCAATAATTAAAACATCAAAAAAGTTTTTCATTTTGTTCCACGTAGAACATTGTTAATTAGAAAACATAAGTAATATAAAAATTCAAAAAAGACTATTTCCCTATGCAAAAATTAGAAAATATTGAATTTAATACATCATCAGGTGAGACAACGCCTATTAATTCACTTAGGTAATAACCTAAGATATTAACCTCAGACGATATAATCGCCACATCATCTAAGATGCTGATTTCACATGTTAACCCAAGTGCTTTTAAGTGAATTTTATTTAATACCGACCTATGGCGCTCAAGTAAAATCGGTGAATTAGAAGTGTGATTTTTAAATTTTTGAGACAGTAATTTCTTAACGGCCGGTTCTATAGGACCAGAATTTTGAACTGGTTCTATAGGACCAGAATTTTGAACTGGTTCTATAAGACCAAGATTATGAACTGGTTCTATAGGACCAAGATTATGAACTGGTTCTATAGGACCAAGATTTTGAACTGGTTCTATAGGACCAAGATTTTGAAGTGGTTCTATAGGACCAAGATTTTGAACTGGTTCTATAGAACCACTTTTAAAACTCGCTGCAATTATATTTTCAAAAGATAAATTTGATAAATCTAAATGTAAAATTTCATTGGTAAAATCTGATTTATCAGCATGAGAAATAATTAACAAATCAAAATGAATTCCTTGAAGTTTTTTAAGATAAAGAGGATTTGATTCAAATGGATTAATAATTAAAATTTTAAAAAAAGCTTTTTTAATGAGATCAAAAGCTCTTTCAATTCCAATATTTTCTATGGGATCAAGAGAATCACGAATACCGGCCGTATCAATTAAATGATAATTGGTCCTATCAATTTGAATGACTTCTGAAACATAATCTCTTGTCGTACCAGCTATTGGAGAAACAATGGATCTATTGTGTTTAACTAATAAATTAAAAAGAGAGCTCTTTCCCGCATTAGTTTGACCTACTAGGACCAAGTCGGGAGATAGTAGTGAAGAAATACTCCCTTGAGTACGCGAATGCAGAGAATCTAAAATAGTAAAAAACAAATCAAAAGAACTTTTGAGCAAATTCTTAGTTTCGCTCTCCCCTACATCTTCTGAAAAATCAATTGAAATTTCTACAGCACTTTTTAATTTTAAATAACTTTCATAGAGTCTGAGATATTGAGAATGAAGATCACCTTGTAAAACATCAAGCCCCTGAGAAAGCATTAAATTTGAATTTGCATTTAATAGCATATCCAAACCTTCAACTTGAGATAAGGTCAATTTCTTATTTTTTAATGCCCGAAAAGTAAATTCTCCAGGATGAGCTGAACGAAAATCAGCTTTTTCAATAAAAAGTTCTAAAATGTTTTGAATATTGAGTAAATTACCGTGTACAGAAATTTCTAAAACGTTTTCCCCTGTATAACTCTCTCCTTTGGGAAAAAATACCATCAAACAATTATCCAAAACTAAATTATTGTTAAGTATATTTGTGAGATGAGAATATCGAGGTTTAATTTTTAATAGCGAATAAGAGAAAAAAGGCTGAAGAGATATTAATGAGTCGAAACCAGAGAGCCTAATCAATGCTATTGCAGTATTGGAAAGAGATCCAGTACTGCATGCAATGATTGGGTGATCGTCAGTATAAAAATTCATAAAAAATCATTTTAATTAATCGGCCATTTTATAAACAATGGTCTGTTGTAAAATACCAACAACAGTAGAAACAAAAATATAGAGAACTAATCCGGCCGGTAAACTTTTCATAATAAATGCAAAAACCACAGGCATAAACATCATTATTTTTTGTTGAGTAGGATCAACTGTCGTTTGTGGAGTTAATTTTTGTTGAGCAAGCATTGCAAGCCCCATAAGAATTGGTAGTACATAAAATGGATCGTGAATACTTAAATCGTGAATCCATCCATAAAAAGGAGCTCCAACTAACTCAACAGCACTATAAAGAACACGATAAATGGCAAAGAAAAACGGCATTTGAAGTATTAGCGGAAGGCAACCACTTAATGGATTTGCACCAGCTTTTTTAAAAAGATCCATAGTCTCTTTTTGCATTTTTTGAGGTTCATCTTTATATTTTTCTTTAATTTTTTGAAGTTCTGGTTGGATAACTTGCATCTTCTTCATACTCTTAAAAGACTTATATTGAAGAGGAAAAGTAATTAAACGAATTAAAATTGTTAGAAGAATAATAGCAATTCCATAATTAGGAATATATTTATAAATAAACTGTAAACCTCTCAGAATTGGTACAGCTAATACTGCAAAAAATCCAAAATCTACAGCTAGGTGAAGGTTATCTCCAAGGCCGATAAGAGTATCGTAATTCTTTTTAGTAAAGACTAAATCAGCTGAAATTGTTTTTGAAGCAGTTGGAACATCTACGATTAGCTGACCAGCAATTGTCGTTTTATATTTAACTGGGGCTTTTTCTTTTAAAATTAAACCGAATAAATGGTAATTGAAATCAACACCAAACCATTTAAGTGTTCCATCTTCTTCTTTGTCTTTACCAACGGCAATATGCTTAACATCAGTGCCAAAAAGAGCAAATTGTCTAACTTGACCATTGTCTAATTTCTTTTCTTTTGCATCAAAAACAAAGCGAAATTTATAGGCTTTATCTGAAGAAAGATTAAAACTTAAACGGCCATTTTCTTGAATAAAAGCATTAAATGTAACGCCGTAGTTAAGATTTTTACCAACTAATTTATTTGAACCTGTTTGCTCCATTTGGAAAAATAAATCCAATGGACCATAGTCAGTTATAACTTGAATTTTTAGGGGTAAAGAAACATCAGTCAAAGAATTAAAGCTAAATACTGAATTTGGATTTTTCATTTCAACTATAGAAAGATCATTGTTGATTTTGAATTCAAAACCATTATTGACAAGTGTATTCGAAGTAATGGTTAAAGGAAGATTCCCAGAAGCTGTAGTGCCAGCAGATATTGTTGCAGTTGAATTTGTACTCTCTGCATTTTTATTAACTTGATTATTAGTCGCCGCTATTTCATCTTTTGTGATTGTTTTATTAATAACAGGAACATTTTTAGGAGCAAAAAAGTATTGCCACCCAAATAAAACAACTCCCGAGAGAAGAACGGCTATAAATGCACGTTTTTGATCTGAATTTAACATTAAAAAACTCCAAATAATTATCGTTTCGGAACGGGATCATGCCCGCCTTCACAAAACGGATGACATCTCAATAGACGTCGACATGAATACCATAATGCTTGAGGAATGGGAAACTGATCAAAACATTCTTTTGAATATTCTGAACACGTAGGATAAAAACGACAATTAGGACCTAATAAAGGAGAAATAAAATATTGATAAAATTTAATTGGTAAAATAAAAACTTTCTTCATAAATATTTTAAGTTTTATCAATCATTGAAAGATTATGACGATCAACAAGAGATTTGAGATGAACAAAAAATTCACCTATATTAGTAACCAATAAATTCTCTTTAAATTCTTGGGTTTCATTAATAATATTGCGACTCCAAGAAACAACGAACAAAATATCGCTTCCTAGAAATTTATAATCAGATTGACGAAAATTTTCACGAATTATACGTTTAAGCCGATTGCGGTCATGAGATTTACCAATTTTTTTAGGTACACTTAAACCAATACGAGTTTGATTGAACAGGTTTTTCTTATAATAGATTATTAATGTTGGCTTTTTAAATGAAAGCGAATCAATCTTTAGCTCAGAAAAATCGTTGGCCGAAAGTAAGCGAAATTTTTTTTCAAACCGACTTTCGGCCATTAGCAATTACTTAGTGCTTGAAGAAACCGTAAGTTTTGCTCTACCCTTAGCTCTTCTAGCTTTAATAACGTTCTTTCCGCCTGGACTAGCCATTCTTTTTAGGAATCCATGGATTCTAAGTCTTTTTAATTTTTTTGGTTGCCACGTTCTTTTGCTCATTCAGCTATCCTCTAAAACAACATTAAATAATTGGAGAGATACGATTATATTTTCTTTTGTGAAAGGTCAATGCTAAACAAGCCGCGTTACATGTAAGAAAATGTGAAAATCTGTTTTGTTGCTAATAAGTTTTGGGCCATGTTACATCTTTTGTCTCTCTTTTTTGATAGACCGACGGAGCACTTACAATGGCGCAAGATTTTCCATTTGATCATTTTCTTAAACTTAACAATAAAAACACATCACAAAATTCAATGGATTCATTTAACAACCAATTTAGAGACGAAAATAGTGCTAATCTTGAAAATCTAAACTCTCAAGCATTTCAAGATGAAGAGCTAAGTATCATAAATCAGGAGATTTTGAACCATTTAAAAACGGTTGTACCTGAATTAAAATTTAAAACATATTTCGACAATAATCTTGAGCTAAAAAGCATCAATGAAACCATCGTACATTTTGAAGTCAAAACAGCCTTTATTAAAAAATCAGTAGAACTCTACTTAGAAGAAATTACCAAAGCTCTTTATAATGTCTTAGGAACTCAATATGAGGTCCAAATAATTAGTAAAGACCAAACAGATTACCAACTTGGTACAAGCCAAATAAACAAAAGTGCACAATCCTCAGGCAAATCATTTAACGATGTGAAATTCACTTTGGACCTAACGCCAACAAGAGACGATCTAGCCTCAAAAGCTCATGCTCAATATATTGAACACATGAATCCAAATCAATCTGGAATTATTATTGATAGATCAAAAACTTTTGATAACTTTATTGTCGGACCAACAAATAATATGGCCCAAGCAGCTTCTAAAGCCGTAGCACAAAATCCAGGTAAAAATGGAAAGTATCCATCTTTATATATACATAGCAACTCAGGCCTTGGAAAAACTCACCTGCTTCACTCTGTAGCCAATGAAATAAATGAAAAACATCCTGGTCTAACAATTTGTCTAATTACTGCACGCGACTTTATGGATGAAATGATTACTTTGATGAAAAACAATAGAATTAATGAATTCGTCAAAAAATACACTGAAAAAGTCGACGTCCTGATGATTGACGATATTCATGAGTTAAAAAATAAGGAAGGAACTCAAGACCAATTTTTTCATGTCTTTAATGAAATGCACAATAAAGGCAAACAACTTATTTTCACCTCTGATAAAAGACCAAAAGAAATCGATGGAATTTCTGAAAGAATAAAAACTAGATTGCAATGGGGCTTGGTTGTAGACATTCAACCACCTGATCTAGAGACAAGAATAGCCATTTTAAGAAGAAAAATGGAAGGACTTGACCTTTATGTCACAGAAGATGTTTTAACCTTGATAGCATCTAGAATTAAAACAAATATAAGAGAACTGGAAGGCTCACTGGTTAGGCTTAAAGCAGTAAGTGAGTTAATGAACGTCGAAATAGAAATAGATCTAGTTAGAGAGCAGCTAATGCTGCCTAATAGTGAGTCTGAAAAAGCTATCACTATTGAACATGTGGCAAAAGCTACTGCTCAATATTTTAGAATTCCATTAGCAGACTTGAAATCAAAAGGAAGAAGCCAAGATATTACCAAAGCACGCCATATTGCGATGTACTTAGCTAGAAAAATAGCCAATGCCAAGCAACAAGAAATTGGTAGTTTTTTTGGTGGCAGGGATCATTCTTCAGTTATACATGCCGTAAGCACAATCGCTGAAAAAGTAAAATTAGATTCGGCCCTATCTAAAGATATTAATTCAATCGAATCAAATCTCTAATCTCAAAAAAAAAGTTAATAAATCAAAGTTATTCACAAATTATCCACAATCACTTAACAGAGTTATCCACAAAAAATGGGGATAACTCTAAAAATTGAAAAAAATACAAAAAAGTTGATAAAAAATTAATCTTGAAAAGTTTTCAACAAATAAATATCCACATTGTGAATAAGTTTGTGGATAAATTTTTAAAATAACGTAAAAAAAGAGCTCAAAAAAGCAATCTAAGAAGTTATGTGGAAAAGCTGTTAATAACATGTGGATTAAAATTATTTTTAACCTATTAAAATAGAATATGCGTTGAAAAATCTTAAATGTGGAAAAGTTAATAGAATTAATTAAGGTAAATAAAAAGAATAAGTATTAGTAATTGCAGTACTTTTACTGTTTATCCACTTATCCACACTGTAATAAGAAAAGTATTAATAATAATAAATAATATAAGGAAATAGGATGAATGACCTATTTGAGAAATACGAGACTCGATGAAGCTTGATTTCACTTTTATAAAAATGTAAAAAATATGTATTAAATATATTGGAAATAAAAATGATTGTTAAAATATCAGTTACAGATTTAAAAGAAACACTAAATAAAATATTAAGCGTTGTAGATAAAAAAAATACACGATTAATTTTAAATTTTATTGAAATAAATGCTTTTAATAATAAAATTGAAATGACTGCAACAGATCTAGAAGTATCAGCAAAAGTAACAACCAACTGCCATGTGGAAAACCCTGGTAAATTTTGTGTAAATGCCAAGAATATATTTGATATTGTAAAAGAACTTCCGGATAAAGAATTACTAATAGAATTATCTGAAGGAACTAATAGTTTAAAACTAACTTGTGATAATATACATTTCACACTTTTAATTTATACAAGCGAGGAATTCCCACATCTACAATTTGGAGCAAGTGGAAATGAGTTCAGTCTGAACTCAAAACAGATATTAGAAATAATAAATAAAACATCACATGCAATTTCAAACGATGAAACAAGATTATTTTTAAATGGTATTTATCTACAAGAAGTTGATGGTAAACTTAGATCAGTAGCAACTGATGGGTATAGATTATCATTAATAGAATCAGAAATTAACAATCATAAAATTGAAGCCCTAATAAATGGAATTATTATTCCTAAAAAAGGAGTTCTTGAATTAAAAAAAATAGCTGAGACATACCCAGACCAAGAAATAAAAATATCTGTAGATGAATCATTTATATATCTTAATGCAAATAATAATTACCTATTAGCTATCAGACTTATTGCAAAAGAATATTTGAAATACCAAGCAGTAATTCCTAAAAAAACAACCTTTTTTGCTGATGTAGAAAGAAGCGCTTTTATCAATGCTGTTAGAAGAATTAAAATAATGGCAAACGAAAGATCTAATGGTGTAAAATTAATATTAAAAGAAAATGAAATGACAGTTGCTGCAAATCATCCGTCACTAGGTGAAGCACAAGAAAAAATTAATATTCATTATTCAGGAAAAGAATTTGAAATAGGTTTCAATGCTAAATTCCTTATTGATACACTATCAATCTTCGGTGATGAAGAGATAAGAATTGAATTTAACAACGAGCTGAGTCCAGTTGCAATTAAATCATCTAAAAATCAAAATCATCTATGCATTGTTATGCCTTTAAAGCTCTAGTGAATAGTTATAAAATTACAAAACTACAAGTCACAAACTTCAGAAATTTAAACTCCGAGATCATTACATTTAATAATGGTATTAATTGCATACTAGGTGAAAATGGAAATGGAAAAACAAATATACTAGAAGCAATCAATGTATTAAGTACAAAAAAATCATTTCGTAAAAATGCAAGTTTTCCACAATTTCTTAGTATTGATGGTGGAAAACCAGAAATAATATTTTCTTCAGTATTTGAAAATAATCTTAAAGAAAAAATCAGCTATACGTCAAAAATGACGAATGAGTCTGTCTTATGGTTTGTAGATGGAACACCAGTAAAAAAGAAATTAGATATTAAAATCGTTTTTATTAATCCATTTGATTCTTACGGATTTCATAACAATGCAAGTGATAGAAGAGAGTGGATTGATTATTTTTTATGTCAATTAGATGCAAATTATAAAAAAAGCTTAGCAAAATACACAATTGCATTACGATTTAGAAATACACTTTTATCGAAAAAGCCTTCTAGGTTTAAAGAGCAAATACTGGCTTCAGATGCCGATTTTAGCATTTTATCAATGTATTTAACTGCAAGAAGGTTAGAATTCTTAAAAGAGATAGAACCATTCATCGCAGATACTTTTCAAAAAATATTTTCAGAAATGCATAATCTGCAAATAAATTTAGATTCACGAATCATAAATTTATCGGCCATAAATGTGCAAAAAATTTATCTTAACAACCTAGAAATAGACTGCGAGAGAGGACATACAAGCTATGGACCTCATAAAGATGACTACGTGCTTCTTTTTGACGGATTAAATTCTTACGATTTCTGTTCCTTGGGCCAGCAAAAAATGAGTTATTTAAGCCTGTTATTTGCCTATATAGAGCTTTTTCGGTATAAATACATGTCTTACCCAATCGTGCTAATTGATGATGTCTCAGGAGAGCTAGATCAGCATCGATGGAGAAGACTTGTTGAGTATTTAGAAAAACGAGAATTTCAAGTTTTGATAACTACTGCCAACGAGAAATTTAAGGAAGAATTAGATCGAATCAACGGAGCCAATAAAATTCATATCAAGAATGGCTCAGTCATTTACTAAAACTTTTCGCACTTAAAAAAATGGAATTTTGCTTTTTGCTATATTGAGGAGTTTTATCTTGGAAGAAAATAACGAAGTTAAAGAAGCTGTTCGGGAACATGAATCTATTTCAAAAGTAACCACAGAGTATGGTTCAAACCAAATCAAAGTTTTAGAAGGCTTAGATGCCGTTAGAAAAAGACCTGGAATGTATATTGGTGATACTGGTATGCGCGGGCTCCATCATTGTGTCTATGAAATTGTAGATAATGCAGTTGATGAAGCACTAGCAGGTTATTGTACAAAAATAGATGTTATTATACATATCGACAATTCAGTCACCGTTATAGATAACGGTCGAGGGATACCAGTTGATATGCACCCTACTGAAGGAATTTCTGGAGCTGAACTAGCGTATACAAAATTACATGCTGGCGGAAAATTCAATGAAGATGGCGGAGCTTATAAAGTATCTGGCGGACTTCATGGAGTAGGAGCAGCAGTTGTAAACGCATTATCAAAATGGGTAAAATTAGAAATTAAAAAAAATGGAAAACTTCACGAGATTACATTTGACCATGGTAAAGCTGTAGGTGGGATGAAAACTCTAGGTGTACTGGAAAATCCTAAAGAAACAGGAACAAAAGTCACGTTTAAGGCAGATAATGAAATTTTTGAATTCCACGAATTCAACTATGATACATTGGCAAATAGATTTAGAGAAATGGCATTTTTAAATCGCGGTTTAAGAATAAATATAAAAGATGAAAGGAACGAAAAAGAAGAATTATTCTACTTTGAAGGCGGAATTTCTGAATTCGTTAGTTATTTAAATAGAGCTAAAACAGCCATTCACAAAAAAGTCATATATTTCATTCAAACTAAGGATGATTATGAAGCAGAAGTTGCACTTCAATGGACTGATTCTTACAATGAAGTGATTACTTCATATGCTAATAATATTTCAACACCAGAAGGTGGAACACACGTTTCAGGATTTAAAACTGCATTAACGAGAGTTTTAAATAACTACGCAAAAGATAATAATCTTCTTAAGAATATTAAACTCGCTTTAACTGGCGATGATATGAGAGAGGGATTAACAGCTGTAGTTTCTGTAAAATTAAAAGAGCCACAATTTGAAGGTCAAACTAAGTCAAAACTTGGTAACTCTGAAGTTGAAGGAATTGTTAACTCACTAGTGGGTGAAAGTTTTAAACAATACTTAGAAGAAAATCCAGATATTGGTAAAGCTGTCATTAAAAAGTCAGTTGATGCCGCTGCTGCAAGAGAAGCTGCTAGAAGAGCAAGAGAGATGACAAGACGGAAAAACGTTTTGGAATTTTCAGGACTTCCAGGAAAAATGGCCGATTGCCAAGAATCAGATCCAGCTCAATGTGAATTATATATAGTCGAGGGAGATTCAGCTGGTGGATCTGCAAAGCAAGGACGTGATAGACGAATTCAAGCTGTACTTCCTTTAAAAGGTAAAATTTTAAACGTTGAAAAAGCTCGTTATGAAAAGATGTTAGCTTCTGATGAAATAAAAAACTTTATTCAAGCAATTGGAACGGGAATTGGAAAAGATACATTTAATATAGCAAAACTTCGCTATCATAAAATTGTCATTATGACCGATGCCGATGTTGATGGGGCCCACATTCGTACCTTGATACTTACCCTACTCTATAGACAATTTCCGCAACTGATTGAGCAAGGATATATTTATATCGCTCAGCCACCTTTATATAAATATAAAAAAGGGAAAATGGAAACATACTTGAAAGACGATAAAAGACTGGAAGAGTACCTGGTCAATAATGCAACTCAAGATTCAAAAATAACGATTGATGGTGAAGCAATCACTGGTGAAGCAGCGAAGCTTCTTATTAACAAAGAAAGTCTTTATAGAAAGACTCTTTCATATTACGACACTCATTACGATACAGATTTATTGAAAAAAATTATTGAAGATGGAGAGCTACGTTCAGATTCATTGACAAATTTTTCTAAAGTAGAAGCAGCTGCTAAAAAATTAAGTGATTATTTTAAACCACTAGAAAATCAAACATTAAAATTCTATTCAATTTTAGTAGAAGAAGATGTTGAAACTAAAGTTTGTTCACTTCGCTTAGTCATTAAAACTGCATCACGAACTAAGAAGTTTAAAATTAGTGCAGGATTCCTTCGATCACCTGAGTTTGCTGATTTAATAAATAGCTATGACGGAATTAAAAAATATGCTCAAGCTACTTTTAAAATTGAACGTGAAAAAGACACTAGAGAATTTACTTCGCTAACCGCATTTTCAGAATTTGTTATTCAAGATGGAAAACAAGGCGCATACATTCAACGCTATAAGGGACTAGGTGAAATGAACCCAGAGCAACTTTGGGAAACAACAATGAATCCTGTTAATAGAACACTACTACAAGTTAAAATTGAAGATACATTAGAGGCAGATCAAGTCTTTACGGTGTTAATGGGTGATCAAGTTGAACCACGTAGAAAATTTGTTGAAGAAAATGCATTGAATGCAAGAAATCTAGACGTTTAATTTTAAGGGATTTGAAATATGTCAGAAGAAAATAATACACCAATTAATCACGGAAATATCACACCGATCGTTATTCAAGATGAAATGAAAAGTTGTTATCTTGATTATGCCATGTCGGTCATTGTTGGACGAGCACTACCAGATGTTCGCGATGGGATGAAGCCAGTTCATAGAAGAGTACTCTATGCAATGGACTCGCTAAATAACTACCACAATAAACCCTTTTTAAAGTCTGCCAGAGTTGTTGGGGACATTATCGGTAAGTATCACCCGCATGGTGACTCTGCCGTATACGGTGCAATTGTTCGACTCGCACAAGATTTCTCAATGAGATATCCCCTCGTCGATGGACAAGGAAACTTTGGTTCAATTGATGGTGATAGTGCAGCGGCAATGAGGTACACCGAAATCAGAATGAAAAAACTTTCTGAAGAAATGATGGCCGATCTTGATAAAGAAACTGTCGACTGGCAACCAAATTATGATGACTCGTTAATTGAACCAAAAGTATTACCTACAAAAATACCAAACCTTTTAATCAACGGATCGTCTGGGATCGCTGTTGGTATGGCAACGAACATTCCACCTCATAATTTAAGTGAAATTATGAATGGATTATTATTGTTAATTGATAATCCTACGGGCACATCAGTAGATGATTTAATGAAAGTAATTCCTGGCCCTGATTTTCCTACAGCAGGATCCATACATGGAACAGAAGGGATAAGATCTGCTTATCATACAGGGCGAGGTGTTTTACAAATAAGAGCTAAGGTTGATGTAGAACATAATGCAAAAAAAGACCGCGATAGTATTATTATTACAGAACTTCCTTATCAAGTTAACAAAGCAAAACTCATAGAAAGAATTGCAGAACTCGTTAATGAGAAAGAAATAACAGGCATATCGGATCTTCGAGATGAATCATCACGCGAAGGTATTAGAGTTGTTATTGATTTAAAAAAGGGTGAAATTGCCACCGTTATTATAAATAAACTTTATAAGTCGACTGCGCTTCAAACGTCATTTGGTATTATATTCTTATCAATTGTTAACGGTCAGCCAAAAGTTTTAAATATTAAAGAACAACTTTTATACTTCTTAGACCATAGAAGAGAAGTTGTTATTAGAAGAACAGTTTATGAGTTGAAAAAAGCAAAAGAGCGCGCTCATATCTTAGAAGGTTTAAAAGTTGCAGTTGATAATATTGACGAAATAGTTGAACTTGTTAAAAAGGCTGAAGGGCCACTGCAAGCAAAAACTCAATTAATGGGTCGATACACTCTTTCTGAAATTCAAGCACAAGCTATTTTAGATATGAGACTACAACGCTTAACTGGTCTTGAGCGTGATAAAATTATCAAAGATTATAACGACATTATGAAAGAAATCGCTCGCCTTGAATTAATTCTTGGAAGTGATGAAGAAATTACTTCAATTATTCGAACTGAGTGTAATGAAATTCTTGAAAATTTTGGTGATAAAAGACGAACTGAAATCGTAGCTAAAGCTGATGAAATTCAGATGGAAGATTTAGTAAAACAAGAAGATGTCATCGTTACAATTACCCATAAAGGTTATGTAAAAAGAATGGCGATGGACACATACCGTACACAAAAACGTGGCGGAACAGGTGTTAAAGGTGCTGATGGTGCGGATGATGATTTTTACACATCAATCTTTACTGCAAATACTCACTCTACATTGTTCATCTTCACAAACAAAGGACAAGTATTTTCTATTAAAGTTTACAATATTCCAGAAGGAAATCGTACGACTAAGGGACGAAATATAGTTAACTTAATTCAACTACCTTCTGGAGAAGCAGTTAAGAAAATTATGTGTATGCCTGATACAATTGAAGGCAAATTCCTGATGATTGCTACAGAAAAAGGAATTGTAAAAAAATCAGAACTTTCAGAATATAAAAATATCCGTCAATCAGGTTTAACAGCAATTAAAATTATAGACGGTGATAATTTACTCTCTGTAAGAATTACTGACGGTACAAAAGATGTACTTCTATGTTCTTCATCTGGAAAAATTATTCGTTTTGCTGAGACAGATTGCCGACCATTAGGTCGAGTCTCTCAAGGGGTAAAAGGAATTGAACTTACAGAAGAAGAAAAAATTATTGGAATGGAAATCATAGATGACACAGTTGAGATTTTATCAGTAACTCAACATGGGTATGGTAAACGCACGAGTGCATCTGAGTATCGAAGACAAACTCGAGGTGGTAAAGGTATTCTTGCCATGAGATTGACAGAGAAAAATGGTGACATTATCGATATTAAGCCAGTTACAGATAAAGATGACTTAATGTTGATTTCTGATAAAGGACAAGTCATTAGAACGAAAATTTCTGGAATTTCTCTTATGGGAAGAACCACTCAAGGTGTTCGATTGATAAAACTTAAAGAAGGTGAATCAGTTGTAGCTGTTGAAAAAATAATTGATCCAGATGAAGAATTAGAAACTGTAATTGATGGGGGCGAACAAAATGATTCCCCAAAAACTGAGTAATATAATATTTAAAAAAATAATTTTAGTAGCGGTTTCGGCCGCTACTATTTTTCTCGTCGCTTGTGACTTTACTCCACCCATAAATCGTAAAATTATTGATGCTCAGAATTATATAACTGAACAAAAATATAATAAAGCTGCTTATCTTTATGAAGATATTCTTAAAAGTAATCCAGGTCCTGAATTACGATTAAAAATTTGTTACCAGCTTGGAGAACTATATGCCATTTACCTTGGTGAATATAACAAAGCTGTTTATTACTATAATGAAGTTAAAGATTTAACAGAAGACCCTCTTTGGTTAATAAAAACAGAAGAAAAATTAGCTGAAATTAATTTTAATTATAGAAAAAATTATAAAGATTCGATTAAAAATTACACAAAATTGTCTGAGTTCACTCCAAAACTAAAAAAGTATGACTATTTTCAATTGCAGATAGCACTCGCCTATTACAATTTAAACGATACCGAAAATTCAATTAAACAATTAACTAAAATTCAAACGGATCCCAATCATGAATTATTTGTCCGATCGTTTTATTATCTAGGTTTGATTTATTTTGAAAAAAGGGATTTCAACAAAGCACTTTTTGTATGGTCAGAATATTTAAAAAGAGAAACAAAAAAAGAATATATTGTTCAAGCAAAGTTCTTAGTGGCAAATATATATGAGTCTACTGAAAATTTAAAAATGGCCTATGATATATATTATTCAATTGCTAATGATTACCCCAATCAAGATGTTATTCAAAATAGGCTAACTGCTCTTTATGAAAGACGAGTTTCAAGGCGACGATAAATGAAAAATCGTAAATGGCTCCAAATTATGGGTTTGGCCATGAGTTTGCCGTCTATAATTTTTGTAGCGGTCTGGGGCTCTATGCAATTAGCGAAAATGAATATAATAACTCAAACTCAAGCCGTACTTCTATTCCTAGCTATTATCGGCAATATGCTTTTCATGATGGTTTACTATGCTTACAAGCGCAAAAATTAATCTTAAAAAATATGCATTCTTTTCTGGCTTATTACTTTTAATGTCTTACCCACTTGTAAGATCAACTAAAGAATATTTAATCATCTTACTTGTTTTTTTAGCGTCATGCGCAAATCATTGGATGCTAATTGCTGTTGTCAGAAGACAATCAGAAATAGCAGCTAACCATGTACAAAAAAATAAGCAGTTAACCTCACTACTTGTAATAGGAAAATTAGTTTTAGTCGCATCTGCTTTAAGTTTTGGTGTACAAATAATGGGTAAAAGGATATTAATTCCACTATTAATTTATGTATTACAAATAGTTGTCCTCTACTTAAGTTTTGAAAAACAAACAGAAGTGGAAAAAGGAACTTTATAAATGAAAAAAATTTTTACTGTAACATTTTTAACTTCAATTTTTTCAGCAATAACTTCTAGTGCTTCTGCAAGCGAAGGTTTTACCTGGCTATCGCAATTTGCAAACGCAACAGGAATTGAAGAATTATTTCATCACAATGAAATTGAACATTTTGAACACGTATTAACATTCTTTTTTGTTGGCCTACTCCTTTTAGTTGGGGCATTCGTTTATAGAAGTAAAACTGCTAATCGAGAAGCAGCAGTTGTTCCCGACAAAGGAATTTCATTTAAAAATATATCTGAAATGTATGGATCGTTTATACTTACTCAGTGCCGGGCTGTTTTAGGCGAAAAAGATGGACCGAAATATTTTCCATTTGTTGCAACAATTTTTATTCTAATTTTTATTTCAAATGCAATTGGATTAATTCCGGGGTTTTTACCTCCAACTGAATCTATCAATACGACATTAGCACTTGGTGTATTTTCATTTCTTTATTTTAACATCAAAGGATGTAAAGAATTAGGCACAATTAATTACTTGAAACACTTTGCCGGCCCACTTTGGTATATGGCCGTATTAATTTTTCCAATTGAAATTATTTCAGTTTGTATTCGTCCAATTTCTTTAGCGCTTCGTCTATATGGGAACATGTACGGAGACCATACAGTACTAGGTACATTTTCAAACTTAGCTCCACTTGGAGTTCCAGTTGTCTTTATGTTACTTGGACTTTTGGTTTCATTTATTCAGGCGTACGTATTTATTATGCTTTCAATGGTCTATGTTAGTTTGGCTACTGCTCACCAAGATCATGGTGAACATGCAGCTCATCACTAAGGGAAACCATTTTATTATTAACTTTTTTTAGGAGTCTCTCATGTCAAAAAAATTAGCAGTTCTTTTATCATCAGTAATGTTTTTCGCTTTAACTACTGGTTCAGCATTTGCTGCAGATGCAGTAGCAACTGGTGGATGGTTTGGAACTGAAAAAGCAACGAAGTACTTCGCTTACTTTTTAGCTTTAGGTCTTGCTGTATACGGTGGAACTCAAGGTCAATCAAAAGCAGCAGCTGTTGCTCTAGAGGGAATCGCAAGAAACCCATCTGCAGCTGACAAAATCCAAACTCCAATGATTCTTGCTCTTGCTCTTATGGAGTCACTAGTAATTTTCGCACTTATCTCTACATTCCTTGTGTAATTTTTAAAATTAAATAAAGATCAAAAGGGAGCTAAGGCTCCCTTTTGTTTTAACTTAGATCCAATTATCAAAATTATTTAATAAGACTCATGTGAGAAAGAAAAATAGCAGCAGCATTTGAGGCATTTAAATGAGCAACTTGCGGGTCGATTTTAATTTTTAAAATAACGTCTGAAGTATCTAAGATATCTAGATCAACTCCGTGGCCTTCACTTCCAATAATTAAAACTGTTTTTTTAGGAAATTGAAAATTAGAAAGATCAATTGAGCGATCAATATTAGCTGTTGAAATAATAGTGTAGCCAAGTTCAAGAAGAACTTTCAAGTCATGTCGTAAGTTATGAGAGTGATACGTTTTCATAGAAAAAATATTGCCCATTGATACACGAATACATCTTCTTAAAAAGGGAGAGCAGCATTTTTCATCAGTAATAATACTGTTGATGTTAAAAGCAGCTGCTGAACGAACTATACTACCGACATTTTCAGGTGAACTTAAACCATTTAATAAAATTATTTGATCATCCAAGTTAGAAAGTACATTGTTTTGTGGTTTTTCTGCTAAAAATAAAACCTCAAAATGAATTTTAAAACCAGCAATTTTTTCTAATATATCTTTAGATGCTACGAATATATTATCACCTTCTAAATTATATTTTTTGGCGAACTCTAATGTCGAAAGAATTTTAAGAAAAGTCTTATTACTTGCTTTGAATTGCAGGAAAATCTTTTCAGATTCTACCAAAATATAACCCTGATCATTTAGGGTGTGATCTCTTAGTTTTGTAAATTCTATAATTCGATGGTCATCAAAATCAGTAATTACGATCATGCTTTTAAAACTTTTTTTAAGTATTTTCCAGTGTGAGATTTACTATTTTTTGCCACTTGTTCAGGAGTTCCTTCAGCTACAATTTCTCCACCACCGCTTCCGCCTTCTGGACCAAGATCAATTACCCAATCTGCAGTTTTAATTACGTCCAAATTGTGTTCAATTATTAATAAAGTATGTCCTTGCTCAACAAGTTGTTGAAGGGCAGAAAGTAAAATTTTAATATCTTGAAAATGAAGTCCCGTAGTGGGTTCATCTAAGACATAGAGACAATGACCTTTGGTTCTTTTTGATAATTCTCTTGAAAGTTTTAAGCGCTGAGCTTCACCACCTGAGAGAGTTGTTGCTGGTTGGCCTAATTTCATATAACCCAAGCCAACTGAGTTTAATGTATTTAAAACTCGACCAAGCTTGGTGTGATTTTTAAAAAATTCAGCTCCTTCTTCAATTGATAAATCTAGCACTTCTGAAATATTTTTACCTTTATATAATACTGAAAGTGTTTCAGAGTTGTAACGACTCCCCTTACATTCTGTGCAAGTGATATAAACATCTGGTAAAAAGTGCATTTCTATTTTCTTAACTCCATTACCTTCACATTCCTCGCAGCGACCACCTTTTACATTAAAACTAAATCGGCCTGTTTTATATCCACGAATTTGAGATTCATTAGTTGATGCAAATATTTCTCGAATATCGTCAAAAAGACCGGTGTAAGTGGCAGGGTTTGAATGAGGTGTTCTTCCAATTGGAGACTGGTCTAATTCAATAACAGTTTTAATTTCATCAACACCTGTTAGCGAGTTAAAATTTGATTTTTGATAAAGTGATTTATGAGTTCTGGTTAAATGCGTTTTTACTGCTGGAACTAAAATTTTGTGAATGAGTGTTGATTTGCCTGAACCACTAACTCCCGAAATGCAAATTAATCCACCGAGTGGAATTGTAACATTAAGATTTTTTATATTGTGCTCAGTTGCTCCATTGAGTTTTAAAAACTTTGTCGCTTTTTTTCTTTCAGTAGGAATTTCAATGCGGTTATCACCATTTAAAAATTTTGCTGTTAAAGATTTTTTATCTTTAAGAATTTTTTCTAATGTTCCATGGGCAACAATTTTTCCACCATGAATACCGGCCCCAGGACCCATGTCAATTAGGTAATCAGAAGCAAGCATTGTATCTTCGTCATGCTCAACGACTAAAACAGTATTTCCTATATCTCTGAGTGCTTTTAATGTTTTAATTAAGCGATCATTGTCACGTTGATGAAGTCCTATGCTTGGCTCATCTAAAACATACAATACACCAGAGAGAGCAGATCCAATTTGAGTTGCCAGTCTGATTCGTTGGGATTCACCCCCAGAAAGTGTCATTGCGCCTCTGTTAAGAGTTAAATAATTGAGACCTACATCTAAAAGAAAACGAAGACGTGATGTAATCTCTTTTAATAACTTATCAGCAATGATTTTTTTCTCGCCATCAAGCTTTATTGCATTCAAATAATCAAAACACTCTGCAATTGAAAGTGTGCAGAGGTCCATTATATGCTTATTTCCAATTTTTGTAGAAAGAGCAACTTTGTTAAGTCTAAGTCCATTGCAACTAGGACATGTTTTTATGTTCATGAGTTTTTCTAGTTCTAAGCGGACTTTATCTGATCCAGATTCAAGAAACTTTTTCTCAAGCCAAGATGAAAGACCTGGAAAGGCTTTAGAAAATTCAAAATGAGAGTTTTCTGAAGTGAAAGAATATCGATAAACTTTTTCAGTACCATTAAAAAGTATATTGGTCATTTTTTTGGGAAGCTTTTTAAATGGAACTGATACATCAATCCCCTCTTCATCTGCAATTGTTTCTACCATTTTATATAAAAAGGAATTTCTCTTTGAAAGAGGCGTAACAGCACCTTCCAAGAGCGGTAGATTTTCATCAAATATCATTAAATCAATATCAAATGTTTTAGTTTCTCCTAATCCGTTACAGATTTCACAAGCACCTATTGGTGAGTTGAATGAAAAAAGCCTTGGCTCAAGTTCGGGATAAACTTTGTTACCATCAGTAGATTTATTATATTCAGAAAAAGTAACTTCTTTATTATCATTGATGAGAATAATAATATTTCCACCACCTAACTTTAAAGCGTATTCAACAGAGTCGGCTAAACGCTTATCAATATCGTCTTTTAAGACTATACGATCAACGACTATCTCTAATTGAAAATGACCCTTTGGAGCTTTTGTGTTTTCATCAAGAAGGATCATTTCACCATTTAACCTCGCTCGAGAAAAACCCATTGTTAAGAATTTAGATAATTGATCTTTAAATTTAATATTTTCATTTGAAGGAACTGGGGCTAAAATTTGAAGCTTTGCCTTATCACCTAATTTTAAAACTTCTTTTACAATTTGTGTGGGAGTAAAACGTCTGACCTCTAGACCTGATTCAGGATCATATAACGTGCCAATTCGAGCAAATAAAACTCTAAGATAATCATAAATTTCTGTAGTTGTACCAACTGTTGAGCGTGGATTTTTACTTGAACTTTTTTGATCAATAGCTATTGAAGGAGATAGCCCGGTAATAGATTCAACCTCTGGTGGTTGATATTGACCTAAAAACTGTCGTGCATAACTTGAGAGGGATTCAATATAACGGCGCTGCCCCTCAACATATATTGTATCAAAAGCAAGTGAGGATTTTCCTGAGCCAGATGGACCAGTGATGACAGTTAGAGTATTTTTTGGAATAGAAATACTTACATCTTGTAGATTATGAACCGAAGCCTTAACAATATTAATTTCATTTATTGACACTTAAAACCTCAAAAGCTTGTTTAAATAGATAAATCATTCCTGAAATATTTGCCTTATTTTTACCATATAGATCGAAGGCCGTGCCGTGGTCAACGCTTAGACGAAGAAAAGGTAAACCTAAAGTAATATTTAAACCAATTACTCCGTATTGTGATTTAAATTGTGCGAGACCTTGGTCATGATACATATATACGAATAGTTGGTTTAATTTAGTATTTTTATAATGATGTAATGTATCCCCAGAATAAGGGCCACTGAAAATATTCCCATAACTTTTAACAAGCCTAGGAATAGCTTTTTTTATAGCAATTTCCTCATCTCCCAAAAGCCCATTTTCCCCAGCATGAGGATTAATGCCAGAAAAAATGATTTCATCAAATTTGAAAAAATATTTTTTAAAATTATCCAAAGTTATTTTTAATTTTTCTAAGATTATTGTTTCATCAATTGTTGAAGAAACTATTTTTAATGGGATATGGTCAGTAATAAGCAATACATTCTGAGTTAAGCCTTTAAAGGTCATAGAAATATTTTTATTATTAAAATAAGATCTAAAAAATTCAGTATACCCAGCTTGGTTTATATTATTAAAAAGCAGTTGGTCTTTTGACGTTGGCAATGTCACTAAGATGTCTTTAGTTGTCATTAAACCAAGGGCAGTTAGCAATGAGTTCGTAGAAGGGAAAATTGTAGTCTCAATATTCTCAATAATAATTAAATCATGAAACAATTTAATGTCTAGATTTAGATCTTTTAGGTTTTGATTAAAATTTTGTTTATTAACAACTAATCGAACCATCTTTTTTTCTTCAAAAGATAGTAGTAGAAATGATTTAAGAAAAATTTCTAATCCGATGCCGAGTTGATGACCTTGGGTAATGTAAATCATTTGGCGAACAAAACCTTAATTTGAGATTTTAATATAATGCTTATTTCTTTCTCGTTCAAACCAAACTTGGGCCTCATTTTTAACAAGTACTTCAAAAAGATCATCACGAATTTTATCTTTTTGTTTAATGAAAGCTTCAGATTCAACTAAGTCTTTTTTGGCAATATAGAATACATGATAGTGGTCACTTAATGTTATCGAACTAGTTAAGGCGCCTTCATCAGTTTGTTTGAGTATTTTTTTTAATTCAGGAGCAAGACCATCTTCAGTAATTTCATCTAAATTCGTAGTTGTTAAGCTAGCAAATGTTTCTGGCAAAATACCATTTACTCTAAACTGTCTAATAGTGTCTTCAAGTTGCCCTTTGTTTAATTTGGGCATATTTTCTTTAGAGAGTGAGTAATCTAATAAGGTATATTTAAAATTAAGACGTGAGTCTTTGATGTTCGATTTAAAATACGCATTTTTAACATCTTGTTCTGAAACAGCAATCGTTGGAGTTATTACTCTATTGATGAAGTAGCTATATTCAATTGCCTCGCGAAGGGTTTCGAAATATTCATCAAATGTTGAGCCTTGTTGCTTTAAGAAAATCATTAGTGATTTTCGATCAACATTAAGTCTTTTTTCGTTGGCTTTTATCTGTGTCTCAACTTGATCATCGGTGATCGTATAACCTAACTCAGTAAGTTTTGAACGAATAAGAAATTTATTTATGGAGATATTTAGTATTTCTTCTGTTGAAAAAACTGCTTTATCATAAATCATTGGAGCAACATTTTTTTTGATCGCCATACCTTTAGACACTCGAGTCAACTGAGACAAAGTAATAATATTATCATCGATGATTGCACTTATTTTATCGAGTAACTTTGCTTGAGCTGTTGTTTGAACAATCAAGAGGAATAAACAGACGAGAGATTTCATTGATAACCCACTTTCTATTAGTAAGATATAAAGATTAAGTTATATGACTCTACATGTGAAGGTGCAAGAGATAAAGAAATTGGATTAAATTCTGATTTAATCCAATTGTCTTTTATATATTAAAAAATAAAAAATTGAGGTATTGACGCGATTCAAAGAATTAAAGCTTACTTTAAAAATTCTTTATTAATTTTAACTTGAGCACCTTTGCGACTATCAGCAAAGTATTCTTCAAGGATAATGTCGCGTTTTTGATCATAAACAATTTTTTTATAAATAGCTGGGTCAACTTCTTTCCACTCATGAACACCCAGAACTTTAATGATATGCAATCCAAACTGAGTGCGTACTGGTGAACTAATAAACCCAATTGGTTTTCCATTGATAGCTTTAAAATATTCTGGTGCGTACTTAATGGCCGGTTGAAATCCTAAGTCTCCAGCTGCAGGAGCAACTGAGCTTTGCGAATATTTATTTGCAAGTTCAGGCCATAATTGTGGTTTCGCTTGAAGTTGTTTGTAAAGTTCAAGGGATTTTTTCGTTGCTTCTTGTAATTCTTCTTTTTCTGGGCTGACTCTTATTCTTAATAAAATATGAGCAGTTCTGTATTCTTTGTTTTTGTTATAGTACTCTTGTGCTTCTTTATCTGAAACAACTATTCCCTGAAGTTTCTTTTCTAAATCTTTTGAAATTTGTGCATGGTAAAGAACATCTTCCATTTTTGCTTTTACGATTGGGTCTTCATTTAACTTTGCTTCTTTAGCTTTTTTGATACCGATTTCACGATTAATAATATCGTTAAGAACTTTATCTTTAGTTACCATTTTATCAGAAACAAACATTAAGTTTTGTTCAAAGGCTTGATCAAGTTGAGCTTTTTTAATTTCTACTCCATTCACAGTTGCCACAACCGGGTCAGGTGTTTGGGCCATTGAAGAAAGAGAAACAAGGAAAGTTGCTGCCAGAAAAAGAGTTGATTTTTTCATTATTTAATTCCCAATTATTACTAGAAAAAGTTACGTTAAATTGTCTAAAAAAGTATGATCTTATTTTAATAATAGCAGAAAAATAAATTTAGGAAGAACAAAATCACTTAGATGGAATAATTTGCTCTGAAATATCTTTAGAAAACTTGAGTAAATCATTTTGGGTGACTACGTTTTTATGATTGTAGATCACTCGATAATCTGGAGTAAATTGATATATTTTTGGACGAGAAATAAAGAAATTAACAACTTTATCTCTCAATTCTGGGCTAGATTCTAAAAATCCTTTATCAAATTTTAATGTAATGGCAGATCCTCCAACTAAAACAGACTTTAGCCCCAAGGTTTGAAGGTAAATCCTAGTCTCTAAGACAACAAACAAATTGGTGAGTTCATCACTAAATAAACCATAAACATCTTGGAATTCATCTTTTATATTTTCAAGTAATAATAATGTTTCACAATTTGATAAGCGTTTGTATTGTTTCAAGCGCTCGCTAGGATCACTTATATAATGATTAGGAATGAATGCAGGAAATGGTGTGAGGATTTCAATGTCTTTTTTAAGGATTTTTCTTTCGCCACGAATTTCATGAATAGCATCTTTTAGAAGTTCCATATATAATTCAAGCCCAACGGCTTCAATGTGTCCCGATTGAGTTCCCCCTAAAATATCACCCGCACCTCTGATTTCTAAATCAACAGAAGCTATATTAAACCCAGAACCCATTTCTGCATAGGTTTGAAGAGCATGAAGACGTTTTTGAGCAATGGTTGAAATTTCTCTCATGCGGGGAATGACAAAATAGGCGTAGGCTTTTTTGTCAGAGCGACCTATTCTTCCACGCAATTGATGAAGTTGTGAAAGTCCATAAGTATCAGCACGGTCAATAATCATTGTATTAGCATTCGGAATATCAATACCAGATTCTATAATAGTAGTTGCAACTAAGACTTGATAGGCACCATTATAAAATGAATTAATACGGTCTTCAAGTTCTCGTTCAGTCATTTGCCCATGAGCAAAAGTGATTTTTGCTTCAGGAACAAGTTCTCTTATTGAGGCAGCATATTCTTCAATGTCATGAACTTTATTGTGAACAATGAATACTTGCCCTCCTCTTTGGAGCTCTTTTTGGATAGCGGTCTGAATGGTAAGCTCGTCTTCTTTTATCACATAAGTTTTAATTGATTGTCGTTTTGGTGGAGCTGTTTTTATTAATGATAAATCTCTTAGACCTAAAAATGCCATTTGTAAGGTTCGAGGAATTGGAGTAGCAGTCAAAGTTAAAAAATCCACAGATGCTTTCATGAGTTTTAATTTTTCTTTGTGCCCTACTCCAAATCTTTGTTCTTCATCAACTATAACTAAACCAAGGTCACTAAAAATAAGTTTATCTGATAAAAGTTTATGAGTTCCAATCAAGATATCTATTTCGCCCCTTTCTGTTTTTGCTAGAATTTCTTTTGATTCTTTAGCGGACTTGAATCTAGAAATAAATTCAATCCTAACTGGAAAATCTTTAAAACGTTTAGTAAATGAATTAAAATGTTGGAGGGCCAATATTGTCGTAGGTACTAAAACAGCAACTTGTTTTTTATCTTCAACTGCTTTGAAAGCTGCCCTCATCGCTACTTCTGTTTTACCAAAACCAACATCTCCACAAACTAAAAAATCCATAGGAACTGGCTTTTGCATGGCCTCTAGTACATCTTCAATCGCACGGGCCTGGTCTGGAGTTTCTTCAAAAGGAAATGCCAATTCAAATTCTTTATAAAGATGATCTGGTTCGGAAAATGCATAAGCTGATGATGATTGTCGTTCGGCTTGAAGCTTCAGTAAATCAAAAGCAAGTACTTTGGCTGAATTTCTGGCCCTAGACTTTAAGAGCTGAAACTTGTTTGTTCTAAGGCTGTCGCGCTTTAATCCCGTTTGAGAATCTGCATGTTTTTGAATTTGATTTAGCTTGTAAACAGGGACATAGATTTTGTCATTTTCAGCATATTTTATGACTAAAAAATCAGTTTTATCACCACCGATATTTAAGGATTCTAAACCTAAATATTCACCTACACCATATTCACTATGGATTACAAAATCACCTATTTTCAGAGTTGCAATTTGCTCCGCAAATAGATCGAGATCTACTTTTGCACTTTTTTGGACTTTTGTTTTTTTAGCCGCAAAGAGATCACCATCAGATATTATGAGAAACTTTTCACCTTCATAGTAAAACCCTTCAGTGACTTTAAAAGGTAAAAAAGAAATTCGTGAATTTAAATCTCTCGAATATTCTTGAAGTTCAATAAGATGTTGGATTTCAGCTTTCGATGAATCACTATAAGAAGAAAAATAGACATGACCCTGGAACTCAAAATGTTTTTTTAAAAAACCTAAAGCAGCTTTAATATAATCAGGCTTACTTAATGATGGATTTATATATTGATTTAAAAAAGTTTTAGTTTTTATTAATCGTAAATCAATTGCATCAGATACATCTCCAAAATTCATACTGATATTCAATTGATCAATTAATATGACTTTTGATTTATCTAAGTTTTTGAAAAAACTAAAATCATAAATTGTATCAAATCCAGGAAGTACATTTTCACTCATGAGATTCTCACTCTCATTTTGGAAATCTACTCTCAGAGATTCATTAAGCTCAAGAAATGATCGGTAAGTTTCATTGGCATTCAAGACAGATATAATTAGGTCATCTTGGTTTAAAAAATCAAAAAGGATTCCGGCATTTTTAAAAAATAATGGAATATAGACAGGATAGTTTTCAAATAATTGTCCTTCCGAAAGTCTAGAGAAAAGTGATTTGCGAAATTCAAATTTATTTTTAAAACTTGGCCCAAACTGCGGTAAGTTTTCACGTAAAGTAACCGGGAAATCATGAGTTGTAAAAATACCAGCAGCAGGGGCCACTGTTACGGAGGTTAAAGAATGGTCTTTAATAGATTTTTGTGAACTTAAATCTATTTCATGAATTGATTCTATTAAGTCATCAAAGTATGAAATTCTAACTGGTATTGAGCCAATAGGATAAAGATCAAATATTTGACCTTTTTGAATAAAGGTTCCAGGTTCTTCCACGGAAGTCGCCGAAGAATAGCCTAAAGCAACAAGTTTTTTTGCTAAATCGATTGGAGCAATAATGTCATCAACGGCTAAATTAAAACTAAATTCATTGAAAAATTGAGGTGGTGGAGTTTTTAAGGACAATGCCTCAAATGAAGTTATTAAAATAAATTTGTTTTTATTTTGTTTATATTTAATTAATCGGCTTAATATTTCGAGTCGATCATAAAAGCTTTTTTCCGACGAAATTACTCCACTATAGGGCGACGCCTCAAGACCAGGATAAAACAAAACATTGACATGATTTTCTAACGCTTGCGCTAAGTCTTCAGCTTCATCATTGGAAGAAGTGATTATTAAATGAGATTTTTTAAGAAATAATTTCGCATTTTCTTGTAAGAAACTATTCAAGACAAAGGCCCATTGATCCATATCTGTTCCATAAATATGCAACTGGGAATGACTGTGGTCATCCCAATTAAAAATTCTTTGAAGCAGTGAATTGAAGTGAATCATATGAACAATCGTTTGAAGCGAAATTAACTATTTCCAAGATATTATATTTTCGTGTAATCTAAGAAAACTAAAAAATTGGATTTTTTATCTCGGAGATCAAGATGTCGACATTTAATCTAGACGTCTACATGCCCGTCGTAATTTTAATTGCGCTCGCGTTGTTGGTGGCAGGTGGATCACTTCTATTGGGAGGATTGATTCGTCCTCATAACCCAAATAAACTCAAAGAAACTGCGTATGAATGTGGTGAGGAACCAGTTGGTTCAGCTTGGGCAAATTTCAACGTTAGATTTTATGTTATCGCGCTAATTTTTATCATTTTCGATGTTGAAAGTGCCCTTATGTTTCCAGTGGCAGCAGTATTCAAAAAATTTAATCAAATTGGCCTTGGCGGAACTCTTCTTCTTTCAGTGTTTAGCTTTGTTTTAATACTAGTATCAGGTTTAATTTACTGCTGGAAAAAGGGCGACCTGGATTGGGTTAAAAGTTTTAATTCTCAGCCACAGCTTGCGACAAAGGATAAGTAATGAACTCAACCGTAGTCACCTACCTTTCACAATCTAAAGAACTAACTTTGGCCACAGAGTGGTTAACAAAAGCTTTAGGATTTAATGCCTCTTCACTTGTTGCATTTATTGTTTTTGCAGTTGTTTGCCTAATCGTTGTTGGTGTTATGTCTACAATCGGTGGATTAGGAACATATGCAGAAAGAAAAATTTCTGCTGATTTGCAAATGCGTGTTGGGCCAAACAGAGTTGGTCCATACGGAATCCTTCAGTTCTTAGCTGACGGTGTAAAGATGATTTTAAAGGAAGATATTATTCCTTCTGGAGCAGATAGATTTACATTTATCCTAGCACCATTTTTATGTTTGATTGGGGTTTTTGCCACTCTAGCCGTTGTTCCCTTTTCAAGTGGATTTATGCTAGCAGATTTAAATGTTGGAATTTTTTATTTATTAGGAATGGCATCATTGGTTGGTGTTGGAGTGTTTCTTGGTGGATATGCTTCAAATTCAAAATGGTCAATGCTTGGTGGTATGAGAGGAGCCTCTCAAATAATTTCTTATGAAATTCCAGCAACAATTACAATTATTTCAATTGTTTTGTTGGCCGGTGGATTATCAATGGGAACATTGATTGGTGGGCAAGGTGGGATGCCTCAACAATGGTACCTATTTCATAATCCATTTTCATTTATTGGATTTTTTATTTTCTTTATCGCTTCATTGGCCGAAACCAATAGAGCTCCTTTTGATTTACCAGAAGCTGAGTCTGAACTAGTTTCAGGTTACCACACAGAATATTCTGGAATGCGATTCGGATTATTTGCTCTTGCAGAATATATCGAAGTCTTTGTTGTTTGTGGTGTTGCCACAGCACTATTTCTCGGCGGATATAAAGTTCCTTTTGATTTAGGTACAGGATCTATTCTAGTTGAGAAATTAGGCATGGACGAAATGCTTGCTAAAAACTTAGGTCAAATCTTAGAAATTGGTTCGTTTTTCACAAAAACACTTGGACTTTATTACGTTGTTATTTGGGTTCGTTGGACACTGCCAAGATTAAGAGTAGATCAACTAATGACTCTTTGTTGGAAATATCTAACACCGATTGCGATATTTAACCTTCTAGGTTGCGCTGTCTGGATGTATGCATTTGATGGAAAATCTATTTATTCACTTCTTTTTGAGTCAGTTGCTTCAGTAGCAGGACATCATTAAAAAGTTGAAAATTTAAAGGGAGTTTACGTGTTTACGAATACACTATTTTTATTATCTGCTGCTCTTACTATTGGTGGAGCTTTTGCCGTTGTATACAGTGAAAATTTAATGCATGCATGCATCTTTTTGCTAGCATCTTTTTTTGGTGTAGCAGGACTATATGCTTGTATCGGAGCCGACTTTTTAGCGGCTACTCAATTAGTTGTGTACGCTGGCGGTGTTGTTATTTTAATGTTGTTCGCCATTATGCTTACAGGTGGAACTGCAAATAATTTTAATCGTTTCGGACTAGAAAAAATTGCAGCAATGGGAAATAAAAAAACCTATTTTATGGCGGGAATTACTGCAGTGGTTTCATCTTTAGTATTGTTAAAAATTATTGCTAATGTTTTAAGAAACCAATCATCGGCTGCACTTGAAGCAAATCTGCCAACAGTTGAACGAATAGGCACAGTTTTAGCTACTGATCATATTTTAGCTTTTGAGATTTCCTCAGTTTTACTTCTTGGCGCATTGATTGGTGCTGCAGTTATTTCGAGACCAAGGACAGAAAAAAATGATTAATTTAGGAACCTACTTAGGAATATCTTTCGCTCTTTTTATTTGCGGAATTTTAGTAATGGTTGCAAGAAAAAATATAATAGCGATACTTTTGGGTATTGAGCTTATATTAAATGCATCTGCCCTAAACTTTGCTGCTTACACTAAATTTTCAAATAATAATATCGATGGCCATATCATGAGTTTATTTATCATCGTTACAGCAGCAGCTGAAGCAGCTGTAGGATTAGGGATTGTCATACGATTTTTCCAATTGAGAGAAAGTATTCATATAGATGATGCGGCTTCATTGCAAAACTAAAGAACTAGTAAGGATATAGTAATTATGGATTATACATTTTGGACGATTGCCCCCATTGTACTGCTGCCATTTTTTGCATTTGTCATTAATGCATTTATTGTTAAGAAGTTTACCAAATTAGCAGTTGGAATAAGCACAGGTGCAATTTTTGTATCATTTTTATATGCATTGAGAATTTTTCTAGATTTTATGAATGTTTATTCTGTTGGTTACCATATTCATAAAGTTTTTTCTTGGTTTAACCTAAGTTCTGGAACTCAGCTTTTTGAAGTTAAAATGGGTATCTACATAGATAACATGACTTCAGTTATGCTTTTAATGGTAACTGGAGCGGCTACTATCATCCATGTCTTTTCGACTTGGTATATGCATGATGATCCAAGATTCGGAAGATTTTTCGTATACATGTCACTCTTTACTTCGGCCATGTTAGGTTTAGTACTTTCAGACAACCTACTTTCAGTTTTTATTTTCTGGGAATTAATGGGCTTTTGCTCATATTCATTAATTGGCTTTTATTATGAAAAAGAAGGTGCAGGAAATGCATCGATGAAAGCATTTATGACAACAAGAGTGGGAGATGTTTTTTTCTTACTTGGGATTTTGGCGATTTGGGCAGTTGTTGGAAATGTTTCATTCGTAGATATTTACAACGCTATCGCTTCAGGAAAATTTAATAATCTTTCAATCACAGTTTTTTCAATGGGAATTCCGGTTGCAACATTGGCAGCTTTTTCAATTTTCATGGGAACAATGGGAAAATCAGCACAAGTTCCCTTACAAGTTTGGTTACCAGATGCGATGTGGGGACCAACACCATGTTCAGCACTTATTCACGCAGCAACTATGGTTGCAGCAGGTGTTTATCTTTCTTTAAGAATGTATCCATTAATGGAACTTGGTCATCTCACAACATTTATCGCGTATGTTGGTGCTATCACTGCTTTCGGAGCAGCAACAATTGCACTAATTCAAACAGATATTAAAGCTGTTCTCGCCTATTCTACAATTTCTCAATTGGGGTATATGGTTATTGGAATTGGTGTTGGATCTTATAACGCTTCTTTTATGCATTTAATTACACATGCGGTTTTTAAAGCCTGTTTATTCTTATCTGCTGGATCTGTTATCCACTCTATTCACTGCCAAGAAATGCCACAAATGGGTGGGCTTCGTAAAAAACTTCCATACACATTTTTTGCTATGCTGCTTTGCTGTTTTGCGATTGCAGGAGTTCCATTCTTTTCAGGATTTGTCTCTAAAGATAGAATTCTAGGAGATGCGCTCGTGTTGGCAGTTGGAAATCCTGTTTATATTCCAGTCGCAATCTTAGGATTTGGCGGAGCTCTGTTAACAGCTTTTTACATGTTCAGAATGTTGTTTTTAACTTTCTTTGGTGAACCTCGCGATCACCATATTTATGATCATGCACATGAAGAACACTTGGGATGGAATTCTAATATTCCACTCTTAATTTTATCAGTCTTTACTTTAGGTTTATTTTATTCAGGATCATTTACCGGCCAAGGCGAAGTAAATCTTTTTGGATCTAAAAATGAATGGTTTTCAACTTTAATTCACAAACCAGATGCAGCTAGCCTTCATCATTTTGCAGAATATAAATCTGAAGATCTTGGTGTTGTTGATACAAGAGATAAATTAGAACTGCCGAAAGCAGAATTTGATGAAAACCATGGAATGAATGAAGAAGAAGCTCATCATGTTCATCAAATTCACCATTTTGGTGCATTAATGTCAGTCTTTATTGCATTTGCAGGAATTTTCTTGGCTTACTCAATGTATATTAAGAAAACAATTAATCCAGACTGGTGGGCTCAATCGTTTGCTGGTTGGAGAAGAGCTCTTCAAGGTAAATATTATTTCGATGATCTGTATATTGGAAAAATTATTCAAAAAGGATTAATCCCATTTAATAATTTTCTAGCATGGTTTGATATGGGGATATACGACAAGTACGGAATTGACGGTTGGGAAGCAGTCAATAGATTTGCATTCAATGTCTCGCGTTGGTTTGATAATACAATTATTGATAGCGCAATGGTTGATGGAACGGGCTGGAGTGTTCGAGCAATGAATACCGTATTGAGATGGGTCCAATCTGGAAAAATCCAGTTGTATTTTATGGTATTAGTTTTTGTTCTTGCAGGGTATGTTTGGAAATTAAATTTTTAACTATGAGTTTTATACTAAAGAGTAACTTTTTAGAAGGAGTTAACCGGTGCACGGTTTAGATTTATTAAGCTGGATTTTGTGGATGCCTATTATCGGAGTAATTGGAGTGTTGTTAATTCCTAAAGAACAAACAACATCAATGAAGTGGTGGGCCCTTATTAACACCGTTATTACGTTTGTTCTTACAATAGTGCTCTATTCTAAGTTTGATCAATCAGTTGCAGGTATGCAGCCCGGATTAAGTGTAAATATTCCGTGGATACCACAATTTCATATTAATTATGCACTAGGGGTTGATGGTATTTCATTACCAATGATTCTTTTGACTTCATTGCTGTTTATGCTTTGTATCTTAAGTTCATGGACTCAAATTAAGAAATCAATTAAAGCTTATTTTGCTTTATTACTTCTTTTACAAAGTACGGTCTTCGGCGTCTTTATGGCGATGGACTTCTTTTTGTTTTATGTTTATTGGGAAGTTATGCTTCTTCCAATGTTTTTCCTTATTGGTGTTTGGGGTGGAGAAAACCGCGAATACGCCGCAGTTAAATTCTTCCTTTATACCTTCTTTGGATCTTTGTTAATGTTAGTCGGTATCGTGGCACTTTACTTTGCAACGGGACAATCAGAAACTTCATTTAGTATTTTAGCACTTCAGGGTGGTCACTTTACAGATTTAACATTGAAATTATTTGGAGCAAGTGTTTCATTTAGTAAGCTATTCTTCATTTTCATGTTTATTGGTTTTGCCATCAAGGTACCAGTATTTCCATTCCACACTTGGCTTCCACATGCTCACGTTCAAGCTCCAACAGCAATATCAGTAATCCTTGCTGGTGTTTTATTGAAAATGGGAACATACGGATTTTTAAGAATTGCATTTCCTATTTTTCCTGATTCTGCAAAATATTTTGCAGAAGCAATTGCATGGCTTGGTTTAATAAATGTCATTTACGGCGCTCTATGTGCCATGGCTCAAACTGACGTCAAAAAACTAATCGCCTATTCATCAGTCTCACACATGGGATTTGTAATGTTAGGTCTAGCATCAATGACTGTTCAAGGTATGAATGGTGCGGTTCTACAAATGTTCAATCATGGAACATCGACAGCGATGATGTTCTTTATGATCGGTATAATTTATGAACGATCACACCATAGATATATTGTTAGACCAGATGGATCACGTGGGTTTGGAGGTCTGTATACTCAACTTCCTGTGTATTCAATAATTTTTATCATTGGTATGTTTGCTTCAATGGGATTACCTGGAATGTCTGGATTTATTTCAGAAGCTTTAATTTTTCTAGGTATGTATGAAAAATACACAACAATTACTGTCTTAGCATTGTTTGGTTTATTGATTGGTGCAGCTTATTTACTTTGGATGTTCAAGAGAATGTTCTTTGGAGAAGTTAATCCAGAAGTAAAAGAATATACTGATATGACAAAATTAGAAGTTGGATACATGATTCCGCTTTGTATTGCAGTTATAGTTTTTGGTATTTTTCCATCACCAATCTTAAATATGATGAAGGCTTCAGTTGGCCAATTGGTTTCATTACTAGCAACTTTCTAGGGAATTGAGATGTATTTAAATTATTTAGCAAGCATTAGTCGATACATACCAGAACTGCTTTTAGTTATGCTGATGGTGGGTTTAATTTTAATTGAAACCACATACGCAAATGACGATAAAAATAAGAGATATATTTTTATTACTGCAATTTCGGGTCTAGTCGTAACGTTTATCAGTTTACTTTTAAATTTAGATGGAAAATCAGAAACCATTTTTAATAACTCGATGGTAATTGATTCGTTTAGTACTACTATGAAAATGATAATGGTTTTAGGAACATTAGGAGCTTATTACTTAAGTACAATTTCTAAAGAAATTTATGAATCACTAAAAACTGAATTTATCATAATGGCCATTGGGATCCTTATTGGCGGGATGATTTTAGCTTCAGCTAACAATATGCTGATGATGTATATTGGAATTGAAACGCTTTCCATAATTTCATATGTAATGGCAGCATTAAAGAAAAACGATGAGAGATCATCTGAAGCAGGTTTAAAATATGCTCTTTATGGTGGAATATCTTCAGGGATAATGCTTTTTGGTATGAGCCATATTTTTGGTGTCATTGGGACAATTCAATTTACAGGTATGGCCGCCAATATTGCCAAGCTTGATCACACTCAAATTCTAATAATGATGCCTTCGTTTGTCTTATTTTTCGCAGGTATTGGATATAAAATTGCAGCAGTTCCATTTCATATGTGGTCACCAGATGTTTATGAAGGATCTCCAACTCCTGTAACAACATTTTTTGCAATTGTCCCTAAGCTTGCAGGAATTTCAGCACTTGTTAGAGTCACAATGATTTTCTTTTCAACCGCATCTCCTCTCAGTGTAATGTGGGTTGGTTTAATGATGGTTATAGCGGCCCTTACTATGACAGTTGGAAATGTGTCTGCAATTGGACAAAAATCTGTAAAAAGAATGCTTGCATACTCATCTATTTCACATGCTGGAATTATGATTGCTGGTCTTGTGGTACTTAATAAAATTGGAATTCAAGCAATCGTCTTTTACTCGATGATTTATTTATTTATGACATTGGTTGCTTTTTACATCACCAATATAGTTCAAGATAAATATGGAAATGATCACTTTGAAAGATTTCAAGGTTTGGCATATAGATATCCATATATGGCCATTATGATGTCCATTGTAATGTTTTCATTAACAGGTCTGCCACCATTGGCAGGATTTGTTGCAAAATGGAATATAATCAACTCGCTCTTAAGTTCAAAGTTTTACACATTGGCCATCGTTCTAGTTTTAAATTCAGTTGTATCAGCTTATTACTATTTAAAAATAGTTAGATTAATGACTTTAAAACAACCAGAATCAACTGAAGAAATTGAAGGTTTTGGATTTTTAAATCAATTCATCATTGTTGCCATGACGGCACCTGTAATTATTCTTGGTATCTTTTGGGACAGCGTTATGAATATTGCCTATAATGCAAAACTTTTTATCCCGTAGATCTTATTAACTGAGCGAGGAATTAATGGAATTTGCTTCCTTTGTAGTTTTTGTCATTATCGCCTGTACATTAAGTGCCGTTCTTTTAGGCATTTCATCTCTATTGGGTCAAAAAAGAAAAATCATTAGAGAAAATGATATCTATGAATCTGGAGTAAATGCTGTTGGAAGTGCAAGCAGACAATATGATATAAAATTTTACTTAACTGCCATTTTATTTCTACTATTCGATGTTGAAATTGTTTTTCTATTGCCGTGGGTACTTGCTTATAAAGATTCGCCAAATCATGATTTTATGCTCGGTGGGTTTATATTTTTTATGGCCATAATGTTGGTTGGATATATTTTTATCATCAACTCAAAAGCTCTAAAGTGGGAAGAATAATATGTTTGAAATGATGATAGAAATATTAATTAAAACTGTTGTTATTCTAGGCTTACCACTTGGTGCACTTCCCTTAATAATTCATGTTGAAAGAAGAGGCGCCGCTTTTATGCAAAAGCGACTTGGTCCAAACCGAGTTGGTCCATTTGGATTGTTCCAACCTCTTGCAGATGTTGCTAAGTTTATGTTCAAAGAAGAAGTACATCCTGCACATGTCAGACCATTTTTCTATACTGCTGCACCAATGATTGCATTAATTGTTGCCATTTTACCACTAGCCTGTATTCCAGTTGCTGCACCATTTGAAGCATTTGGCAGAACTATTTTTCCAGAAGTTTTTAGAAGTGACATGGGAATCTTTTTTGCTTTCGCAGCCTCTGCTCTCGGATCATATGGAATCTTACTTGCGGGATGGGGTTCAAATAATAAATATTCAATGTTAGGAGCACTTAGAGCATGTGCTCAAATGGTTTCCTATGAACTTTCACTTTCAACCTCTGTTGTGGCCATGATTTTTGTTTTTAGTACAAATGATATTCACGTAATGGTGGCAGCTCAGCAAGGTTACTGGTTCAACTTTATCCCGAAATGGGGATTTTTCATGCAGCCTGTTGCGGCCATGTTATTTCTTGTAGGAATTTTTGCTGAATCAAATAGGCTTCCTTTTGACTTGGCCGAAGGAGAATCGGAAATTGTTGCTGGTTACCACTTAGAATATTCTTCAATGAAATTTGCTCTCTTTTTTATGGCCGAATATATTCACATGATTGCTCTCTCTACTTTATTTATCATCATGTTTTTTGGCGGATATAATTTATTGCCTGGATTAGAACTCATTGCAGATAAAATTCCACTTCCAATTGCACTTTTTCAAGTAGCTTCACTCGTTGTAAAAATTGCACTTATGGTGTGGTTCTTCGTTTGGGTTCGCTGGACACTTCCACGTTTTAGATATGATAAATTAATGGATCTTGGTTGGGAGAGGTTACTTCCAATTGGGATAGCCAATTTAATAGTGACTGTTCTTTTTGTCTATTTTAGGAATTAATATTATGGCAATCGATATTTTTTTAACAATCATTACGGTCATTTTTGCATTGATGCTGGTCTTTTCTAAAAGGACTGTCGTTTCTGCTTTTGCACTATTGATGACACTTCTAACTTTAGCGTTAATCTATTTCCAATTGGGATCAATTTTTCTTTCAGCAGTTCAAGTTTTAATTAATGCTGGTGCCATCGCCATTTTATTTGTTTTCGTCATGATGCTAATAAATTTAGAGCAATTTCAAAACAATCGAGAAAAAAGCAAAATCAAACTCGTCATTTCCACTTTCACGATGCTTGTTGTTTTGGGAGTATTGGCCTTAGTTATCAATAATAATATTGAAACATTGTCAGTTAATAACCTAACAGACAATTCAATGAATGCTTTATTCAGTAAACTATTTAGTACTTATTTTTTACCATTTGAAATGGCAACAGTGCTCTTACTTGCAGCTATTGTTGCTTGCATCGTTATCACGACTCATGAAAAGCAACTAGTTGAAGAAGAGACAGAGTTGCATAAAATGGAGCCAAAGCTATGAGCATTTATTATTACTTAGCTGCTTTTCTATTTTGTCTTGGATTGCTAGGAACCATATTTAAAAAAGACCTAATCTCGATACTTCTATGCCTGGAACTAATGATGTCAGGGGTTGCTTTACTCTTTATTTTGTTTTCTAAATCTACAGGATTTCTGGGAGCACAATTAATGGTAATATTCACAATGATCATTTCAGCATGTGAAGTTGCCATTGGTTTAAGTCTAATCATTGCTCTTTATCGCAAAAAACAAACAATCTATACTGATGACATTAAAATTATAACGGAATAAGAGAATTATGTACGAGAACTATTTAGCACTCATTCCCTTTTTTCCTCTTCTTGCTTTTTTGCTTAACTCACTTTTAATAAAAAATAAGTTAAACAATATTCAAGCTGGGGTAATTACATTTATTGGATTATTCACTTCGTTTATCTTAGTGATTGTAGTCGCATTGCACGTCAATGAAGCAGGTCCAGTTCATGTAAAGCTATGGGACTGGATGACTTATAATAAAATTATTTTTGATATCCACTTTGTGATGGATCAACTTTCAGTCGTTCTATGTCTAATGGTTACTGGGATCGGAAGTGCAATTGCGTTCTTTTCAATTGGTTATATGGACCATGAAGAAAAAGTTGGAAAGTTTTTTGCCTTTTTTGCTCTCTTTGCTTTTTCAATGCTTCTACTTGTTGTGGGTGAAAACTTTCTAGTTTTATTTATGGGATGGGAAGGAGTTGGATTAAGTTCATATTTATTAATTGGATTTTGGTATGAACATACTAAAAACGGAAATGCTGCTAAAAAAGCTTTTCTTGCCAATAGAGTTGGAGATTTTGGTGTAGTCTTGGGAATGATTGGATACGCACTAGTTTTTAACACAGTTTCATTTAGAGATCTTCAGCATCCAGACATGGCCATTTTAATGGCCAATAAAGGAGTACTCATTGTTTCTAGCTTGCTCCTCGTTTTAGGGGTCACTGGAAAATCTGCTCAAATTCCACTTTTTATTTGGCTTCCTGACGCAATGATGGGACCAACTCCAGTCTCGGCATTAATGCATGCTGCGACAATGGTTACAGCAGGAATATTTTTACTATGTAGAGTTTCAAATATCATAGTTCATTTTTCAGTTGTCATGGACGTTATAGCTTGGGCCGGAGCTTTGACATCATTGCTAGCAGCTCTAATTGCTCTTACACAAACTGATATTAAAAAAATATTAGCTTATTCTACAGTGTCTCAATTAGGCTACATGGTAATGGCGTGTGGACTAGGAGCTTTTTCTACAGGAATGTTTCACGTTTTTACACATGCATTTTTTAAAGCACTTCTCTTTTTATGTGCAGCCTCAGTTATTTACGGATGTCATCACGAACAAAATATTTTTAAAATGGGTGGCTTAAAAGATAAAATGCCAATTACATTTTGGACATTTGTTGTTGGGTTTTTAGCGATAGCAGGAATTCCAGGATTTTCAGGATTCTTTTCAAAAGATGAAATATTATCAATGGCATTCACTAATCCAGGCAATGGACCATTGCTCTATTCAATTGCATTGGGGAGTGCGCTCCTTACAGCATTTTATATGACAAGAATGTTGGTACTTGTGTTTATTGTTCCTCAATCAAAAGATGTTCATGACACTCATGAACATGGAACTTCTGAAGACAAACACCATCACCATGAAATTCATGAATCCCCAAGTGTAATGACGATACCTTTAATTATTTTAGCAATATGTAGTTTTGGAGCAGGATATATAGGTATGCCTCACCTTTTTGGTGGTCATGAATACTCTAGACTTATCCAAGTATTTCTAGAAAAAATAGTTGCTGCACCAACAGGACACACTCATCTTTCTGAAGAAACAGAAATTATAATGATGATTGTAACGACATTGCTAATCTTGTCTTCAATGGGACTCGCCTATTATATTTATGTCAAAAATGACGACATTAAGATGCGAGATAAATTAAAAGCAAAATTCCTAGCTCTTTGGGTGCTAAGTTCAAATAAATTTAAAGTCGATGAGCTTTATGAAACTGTTATTATAAAACCACTTTATGAAGTAGGAAATTTCTTAGTCGATATAATTGAAACTTATGTTGTTAACGGGGTTGTAAGACTTGTTACTAAAACAATAAGTACTGGTGGAACTTTTCTAGAAGAAACGAAACCAGAACGAATTGAAATGGGAATTCTTTATATTATTATCGGACTCACAATTATAGTAACCGCTGTATTTAATGCATTTATTTTCAGATAGAAAAAAACGAGATTTATATCATGGACCAATTATTTATTATTAAGTTTTTAATTCCACTATTTTGGGCAATAGGCTTCATGCTTGCACCAAAACAAAATGAGCGGGCAATTAAACTATATGCCCTAATCGGGTCCCTAGTTATATTGGCTTATTCAGTTAAAATGTTTTTTGATTTGCCAAATCCAGGTGTACTAACAGAGCTTTTCAAATTTCAAATGCCACTCTTTTTCAATATGACATACACATTTGCAATGGATGGCTTAAGTGGTTTATTGCTATTGTTAAATTCATTTCTATTAGTCATCGTAGTCATCACCACTTGGGAAATTAAAACTGATAAATTGCGACTGTATTATTTTTTAATTTTTACACTTGTGTGGGCCGTAAACGGATCTTTACTTTCAACTTCACTCTATGGATTTTATATATTTTGGGAAGCTATGCTAATCCCACTATTTATTTTAGTTGGAGTGTTTGGCGGAGATAATCGACGTTATGCCAGCTTTAAGTTTTTCATGATGACAGCGGCAGGTTCAATTCTCATGCTTGCATCAATGTGTTATATGAGTGCATTAGCTTATAAACTTACTGGTTCTTATGATTTAAATTACGAAGTAATCAAATCACTAAATTTAAGATTTTCTGGTTTTTGGTCACCTCAGTCACTAATCTTTTGGTGCTTTTCAATTGCCTTTTTCCTAAAGGTGCCAGTGTTTCCATTTCATTCATGGCTTCCAGATGCGCACGTTGAAGCTCCAACTGCAGGTTCAATCCTTCTTGCTGGAATTCTTTTAAAACTTGGTATCTATGGATTTTTAAGATTTGTTATTCCATTTTATCCGCAAGCAGTGGATGCCTATAGAGATATAGTTCTCTACTTAGGTGCAATTGGTGTAATTTATGGAGCGTTAACGGCCTGGGTTCAAAAAGATATAAAAAAGCTGGTCGCCTTTTCATCAATTTCACATATGGGCTATATTGTTATGGGAGTTTTCTCTCAAAATGCATTTGCCGTTAAAGGTGCAATTTTTCAAATGGTTGCTCATGGAATTTCAACACCAGGACTCTTCATCGGAGTTCACTATCTTTACACAAGAAGACATACAAAAAAATTAGATCAATTTGGTGGACTCGCAAAGGTTATGCCTCGTTTTGCCATTTTGTTTTTTATAATAACAGCTGGCTCAATGGCCGTTCCCATGACTTGTGGATTTGTTGGAGAATTCATGATCACCGCTGGTGTTTATGAAATTAATAAAACAGTCGCATTTTTAGCAGCAACTGGGATAATTTTATCACCAATTTACCTATTGAAAATGTATCACTTAACCGCTCTCGGTGAGATTAATCACGAAGAAAATAAATCACTTAAAGATTTATCACTTTTAGAGGCGACACCTATGATTGTGTTGTCTGTATTAACTATTCTACTTGGGCTTTACCCAAAATTAATCACATCAATGTATGAAGGCACAATAAGTTTTTTTGTGAATAAAGGTTTATAAAAAATGGAAAATTTAACTTTCGTACAAAACATTTTAATTTTTATAGGCCTAAATGCAATCGCCTTACTTTCTCTCAATGTTAAGAAATATGGAAAATATATTTCATTCGGATTAAGTTTAACTGCTGCAGTTGTGTTTTTTGCAATGTTATACATGAGAGACAGTTTCAGTTTAGGCGAATTGTTTACTCTGGATGGAAATAAAATATTTTTATTAAAATTAGTCTCTATTCTCAATGTTCTCATGATCCTTATAAATGGTTATACATCCTTGGAAAAAGTTAAAAGCACCCTTCTTGTAAGTTATATGTTTCTTGGAGGTGTTTTTTTATTAGGGTCAAATGACCTCATAACGTTTTACGTCTCATTGGAAACAATTGCACTTGTTGGATATACACTCGTTGCGACCTCTAGTTTAGAGTTTTCACGAGAAGCAGCGGTTAAGTATCTTGTTCAAGGATCTGTAGTATCGGCAATATTTCTTCTTGGTGTAGCTTTTTACTTAGGTGCAACTGGAGGATTAACTCTCGTTGGTGCCAACGTCAACAATCAGGAGCTTTATGCAGTAGCTCTTGGAATATTTATTTTAACGGCTTGTTTTAAGCTCGGGGCTTTTCCCTTTCATGCTTGGATTGCAGATGTTTATTCTAACGTTTCAGATGGAAATTTAGCGACGAATTTTTTTATTTCAAAAATTATTATTGGTTATAAATTCATTACTTTAATTCAAGTTTTATTACAGGCATGTGACCCTCATTTTTCAGATGTTTTAATTAGAATTATTCAAGTTATAGCCGTAATGTCTGCGTTTTACGGAAATATTATTGCTGTAGTACAAGGGCAGTTTAAGCGAATTATTGCTTATTCATCTGTCGCCCATACAGGGTATATGTTGATGACCATGTGTTTGAATCCAGATGAAATGTATGAGAAGCAACTCATTAGTTATTTAGTCTTGTATTCGTTAACAGCAACTGGAGTAATCATGATTCTCAATCAGTTTGCTCAATTAAACAAAAACAAAGATGGTAAAGAAATTCTTGTTTCTGGGTTTTATCGCAACAAAGGTTTAGCTATCTTGCTCGTTGTTTGTGTCTTGAGCTTAGGTGGTATACCGCTTACTTCAGGTTTTGCCATGAAGTACATGCTTTTTACCAATTATTTTAAAGAAGGCTTTACGATTGAGGCCATATCAATTTTCATTAGTTCAATCATAGGACTTTCTTACTATATTCGATTTGTAAGTGATCTTTTCACAGAAAACGAAGAGAAGATGAAACTTCCCATTATTAAAACTCGTTTTAGTGAATCGCTAGTTCATGTTATCATTTTATTGTCTATCTTCACTTTTGGTATCGCACCATCGCTCTTTTTAGGGTTGAAGTAGATAAGGATGAATGAGCGTAAAGTACAGGATTCGGCTTCAGAGCAATAGAGTTATAGGACCTTTTGGCGCCGAAGAAATTGGCGAGCTCTATTCTAAAAAACATATAAATGGAGACGAAGTCTGTCAGCAATTTCCAATTGGAGACTGGAGGAATTTTTCTAGTTTTCCCGAATTAGTACAATATATATCTTTAGTTAATAAAACATCTTCATATATAAAACCTTCTCCCGCACATCAAGAAATAAAATCTGAAAAAACAGCCACAACTGCGTCTATACCTGTAAAAAATAAGGCTGAAGTTAAAAATCAAACTTCTGATAAAACATCATCCGTTAAAATGTTTTCAGAATTTAAATTCGATAAGAATAAAAATCTTGATGAAAATATAAATTATGCAGAGATTGAAAAGAAATACAATTCAAATCGACCAGGTGATCGGCCAGAAAGTGAAGAAGTAAAAGAAGAAGCACATGATTTTGAAAAAACTAGAGTTGTTCGCCGTTCACCAATTTTAAGCTTGACTGATGAAATGGAAAAAACAGTCGTAATGCCATTAAAGGCAGCAAGATTAATTAAAAGTGATACTGGAACACATACAAATACTGCAGAAGAAAAAAAACAGAAAGATGAATCAAGTGAAATTAAAAACAATCTTCCAACACGTGAGGATTTAATAAATGAGCAAACAGAGTTTTTCAATCTTGCCCATTTGCTACCGACTATTAATGCTCAATTAAGTGTCGCTGAAGTTGAATTAGATCAAAAAGCAAAAATCGAAGAAAACAATGAGATAATTCGATTAAAAGAAATTCAAAGAAATAATCAAGAAGATGAAGATTACGATGGAGATCAAGGCGATGCAGTCCCTGATTTAGAAAAAAATAATAAACCGAAGAAAAAACGAAAAAAAGGAATGTCAATAATTGTAGCCCTTGCATTTTTAGCTATATTTTATGTAATGCTGACACCCGACGAAAAACCTAAAGTCAGCGGACCGCAATTTGTAGAGTTTAAATTTCCATTAACACAAGAGTTTGAAGATAGTAAGGGAGCCGCAAAGGATTTAATTACAGGTAGAAATTATTATTCTCAAAATACATACTTAGCAAAAGCCGTAGCTTCTAAAATGTTTGTTTCTTCACTTCAAAAACAATTTAATACCAACGAGGCAATTGGTGATTTAATACTGACCTATTCAGAACTATTAGACGATACACGAGATTCAAAAATATCAGCGAATACAATTTATAAATTAATTCAATTGTCAGACAATAAAACACTTACAGATTTAAACGTGGTAACTGGGGAGGCACTATTCTTTGGCAAAATTGGAAAATATCAAGCAGGTATTAATTTAATAAGAAATTATTTCAAAGCAAAAGGACCTGCATCTGGAAAGCTTTTAGCTAATTACTTAGATCTTTTGATTAGCTCTGGAGATTTGGTTGAAGCACGTAAAACTTTTATTAAATTAAATGATTTACCAAAAAAGACAATTGAGATTTACTATTCACTTGCAAATTTTAGTGATGTTGATGACCAGCCTGCTCAGGCTAGAAAAATAATCAAGGAAGGAATTACACAAAGCCCAAAAAGTGCATTGCTGCTATTAAAATATGCTGATTATTTATTCAAAGACCAACAGAAAAATGAATATGAGTCAGTCTTAAAAAAAGTAAATGCTATAAACTCAGAAGGCTCTCCTAGTTTAACTGCAAAGTTTTATTATCACTTGGGTCTTTTAAATGCCTTAAAGAATAAAAACAAAGTTGCAGCTTCATTTTTTAAAAAGTCTTTGGAAATAAAAGAGTCAGATGAGCTAAGGGTAATGCTAGCAAACTTAGAAATTGCAGGGGATAACTTCTCCAAAACACTCATTTTGGAAAGTAAGGTAATAAATCTAATAAAAAGAGCAAAGACAGAGTTAAAAAATAAAAATTTAGAATCGGCATTTTCTTTTTCAATTGAGGCACTCGATTCTTATCCAGCTTATATCCCAGCAATTCTTCTACATACTGATTTGCAAATAAAAAGAGGACTGTTCGATTCTGCTATTAACACACTTCAAAATGCCATAAACACGAATCCAAATAATAATTTGTTAAAAAACAATCTTACTCAAGCATATATAAAGGCATATAAATTTGAAGATGCTCAAAAATTACTACTGGAGTTTTCTCAAACCAAATATTCATTTGGAAGTGAGTATGCTTCACTGATGGGAGATTTTTATTTAGCAAAAAACAATATTCAACTTGCGCTAAGATGGTACCTAGAGGCGTTGAACAGAGATCCGCTAAGCGATCATGATATGTTTCAAGTTTCAAAAATATTTCTACGTTCTAAAAAATTCAATGAAGCTAAATCAAGACTTGCAAAAGCATTATTGCTAGACCCAAAAAATCCTGATTACTTAGTTATGAATTCAGAAATATTATACGAACAAGACAATGCAGATACAGCACTTGGTTATTTAAGAGATGCAATTTCAGAAATCGGAGAAGATCCTAAACTGCTGTCGGCCATTGCCATAATATATTATAAAAGTGGGCAGATAAAAGATTTTACGAATTACTACAAGCGAATCCTGGCCTTGCCTAAAAAAGATGAGACGTTTTTTGAGTTCCTCATTTATGCCGCGAAACTCGAAGAGAAGAATGATGATTATATAAATTATAGCCGAGAGATTTTAAAATTAAATCCAGGAAACTTAAAAGTACATTTAGAGCTCGGAGAATTTTTATATAATTTAAAAAGATACCCAGAAGCCATCGTTGAATTTGATGAAGTTAGGACAAGGTTGGTATCTTATCCAAAAGTTCATTTCATGTTGGCAAAGCTTTACCTAGCAACACAAGATATTAAAAAAGCAAAAGTTATGGCCTTAAAAGAGCTAGAACTTAATCCAAGCATAGATTCTGCTTATTATATTGTTGGAGAAGTTGCGAGAATTGAAAAAGACTATCGGGAAGCTATTTTTAAGTATGAAAAGGCTATCAGTTTGAATCCTAAATCGGTAGAGGCACTTACGGCCATGGGCTGGATTAAGCTAGCTCAGAACTATGCAAGTGAAGCAGTTGAGCTTTATGGCCGCGCTTTGAGAGAGGATAAAAATAACCCAGAAATTCATAAACAATTGGGATTATCTTATAAAGCTGCAGGCCAGCGAGCCCTAGCGAAGGAAAAACTAGAAGATTATTTGAAATTAAGCCCTGGGGCAGCCGATCGGGACCAAATTGAAACACAAATAAGAAATTTACAGTAGAATTCCCTCTTGTCTTTTTTAATGAAAAAATTTATTATATCCCTCTATTGTTCGGAGGATTGGCAGAGTGGTCTATTGCAGCGGTTTTGAAAACCGCCGTACCGCAAGGTACCGTAGGTTCGAATCCTATGTCCTCCGCCATTATTTTTGCGTTTATTTTGAAGAGTCCCTAGAATTTTTGATCTGACTTCTGGAGATGTGGGAGAGTGGTCTAATCCAGCGCCTTGCTAAGGCGTCGTACCCCGCAAGGGGTACCGTGAGTTCGAATCTCACCGTCTCCGCCATTTTTTGCGGTTTTTTCCCAATCCCATTATAGCAATTCTCATTGACTTAATTATGGTCCACAATTATATTTGGGCAAATCTTACACGCAGACGTAGCTCAGTTGGATAGAGTACTTGACTACGAATCAAGTGGTCGCAGGTTCGACTCCTGCCGTTTGCGCCATTTTAACTAAGCAGCTATTTTCAAGCCACTATCTTTTAACTTAAACTTCTTAACCATTGAATTTAAATTTTTACTGGTAATCGATAGGTCATTTGAGATTACAATATTTTCTTTTACTATGTCTGATGTATCTATAGCAGACTGATTAACCTTTTTAGATCCAGTTCCAATTAACTCGGCTTCTTTGGTAGAATAAGAAATGATTTCTACAAACTGATCAGTGGTTGCAAATTGCTCTTCTGTTGCACTTGCTACAACTCGAGATGCACTATTAATACTTTCCATTAACTCATTAACTTTTGTAATTGAACCTGATAACTCTTGAGAATTTGTTTTTATGGTCATTACTTTTCCAGTAATTTCTTCTGCTGCATGTGCCGATTGTTTTGCGAGTTCTTTAACTTCATTTGCTACTACAGCAAATCCTTTTCCAGCTTCACCTGCTCTCGCGGCTTCGATAGTAGCGTTTAAAGCAAGCAGATTTGTTTGTCTCGCTATGGCCGTTATGACAGTAATAAATTGAGTGATATCATTTGAATTTTCCTCAAGTTTAATTCCAATTGTTTTTGCTTCTGAAACATATTTTACAGCATCTGCAGAAAATCGACTTGTTTCGCTTGCCTGTCTAGAGATCTCGCTTACTGCTTGTTTCAACTCACCAGTAGAATGGTTTAAATTTCTAATATTATTAATTACTTTTTGAGTTTGTTCGCTCATTTCTAATGAAGAATCATTAGTCTCATTAGCATTTTTCGCTAAAGTGTTGCATTTGTTGTTTAACTCAAAAGATTGAATGTCCAATGCTTTTGAATATTGATCAATATTTATAAAATCGTTTGATAAATGATTTAAAAATGAATCTAGGGCCATTGAAAGTTGGCCAATTGTATCTGAGCTTTCAATATTAATTAACTGAGTTAAATCTCCCTTCTCAGCAGCTCTAACTACAATTAGAATTTTATCAACTTTCATTTTTAAATCTTCAGCTGATCTTTTTTCATTTGATGCTAATTCTTCTGCTTTTCTTTTTTCTTCTGAGGCCATTACCATTGCTTCTTCTGCTTTAGCTTTTTCAATGTCTGCAAGTTTTTTTGCTTCCATTGCTTCACTCTTTTCTTTTTCAGCCATAAGAAGTGCTTTTTTAGTTTGCTCTTGAGATATCATCTCTCTTTCTTTTTGATTAGCAATTTCGCTCCATTCAATTTTATCTAATTTGAATGCATCATGGATGTATTCGACTGTTGCATTAAATGAAGTTGCCAATTTTCCTACTTCATCTTTTGAGTCAATGTTTACTTTTGCAGTTAGGTCTCCGTCTTTTAATAGATTGGCAAATCGACCAATCTCGCTAAATTGAAAATTAATATTACTAATAGATGAATGTAAAAAATAAATAACAAAACTACAAACGACGAAAGAAAATGCTAGAGACATTTTTAAAACTACCATTGATGTTGAGATAAATTTATCATTTTCATCAATGGCCTGATTCATTATCGTTAAATGTTCTAAAACAAAAGGTGCAAATTGTGTATCAAGCTCTTCTGCAGCTTTATCAAAATTACCCATAAAAGCGTTGCCGGCAGCAGGTCCGCCTTTAACGTATTGTTCAGACATTTGTTTTCCAACATTATAAAAATTTTCAAATTTCTCTGAAAGAACTTTAACTCTATTGATATTTTTTAAATCATTTATAGATGAGTAATAATCAGAAAAAACTTTGAAATTTTTTCTTAAATTTACAGCATATTCATCAGCTTTTTTAAGACCATCATCAAATCCAGGGGCACCTCTAGTTGCAGAAATATCGGTTAACCATTGTTGAACTTCGGCAGCATCAAATTTCATATCGTTTGCGGCTTTAGCCAAGACCATGTCTGTATTTTTTATTTTTAGGCTCATGTTTTGTACATGAGAAATTTTGAAGGCTAAAAAAACAGAACTAATGACTAAAACAGAAATTGGTATTAAAAACCCTAAAAGAATTTTTTGTTTAAATTGAATTTTAGGTAACATATGGCCTCTCATTTTTTAGTCTATGAGGTGTCTATCGGAAAAATTGAATTTAAATTTAGGTTTAAGACCTGATTGAGTAAATTAATTAGATATTGGCTTAAATATGATTAAAACATTTGAAAATTAAACAAAAAAAGGGCTATCTTTCGATAGCCCTTTTTTATTTAAACTAATTTTTAGTTGGTTTAGACTTAGTAACGGTTTCTTCCGCCACCACCGCCGCCGCCGAATCCACCACGTGATCCGCCGCCAGATCCACCACGTGAATCATTTGGAGTCATTGGTTTTGCTTCAGAAACAGTCATTGCGCGACCATCGTAATCTGTACCATTGAATTTGCTGATTGCTTCTTCAGCTTCTTCTTCTGATGACATTTCGATAAATCCGAAACCTTTTGATCTACCAGTATCACGGTCAGTGATTACCTTTGCAGAATCAACAGTTCCCACTTCTGAGAATTTGTCTCTTAATAATTGATCATTAGCTGAGTACGGAAGATTTCCGACATAAAGTTTTCTACCCATAATTACCTCCTTAAGGCTGGGGCCGCTAAAGAGGAGAGCCGAACAAACTGACCACTAATCTTAAAGGCGACGTACATTTCAATTGCACCCTAACATTATAATTTTAAAAATCCTAATCTTATTAATTCTTTTTGAAATTATTACGCGGGCCACGTCGGAAAGAGTTATTTGGCCGGCCGCCTCTTCCATCTATCAAGGTCTTCGCCTTGCCCGCTGTCAAAAGTTTACTTTCAACGACAATTTGGGAGTGAAATGGTTGGTCTTCTATCAATTGAATGCGTTTACCGATAAGTTTTTCTATATCTTTAAGAAATATTTTCTCTTCTGAGTCGCAAAATGAAATTGCCACACCACTTGCTCCCGCCCTGGCAGTTCGACCTATGCGGTGGACATAACTTTCGCTTTCATTTGGTAGGTCGTAGTTAATTACGTGGCTAATATCGTCTATATCAATTCCACGAGCAGCGATATCTGTTGCAATAAGGACTCGAGTTTGACCAGAGCGAAAATTTTCTAGCGCGCGTTGTCTCGCCGACTGAGACTTATTTCCGTGAATCGCTTCAGCAATGATGCCCCCCTTTTCAAGGTAGTCGACAATTTTATTAGCGCCATGTTTAGTTCGAGAAAAAACAATAACGCGTTTTAATTTTTCATCCTGCAAAATATGTTTCAATAGTGGTCTTTTATTGTCTCGGTCAACATACATAACAGACTGTGATATTAATTCAGCAGTTGAAGAAACTGGAGTCACTTCAACACGAAGTGGATTGACTAAAATTGAATTGGCTAATTTTTCAATATCAGGAGGCATAGTTGCAGAGAAAAAGAGATTATGTCTTTTCGGTGGAAGTAACTTTAATACTTTTTTGATGTCATGGATAAAACCCATGTCTAACATGCGATCTGCTTCATCTAAAACAAAAACCTCTAATCCAGATAGTTTGATAAAACCTTGTTCAATTAAATCCATCAATCGGCCTGGAGTTGCGACTAAGACGTCGACACCTTGTGAAAGTGATTTTACTTGAGGTGCTTGTCCAACTCCTCCGAAAACAACTGCAAATTTTAAATTCAAATTCTTGCCGTAAGTAATAAAGCTTTGATTAACTTGAATTGCCAATTCTCTAGTGGGAGTTAAGACTAATACGCGAGTATGTCTTGGAAGAGATTTTTTATGATTTTCTACAAGTCTATGTAAGATTGGTAATGCAAATGCAGCCGTTTTTCCAGTTCCAGTTTGAGCACAACCAAGCAAGTCTCTACCCTCGAGTAATGAAGGAATGGCTTCAGCTTGAATGGGAGTTGGGTGCGTATAGCCAGCTTCAGCAAGTGCAAGCTTTAGTGGTTCAATTAGTTTTAAGTCGGCAAATGAGACAGTTGATTTTATTGAGTTCATAAATAAGTAACCTTTGGATAAATTTTTTGGTCAAACTACAGTTTTTAAAGGCCACACGCAACAAGCATTTTAAGCATCAGGGGTTTTCGTAAAAATATTTTATATATTGATCAGTTTCAAGTTGAATTTCCAGTGTAAGGTCAGGTGCAAGAGTAAGACATTTGTCTCTAAAAACAGAAGCCGTTTCAAAAGGTTGTTTTTGAATACCCTCTTTTTTCATTCTCATTAAGAATTTTTGATATTTTAATTCATGTGGATTCATTTTTATTTTGCTTTGCCAGACAAATAAAAACCAAAAAAGGGGCATAGATCCAGATAGAGCAAATACAAAAAGCCAACCAAGTGAAATGGATTTTGGAAAAAATGCATTAAGAATTTGTTGCTGCTTTTCTTTGTCAAAATTTAAAATATTTGTATTCAATTGATTTCCCAAAGAATCAATCCAAAATGAAAATCTATTTATCAATGGGAATCTCAATGATTCTTTTGGCAATTTTAAAAAATAAAGATCTAAATAAGGTGAGATTTTATCATTGAATATGTTGGCGCCGAGTTCAATTCTATCGGGAGCAATAATGGCCGTTGGATCAAATCTAAACCAACCAATTTTTTTTAAATAAACTTCAACCCAGACATGGCCATCAAGTTCTCTAACAGTAAGAGATTTATCAAATGGATTAAATTCTCCGCCTTGAAACCCAGAGACTATTCTTGCAGGAAGTCCAACAGAACGTGACATAAAGGCAAACGCACTTGCAAAGTGACTGCAATAACCACTTTTTCCATTGGCAATAAAGTCTTCAACGGAATTGTATATTGGTGGATTTAGACTATAGCGATAATTTTGTTTTTTAAAAAAAGAGATTACCAATTGAAATAATTGTTCGTCAGTTAAAAGTTTTGAGTTAACTTGATCCTTTAAAATTAAGTCTTGAACATTGACTTTTTGGCTTGATCTTAATCTCAATCCTTTCCTCAAAAGAGTTGGAGAAACATAAGTAGCAGTTTCTTTATAGCTAGTTGTGACGTCATAGTCGACAGCTGCGCGGGCAATGTTTTTTAGTCTAAAGCTGTTTTCACTATAATAATTATTCGAAAATGTACTGTGTTCAATTTTTGAAATACCGTCTAAAACAGGAAGGAATTCATTGTAATCTTCCATTAAGTGAATACTATAACTTGTGGAAGGATTTGAAAGCTTTATGGGTTCACTTCGCAAGTTAAAATAGCTCGAATGCCATTCGTCTTTGTAATATTCCCAAAGAACATTTTGTCTCCAGTAAATCATAGGAACTGGAAATAAATTAGGATTTAATCCGGTCACTTTGAAAACTATTTTTGTAGATAGATTGAGAGGCCCTAAGTTTTTAAATGAAATAACAGAACTAGCGCCAGAAAAGAGTAATTTGTTATTTGTTGCATTGACAAACCCCTGGGTGAAGCGCGGGAATGTATAAAAAAGAATTAATGATAATAGTAATGATGGTGCAATAAGTATCAGAAGACGTTTGGCGCTTAATAAACTTAAGTCGTAATTTCTAATTTTTAAAATAAAATAAAAAAAGATAATAATTTTAATGAGACCAAAAAAGAACGCAAGGAATGTAGGATTTAATAGAAAAAGGCAACACTCTAAAAGTGCTAAAATAAGAAACATATTAAAGTGGTCATTTTCTGAATCCAACTCCCACAACTTAAGTGCAGAAAGGATCATGACAAGAGAGACACCTGCCTCAGTAACGAGAAAAGATTTAAACAATATTCTTAAGAGAGCCAATCCACAAAATAGAAAAATAACTTTAAAGAAAGTCCTGGCCTTGGAGTTGTTGATTATAAATGAAAAGATAATAACAACAAAAACATAACTAATTAAAGCAAGTGGCAAATCTTTAAACATAATTAAGGCATTTAAAATAACTAAAAAAACTGAAAGATTTTTAATGTTAATTTTCATAGTTGGCCAAAAGAGTTAAGCACTTAAGTAGGTGCTGACTGCCATGATTAGGTGGAAGGAAGATATTTCCAATAGAGAGGCCGTATTTAGTGTTTTGATATTGATGATAGATTATTGCAAATGTAAGTGAAGACAATTGATTTTCTAATCCAAATTTTTCAATTGACTCAGGCCCTGATTGCAATGTCACAGGGGAATCGTCTGGAGTTAAAGCTTTTTTAGTATACCATCGAGACGTTTGAGCAAGCTTTTTCCAGTGCACGCGCTTTAGCGAATCACCCAGTTGGAAATTGTTTAATATAAAATCATCTCCCTCATAAAGTTTATCTTCTAAGTTTTCAAGGGTCGTGTGAATGTTTAAATCTTTTTTTTCCGGGAAAACGAGGATTTCTAAAGATGATTTAAAATAACTAAAACTTCTAAATAAATGAAAAGGAAAAAGTGTTTCTATACAAATCCTATTAAAAACCTCTACTCCTCGACGAGTACCTTTAGTTGGAATTTCAACTTTTAAAATACCTCCGAGGTTTTCGCTAAAGGAAAAATTAAAATCCTGATCGAGTATTTGAACTAATTTATTATTAATACGAAGTTTTAAAAAATGATGTCCAAATCTTGAATGAGTTTTAAAGTGAAGGGTGAGAACTCCTACTTCATTAACATGAACAGGGGTAAGTTTCGCTGAAACTAGAATTAATCCTTGTAAGTTGAAATGCGTATAATACATAGATCCAAGAAATAGGCAGAAGAGAATAAAATTAAAAAGCAAAACATAGTTGTTGGCATATACCAATCCGATTATCAAAAGAATCAAATTTAATATTAATAACTTCATACCATCAAAGGTGGGAATGATATAAGTCTGCTCAGTTTTACTGAGAGTCTCCATTTTAAAGAAAAATTTCTTTTTAAGGTTAGTCAACATTAGTTATTTTTAGAAGTGACTTTGTAAGTTCCAAGTCTTCCTCATGGGTTTGAGTTTGGAAAGGTGCTAATCGATGCGAAATAACAGAAGGCAAGATGGTTTGAACATCGTCTGGAAGCACAAAATTTCTTCCTTCAATAAAAGCCCAGGTTTTTGCAGCCTTTATTATATCTCTGCCAGCTCTCGGGCTTAGACCTTGAAATGAATTTTGTATTCGTGAGTTTTCTAGAAGTGAAAGTACGTAGTCCAGAAGTTTTTCACTTACACTGATATTGTTGATTTCATTTTTTATTGATTTTAATTCATTTGTATTAATTGCCTGCTTTAATTCCAATAAATTATTTATATGCAGGCTTTCAGAGATTAATTTTTTTTCAAAAAGTTTATCTGGATAACCAATTTTGATTTTCATCATGAATCGATCTAGTTGAGATTCAGGTAATGGATTAGTTCCAATTTGAGAACGTGGGTTTTGAGTAGCAAGTACAAAAAAGGGTGTTGGCAAAATTAATGTTTTACCATCTAGCGTAACCTGTTGCTCTTCCATTGCCTCTAAAAGTGCACTTTGCGTTTTGGGAGTTCCGCGATTAAGTTCATCTGCTAAAATAAATTGATTAAAAATGGGGCCAGGAATTAAATTAAATTGAGAATTTTTGGGATCATAAATTTGTAATCCCAGAAGGTCAGAGGGCATTAGGTCGTTTGTAAATTGAATTCGAGAAAAACTCAAATCCAATAATTTTGCCATAGTTTTCGCAAATGTAGTTTTTCCAACACCTGGGACATCTTCAATTAAAAGATGTCCCTCAGAAAGAAAGCAGCATAAAGCTAATTTTAATTCATTTTTTTTTCCAAGTACTGACGTTTGAGCGGATTCAATAAAGTTGTTGATGATAGGATTCATAGCATTCTCAATTTTGTGGTGTTTCTCTAATGCTAATTGAAAAAGAAAAATAATCAATGTAGCGTCAGATACATGAATCATTTTGTCTTAAGTTTAATGGGTTTTCTTACTGGACTGGTCGACTCCATTGTTGGAGGGGGCGGTCTAATCTCGCTTCCGACTCTTTCAATTGCCTTAGCACCTGGGCCAGAAGCAATTGGTACGAATAAAATTGTTGGATCTACAGGGGCATTCATTGCTCTATTGGTTTATGCTCGAAATGGTCACCTGAAATGGAAGGAGGGTTTAGCCTTTTGTCTAGTGTGTGCAGTAGGATCGTTTTTTGGTAGTTCAAGTGCACCTTATGTTTCAAAAGAATTTTTTCGTTATTTACTCCTGATAATGTGCCCAGTTATTTTATATATTGTTTGGAATCGAGATCAGTTTTTTAAAGAAAGAGAAAATTTTGTGAAACCACATTATTCTCTTTTTTTTCTCTCTGCTTTTGCTAGTGGGTTTTATGACGGATTTTTTGGACCAGGTGGAGGAACATTCATGTTTCTTGGTCTATTTTTAGGTACGGGCTATCCTCTATTGGCTTCAATTGCCATTTCTAAAATGGCCAATACTTTTTCTGCAACAACGGCGCTTATAACTTATGCCCATAATGGATATGTTCATTGGAGAGAAGGTTTGATTATGGCCACTGGAATGGTTGTTGGGGCTTATCTTGGAGCAACGTACGCTACTAAGAATATCACAAAAATAATCAGGCCAATGCTCACACTTGTTGTCGTTTTACTTATGATTAAGTTAATTTGGTTTTAAGAAAATAAAAAACCCAAATACTTTGTTTTACGAAAGCATTTGGGTCCTTCAAGGTTTGAGAAAATTTATTCTCAAATATTTATTTAATTGTCTTAACTAAGTCAGCTGCCATTTTTGCTGGTAATGGAGCATAGTGAAGTTCAGCAGCAAATTTTTGCCCATCTTTCAAAGCCCATCCTAAAAATGCTCTTACTTCTTTTAATGGAGCAGATGCTGCATTTTCTGGAAGTAAAATCCATGTGAATGAAGAAATTGGATAAACTCCTTTTCCTTCAGCATTGATAACAGAAATTCTTAAATCGCCACTTACATCTTTAACAGCAGATGCTGCTTTAGAAATTGATTCAACTGAAGCTGCTACGAACTCACCTTTTTTATTTTTAATTGAAGCAGTAGCAAGCTTGCTGTTGATTGCGTATGCAAGTTCAACGTATCCTACAGCACCGTCAGTTTGAGCGATCATTGCAGTAACACCTTCGTTACCTTTAGCGCCAATTCCTGCAGGCCAGTTAATATTTTTTCCAGCACCAACTTTATCTTTCCAATCTTTAGAAACGTCAGCTAAAAAAGTTGAGAAAACAGCAGTTGTTCCTGAACCATCTGATCTTCTTACAACTAAAATATCTGTAGCTGGAAGTTTAGCTTTTGGGTTTAGTTTTGCAATTGTAGCATCATTCCACTTTGTGACTTTACCAAGAAAAATATTTGATAAAGTTTCACCATCTAACTTCAAGCCAGCTTCAATTCCTTTAACATTATAAGCAACAGTTACTGCACCTAAAACAGTTGGGATATGACGAATTGGAGTTTTTGCAGATTTTAATTCTTCATCACTCATAGGAGCATCAGTTGCTCCGAAGTCTACGGTTTGAGCGAGAACTTGTTTAATTCCTCCGCCACTTCCGATTGATTGATAGTTAAATTCGACATCTGTGTGAGTTTTTTGATATTCCGCGAACCATTTTGAATAAATAGGATAAGGAAATGTAGCACCTGCTCCATTAATCTTTTGAGCAGCAAAAAGGCTAAGAGACATAGACAAAAGAAGAAACAACAATAATTTTTTTAACACGTAAAACCTCTCTGAGTTCGTGGGTGGTATTGCGGTGATCTTATGAAAATAAGTATTAAAAGTATCGTTAGGATTTTGTTAGGAAGCCCAAAAAAAAGGGCCCGAAGGCCCTCTTTTATTGAACAATAATTTTTTAAAAAATTAGATGTCGAATTTGATACCAGCAGCAATTTGGTTTCCAGAAATTTTCTTGTCACCAGTTGCAGCAGCGTCGATTTTCTTAACGTCATTAGTATAAGAAACATGGTATCTGAAATTCATGTCTTTCATTGGCTTAATCATTAGACCAGCAGTTAAAGCAGTTCTTTTGTAATCAGTTGTATCTGTTACAGCAACATTGTATTTATCGCTAATGAAGTTAACAAATGGAGTTAAGTTATCCCAAGTGTATGCTACGTTTGCGTAGATAGAAGTTGTTTTTTCTTCGTTAGAAGCAGCAGTAGTTACAGCAACATTAGCTTTTTTGTATTGTTTCCAATCAAGGTCAACAACAACACCAGCAACTTCAGATCTTAAACCAGCTGACATAAGTTTATGTGTTCCAGAAACAGTGTTTGCAGCAACAGTATCTGTTTCAGGAGCAACGCCAAACATTGTGTATCCTAAAGTTGGTTGCAACATTTTTTCCATGAAGTTTCCATTATAGTAGAAACCTAATCCAAGCTTAGAGTTTTGAGAATCGTTAGTTGCAGAAGCTGTGTCAGAGTAAGTAGTTGATTTTTGTGGGTTGAAAGCAGCTACTGAAATTGTGCTGTTTGGAACTTGGTTAAACATTAAAGTTGCACCAACACGGTATAAATCAGCATCATTTTTTACAGCATTGTAAACAGCTGTGTTAGATGAAGTATATCCAGTTGAACCAGAGAAACTGTTGAATGAAGTAGTAGGGTAATCTGTTCCAGAAACATAAAATTCTCTTCCTAGAGAATCAGCTTGGCTTGATTTACCAATACGAGCTGTAAACCATTCAGTTTTGTGGTCAACGTAGAAAAAGTCTACGTTTTGGAAAGAAAGGTCACGGTTTTTTGAAGTAGTTTCTTGAGAAGTAGAGAATCTGTATCTCATTCTGAAAAGTAAATTTTCTGAGAATGTAGCAACAGCGTTTAATCTAAGAATATTAGAAGAGAAATCCCCTCTTTTTTCTTCGAAATTGTTAGTTGTAGTAACTTGCTCATGCTTTACAGTTGAGTTCGTGTAGTCAAAACGCCCTTCAGCGTTAAACTTTAGGTCAGCAGCCATTACAGTTGAGCTTAAAAGCGCAATTGCAGGAAGTAACATCTTCATAGTATCTCCTTTATAAAAAAATCTAATACTAAAATGATTTAACAACACTTTCAATAAATCAAGTATTTAATTTGTTAAGATCAGATTAGTAATCTTGAAAAATATTTCAAACAGAAGATAATGATTAAATGGATACTCTCGATCAAACTTATAAAACAGAAACTAAAACGATCAAGTTTTTATTAAAAGCTTTCTTCTTCTTTATACACCTTGCAATTATGACCGAAATTGTAGCCGGGCCTAAGTTTAGATTAGGTGTTCGACTTTTATTTTTTCTCTATTTATCAGCGCCATATTATAAAACTATCAAACATCGATATTATACGTATTGGACTTTTTCGACATTTTTGTTTGTTTATATATCGTTCAAAGTTTATGAACAATTTTTTATACTTCAGCAATCTCATATTGGTGCACTATACGTAATCTCTTTACTTATACTTAGCATAAAGATGTATATCCTCTCCTCTCCTATTTATTATCCACGAGTAAGTTGGTGGGAGTATGATTTTCGTTATCGCGATGACTTGCGGATTCAGCTCAAAACTGGTGAAAATGAATATGAGGCAAGGCTTACAGACCTCAGAAGATATGCTGGCTGCGTGGCCCTCTTTGAAGAAGTAAAACTGGGAGACGAAATTATCATTGTCGCTAAGGTTGATGATATTTCCGTCAACCTTCGCGGACAAGTCATGAGTAAAAGAAGAGATCTCATTGGTCGACCACTCATTTATGGAGTTATGTTCAAGTTTGACAGTAGATCAAATAAAAAACGGTATGTTCAATTGGTTCGATTATGGCGAAAAGAAAAACATAGCAAACGGAAGTTGAAATTTGCACACATCTAATATAAATTTTCAAGATCAACTATGGCTAATGGATGAAGCATTAATTGAGGCGGAAAAAGCCTATCGAATTGATGAAGTTCCAATTGGTGCCGTAATTGTTGATTCAAACGGAGCAATACTTTCTCGCTCTCATAATCTTAAAGAAAAAGTTTTTAATCCTTGTGGGCATGCAGAAATTTTAGCCATTGTAGAAGCCGCAAAAAAAATTAAAAACTGGCGACTCAAAGAATGCTCAATTTATGTAACTTTAGAGCCATGTCCTATGTGTCTAAATGCAATGGTTCAAGCCCGAATAGAAAAATTGTATTTTGGTGCTTATGACTCTAAAGGCGGATCTCTTAGTTTAAATTACAATTTTTATAAAGATCAGAAACTTAATCATTCATTTTCAGTTGTTGGTGGAGTGAGGCATTTTGAATGCTCAAAGTTACTTTCACAATTTTTTCGAGAGAAAAGGGTTAATTATAATAAGAGCTAGCGAAAGTTTTAAGAATCTGATAATTTTCCAGCAATTGAAATGGAGAATTGGCAGAGTGGTCGAATGCGCTCGCTTGGAAGGCGAGTATACGCGAAAGTGTATCGTGGGTTCGAATCCCATGTTCTCCGCCATTTGGGAAGAAAAATTTACATTTTCCAGCTTTAACCAATGAATTGTTTCTAGACTTTGGACCTATGATTGGATAAGTATCCAAAACACTAATTTCAAAGGAATTCGAATGAAAATGTTACTTGTACTTTTAATATGTTTTTTTTCAACAACAACGTTTGCCTTAGTCGATTCAAAAAACTGCCCAAAAAGTTTTTCAATTACATATTATGATATTAGTCGAAACCCATTAACAAAAGAAATAACTGAAAATCCTGCCATAAAAGCTGGATGGGAAACGGTCAACAAAGATCAAAAATTTGAACAGGTATTTACGCTATCAACTCGGTCTGATACTGCCTTGTGTGTTTATGTAAATAAGTCCGTTGCAGCATTTTTAGAAACAAATAATGGCGTTGATGAATTAATGATTCCTTATAAAAACAATCTTTATTTCAGAACAAAAATTCTGTCTTTCTCAAATGACTTTATTGAATTAGCAATTGATGAAGAATCAAAAGATATTTATGCAGCAGTTTTACAACCAGATTCAGATGGTGGCTCTAACCAAATTGGTGAAGTTGAAGTCGGACAAGCTCAAGCAGTAAATATTCAAGTTCTTGAATAAAAATCTAGGGGAGCCCTCTCGAAAGTCTCCCCTAGAAACTATTTTTTAGCTTTAGAATCTGGTTTGACTTCAATGGACTTTGCCGTCATAAAATATTCAATAGTTACTTTAGATCCAATTTTTAATTCACCTTTAATCGTGCTCGCTGCATCTTTTGCGATTTCCCATTTTTCTTTTTCTTTTCCTTTTTGCACAGTAATTGTTGAATCTGTCATTTCTAAAACTGGCCCAGTAACTTGGTAAGTTTTAGTTGCAGAAAAAGCCTGAAGAGAAAGTGCTAGTAGCGTCATTGCGATAAAAGTCTTCATTGGTATCCCCCATTTTTATTAATAAGCCGAGATATTAAACCAATTTTAGAACCTAGAGTCCAGCAAGTTAGGTGCATTGCCTTGACACTATCCTTAGGGGTTATTAATATGCAGTTGGTAGTTAGGGAGTGGCAAAGGTATGTGCGGCCAACCCCGCCAGGTCCGGAAGGAAGCAACGGTAACTGTCTCTGCTTTGTGCTGTTTTCCTAACTGCCGCTTCAAATGTAATTTACTAATTCCACTTAATTTATTACCTTTAATACTATGGAAATATTCCAAGGATTGTGATGTCTTACCAAGTATTGGCCAGAAAGTGGCGACCAAAAAAATTTCAAGAAGTCATCGGGCAGGGACATGTAACACGCGCTCTTCAAAATTCAATTTTAAATCATAAAATTGGGCACGCTTATATGTTGGTTGGAACTCGTGGTGTTGGTAAAACTTCCATTGCGAGAATTTTTGCGAAAGCTATACGCTGCGAAAACTTAACAACTGATGCAAATGCCTGTGGAGTATGTTCGGCCTGCTTAGATTTTGATACTGAAACATCAATGAACGTCATTGAAATTGATGGTGCTTCAAATAATAGCGTGGATAATATTCGGGAGCTCATTGGTAACGTTCATTACTTACCAACTTCAGGAAAATATAAAGTTTATATTATCGATGAAGTGCATATGTTATCTACAAATGCCTTTAATGCTTTACTGAAAACACTTGAAGAACCACCGGCCCACGTAATTTTTATTTTTGCCACCACTGAAGCCCAAAAATTAATGGGTACAGTTCTTTCAAGATGTCAGAGATTTGATTTTAGGAATGTAAGTGTTAGTGATCTCACAAGTCATATATTGGAGATCTCAAAGGCCGAGGGAATACAATTTGAAAATGAAGAATTAGTTTCACAGTTGGCAGTACTTGGAAGGGGCTCAGTTCGAGATACGCTATCATTATTGGATCAAGTTCTTACGTCGTCACTCAATAATTTAATTACAGAAAAAAACTTAACTAGCTCTTTAGGAGTAGCTGGAGTTTCAAGTTTACTTAATATTTTGAAATCAATTTATGATGGAGATACTAAGTTACTTTCAAAAACATATAACAAATTATTAGAAGAAAATGTTCCTGTAAAAAATATTGCCAGTGGTTTATTAGACGAACTTTTTAAAGAATTAAAAACCAAAAAAGATTTAAGTGAAGCAGAACTTATATGGATCTATGAAACAATTGCGAGAGAAACAACTTGGATTTTTCAATCAATAGCACCAGAGAAATCTCTTGAAGTACTTTTATTCAAAGTCACCTTGAGAAGAAGCTTTTTCAATATGAAAATTGCCCAAAGTGAGCACTCAAGTGCTGCACCAAAAGAAGTCGCAGATCAAGTTGTTAACATTCCAAGCACTAAGTCAGTTGCTGAAACACTTGCTGAAAACTTAGCTGAGTTTGCCATGGTGGTAGAACTTCCCAAAGTAAAAAATGTTGAGAGTGTTCAAGTTAATCAAGTTAATAACGAAGAAAAGCCAAAGTCAGAAGAAAAGAAAAACATGACTTGGGAAGGTTTTTTAAATTACCTAGGAAATAAGTCTCCAGCATCAGCATCAAATCTTGAACAGGGCAATATCACGACTCCCTTGCGAATTGATAATGGTGAGCTGAGTGTTGAGTTAGGTTTTGGATTTTCAGGTCAAGTCTTTCTAGATTACTTAAGTGAGCCGGAAGTTTTTCAAAAACTAAAAAATAATTTATCTGATTTTTTTGAAGTTAATAATAATAAAATTCATCTCATTTTACACAGTGTTCAGTCAGCAGAACATTTTGTCACAACAGCTGAAATAAAAGAACGAGAAGCTGAAAAAACAATGCATGACCGGATAGAAATTTTTAAAAGCAATCCAATCTTAAAAGAAGCAGAGAAAATGTTTAATGCTAAGGTTGATAAAGTAATAATTGATAATAATAAAAAATAGATAGGAGAATCTCATGAAAGGTCTTAACGGATTAATGAAACAAGCACAACAAATGCAACAAAAAATGGCAACACTTCAAAAAGAATTGGAAACCAGAGAATTGGAAACTTCATCTGGTGGCGGGATGATAAAAATCAAAATCACAGGGAAACAACAAATTTTATCCATTTCAATAAATAAAGAATGTGTCGATCCAAGTGATGTCACAAGCCTTGAAGAGCTCGTGAAAACTGCTGTAAACCAAGCGGTAAAAGAATCACAAGAAATGGTTTCAGGGGCAATGTCGAAAATTACAGGTGGAATTAATATTCCAGGAATGTTCTAGTAATGGAATTGCCAGAAAAACTTTTAAAAGTCGTGAAGCAATTTTCTCGTCTTCCTGGAGTAGGTGAAAAAACGGCCTTGCGCCAGACACTCATCATGACAAAGTGGAACAAGGAAGATCTTGTCGCTTTTGCTGAAGCCGTTAAAAACCTTTCTGAACTTAACCACTGTTCAAAATGTGGTATGTACTGTGATGATCAATTGTGCAAAATTTGTTTGGACTATCATCGAGTAAATGCCAAAACAATTTGCGTAGTAGAATCAGTTACAGATTGTTTGGCGATAGAAAGAAGTGGCAACTTTCGTGGCAAGTTTCATATTTTATTCGGAGTTTTAAACCCGCTGCTCGGAATTGGTCCAGATGAATTAAAATTGGACACACTCATCAATCGAGTTTCAAATGAAGAGATAGAAGAATTAATTCTGGCCGTTAATCCATCTGTTGAGGGTGATGCAACTTGCGCTTATATAAAGCAATCACTTCCATCACATATTAATGTTGATCGAATTGGATTTGGAATTCCGATGGGCGGAAGTTTAGAGTTTGTTGACTCTTTGACGATTACAAAAGCATTGGAGAACCGAAGACACTTATGAAGGTTAATAATAATATTCCTAAATATGTTGAAACTTTTTTTAAATCCTGTGAGATTGATGAAAAGCTTAATCGCTATTCATTTTTTTTAATTAGATATGATGGTGTTGTGCTTTATCACAATAATAATTTAGCGAACTCAATCTCTAAATCTTCAATTGGTGCTTTGCTGGGAGGAGTTTGGCAAGCGGCCAAAGCATTGTCTGACTTTATTCCCAAAGATAAAAAGTCCGAAGATCAAAATGAAGGATTTAGGCTAAGTTTCGATACATCATCACAGGGTGTGTACGTTCTGCCAATATCAGTGGGTTCAGAAGAATTGTATCTCGGGCTTATTTATCACAACGAAATTAATCCAGGATTTGTTAAAAATAAAATCAGAGAAATGGCCGCTGGTTTCAGCGAGTATTTAGAGCAAGAATTAAAAGAAAATTTTAATCATAACCAAACACGAATCACTGAAAATAATAATTTTCTATTTGGCGATATTACAGATTCAGAAATGGATCGGTTGTTCGCTTTTGCAAAGAACTAGGCAGGGAGTAAGATGTCCTTCATTAATTACGTTACCAAAGAAGTGAATTGTAAAATTGTCTATTACGGGCCAGGGCTCGGTGGTAAGACGACAAATATTCAGCATGTTTATCAAAAAACCAGCGGAGACAGTAAGGGAAATATTATTTCCTTGAATACCGAAAATGAACGAACATTATTTTTTGATTTTCTACCATTAGACCTTGGAGAAATTCGAGGTTTTAAAACACGATTTCATCTTTACACTGTTCCTGGGCAAGTGTTTTATGAAGCATCTAGAAAACTAATCATTCGAGGTGTCGATGGAATTATTTTTGTAGCTGATTCACAAGTAGAAAGAATGGATTCAAACATTGAATCACTTAAATCACTGGAAAAAAATCTACTAGAGCAAGGATATGATGTAGAAAAAATTCCAATGGTCATGCAATGGAATAAGCGCGATCTTCCCAACGTAACATCAATTAAAGATCTTCATAATTCTTTAAATAAATGGAATGTTCCTGAGTTTGAAGCAGTTGCTGTTAAGGGTACAGGAGTTTTTGATACTTTAAAAACAATTTCTAAACTTGTACTTATGAATTTAAAGGGCGGATTAGACTAATTTTTTATAATGTAAAAAAATGATATGTGCTTTCATAAGGGCCTCTTGATCATAAAAACTAGAACGGCTTCCAACCAAATGGTGCCCCTTAAGTACACCTAAATTTATACCCTTAAAATATGACGGAAATTGTGCATTCTCAACATCAACCACGCCATCGTTGGACTTATGACTTCTAAAAAAAGCTTTAGTAAGCATCATCCAGATATGACTTTGATGCCATTTTGATTCGAAAGCGATAGCAGTATAAAATGGAGCTTTGGGAAGTGATTTGTGGTGTTTTTTAAACCAACTTGAGCGGTATGAATGGGAAAGTGATTTTTGAAGTTCTTTTGCGAGAAAATCTATTTTTTTACCGAGAACTCTCTTGGAAATTTCTTCAGGGATTTTACTTAGTGCATTTACGAGTTTTAATATTTTATTGTTTACGTGATCAGTACCAAGTATTGGTGTAGCAATAAAAGAGATCCCTGCAATCTTTGGAGAAAGTTCTTCTCCTTCGGATTTTAAAAAATGAAGAGTGTCTATTCCCCCTTTAGAAAAACAAAAAAACCAGAGTTTTTCATCGGGATTATTTTCCATAAAACTGTAGATTTGCTTTTTCAGCAAAACAGAATTCTCTCTAGATCCTTTTTTACCATCTACTTCGGGGGCAAAGTGTTTAACATTATATTCATCCAAAAGAGTTTCGGCCCCCCTTTTGAATGCAGGAGTTGAAAAAATTTCATTTAAAACACCGGATACTAAAACAATCGTGATGTTAATCGAAGGAACGGTTAGAGAAGATTTATAGTCTTTGTGAAGATGAGAGTGGGTAAGTTCATTGTAAATTGTTTTAAAAATTAAATCATCATCTGCTTCAACGGTACTTTTGTTAACAATGCCAGCGAGAATTTCTTGAGACTTTTCATTCCGATGATTACTATTTTCAAGGTAGCGGATATCAAAAAGAGATTTTAAAACAACAAAAGCAGAACGGCTTACCCAAATACTAGAGTTGGTCATAGATAACAGGGATTTTAAAAAATCATTTTTAGATTGAGCTGATTTAATTTTTTGGAAATTAAAAACCAATTCCTCTATGGAAGTTGAAGAGGCATAAGATAACGCTTCTCGACTTTTTCTAAATCGGGAACGGTATTGTGAATAAGATTCTGAAAATGCGCTAATGGCGTTCATACCAAAGTTTACATAGCGAAAATCAATCAAACAAGAGCAATTCTACGGTCAGTAATATGAAGTTTATTGAGTTTATTAAGAAAAATCAGTATTTTCATTTGGATAACTTTTAACATAAAATGGGTAACATAAAAGCATTGAATTAAATGAGGTATTTGTGAGCAAAATTAAGATAGCAGTCATTGGCGGAAGCGGTGTGTATAAAATTGAAGGAATTGAGGTTGTAAAAGAACATCTTGTCACAACTCCGTTTGGAAATCCAAGTTCAGAAATTATTGAAGCCAAATTAAATGGCGTCTCATTTTATTTTCTCCCTCGCCATGGAAAACATCATTCCTTTACCCCCTCAGATGTGAATTATCGTGCAAATATTTTTGCACTTAAGGAATTAGGAGTTGAGTATCTCATATCTGTTTCTGCTGTTGGATCTTTAAAAGAAGAATATCCACCAACAACATTTGTTATAGTAGATCAATTCATTGATTGGACTAAAGGAAAGCGAGAAAGAACATTTTTTAATAATGGATTTGTTGGACATGTTTCGGTGGCCGAACCTGTAGAAGCACAATTGCAAAAAATGATTTTGGATTCTTGCCGTGATGTTGGAGTTAAGCATGGCACAGGTGGATCGTATCTTTGTATTGAGGGCCCTCAGTTTTCAAGTAAAGCAGAGTCTAATATTTATCGAAGTTTTGGAGCTAGTGTTATTGGAATGACAAACGTTCCAGAAGCCTATTTAGCCAAAGAAGCAGGAATGGCATACGCCACTATTGCAATGGTAACAGACTATGATTGTTGGAAAGAAGAACATTGTACGCTTGATGAAATTATGAAAGTTATGGCACAAAATAATCAACAAGCTCACGCTGTCTTAAAAAACCTAATTCCGAAATTAAATTCAAATCAATTTTCATTTAAAAAAGAAAATACGTTTGCCATATTGTCAAAGCCTGAAAAACAGACTCCAGAACAATCGCGAATGGTTGAAGTGTTGCTACGATAATGAGCTACACTCGACATTATTCAGTTCTTAAAAAAGAATGTATTGATACTTTGACTGAAAATGCAGAATTGTCACAAGTCTCATATTTTGCTGACCTAACTTTTGGAGGAGGAGGACATTCGTTTGAATTCTTAACTAAAAATCCATTGTTTCAAGTTCGCTCTACTGACCAAGATCCAGATGCTTTAAAAAATGGTGAAGAAAGAATTAAAAATGAAGGTGTTTCTTCAAGAATAAAATTATTTAATACTAATTTCGTTCAATTTCCTAAGCTGGCATTGGAAGAATGCAAAGAAGTAATTGAAGCAGGTGGTTTTCAGGGAATACTTCTAGACCTTGGCGTTTCTTCACATCATTTCGATGAAGCTGGTAGAGGATTTTCTTTTCGCTTTGATGGGCCTCTCGACATGAGAATGAACTATAAATCAGATGCCTTTTTGACTGCTCAAGAAATCGTCAATACCTACAGTGAAGCCCAGTTAATGAAGATTTTTTTTGAATACGGCGAAGAAAAGTTTTCAAAAAAAATTGCATTGAAAATTTGTGAAGAAAGAAAGATTAAGCCTATTTCAACTACTGCAGAGTTAGAAAATATTATCTTTCATTGTTATCCAAAAGAAATGCGTTATGGAAAAACAAATCCATCTACAAGAGTGTTTCAAGCGCTAAGACTTGAAGTAAATCGTGAGCTTGAAGTATTAACCGACACAATTACTCACTTAATACCATTACTAAAAATTGGTGGAAGGCTTGCCGTTATAAGCTTTCATTCTCTAGAAGACCGAATTGTAAAAAATCTTTTTAAAGAAGCCAGTTCGAGTCTAGAGTTTCCAGTTGAGATTTTAACAAAAAAGCCAATAGTTCCTGGTGAAGAAGAAATTTTCGACAACTCTCGCTCAAGAAGTGCTAAACTGAGAGTATTAGAAAGAACAGCTTTTAAAAAAACAAAGAATAAATATAAGCAAGATCTTTCTTCTTAATTAATTGAGATAATCAAGGAGTGATTATGGCCTCAGGGAAAAAGTCATCGGATAAAATTCAAATCGGTCAAAAAATAAAGTCAATAATCTTTAGTTCTCAGGGATTTCCAATATTTTTATCATTTACAACACTTGCAATTATGTTCGTTCTTTTTAGAATGAAAAATGTAGAAATGGATTATAAAATATCAAAATCAAATCGTGATATTGAAAAAGTTTTATTAGATAATAAAGAATTAAAAGCCAAAAACGCAAGAATGCTTTCGACAGATAAGTTAAGACGACTTGCTTCTGTTCATCACTTGGATCAACCAAAGCAAGACCAAATTATTGTAATACCTTAAGAGACAGAGTGAAGATTTATGAATAGAGTTGAAAAAAATAGAATTATCTTTGTCTTTACCTGCTTCTGCTTATTTTTTCTTTTTGTTTTAGGGAAAGCATTTAAAGTTCAACTCATAGATGCCAGTGACTTAATCTCTAGAGCTAATTCACAATTTTTACGACAAGCAACTATTTATCCCAAGCGAGGAAATATCTATGACCGTGAGGGGAATGCGCTCGCTCTTAACTTGCAAACTTATAGTATTTTTACAATTCCCAAAGCAATTTCTGATAAGTCCGTTTATAAAAAACTCTCTCAAATAATACCTGAAATTTCATATAGAGAAACAATAAGTTTAGTGAACAAGAGAAAAAGGTTTACTTGGGTTGGAAGAAAACTTCGGTTATCAAAAGATCAAGTAGAACAAGTAAAAGAACTAAAAGGTATTTTCATAGAAGGAGTTCCAGAGAGAACTTACCCGAATCATGAACTTTTATCACAAACATTAGGGTTTGTTGGATTAGATAATTCCGGCCTTGCTGGGCTTGAGCATCTCTATGATAAAGAGCTAAAAGGTAAACCTGTCACATTAAAATATACAATTGACAACAAGGGCCGTCCTATAAAATTTGAAAGCCATCAAGATATGACGGCGCAAGCAAAAGATATATATTTAACTATCGATAAAGATATTCAAGGAATGGCCGAAAAATATCTTAAAGAAGCAGTCTTAAATCACTCTGCTGATAAAGGTGGAGTTGGAGTTATAGATGCTTCTACGGGAGAAATTTTAGCAATAGCGAACTACCCTGCTTTTGATCCCAATGAAGTTAAATCATCTAATCCAGAAAATAGAAAGTTAGCTTTTGCAACTGATCCATTTGAACCAGGTTCTGCTTTTAAGCTCTTTACGGTTGCATCTGCCTTCGAACATAAAGTTGCAAAAATTGATTCTAGTTATTACTGTGAGCAAGGTCATTTAAAAGTTGATGGGCACATTATTTCTGAAGCTGAATCTCATGAAAGATATGAATGGTTATCAGTTGCAGACATTGTTAAATTTTCATCAAATATTGGAACAACGAAAATTGCCTTTGATTTAACATTTCCTAAATTTAAAGAAACGTTAAAAATTTTAAATTTTGGAGAAAAAACAGGAATTGAAGTTCCTGGAGAATCACGAGGTATTTTTACTGAAGCTGAAAATGTTACTCCACTTTCTCTAAGCAATATGAGTTTTGGTCAAGGGATTGCGGTTACGGGTGTGCAAATGCTCGCCGCCTATGCTGCCATTGCCAATGGTGGTGAATATATCCGGCCTACTTTAATTAAAAAAGATCTAAGTGCTGTTGCGGAATTAGAGCCAGAAAATGAGCACCAATTAAAAAAGAGAACAAGAGTTTTTAGTCCAAAAACAAGTACCGATTTAACAACAGCATTAATTGGCGCTGTTGAAAAAGGAACCGGCACTGCCGCACAAATCCCCCATTTTCAAATTGCCGGTAAAACAGCAACTGCTCAAAGAGTAGATAAAAATGGAGGCTACCATGGGTACGTTGCAGGATTCATAGGTTTTCCTGTTAATGTTGACCGCCGTTTTGTTATCTATGTTTATATTGATAATCCAAAAAGTGGAGGCTATTACGGCGGAGCAGTTGCTGCACCCGTATTTAAGAATTTAGCCCAATATATATTATACAAAAATAAAGATATTAGTAAGCTTGCAGATAACGATGAAAATGCCAAAGATTTTGATTTAAAAAAAATAAAAACTAATATAGATATAGTTCAGGAAAGATCATCTTCTACACGAAGTTTTGATCCAAACAGTGTTCCAAATCTTGTGGGTCTAGATAAAGTATCTACGATAAATATTGCGACAAAAATGAACTTGCAATTAATCCATAAAGGCATGGGAGTTGTTAAGTCACAATATCCAGCTGCAGGTACGCCAATAAGTCCCGAATTAATAATTAAACTTGAGTACTCACCACCAAATTATGAATAAAAACAAACTACTTTCAATGATCGCTCCATATATTATCTCTAAAAATCTCATTACTGAATCTGATCAAGTTTTAAAAAATATTTCTAACAATCTTCAAGGGGCAAAGCCAGAAGATGTTGTATTTTACAATCTTAATCAAAAAAATGAAAAAGCTATAGTCGATTTTCAAAGACGATTAACTAATTCAAATGCAGGAATAGTCATTGTCAGTGATGGCAATGAAAAAATTTCAAATGAAAACTGCGTAATGGTTGATTCGGTAAATTTCTTAACTATTCAAAAGTTAATTGCAGATGAACTGTTCCCAAATAAGAAAAAAATGAAGATCGTTGGTGTAACTGGAACTAATGGAAAAACAACAACTGTAAATTTGGCGATGCAAATAGCCACAGCAATTGGTCATCCTGCTATTTCCATTGGAACTATCGGTGTTCAAGATGTTAATGGCGCTATCATTGAAGATATAGGATCGACTACGCCTAGTTATGTTGAATTAAGAAAACTTATTCATCAGTTTCAAGATAAATTTGAAGTTTGCTTTATAGAAGTTAGCTCACATGCTTTGGCCCAAAATAGATTATTCGATATTTCTCTTGATGGAGCAGCTTGGACGAGTTTTTCTCAAGACCATTTGGATTATCACAGAACAATGGAAGAATATTTTGAAGCGAAACTATTAATTGAAAAAAACTATTTAAAACAAAACCTTTTCCTATTAATACCAGCGCAAGAGCATAATCTTTTCTTGGAAGTTTCAAAAAAAGTACCTAGCTCAAGAGTGAAGTTGGCAAAAACTCTAACAGAGCGATCATTTGGATTATCATTAGAAGAGCGACCACTTTTTTATCATTCAACATATAATCAAAGTAACGCTGAAATTGCCTTACAACTTAATGCTGAATTGTTTGGAGAAGAGTCGATTAAAAAGATTCAATTAAAAGATATTAAAACACCACCGGGTAGATTTTCTCTGATTGAATTAGAAAATGAGAGTATGGCCATCATCGATTATGCACATACACCAGACGCGCTAACTAATATTGGAGCCGCTATAAAAAATGCATTTCCCAATCACCGACTAACGGTTGTTTTTGGATGTGGTGGAAATCGAGATAAAACGAAACGCCCAATTATGGGTAAAGCTGTTTCTGCATTTGCGGATAAGATAATTGTAACATCTGATAATCCACGAGATGAGTCGCCTGAAGATATAATTATTGAAATTCTTGCAGGGATAAAAGAAAGCTATGAAGCTGTCGTTGACCGAAAAAAAGCAATCAATGCAGCTCTTGAAAATTTAGGTAAAAAAGAAATTATTTTAATCGCCGGAAAAGGCCATGAAGAATACCAAGAAATTAAAGGAATCAAGCATCCTTTTAGCGACTTTAATATTGTAAAAAACTTTAAAATGGGTCTTTAATATGCTTTCGACCAAACTATTTTCCAAAGTTCCATCTATTTTACAAATCATAGGACCAGCTAAAGAGTTTGAACTAAAAATCAATACTGATTCACGAACATTAGTTGAGGGTGAAACTTTTGTAGCCTTACACGGAGACAATTTTGACGGTTTTAATTATGTGGAGCAAGTCATAAAAAAAGGCGCATTAGTTATCATCTATTCTCGTGCTCCAAATCGAGAAGAAGTTGTTAATAAGCTAGTTAAGATCCACCCAACTACATTATTTGTTGAAACAACTGATTCATTAAAATGTATCCAAGAGTTAGCAAGCATTCATATTTTAAATTGGAAGTTAGCAAAGCCTGAGAGAAAAATAATTGGAATAACTGGATCAAATGGTAAAACGACTCATAAAGAAATGCTCTCTTCTATTCTTAATTCTTTATTTCCTGGAAAAGTTTTAGCGACAAAAGGTAATTTAAATAATCATATTGGAGTTCCCCTAACAATCTTTGGTTTAAAGGAAATTCATGAAATTGCCGTGATAGAAATGGGAATGAATCATCCGGGTGAGATCAATGAATTGTGTGAAATTGCCCACCCAGAAAGTGGAATAATTACAAATATAGGAGCAGCTCACATAGAATTTATGAACTCAATGGAAAATATATTTAAAGAAAAAGCGAGTCTCTATCGCTCAGTTGTACAAAATACAAAAGGTAGTGGGATGTTTATCGTCAACGGAGACGACTACTATTTAAATCAACTAGAAAAATCCCCAGGACTTTCTACTTATGGTGAGAAAAATGGCGATATTAAAATTCAGATAACAAATAATACAATTGCATTTCAAATACAAAATGTTGATAAGTTAGAATCAGTGTTGATAACTAATAATAATATTCTCGAACACCATAATTTAAAAAACTTGGCAGGAACGGCTCTTTTGGCCATGAAGTTATTTCCTCAAAAAATTCAAGAAATCGCACTGGCCGCTAGCAATTATCAACAACCTTCCATGAATCGATCTCAATGGGTTGAAAATATTTTTCTCGATGCTTACAATGCCAACCCTAGCTCAATGCGTGTTTCTTTTGATTCATTTATTACAGTTATTAAGAAAAAAGGAATTTCACTTGATGATTGCTATTTTGTTTTAGGTGATATGAATGAGTTGGGTGTGTTTGCAGAAGAGCTTCACCGTGAAATTGCAGAGCATATTAAGAATAATGGGGTCAAAAATATTAGTTTTATTGGGAGATATAAAGATTTTTATCTTCAAGGATTCAATAATCCCCAAAGTACACACTTAAACAAAGAAGAATTTTACGAAGAATGGAAACGGATCAGAAAGTCTTATAAATTTGTGTTCGTGAAGGCTTCTCGCTCTTTACAACTAGAGACCCTAATGAGTATAGTTTAAAGTTGGTTTAACTTTAAGTTTACATAGGAAAGTCTAGATGCTTTACCACTTACTCTATCCGCTGAGCCATCTCGTTCGCCAATTTAACCTCTTTAAATATATTACATTTCGCTCTTTTGTAGCTTTTTTGCTGGCAACAATCCTCTCAATACTATGGGGACGTATGTTTATCGCATTTATGAAGCGGATGCAGTTTGGCCAAGTAATTAGAGAAGATGGCCCAGAAACCCATTTTAAGAAAAAGGGAACTCCTACTATGGGAGGAGTTTTCATGCTTGGAAGTATTTTTGTAACAACTTTAATCTGTGGAAATTTCTTTTCCATTCCCTTGCAACTCACTTTGGGTGTGACCTTTTCTTATTTTTTATTAGGATTTTATGATGATTATTTAAAAGTCTTAAAAAAAGATACAAAAGGAGTTTCCGCTAAAGGTAAGCTTGCTTGGCAATTTGGGACAGCAATTCTCGCGATGTTCATTATGGTCAATGGTCATATTATAAATACAGAAGTTTACCTACCTTTTCTTAAAAGCCCCGTAATGGATTTGGGTTACGGTTATATTCTTTTTGGTTCAATCGTGATTGTTGGGTTTAGTAACGCAGTTAATCTAACGGACGGTTTAGATGGATTAGCTATAGGCCCAATTGTCATCAGTGCTGTGACACTTGGATTTTTAACTTATGTGACAGGGCACAAAGAAATTTCTCAATACTTATACATTCCCTACATTGAAGGAATTGGTGAGATCACTGTGCTAACTTCGGCTATTATTGGTGCAGGAATTGGCTTTTTGTGGTATAACTCGTACCCAGCTCAAATATTTATGGGTGATGTTGGCTCGCTATCATTGGGTGGAACTTTAGGAACAATTGCCGTGCTGGCAAAATCAGAATTTCTCTTTGTAGTTATTGGAGGAGTTTTTGTAACAGAAGCACTGTCAGTTATTATTCAAGTTGCTTCATTTAAAACACGAGGTGTTCGTGTCTTTAAAATGGCACCGATACATCATCACTTCGAAAAACTTGGCTGGCCCGAAACGAAAGTAACGGTGCGCTTTTGGATCATAAGTGTTTGTTTGGCCATTTTGGCGCTTTCAACTCTTAAGACCAGATAAAAAAACAAATTTATGAAAGGAATGGATTAATGGAAATGGAAAGATTTAAAGGTAAAAAAGTTTTAATCGTTGGTATTGGTAAAACAGGTTTCTCGCTAATAAACTTTTTTAACAGACTTGAATGTGAAATTCGAGTGACAGACATTAAGCCGATTTTTGATTTAAATAAATCAGTTAAAAAACTTAAAAAAATTGAACCTGCTCCAGAGATGACGTTTGGAGAACATAAAGATGAAGACTTCATGGATGCTGATGTAGTTGTGTACTCAGCAGCAATCAATCCCAATCTTCCACAATTAGAACTTGCTCGTAAAAATGGAAAAGAAGTTTATAGTGACTTCGCACTCGCTTATAAATTATGTAAAAAACCAGTGGTAGCAGTTTGTGGATCTTTTGGACGCACAACAATTGCAGCGATGATTGGTTTTTCATTAAAAGTAGATGGAAAAAATGTTTTTGTTGGAGGAACTTCAGAAACTCCATTCATTGAATACTGCTTACTTCCTAACATGAGTGAAATTGATTATGTTGTCGTTGAGGTCTCGGCCCTTCAGATGAAATCACTTCCTGACTTTCACCCAAAAATTGTTGTTCTACCAAATATTGGTGAAAATTTTTCTAAGGCAACATTTTCATCTGTTAGTGAATATATGGAAACAAAACTTTCCATCATTAAGAAACTTTCACCTGAAGATACTTTAATTGCTAATTACGATACTCTCGCAAATAATGCATCAGTTAGAAATGCTAATTGCCAAGTCTATTGGTACTCAAGACGTTCATATGTCACTTTAGGTGTTATGAACGAAATCCAAGGAACACATTTCCACGATAGAAGAATTCATTCAAACATCAATTATCATTCAGAATTTAAAGTTTCTAAAATGAGAATTGTAGGTCTTTATAACCGTGAAAACTTAATGGCCGCTGTAACTGCATGCAAAGCCTTAGACGTAAGTGATGAAGCTATTCAAACTTGTATTGAAAAATTTCCAGGAATTCCAAATAGAATGGAATTTATCATGGAAAGAAATGGCGTTTGTTTTTACAATGATTCAAAAGCTGAAACTATGCCAGAAATGTTAGCTAGCTTAAAATCATTTAAGGAACCAGTTATTTTAATTGCTGGTGGAAAAGATAATGAAGACTTAAACTTTGATCCATTTGCAAAAGAAATGATGGCAAATGCTCGAGTTTTAGTTTTAGTTGGTGAATGTAAAGAGCGTCTTAACAGAGCGCTTGGTGAGCATAACCAGACTTATATCGTCGGGTCTTTTGAAGAATCAGTTCTATTTGCTTACCAAAAATCAAGAACCGGAGATGTGATTCTTTTATCACCAGGGAATCCAGCATCTGACTTTTTCCGAGATTATGAAGAGCGCGGTAACTATTTTAAAAAGCTAGTTTACCAACTTTAAAATTCTCCTTTGAATTCTTGAAAATTTTGCTAATCTATTCATATGAGCGAAGAAATGTCGGATATAGATAGATTAGTGAAATCCTTTTTATCAACCCTTGCGATAATCATTACAATTGGTTTAATCATGGTTTGGTCGGCGAGCTTTATTTTAGCCGCTGAAAAATTTGGAAGTTCATATCATTATATAATTCGGCAACTCATCTATTTATCTTTATCCGTCGTTTTGGCGTTTATAGTTTCTCGTACAAAATATACATTCTGGATTAAGTACGGCTATTTGATCAATATTGCAGCATCGATGATTGTTGCTTTAACAATCGTTAAAGGAATCGGTAGTGCCGCTAAGGGTGCTAGTCGGTGGTTAACTTTCGGTGGTATGAGTCTTCAGCCGGGTGAAATAGTAAAATTTACGGTTATTCTTTCAGCGATTTCGTTTTTCGAAAATTGGAATAAAATGGATACGAAAGAGCGGCTAAAGCATGGCGGTTCATTATTTCTTCCATTACTTCTTTTAATTAAACAACCCGACTTCGGTTCTTTCAGTATTTGTTTTTTGGTTATAGCGTTTGTTTGCTTTATGAGCTCTTTTCCTCGAAAAGCATTTTATATTTCACTTTTAGGTGGCGGTGTCGGTGCTGTCATGATTCTTTTTTCACAAGCTTACCGAGTTAAGAGAATGCTTACTTATTTAGATCCATGGAAAAATCCACAAGGATCGGGATTTCAAATTGTTCAATCTTATATGGCCTTCGCTAATGGATCTGCTTTTGGTCAAGGATTGGGCAATAGTAATGAAAAATTATTCTATCTTCCGGAAGCTCATAATGACTTTATTTTCTCAGTGATTGGAGAAGAACTCGGGTTTGTTGGAGTCTTTTTAATTATCTGTTTATTCATAGCTTTTATCTACTTTGGTTTTAGGTTGGTATTACAAGTTAAAAATAGAGTTGGGATTATTTTGGGGTCTGCGGTGATCTTTGTTCTTGGATTACAGGCCTTGTTAAATATGGGAGTGGTCCTCGGTTTACTTCCAACGAAAGGTTTAAATCTTCCTTTTATTAGTTATGGTGGATCATCTTTGATCTGTAATTTTTTTGGCATTGGTCTTCTCCTTTCGGTGGTAAAAGGTTATCGTGAGCAGCTGCAGGAGAACCTCAAATTTGACGGACGCAAAGAGCGCGAGACTTTAGCAAATGTTGAAAATGGTAATGAGGAAGTCTACGTTTAAAATCCTGCAATCGTAGGAGAAAAAAATGTTTCGAAAGAACACAGAACTAGAAAATAATTATGTAAAAATTCACTTCGTTGGAATTGGTGGAATTGGAATGTCAGGGATTGCTGAGGTATTACTTGCTTCAGGTTATAAAGTCTCAGGTTCTGATGTTGCCGAATCCCCAAATGTTAAAAAATTAAAAAAATTAGGTGCCGAAATCTATATTGGACACAAAGAAGAAAATTTAAACAATGTCACTGTAATTGTTTATAGCTCTGCTGTTAATGATACTAACCCAGAAGTTGCTAGGGCAAAAAGAGAAGGTATCCCAGTCATAAGAAGAGCGGAAATGCTGGCCGAACTGATGAGGCTAAAATATGGACTCGCTGTTGCCGGAACACACGGAAAAACAACCACAACTTCTTTTCTAGCAACAATTTTACAAGAATGTGATTTAGATCCGACTTATATAATTGGTGGAATTGTTAAAAATTTAGATGGCCATGCTAAAGTTGGGAAAGGTGATTTCTTAGTTGCTGAAGCTGATGAATCAGACGGAACTTTTTTACTACTAACTCCCGTCATGTCAGTCATTACCAATATAGATAATGACCATATGGATCATTATGGTACTGAAGAAAATCTTTTCAAATCATTTGTGGAGTTTGCTAATAAAATTCCTTTTTATGGTGTAGTCGCACTAAATGCTCATGATGAAAAATTAATGCAACTTAAAGCAGAAATGAAAAGACCCGCTGTTAGTTTTGGAATAGATATTCAGGCCGATTTTTCAGCAAGAAATGTTCAATATGGTCATTTTGAAACAAGTTTTGACCTGTATCATAAAGAAGAATTTCAAACAAAATTTGAAATAAATCTTCCAGGAAGACACAATGTTTTAAATTGTTTGGGTGCAACAGTACTTGCTTTTCAATTGGGACTGAAATTTAAAAAAATCGCAGCAGCAGCTAAAAAGTTAGAAGGTGTTGGAAGAAGATTTCAGTTATTATTTAAAGAAGAAGGTTTTGAAGTAGTTGATGATTATGGACATCACCCTACTGAAATTGCTTCAACACTTAGAATTGTAAAAGACACACGTGCGGATTATAAAAAAATTGTTATTTTTGAGCCACATCGATTTACAAGAACAAGAGATTGTTGGGATCAATTTCTCCATTGTTTTAACGATGCTGATGAACTTTACCTCTTGCCTATTTATGCTGCCAGCGAGTCTCCCCTAGATGGAATTACAACTGATCGTTTGATAGAAGATATCAATCGACTTCATCCAATGTTTGCTCGAAAAATTGCTAGCATTGAAGAATTAGGCCAAGTAATAGAGTCACACAAAAACAATAAAACAATTGTTGTTACATTAGGAGCAGGCTCTATCGGTAAAAGTGCAAGAAAATGGGCCGGGTTGGAATAAATGAAAGAACTTCTTTTAAGTTTTAAAAACATTGAAGGAGTTGAAATAGAGTTAGATAAAGATCTAAAAAAATATTCAACAATGAGGCTAGATGCCACGGGTAATTTGATAACCGTTAAAACACTAGATGCTTTAAAAAAAATCACTAAAAAATTAACTGATAACAATATTCCTTACCGAACGTTAGGTTGGGGCGCCAATCTTTTACTTCCATTTCATTCAAAAGATCCCTATCTTCAACTTGATTTTGAATATGAAAAAAATATTTTAGATATTGCTCAGACAGAATATTTATTGCCAGCATCAGTTTCACTGGCGACATTAACTTCACATGCGAATAAGTTTGGCTTAAAGGGTTGGGAAGTATTTACTGGAATTCCTGCCAGTCTTGGTGGCGCCATTTTTATGAACGCTGGAACTAACTTAGGTGAAATTTCTACAATCGTAAAAGAAGTTTATCTTGTAACAAAAAACGGCGAAGAAAAGTTGATCAAAATCGACAAGCATTCTTTTAATTATCGAAAAAATAATTTTGTTGAGCTTGGCGATGTTATTTATCAAGCACGACTAATTCACTTGGGTATAGACGAAGCAATCTCAAAGAAAATTCGCGAATACTTAGAGATGAGAACTCGCACCCAACCACTCAAAGAATGGACATGTGGATGCATTTTTAAAAACTTTCACGATCTTGA
>CANCFT010000004.1 GCA_947377285.1 Bacteriovoracaceae bacterium
TATGCTCAAAAAATTTATTTAACTGAAGTTCCTTACGTAGGCCCCGCTGATGCCTTTTTTCCAACGCTCACTTCGAGTGAATGGAAAGAAGTTGAATCGCAAAAATTTGAAACCTTTAATTTTAAAATTTTAGAGCGCCAATCCTAATTTATTCTCTTTTCATATCCTGTAAATCCCTTTCATAATCCATTTTTGCATTGGTAAAAAAGTCTCCAGCAGACTTTATTCCACAATAAGTCTTGCCATTTTGAGTAAGTCTTTCTTCTTCTCGTTTAAATTCAAGATAGGGAACAAAGTCTCCATAACCCGATACATGAAAACTTTCATCGCCATTTTTATATGAATACAATTCACACATGCGAGGATTATTGCTGTCGATGATATTGAGATCATATCCACTCGACATTTTTTTTACATTGACGATTAACCAAGCGTGGCTAGTTATTCCTTTTATTTGTAGTTTCTCATAAGCGATTTTTTTCTTCACATTAACATATTGAAAAACTTCATCCATTTTAGCTTGCAACTCACTGGCAGGGACTTTGGTTTCACCTTTAAGCCCATCGATCCAACTTCCCAAGACGACTCCATCATAGAGTTGCCAATCATTAAGTTCCGCTTGAATGAGTTTTTGATTTTCACTCGAAAAATCAGATAAATTTGCATACCCCGGAATAGTTACGACAGAATTACCTAATCTTACTTGTTGAATAATTTTTTTTATTTCATTTATTTGTGGTTTAGGAAGATTAGGTTTAAATATTGAAAGATAAAAAATATTGCGTTGAAATCGAGCATGCCACCAACAGACACCGCCATTAAAAAGACCACCATCATTTTTAAAAGACATAAGATTAGTTGTTTCTGAAGATAAGTCCAGCACGTTGATTTTTGTGTCGTTGGTGTTACTAACGTATCTTGCACAAAATTCATTTTTGGTTTGAGGCAAAGGTGTGGCCCAAAGTTTAAAAGTCGTGGTTGTGAGAATTGATATTAAAATAAAATATTTATAAATCTTCATTCTTTTAGGATGAAGAATTGTAATAAGATCGACCACTAATAAAAACTATCAGGATTTATTTAGTCGGGTATTTCGCAAGTCTGCTGGAGACTAAGTGAGTGAGACTAAGTGAGTCTAAGTTTAGTTACTATTCATTTAATTAAAATTAAATTATTATTTTTAAATGAAAAATACACTTCTATTTATTATATTTATACTTTTAGGCACTTTTATATATTTTAAAATTACACCTACATTAAATATTACTGTCGCAAAACGAAAAAATAATCAAGATATTACTAATTTCAATAAAACTTCTTCTGTTGTGCCTTCAGAAAAAGTAAAGGTTGATTTCCAATCAGAAGTGAAAAGCATAAACCAAGTCAGTGTCAATAAATCTGAACAAAAGATTATTTTAAATGAAAAAACAGAGATTAAGATTGATCCCAATTTAATAAAAACAGAAATAATTAACCCGAAAGCTCTTCCTTCTTTAGAGGAATTTAAAAAAAATCATCCTGAAATAAAAATTACAATTGAAAAACTCAATAATGGTCAAATGAATCCGACAAAAATGCCTACTCTTGAGCAATTTAGAAAAGAGCACCCCGAAGTGAAGATCAAAGTTGAAAAACTTGAAAATGGAAAGATGTTTCCAACAAATTAGGAACTCATTTTAGCTACTCTATGGCGAAAGAGTCATCTTACCAACATACGTACATGCAAAACCCACAACTGTAGGATATTCGATTTCATAACAAGATGACACATTTGTAATTTGATTTTGACAACCGTAGTATCCCCATGAACCTCCGCCTATAAAGACTGGTCCAGGGCATCTATACATATCCACTTGTGTTCCTCCACTTCCACCAATACGAGTCCACCCTGAGCCATTGCAAAACTCCATTGATTTATCAGTAGAGTTATATCTGATTGAGCCTTCGTTAACACCAGAACATGCCGCTCCAGTATTTGCAATTTTTACTTCGCCTGCAATATCTAATTTGCTCGCGGGTGCAGCTACTCCAATGCCAACATTTCCTGAGGAATAATGGATGTTTGTTGTACCAGTAATTCTGTTCCACATAGTGTCAGTTGCCGTTGACACCGATCGACAAGTGGTAATATCAGCTGCAGTTGCTGCTCCGTTGGGAGTCACTTCAAGCTTTATTATTTTTGAAATAGTTGGATTAGAAGAATCTGAATTTTTTAAAATTTCTTTATTTTCAAAATTAATTTTTAAATAAGGAGTATCTGCCCCTGGTCCCAAATTTAAGGCATAAGATAAAATTTTAACTTTTCCATTTCCATTCACAGATCCAGTTGGATATTTTGAAACATAGAGATTGGAAGTTTGTAAAAATTGCTGAATATGATCTAGTGGAGATAGTTGAACAGTTGCTAAACAGGCCTTTGGGTCGGAAAGAATGCCGTTTATTTCGTTAACTAGTTGACCTGTCTCTGTATCAAATTGATATTTTGTTACATTTTTATTAGATTGTTTAGTTAGGTTCATCACCACTAAACTGATTCCTCCCAGGATGGCGATAACAATCATTAATTCAAGTAAGGAAAAACCTTTAATTCTATTTATGCACATGATTACAACTCCGAAATATTCAATAAATTAATTATAATCGAAAAATGTAATTGATTGTAAATTAAAAATAACTAAATCGTGTCTAGTTTATTGCCCAGGTTTGCGAACTTTTGTATGGCGATTTTGTTCAATCTTCTATGATTAATTCGTTGCTTAATTCATTTGTTTTTTCATTGGAGCTCTCAGCAATAGCAGGGAAATAATTTTCTAAAACGTTTCCTACAGCTTCAATACATTCTTTAAGGCCTTCAATAAATTGTCCTGCTTGTATTTTTAGCGAGAACTGATAAATAATTTCATCCCAAATTTTTTGTTCAACTTTTGAAGAAATTCCATTATCTGTTACGATTTTTATTTTCTTTTCCATAATAGACACAAGAATGAGGACTCCATTATGATTTTTAGTCAGGTGAAGATTGTGATGAAAAAATGCTTCATAAGCTTTTTGAGCCACTTCTTTATCAATTTCATCTTGTGTAATGAGGAGTTTTTTTATTGGTGCAAAATGACTAATTAGATAACCTAAATACAACCCTGGGATTTGGATCCATAAAAAATAAATAGGATTGATAATATTGAGAGGAGAATAATAAAGGATTAAAGAAAAAAGAAATGAGACAATTATGGCCCCTCTAAAGTGAGCGGCCGGATAAACATCACTATGGTGAGTGATCATTGGCACTATTTCGCTTTGTGTGCGCTTTTCTGATTGCTCGATTAAGCCTTTAATTAACTCTCTATCACTATTGCTGATTAACATTTTTCATCTCACATTTTGTATTAATTATTTCTACCAATCACCTGATGATCCACCACCAGAAAATCCGCCGCCGCCTCCAGACCAGCCGCCACCTCCGCCTCCGGAGCCGCCACCGCCGCCAAATCCACCGAAGCCTCCTCCGCCAAAACCACCTCCACCAAAACCACCGCGTCCGCCTCCATTTGGAAAGACGTATTGGAGAAAAAAGATAAGTCCGATTAAGACGAATAAAACCATCGAAGAACTAACGTGTCGTTGATGCCGAGGAGCTATATTATTGCCACTGTATTTTAATTCACTCCCAACAACTCGCGCCATGAGAGAAAGCCCTAAGGCCACGCCATTGTCATTATCACCTTTTTTAAAGAGTGGTTTAACTTCATCAATAATGCGTCTAGTTTTTAAATCTGTGAGTGTTCCTTCCAAACCTCGACCGACTTCAATTCGCATTTTGTGTTCATCTGCCACAATTAAAAAGAGTGCCGCTCGGTCATCTCCTTTTTTTCCAATCTTCCATTCATCGACAACTTTTATCGAATATCCTTCGATTGATTCATTTTTAAGTTTGTTAATGATGAGAACTTGGAATTGGATTCCCGTCTGCTGTTGAAAATTATAAAGCGCACTGGCAATGGTTTGGCTTCCTGGCTCACTTAAAAAGCGGGCCTGGTCAACAACAGGACCCGTGAGAGTTGGCACATCTAAGGCATATGCCTTAAAGATAGTGAAACTAAATATTAGAATCAATAAAAGAAATGATTTCACTAAATACTAATCCTTAGAATTTTACTGTTGGAGCTTTTTGGGCCTCTTCAATATTTTCAACTTGAAATTGTGGTTTTTTAGCTAAATGCAGAAACATGCCGTTGTAAAATGAAGTAGGAGGAACGGTGATTAAATTATTAAATTCTTTAATTGCCTCAATATATCTATTGCGAGCAACAGTAATGCGATTTTCTGTTCCTTCAAGTTGTGATTGTAGATCGCGGAAATTTTCATTGGCCTTTAAGTCTGGGTATTTTTCAACACTGACCATTAATCTTGAAAGAGCAGAAGAAACTTGACCTTGAGCTTGTTGAAATTTTTTCATATTTTCATCAGTTAATTGGTCCGCGGTAAATGTCACTTTAGTGGCCGAGGCACGGGCTTCAATAACTTTTGTAAGTGTTTCTTGTTCATGAGTTGCATATCCCTTAACCACCGCAACTAAGTTTGGTATGAGGTCAGACCGTCTTTTATATTGGTTTTGCACTTCGGCCCAATCAGCTTCTACTTGATTGGCAGCAGTAGGAATGCTTTGCATTCCACATGAAGTTAATAAAATAGAAATAATAAAAATTGAGAGAGATCTGGTAAAATATTGTTTCATACTGACTCCATTAGGTATTAAGTAAAAAGTTAATTAAGGGTAGCTTATGGTAAAGAAAGAGAAAAGTGAATCTCTACTTTTTAATCGGCTACATTAATCTAGTAATTGTTATACTGAATAGTTTATAAAGGTAATTATGTTTAAAAATCAAAAAAGTGAACTGCTTCTTCCTGTTGGAAATATGCCAATGTGCCTGGCCGCTATCCATAATGGAGCAGATGCTATTTATGTGGGGATGCCACATTTTAATGCCCGAGGGAGATCGTCAGACTTCTCAGTTCTAGAACTAAAAGAAATGATAGAAACTTGCCACCTCTACGGAGTCAAAGTTAATTTGGCCTTTAATGTTGTGATCTTTGAAGAAGAATTTGAAGAAGTGATAAAACTGTTAAATGAAGTTCTACCACTAGGCCCTGATGCCATCATTATTCAAGACGTCGGTTTAGCAAAACTTGTTAGACTTATGGCCCCCAATCAAATCATTCACGGCTCTACCCAAATGACTGTCACCAATCATGAGGCCATGAGCTTATTAGACGACTTAGAAATTAAACGATTTGTTTTGGGTAGAGAAGTCAGTCTTACTGAAATGAAGGCGATTAAAGAGAAGACTGACCGGGAATTAGAAGTCTTTGTTCATGGAGCTCTATGTGTGGCCTATTCCGGTCAATGTTTTACATCGGAGAGTATCGGAGGTCGCTCGGCAAACCGTGGGCAATGTGCCCAGAGTTGTCGTTTTGAATACGATTTAATTGTTGACGGTAAATGGCGTGATTTAGGAGATAAGAAATACCTAGTCTCGCCTAAAGACCTCTGCGGTATTACTCAGATTCCTGAGCTTATAGATTTAAAAATCGACAGCTTCAAAGTAGAAGGAAGACTAAAAACACCGGAGTATGTGGCCGCAGCTGCTAAAAATTATAGCGAAGCGATCAATAAAAAAATGGCCAAAAAAACTTTTAGCGAGAGTCAGATCGAAGTGGCCAAAAGAGAGATGGGGTTGACCTATTCAAGAGGCTTTTTCTCTGGATGGCTTGAAGGAGTTGATCATCAGCAACTAGTCGATGGGACTTATGGGGCCCACCGCGGAGTTGAAATTGGAATTATCACAAAACTAAAACCAAAATCGGTCGTGATTAAATCTCAATACCAAAAATTAAAAAAAGGGGATGGGGTTTTGTTTGCCAGTTCTACGAATGGCAAAAAAAGTGAAATTGGCGGAATGCTTTATGACGTTGTTAATTCAATTAATACAAGCGAAGAAAGCGAATTGTTTTTCGCACGAGATTTTGAATTAAATAAAGTGAAAGTAGGCTCCAAAGTTTATTTCAATCACGACGCCCTTGTAGAAAAAAAACTAACTCAATCCTTCAATGATAAACTTTTAAAAAAACGGATTCCTATTTCACTAAATATTAAAGCTTTTATAGGCAGGCCTTTAACAGTACAAATCTCTGATGGGATTCATGAGTTAACCGTTAACAGTGAACAGCTTGTTGAATCATCCATTGCCAAACCGGTAAGTCTAGAGGATTTTAAAACAGAATTAGGTGCTTTGTCGGCCACCTGTTTTATTTTAGGAGAGTTGCAATTTTCTGGTGATAAACAAATATTTATCCACCAAAAAGAATTAAAAATAATTCGTCGGAAATTTACGGAAGAGCTTATGAAAGTTCGAGTAGAGAGATTGAATCCATTACTCAATCCTGTGACGAATCTTTTTTCCAAAAAAGAAATTCAAAATAGTCCAATAAATCATTTGAATATTTTATTGAGAGATTATCAACAAGTATTAGAAATTTTAACATTTAAGGAGTCTCTTAAAGATGTTTTAGGGATCGTTTATTTAGATTTTGAGTTCGGAAAAGAATATGCTCAGTCGGTGAAACTACTTAAAGAGGCCGCAATTAAAGTAGGAATTGCTACCACTCGAATTTTAAAACCAAATGAATATTATAATTTTAAAGTTATTGAAAGAGCGCGCCCCGATGTCATTCTTTGTCGAAATCTTGGGGCTTTGGAATATTTTAATAAATTAAGCACTGAAAATCCTTTTGAATTGCGCGGTGACTTTAGTTTAAACGTGACGAATTCTTTGACTGCTAATTATTTTCTTACGAAAAATTTAAAATCAGTTTGCGCTTCATATGATTTGAATGCGTCCCAATTAAGTCAGCTCCTCTCACATATGGAATCTGGAAAAATTGAAGTTACCATCCATCAGTATATGCCTTCGTTTCATATGGAGCATTGTGTGTTCGCAGCTTTTTTAAGCACTGGCTCAAGTTTCAAAGATTGTGGAAAGCCTTGCGAAAAGCACCGAGTTGAACTCCGTGATCAATTTGGAAATACTCATCAGATAAAGGCCGACCAAGAATGCCGAAATACTATGTTTAATTCGACCTCTCAGTCGGCCGCCAAACTTATTCCAGAATGGAAACTAAAGGGATTATCCGAATTTAGATTTGAGGCACTTTATGAAAAAGGCAATGAACTCAAAGATAAAATCGTGATGTATGCTCAATTAATTCGTGAGGATTCAGCCAATAATTATGATGAAGTGCTCATGAAAAAATTGGGAGTGCTTGAAAAATATGGTTTAAGTGACAAAGCGTTTGATAACCGAGAATATAAAAATAATAAAAAAAAATAATTGGATAGTTTTGACCACCGGACTTCTGGAACATTAGGCAGTGCTATGAGTATGACATGGTAGCCATACTCATAATGAAATAATTAAAAAGCTGAGATATTACATTGAGAATTAATATCAAAAATAATAAATTCTTGTGTTGGAACTACTTCTAAAATTAAAGCATTTGTTTCGCCGCCATATTTGGGATTTAAGCTCGAATACGTTTGATACATTATAGTGTTATCAGAAACTCTAAACTGAAAGTCCATTTCTCCATATACACTTTTCGGTTTTGCTTTTTGGGCGACTTGAATTATTTTGTTGAATTCTTGCGGGTATTGCAATGAATACTGAGCATTATGTTCGTCATAAGGAAAATATTGTTCAGAATAATTCTCATTAATTATTTCTTGGTTGTTTTTGGATACACTTACGGTTCTACTTCCAAAAAAACTGGCTTTACCCAAAACAGTTAAAATCATATTGCCATTTTTACAAACAGTCTTTGTATGGTCATAAAAATTTTCAGCGTGGGCCTCTAATATTGAAAATGTTAAGCAGAGTGCAATCAATACTTTCATAAATATTCCTTGTTTTAAGTTCTTTATTTCTTGCAACTTATCAAAATGGGGATAAGTATCAAGCCAGGAGGTAGAAATTATAGTGTAATGGTCAAAAAGCTTGGCAAGTTTAAGATTTTCCATTAAAAATTTAGGCTTATGAATTTTCTTTTAACTTTTTTAATACTGATAACATCTAGTGCTCGCGCCAGCTTGCAGCAGTATGGATACCAAGATCGATACCAAGTTCGATACCAAGATATCAGTGAAAAAAATATCCACGGTCGATTTTCCAGAGTTCAAGAAACTGATTCTGGCCAATTTAAAAATCAAATTACTGGCCTCATCTATGATTCTTTAACTGAAGCAACTTGCACCGGGACATTAATTGGCCCCAAACAAGTCTTAACGGCAGCTCATTGTGTTTATGATTTTGAAACGAAGTCTTGGAGTGACAACTTAATGTTTTCTCCAGGGAAAATATCAAGTGCAGATACCGGAATTGGTGATGTCGCATTTAAGAAAGTTTTTATTCAAAAAGAATATTTTGATACTATGGCCGAAGAATATGATTTTGCAGTCATCGAATTAAGTATTGCTATTGGGGACACAATCGGTTGGGCCGGGTTTAGGTCCCTCACTCCAGATGAAGACAAAGACGGAGTCACTATTCCTCTTCGTTTTGAAGGTTATCCCGGTGATAAAGATTATGGAACTCTTTGGAGCGTAAGTTGTCCTGGAGTCGTTAGCGGTTACCTTTTTAGTTACTTATGTGATTCCTACGGAGGAATGTCAGGAAGTGCTCTCTTCCAAAAAAATGATACCGAAAATTATATCATTGGTGTCCATACGATTGGTGGTGCCGATAAAAATGGGGGAGTTTTTATTGACTCTCATAATTATTCATTAATCGATAGTTGGAAAAACTCAAAAAGCTATCCATCCAATACACTGATTCATTTAAAATCTAAAAAAACTCCAAGTACATTATTTTAAAATATTACTTTAGAATATTTCAGAACGCTCAATTTCTTTAAATTTTCCAGGTTCCAAATTTCCCAATTCAAGCTTTCCAATTTTTTTTCGTATTAAACGCAGAGTAGGGTGGCCTACAGCGGCCGTCATTCGCCTTATTTGACGATTTTTTCCTTCAGTCAGCTTAATCTCTAACCAGCAGGTCGGAATGCTCTGGCGCACTCTTACGGGAGGATTGCGTTCAGTTATTAGTGGTTGAGGTTCAATTATATGAACTTGGCACGGTTTAGTTTTGTAATCTTGAATTTGGATTCCTCCTGATGCCAATTTTTTTATGGCCTCATCAGTAGGAATGTTTTCGACCTGCACCCAATATGTCTTTTCTTTATCAAATTTAGGATTGAGCAATCTTTCTATCAATGCTCCATCATTAGATAATAATAAAAGTCCCTCAGAATCTTTATCAAGTCGACCACAAGCATAAACATCTTTGGGCAAGTTAAACAAACCCAAATGGTCGTCTGTATTCTCTGAAGTAAACTGGCTTAAAATGCCAAAAGGTTTATTAAAAGCTAGGTATAGGTATTTTTTCATTCTAATCTATTCTTGTGAATTTCAAACAAACTGTAAAGTTAAGTCATTTTGAAGGTGGGCTTTATGCCTTGATGGTTGCTTCAACTGAGAGCTTTCTTTTTTATTATGCCGTTAAACAAAATGTCACTTCTTTTGAACTTGCCATACTAGCATCATTGCCACTGGCCTTAGGGGCCCTTTCTCAAATGTTTATTCCAAAATTAATCAAAGATTATCATCTTGGAAGCAGTGTGGTTTGGGCCATGTTAGTTCAAATTTTGGGCGTTCTTGGAATTCTTTATACTGTTGCTGTTAATTATACCTATGATAAATTACTTTTTTTTACATGTATTCATTTTATAGGGGGACTTACATCAAGTCCGTTATGGATCGATTGGGCCTCAAAAATTATTCCCAAACGTAATTTTCGCAAATACATGGCCAGTCGAAGTAGTTATACATGGTATTTAATTTTGGTTTTTTATCTTGGACTGGCACTTTTAAGCCAATTCACATCTTGGTTTAAATTAGTTTATATTTTTCTCATAGGGGCCACTGCGCGCATTCTTTCATGCGCACTTCAATACTATATTATTCGAGGAACATTTTCGGTTGAATTAAAGACTATTCAATCGCGAAAAATTAATGAATTCCCTCAAGTTATGTCTAGCGAAATAGTTAAAATAATTTGGCTTTTTATTATATGTACTTCGCTTTTTCGATTTGCCATTTATATAAGCAGTCCATTTTTTACGCCTTATATGATGAATGATTTAAAATTAAGTATGTTCCAATTCGTCCTATTGTCATCGATTCCTTATTTTGGAAGGGCCCTGTTTTTTAATTATTGGGGAAAGGTGGGTAAAGGCTTTGGGGCATTTTTTGGGATAGGTTTAACTGGGCTTTATATTTCAATCATTCCTATTATCTGGGTAATAAGTCGCAATTATAATTTTCTTATTTTTAGTGAAATCTTGGCCGGAATTGCTTGGGGCGGTTTCGAGCTCAACCAAGTGTTAATGATTCAAAACTTTATGCATCAATCAATGAAAGTTGGTTCAAGAGTTTTATTAGGGATTCATATGGCCTTGGCCAATATATGTGGGGTCTTAGGGGCCATAGTTGGATCATTACTAATGGATGCTCATTTGAGTTTTTATCAAATTTTTCTCTGCTCATCAATACTCAGATTCCTTGCGATTTTAATTCTCATTAAACTTGCATTTTTCAATAAAAATAAACAATTGGGTTTAAAACAAATTCAAAGCTATTTGAAAAACCTCTTGCCACTCTGAATATTACTAGTGAGAATTCTTGATAAAAACGTTTTGGAGAAACTTTGGTAAAACTATTAACTTTTTTATTAATTACCATTTTGGCGATCAATTTGAGTTTTGCTGAAAGCCAAATTTATAAATCAAAGAAATCAAAAAAATCTAAGAAATCTGCAACTCATTCTAGAGTTGTTTCTAAAAAACAAACTCGCAAATCAAAACGTCGTCATCATGGGACAGGCCCTGATTTAAAATCAATTACTACTGATTCACCTTATTCCTATACGGATGATCCAAATAATGGCGTCAATCCAATTGAAACTAAACAACCATAATATTATTTTTAAATGAGGAATTTTATGAAACAAATTATTACAATCGCTTTTTTTCTTCTCCCTTTAACAAGTTTTGCCTCAATTATAAATTTTACTTGTAAATCAACTGATGTCCCTGGAGTTCATCATTTTGAAGGCCGTGGAGTTGTCGTAGTTGATGAATATAATAAAGTTGATGGAGTTATTTCATTGCAAGTTGAAAAAGCTCAGGCACCAGGTTCTGTACAAATATTTGAAGAACTAAAAGTAGAAGGATCCCTTTCTCACTACGAACCAGGACAAGTGAGAAACTTAGGTTTTGATCAATTAATTCTTAAATCAAATGATAGTTATATTAAAAGCCTTAACCTTTTATTGGATTTAAATGCGATCAATGCTTCTCAAATTTTTACCGTTGATAACTTTCTATACCGCTCAGAATGCGTAACAGAATCCGTTCAATAATTTAGTTTGGTGAAATAGGCCGGTTAGTTATCAAATGCTGATCGGCTCTTGGCCACGCGGTTGTTCATAATTCTAAATTGTCTTAATAAATCCAAAGAGACCATTTTATTTTCTAAAATTTCTAAAGCGTAGGCGATTGCTTCAAAAGTACAAACACCGTCATCACGGATTCCTCTTCTTAATTTATATTCACCTTTAATTTCTTCGGAAAGTTTGACACATTTAAGTGTTGCTAATCCTGGTTCACGCCTTCTGACTTTCATTGTCTGGCTCCAAGTGCCATCGGGAACAATTAAATGATAGGGACCTGGGTGATTGATTAAAAATTCTTCATTCAGCTCGATAGCATCATCATCAGGAAATAAATATAAAGCTTGGACATTGTCTTCTAATTTTAATTGATCAAGACTAAATGGCGAATCAGGAAGTCCTCTTGGATAGATTGTGGCGTTATTGAGAGTTAAGGTCGCTAATTTTGCCGTATTAGAGGTGAGGTGTTCTTCTCGGTGATGCATGATAATTGAAATGCGAGTTAGCGTATCATGCTCCAGAATTTGATCACAAAAACACAGACTCTTATTAATACGGCATCGGAGGCAGCGCTTGCCATGAGTCGATCGCCTTTTACTCATAGAGGATTTCCGTGATGTTTTCCAGGCATTGTTGCGTTCGAAATTTCATGGTCTAATTTATTAATTGTTTCTTTCATCAAATCAAAGGCCTGCATTCTTATTTCATTGACATCATCATTTGTTTTACCAATGGTAGAAATAGGCGGAAGAACTTCTACGATGATTTTACCTGCATGCCAATAATCATATTTTAAATGTTTTGGGTACGAACTTATAGCGATGGGTACTATAGGAACTTGGGCCTTGATGGCGGTAATAAATGGACCTTTTTTAAAAGGTAATAAACCTCGACCTCTAGAGCGAGTTCCTTCTGGCATAATCCAAACGGAAACTTTTTTTTCAGTGATAGCTTTTACAGCTTCATCCATGGCCTCGTAGGCTTTCTTTTTATTTTTACGATCAATTAAAATATTTCCTGAAAGCCAAAAATATAAACCAAAAAAAGGGATGTAGAGGATCGATTTTTTTCCAATTGTGACTGTTTCTTTTGGGAGTGTGAATCCCCCAGGAAAAATATCGAGATTGTCTTGGTGATTACTAATAAAGACACAAGGTCTGGCCGGTTCAAGAATTTCTTTGTTTCTCAACTCAATTTCTACACCTAAGATATAGCGGCCCAAGGCAATAAGGTTGGCAGAAATTTTTGTATTCCTAGAATCAAATGGTCTAAGAATACCGACAATAATTCCAATGATACAAGAAAATCCAACCCAGAGTGCCGTAAATATAACTCGAAAAAAAAAGAGCATTAAGATTCCGTTTCCTTTTAAAAGCCTAATCTAGTGAAGGCGTTTCATATTTTTACTCAAAGTGGCCTTGTCAATATAGCTCTGAGTGATTTTAGCATCTGCGTGATTGAGATAATCTCTTACGAAAAGTAAGTCCTTCGTTCTAATATATAGATTCGTCGCGCATGATTTCCTAAAACTGTGTGGAGAAATTCCCACAGAAACTTCAGCGCGTAAAATGATTTTCATAATTTGATTGTAAAAAGTTTTTAGCGAATAGGCCTTCCCTATTTTATTTTGGAATAGAAAATCTGATTTAAATTGATGCTGACCGAGAAAAAATTCTAAATTCTTGAAAATAAGATCTTCCTTTTGGATGACTAAAGTATGGATTGAGCCACCTTTTCGAGTGAAGGTCATTATTTTTGCGACGCGATCAAAATTCGATATTTTTAAATGACACAATTCACTTAAACGCAAACCTCCATAGTACAAAAGATAAAGCATTAATCGCTCTTTTGTCCGGAAAGTTTTTTCTTCTATCGCCTTAAATTCCTCTCTAGAAAGCATTTTGGTTGGAGTTACATCAATATCTTTTAGAGAAATGGCGTGAATTTTACTCTTCACTGGGTTTTTTGAAAATTTTTCGGAATGGTCTTCATTGACTTCTTTTAGGTATTGAAAAAAATTTTTTAAACTCGATAAATGCCTGCGTCTTGAGCCTACACTCATTGGGTCTTGTAAAAAAAGAACCGATTTTTCAAATCGTTGTTTTGGATGAACCTTTTTAAATACTGATTTGAACCAATTGAAAATATTGCGATCACTATTTGGAGCATTTCGATAAACTGTGCCGCCAGAGGCTAGGAATTCTTTATATCTACCAATCATTTCACCATTAGTTTTTGAAAACCGGCTTTTTTCGTGATGCTCAATCCAAGTAAAAAATTTTATTAAATCAGACCTATAGTTTATGAGGGTATGTTCCGATTTATTTAATCGTGACAGGTTGTGCAGATAAGCATCCATCAGTTCTAGATGCTCAAGATTTAATTCTTGAATCGGATTCATAAGCTCATTCATTCCTTTAAAAAAGCTCTCAATAGTTTCCTATAATAGATATTATAGGTAGAAAATATTAATTAAGTATATAAAATTAAAAAGAAAGTGATTAAATGGCGTTTTTAGCCATTGTTTTCGATTTGGATTGGCGTTTGCTTGGGGTTAAAAGCAGCTGGATTATTTTTTTATTTTGTTCAGAGATTTATTTTTTTAATATTAGATAAATCTTTTGCAATAAAAAATTTACTATGTCCGCATGGATAATTTTGATACACTTTCACGCACATATATGGAATTTATAGAACCACTTCTACAAGTAGCCTCAGACCCACTTAGCTTTTTCGAATTTTTCGGATATTGGGGGCTATCCCTTATATTGTTTGCAGAAACCGGACTTTTCGGCTTCTTCTTACCTGGGGATTCACTGCTATTAACTCTTGGATTAATGTCTGCTGAAGGTGATATAGACCTAAAGATATTGATCCCTTCGCTCATTCTGGCCACAGTTTTGGGCGATCATTTTAGTTATATGCTGGGCCGTAAATTCTCAGTCAAAGTACGAAAAAACCTTAGCCGCTTTTACTTAGAAGAACGCCATATGGAAATGGCCCACAGTTATTATATTAAACATGGCGGCAAGACCATTTTATTTTGCAAGTTCGTAGCATTTGTTCGAACCTTTGCACCTTTTATTGCCGGAACCAGCAAAATGTCCATTTATAGATTTACTCTATTTGATATTGCTGGGGCCACACTTTGGGTAGGTGGGATCGTTTATGGGGCCCATGTGCTTGGTCAATTTGTCCATTTTGATATTAAAGCTTACTTCCATTATTTTGCAATATTCTTGATCTTTTTAGTTGTGTCGCCCTTTCTCTTTAAATTTTTTAAAAAAAAGGCATAATGGCCTTATGACAAATTTAAATAAATTAAAATTAACCATTACTAACGACCAACACTTACATTTTCGTGAAGACGATTTTTGGAAAATTATTCCTGCTTGGAAGGATGTTTCTAGAGAAGAGTTTTCAGATCATATGTGGCAGATGAAACATTCTATAAAAAAAGTAGAACAAGTTAAAACTGTTTTAGGTGAACTTTGCACTGATCAGTTTTATCAAGACATGCTTCAAGGTCAACATATTACACCGATGAATATTCGGATCACTCCTTATATATTTGCGTTGATGGATTGGTCAGATCCCAATAACTGCGCAATGAGGAAACAATTTCTTCCTATCGGCTCACAATTTCTTCCTGATCATCCTTATTACGAAGCAGATTCTCTTCATGAAGATGTAGACTCTCCAGTGCCAACCATTACTCATCGCTATCATGATAAAGTTTTATTTTTACCAACAACAATCTGCCCAGTTTATTGTTCTTATTGCACGAGATCGAGGCTTATTGGTGGATCTACAGAAGCTGTTGAAAAAGAAACATATGGAGTCAATGCAGCCCGTATGGATGTCGCATTTGATTATATCAGGTCTCATCCGGCCATAGAAGATGTTGTTATTTCGGGTGGAGACGCCTTTATGATGACAGCAAAACAGATCACTTTTATAGGGGAAAATTTACTTAATATTCCCCACATAAGACGAATCCGTTTTGCGACTAAGGGAATAGCTATTTACCCTCAAAAAATCACCAGTGATCATGAATGGTTTAACGCTCTTAATGGCGTTCATAAAAAAGGTCGAGAAATGGGAAAATCAGTTGTGATTCACACCCATTTTTCTTCACCTAAAGAGATAACACTTTTTTCTAAATTGGCGATGGATCGATTATTTGCCGAAGGGATTATAGTTAGAAACCAAGCGGTTCTCCAAGAGGGAGTCAATGATACAATCAATGATATGGTTTTATTAATTAAGCAAATTAGTTATATGAATATTCAACCTTATTATGTTTATATGCACGACATGGTTCCGGGTTGTGAGCATTTTAGAACGACGATTGCTGAAGGTGAAGCACTGGAAAAAGCTGTTCGAGGAACGACGGCCGGTTTCAATACGCCTACCTTTGTTTGTGATGCTCCCGGAGGCGGAGGCAAGCGGCATGTTGCTTCATATGAATATTATGACCGAGAAAATGGTATCTCAGTTTGGACTGCACCTAATGTAAAACCTGGTGAAGTCTTTTTCTATTTTGATCCAATTCGAAAACTCTCCAAAGAAGCTCAGCTTCGTTGGGCCGATAAGACTACCAGAGAAGCGATGATTGCTGATGCTAAAAAGAAAGCAGGATTTTAATTATTTTTAAGATCTATTAGATTCAGATTTTCTTCTTTGTGTTGTCGTCTCAATATTTTTTAAGAGACTAGGGTATTTGAGAGTTATTTCACTGAAACTTTTTTTGGTCAATTTATAAAGATCGCAATAGGTTTGCGACTGTACATTGGCCGTTCGCTTTGTTTCTTTAACTAAGGCCACTTCTCCAAAAATTTGTCCATCATGAAGACTTGCTATTCGCTCACCATTTTCCAAGTAAACATCAACAACTCCATGAGCGATGACAAACATTTCGTCACCCATTTCTCCAATTTTTATAATTAAATCACCAGGGGAAGAAAAAATTTGCTCTAAATGGATGGAGATTTCTTTTAAGCACTCAGGAGAGCATCCAGAAAAAACCGGGATATTTCCAATCAGTTTAATCTTCATATAGATTTGCATTTCGGCCTGGAGAGCATGGGGAAGGTCTGCAATAATTTTTTCATCATCATCACTGAGACGTTTTGAATAAAGATGCCCGTAATGATTAATGGCGGCCGTTTGCAAATTTTCAGGAACTTTATAATGTTTCATAAACAAAATGAGGTCGTTTATTTTTTCTCTTGTCTGTTCTTTATGGCGGTCAGCACTGGCGAGCATTCGAGAAATATTACCAATAACGATCCCATACATCCCTACTCCGATAATCATAATAAAGCAGGTAAAAATTCGGCCAATATTATTATTAGGAGTAATATCGCCGTAGCCTATAGTAGTCAAGGTAGTGAGTGCCCAGTAAAATGATCGAATATAATAACTGGTAACATCACTTTGAATAGGCATTGGATAGATAAAAATCCAGCCGCAAGCAATCCAATTCACGACAATTAAAAAACCAACCATAATTGATTGCATTTTAAATATTCGAGGGACGATGGTGATATTTTCGATGAGATAAAAAATTTTAATTATTCTAATCATTCGCAAAAGTCGAAAGGCCATAAAAAAGTCTTGATGTCCTAAATAGTAGGAGAGTATATCAAAGGGCACGCAAGAAACTACATCTACGATGAGCATGACAGTTAGAGAATACTTTTTATTTTGTGGGCCTATATCTAGTTTTTTTTGATGTTTTTGTTTTTCTCTTAGGTGATACATCAGATCAGCAATAAACAAAACGGAAATAAATGCATCTGTGAACAATTGCCAATTTTGAATTTTAGTCTGAAATACAAAACTAAACGGAGCTTCCATCGCCGTAAAACTGGCCGACCAAAAAATCACGGCGATCCAAAGAAATTCTTTTGTATTTAAGTGGCTTTTATTCATTTGTATGGGCTATCGGATTGATTGAGGCAAAGCTTTATGTGTATACTTTATAAAAAATTTAAGGATTGAAATAAATTAAATGGAATAAAACAATGAACCGTATCGGACTATTTGTATCGGTTAATATTTTAGTAATGGTAAGTATTTCACTAATAACTTCGTTATTGGGATTTTCTTCGGCTCCGCTCATTCTTGTTTGCTTAGTTTGGGGAATGGGAGGGTCTTTAGTCTCATTATTGCTTTCTAAAAAAATGGCAAAATGGTTTATGGGAGTTCAGCTAATTAGTTTAGAAGGGCCTCATAAAAATTTAGTTGAAATGACTCATCGATTATCTAGAAGGGCCGGATTAACCGAAATGCCTGAAGTTGGAATTTATCAAAGTGATATCATCAATGCTTTCGCCACCGGTCCTTCAAGAAATAATTCCTTAGTCGCTATTTCAACTGGACTAATCCGATCAATGTCTGAAATTGAAATTGAAGGTGTTTTAGGCCATGAGGTTTCACATATTGCTAACGGAGACATGGTTACCTTGGCCTTAATCCAAGGAGTGGTGAATGCTTTTGTTATGTTCTTAGCGAGGGTTCTGGCCTTTGTCATAGGTCAATCAATGAGAGACAGTGGAAATAATGATGAACGCGAGAATAGACCAAATCAATTTATCCAAACTCTACTGATTATTGTTTTAGAAATTTTTCTTGGAATACTTGCTAGTCCAATAATTGCTTGGTTTTCTCGTCATAGAGAATTTCACGCTGACCGTGGAGGAGCTGATTTAGCAGGGAAAGAAAAAATGCTTGCGGCCTTAAATGCATTAAAGCGAACCTATGAACAAATGGAAATGAATAGAGAAGAAATCAATCCTAGCTTTCGTTCAATGCAAATTTCTTCTAAGGCAGCCTATATAAAATTATTTTCAACACATCCTCCACTTGAAGAAAGAATTAGGGCCTTACAAGGATCTTGGAAGTAAATTATAGGCTTCTTTATAGTCGTGAAGTAGTTCAACAAAAAGTTCTTCCACACTTGGAATATTTTTAATCATACTTATTGTTTGACCAACTTCCAACTCTCCATTGTCCAAATCTCCTTCAAGCATTCCAAGACGCGCTCGGTATTTTCCTAAATGTTCATGCAATTGAGTCTTTAACGCTTCTCCATGAAAAGATTCTTCGATTTGAGAAATTTCAGAGGAAAATTTATTACGGAATAATCGCACTGGAACTGTGGCCTTCATATAGGTCATTGTTGATGTCGAAGTTGAACGAAGTAAAAGTTGCTTAAAATTTTGATGAGCACTAGATTCTCGAGTCATTAAAAAGCGAGTTCCCATTTGAACAGCGTCGGCCCCTAAAGAAAGGGCGGCCGCTATTGATTGGCCAGATGAAATCCCACCGGCCGCTATTAAAGGAATTTTTATACATTTTCTAACTTGGGGAATGAGGGACATAGTTGTAATTTCATCTCTGCCATTATGGCCTCCAGCTTCGAAACCTTCTGCTACGACTGCGTCTACTCCAGCATTTTCACAGGCAATGGCCTGCTCAGGTGTGCTTACAACGTGTACAACTGTAGCACCATGACCTTTTAAATAATTTGTAAATTTTTTGGGACTTCCTGCAGATGTAAAAAAAATTTTAATTCCTAATGAAAGTGCAGTATCGACTTGTTCTTGAGCTTTTTCATAGAGCAATGGAATGTTTACCCCGATGGGTTTAGACGTTAGCGTTTGGGCCTTGGTAATATGCCGGCTTAAGAGCTCGGGCGCCATAGAACCTGCTCCAATTATTCCAAGACCTCCTGACTTAGAGACCGCTGCCGCTAACTTAGCACCAGAGACCCAAACCATTCCACCTTGAATAATCGGATAATCAATTCCAAAAAGTTTTGTGACTTTATTCATTTTGTTTTCTTTTTTAAAGTATGTTCTAGTGACTTAATGATAAGGGCCGTCTCAGGGCTTGGATAGCGCTTATAGAGCTCTTCTGTGAGAGATTTAGGCTCTCCACCTCGTTTTTTAAAATTCACTAGCTCTAGGACAAAGTGATGAGCAATGATAAAAATTTTTGAGAGCAAAGGAAGTTTTTCAATTGAATTCGAAAACCCTTTTCCATTAGTGGTACCATGATGGTGTTTAATAATTTCGTCTGTTCCTGTGGGTGCTTCTGGGTATTTCCTGATTAATACTGAAGCTTCCATGGCATGATTGAATACCATATCCCATTGCTCTTCATTAAGATTAGCTTTTTCAAGTTCGTCGAATGAATTGATTTTTGAAAGCTCTTCATGTTCGGCCAGCATAATATCATGGAAAAAAGATGCATAAGCAATTTTTTCAAAAGCCTGTGGTTCTGTTATATTTAAATTTTTAATCATCTCACTGGCGACGATTGATGTCATATGACAGCGTTGAAATAAAAGACCTGTTTCTGAATTAATAACTTTATGAAGTAAGTTTGACATTTCTGGAGATTTTTCAAAATTTTTAACCATGTTTTGAATAATAGACTCAGTCAATTGAATCATTTCACTATTAAATCCAAGTTTGCTTATTTCTCGAATTGCTATTTCAAAAGACTCTCCCATAAGTTGAATGCGCAGAGTGGGCTCCATTTCGGGAGCATCAATTTTCTCAACCAATTTATTGGAAAGAAAAATGGCAAAGTTTTTATAATTTTCTTTAGCAATATGAAAATGCTCTAATCCTTGAACTAAATATCGTTTAATAGATTCTTTGGAAAAGGTATCTCCATTGTGAATTCTTTTGATGAATTGGTATTCAGTTGGGGATTTTTTTATTCTGATAAAGACATCACAATTAACATTATCTAGATTAAGAAAATATCTTACAGGGACAGCGATAAAATCAGGAGTCGCTTTTTTAAGTAATACATTTTCATTAATTCCTAAAATTTTCGCTGCTCCATGAATAACTTGTTCCCAGTCTTTTGGGTTGGCGATATTGATCGTGAAATCATTTTTAACTAATTGATCTGTTCCTAAGACGATGAGTCCTGTTTCTAAATTATTTGATTTAATATAATGGGTAAGTAAATCTGCGGTAGGTTCGTCTTCAATAAAATTAGTAGTAATAATCAAATCAACATTTGGTAAGATGGCCAATAAGCTCAGAGTTTCTTGAGCATTTTTTCTTTGAATGAGGTCAACACCAAGAAAAGTCGTTAAATTAACAGAAATTAAGTCATTGAGGGTTTTATTATTTTCGATAAGTATAACTTGGGCCATTGGGAGTCCTTCATTAAAATGAGAGTCTTCATACTATCTTAATTCATTTATCGCGTATTTCAAGTGAGGGAGATCGTGACATCCTAAGTAGGAGTTCAGGAGATGTTTCTCCCGAGAGTCTAGCTTTGGTCATTGATTTTTTAAAGGCAAATCCTTTTGTATCAAAAATCTGCCAGCCAGCGGCCAAGAGTGATTTTCGAATACTCACTGATGAGCTATAGGTACTAAGTTGAACAGTAGAATTTGATATTTGTTTTAAAAAGGTAAACCATTCCACACTCCAGAGGGAAGGATTTTTCCGAGGGGAAAAAGCATCTTGAAAAATGACATCAACTGGTTCCATTGCTTTTAATTGAGAAGCTTTAGGCAAAGTTTTGCGGCCATCACCAATAAAAATTTTGATATTTATTAATTTGTTTAATTCTGTCCATTGCCCTTCATAAGAAAGTTGCGAGCCTGAATTTGTATCTGAATGACTTTCTATTCGGTTAAGTTTTAAAAAAGGGAGAGTCGATTGAAGGGACCATTTTGCTAATTCTTCATCTAGCTCAATTGAATAATAGTAGAGTGATAATTCTCTAGAATCTGAGTTTTTTAATAGGTCAATTAAGGCCTTAAGTCCTACACCTACGCCAAATCCAACATCTAAAACAGAAATATTTTTTTTAGTTAATAGTAATTCAGGAAGTGAGCAGCCTTCTATATAATTATAGACTGTCTCATCGTAGGCCCCTGATAAGTTATGGCAAGCTTCATCGAAATATTCCGACCAAAGCGTTTCAGTCTGATCTTCCGTCATAAGAATTTTATAATTTCCTAGATTTCCCTTAAACAGTGTCAAATTTTTTCTCCTTCGACCGATAGAATCTTTATGAAAAAACGCGCAAGCTTCTATTCATTTATCCTTGTTTTATTAACTATCATCTTATCTAGTTGTGGTGGTGGCAATAGCGGTAATACAAATAATACTTTTAGCCGTGAAGCTATTATGGCAAAAGAGCGACCAATGAATAACGATGAAAGAAATATAGCTACCAGAATATGTTATGCCTATCAAAGTAAGTCAAAAAATTTTCGTTCAAGTGGATTTATTGGAACCAATTTTAAATTTGCCCTAAAATTCACTGATTGCCAAAATAATATCAGTACTAATCAATTAACGGCAGTTCTCAATTATGACTCTAATAATGAGCTGGCCTATGTTCCGACGAATCCAAATGAAGCATCTGCTTTATTTAATAAAAAAGTCCAGACAGATATTTCAGGCTATCTTTCGCAGGTTTGTAATAAGATTGTTTCAAATCAAGCGATTTCAAATACAATTTATTTTTCTGGCTACGCAGTCCAAGGAACTTTTTTACATGAAGACTTAGATGCTTATATTTTACAATACTTCCAACTTCAATCTGATAATAGTTATAAAATTAACAGTGCTGAAAAACTTAAGGTACGCACTCAGGTTGATTACACCAATGGTGAAATTTTAGGGATGGATGAGTTTTATTCAACTCAGAAACTTTGCTCTGTAAAATATGACAAAAATGTTAATTCAGATTTTTCGCAGAGTTTTACTTCTCGGTAGAGTATTTATAGATACTATTGAGGTTCTCAACACTCAAGTCCGTTCCTTTATCACCTGGGTCTGTTTTTTCTTTTAAATTGGCTTTTGTCGCTCTATCTCTTAGGTCTTTATTTACATCTTTATAGGCTTCAGACCCATTATTAATCTCATCGTATAGAGAAGCCACGTTTCTTGATTTCGTTTTACCGGAATCAATTTCAAGGTAAGAAGAAACTACATTGTTAAAGTGAACGAGATTCTCTAAATCTGACGTTCGACTTTTAAGATCATCTTTAATAATCTTTAATTTATCAGTGTCGCTAGTAGTTGCATTATCGATTTTTCCATTTTCAGAACTTGTTTTTGCTTTTATTTTTTCTGCCATTGAAGCGATTATGGCTTCTTTTTCATTTTTGTATCTTTGTTTAATCTCAGCTTTGACTTTAGTCAAATCTTCATTGTTTTTAATCATATCGGCAATGACATTTTCTTTATAACCTTCTTCAATTAAATATTTTTTGACATCTTCTTTGGTGCCTTTTTCTTCAAGTGTTTTTATTTTTTCTTCAAGAGCATTTTGTCTTAATCCAAATTCAGCTAAATCTTTTTCTTTGTCGTCTTTGTTTATATTGAGGTATTTTTTACATGCTTCAGAGTCTGAGATTTTGTCTGATTTATCGATGCATTTCTCCATTTCGGTAATTTCTTTTTTACTAGCTTCTTTATAAGCATCTTCAATATCTTTTGAGGTTGCAGTAACCACAGAATCATTTGAGTTTTTTGAATTGATTTCTACTTTGCGGTCGTTTTCCATGATATTAGCACTTAAGTCTTTTGAAGCTAAATTAGCGTAAAAGGTTTCCTGTTGATTAGCGACGATAAGATTTTTTCTGGCGGATTTAACGTAATCCATGATCACACAGGCTTTGGTTTGAGATCTCTGTGGATCTTCTGAATCGGCCGCTAAATCTAAATCAGGTGCAGTTGCATAACAAACATTACTGACTGATCCAATACATCCTGTCCATCGATCGGCGTTGTCATTCGTTGAAGTATCTGTTGAAAGGTCTAGATTCGCCGTTTTAAGAGACGCTAAGTTGTCTTTAATAGTTTGAGACTTATCTTTTTCTTTGCTCAAAAAATACATATTACAAGGGATTGATTCATTTTTTTTATTTTTACAATCTTTTTTGCTAGACATTTTTTTGGGCTTTTCAGTCGTCTCCAAACAATACGACGTAAAAGCATTAACAATCGTTTTCCCTAATTCTGTTCGATAGAGCTCTATAAATTTAGCATGATCAACAGCTGCAATTTTTTTGGTGTCTTTTTGAGCGGCCGCATCTCCAATAAGGGCCTCTTCTAATTTTTTCTCAAATATTTTTGATAAATTAACGACGGCCGGATCACTCATGTAGTCTTCGCCAATTTGTTTTGATTTATTGGTGAGATTGGTTAGGTCACTTGGCGTTGAACTGGCAGGAGCTCTTGAAGCACCATCGGGAGTTTTAGCAGTATTTTCATTGGCGTACATTTGTTGAACTTTAGTTTTTAAATCTGGCCTGCCTTCTAATGCTGTCCAAATACAATCTGGGACTTTTTCAAGGTCTTTTGATTTACAGCCTTCATAAGCTTTATCCACGCCTGGTATAGATAAGAGTTTACTCAACGTATCTTGACCGTTACTCGCCTGCGAATTGGCAGGAGTATTGGGGTCTGTTTTTTTACTCACTTCTTTTATTTCACGAAATGTGACTGTTTTTTGGTCTGCACTGTAAAGCAATGTAGGCAGCACTAAAAAAGTGAGTAGTAATAAGTGAAATTTAGATTTTGGTATTATTTGATAATTCATCATTCCTCAGTATTATACCAATCTTGTCGGTTATCTCTGAGGAAAACTGTAATTAGTTGGCTTGCCGTTTGAGTGACACCTTGGAGATACCTCAAAATATTGGCAGTATAATTATTCTGATTTTTTAGTGGTCAAAAAGCCTAAACCAAAAACAGGACTTTCCGAATGTTTAAGTCTTCTTTTATTATACTCTTCAGTTGTTTTCACCGAAGCATGGCCTACATCCCGAGAAATTTTATAGAGGTCAATTCCGCTCTCAAGTGCTGACCCGATATAACTTGCTCTGGCCGAATGGGGCGAAATACGTTGATCTATGCCAGCTTTTTTACACCAGCTTTTAACGATATAATCGACAGATTTAGGGTTTAATGGCTTCAAGGTGTGAGTTGGATCAAGGGGATTTCTCGACGGTCTGAAAATCCAATCTTCGACGTTTAACAACTCTCCAGAATTTTCCAAATAAGATAAATAGTCTTTGATAACTTCAACGCATTTAGGATGAACAACTTTTTGGAGTTGTTTTCCACCTTTGGCGCGAACTTCTATAAGAAAGTTGCCATCGTGTTGAAAAAAATTTTTAATCCTTAAATTGATCAATTCTGCTTTTCTGATACCTGTTGTAAAAAGAGTAAAAAGGATTGCCCGGTGAAGAAGGCCAGGGCCTGTAAGAGTGTCGACTAATTCCAGGAGAGTTCTTATCTGATCATCACTTGCATCATTGGTGGGTTTGCGAACTTCTTGGCGAGGTCTTTTGATTGAAGTAGTGGGGTTAAAAGGTACAATGTTTTTTTCTACTAAAAAATCAAAGAAGCTAGAATTGGCTGCCATTTTTCGATTAATACTTTTTGGTGCTAAATTCAAATCAGTCAACCAATTCCGAAAGGCCACGAAATGTACTTTTTTCACTTCTTCGTAGCTTTTAATTGATGTAAAATTGTCATTAAGAAATTCAAAGAATTGGCAAATGTCGATTCGATAAGATTTGCGAGTATGTGGGGATTCAAAATTATAGAAAAACTCATATTGCAATTCAGCGCTAAAAGAATTTGCGATTTTTTTATTAGGTAGATTTTGATCAATTTTTTTTAGTGAAAAGTTCATCTCTTAAAATTATACCTTGCTCTTCTCTAGATAAAAGAGGGCTTCAAAAGAGGCAAAAATGGATAGGGGAGTTGAAGTATTATGGATATAAAACCACTTAAAACGTTATTGCTGCTTGATTCAGTTCAAGAGGCTAAAATCTTGAGAACCTTGTTAAGTGATTTAAGCCTAAAACTCGAAATAATAGTTGCGGAATCATTAGATCAATTTAAATCGATTGTTTTGAGAGACCAAGTAGATTGCTTTTTTCTAGATTGGAAATTTGATAATTATTCCATCGCAGATTTGGCGATTCAAATTAGAAAAAGTAATAAGTATCGTCACACCCCAATTATTATGGTGGCAAATATTGAGGACTCAGCAATTCCAAATGAATATTCGGCCATAAAGCTTGATATGCTATTATACCGGCCTTTTAATTATGCTGAATTTGAAAAACCTCTTTTAGATGTATTAAATAAAAAATACGGCCATATTATTCCAGATCATTTTGAAGTTTTAATCCTTGATGATGATCCAGATGTGTTAGAAATTAATGTTGATTTTTTAAACAGACTTGAGCATAAAAAGTATCAAACTTGTTCGAGTGTATCTGAGGCTAAAAAATTAGTTAGTGAAAAAGATTTTGACCTTTTTTTACTCGATTGGAATTTAGCTGATGGAACATGTATCGATTTAATTGAATTTATTCGTTCAAAAAAAGAAAAAATCCGGCTGAATTCAGCATTAATTATTGCCATCACTGGCCGCGATGATGTCGACGATATTATGAACTTGTTAAAGTTTAATGTCGTCGACCATATTATTAAGCCATATCAATTTGATGAATTCGAAGATAAACTCATATACGCACTAGAAAGACATAAGAAAAAAACGTAAAATATGCTTTAGACGTCTACCCGATAATGTCAATTATCGGGTAGACGGTGTTATTTCTTAATATTTCTAAAAAATAGCACCTTACCGTCTGAAGTCATAAAAAAAAGTTCAACTTTAGATAGCTCCTTAGATAGCTCTTTAAACTTAACTTTACTCATCCCAATAATGAAATTATTTTGATCTAAATCAAAAGGATTTTTACTATATTCCCAATGATCAGACTTATTCATCAATACAAATAGATTCGGCATAACTGGATACGGCCCATGAATATAATTAATCTGCCCAACTAAGTCTAATTTCCCATCGTGATCTAGGTCTATACTTATCACTTTATGCAAATAACTCTGAGTCTCCAGCAGACTTTTTGGCCAGTTAAGAATTTCAGAATTTGTGAATTGGATTTTTTGAGAATTGAGGCTTCGTTTTAGAATTTGAGGCAAGCCTTCGTGAAACCCGTAATCATGTGTCAAAGTTATAATATCCTCAACTCCTCGATTATCTAAATCTGCTTTTTCAAGATAAACAGTTCCCCATTCCTTATTCTTTAATCTTTTAGGTATATCAATTAAAGTATTCCAATCCCAGGCCTTACCATTCCACGACATAATTCGGTCTTTTTCTATAGGATGTAATCGAGAATCACGGTCGCAGGCCCCAAGGAATACATCATCATTTCCTGAATGATTAATATTAAGTGCAAGCCCCGTCATTAAGCAGATCTTTTTTTCTTGCCAATCTTTTGGCAAAAGATTTGAAGATTCACTATAGCCAGTTGAAGAAGCCTGTAGATAAACAGGTTTAGAAAAAGGGGTATTAAGGGCAACAATCAAGAGATCTTGATAGATTTGGTTTCTTTTAGTTATGGGCACCACATTAAAAGCATAATTGCGCTTTAAATTTAAAAACTTGGTCATATCGACCAATTTTTGAGTTTTACTATCTTTTACAATGAGTAAGACATTGCCTCCCATATTTTTCTTGGGGTCATCAACGCCGTGATCAGCGAAAACAATCCCATCTCCCCAGGGAGTTTTAATTGTCGTTGAATGCCTAATATGTTCGGTATTTCCGAATTGTTCAGGAACTTTACTAATGGTCCCATCCTTATTTAAGCGATAAATATAAATAGGATGTGAGAAATTTTTTGTAAAATCTTTCGGGTTTATAAAAAAAGAGACATATATATATTTATCACCTTGGAGTTCAAAAACTTCTGATTGCAATGGAATAAAATTTTTAGGAAATTGAATTTGATCAACTTTGAATAAGGTAAAATCAGATGATTTATCTTTAAAAAAATGTGAAAGATTTTTTAATTCAAAACTTTGAGTAAAATTTAAATAAATTAATGACAGCAAAGCTACTAAAATTGACATATTAGATTTTAAATTTACCTGTCAAATCATGTCAATCTTAATAGTACCCAATTAAAACGTTTTACTTGGTTTGTTTTTTTAAAGTTATCTAGCAACCAAGCGATAAGTTCATTATGAAATGTGAAAATTTTCCAATTAATTTAGGACATTAAAAAATGAAAAATTCTATCCCTGTAATGCTACTTTTTTCGACTTTGTTAAGTACTAGTTGCTCAACTATGGACAAGCCAGTTTTAAATATTGATTTACGCAATAAATTTAGGCTCCCAGCATCTGTAGAAGATCAACCAAGTATTTCAAAATTATATGAAGAAGAATTTCAAAAATTACTTCACTCTGCAACTTCAGATCAATTTTATTTGAGACTGCAATTAAGGCTTGATGCCATTGAGGAAGTTTATTTTAGGGCCAAAGATTCATTAAATGATTTTGACAATAAACTTAGAGAAAGTGATTCAATAAAAGATAATTCAGAGCAATTTTTTTCTAAAATTATTAATTCTGGAGTCTACTCTAACCTATTGGCCTTGCGAGAAAATAACTTAAGCCGTCAAAAGCAATTTAATTTTTTTCTAAAACGCTTTCTTGATGTGGCCAATGATCAGACAAGTACTCAAACAGAGATTGATTATTCAAAAGCAGCTTTTGTTTACATCGGAAACTATTACCGATCTCTTCCAGCGCAGTATTTAGTGGCCCATTATCAAATCGCCCTGGAAGCTCATGATTTAGTTTTGGAAAATAAGTATTGGGCTATGGGGATCAAGCGAGCTGTTGGAATGAAGAGATCTCTCGATGACAGCGCAGAAGATTTATTCTCAAAATACCACCAAATTTATGAAAATAAAGAAGTTGTTCAAGAGATAGATGCCATTTCAAAAAGATTAAAAGAAACAAAAACAAGTATTGGTGATGAAATTAAAAAATCAGGTTATATGATTCAAATTGGTCTCATGAATATAGTGAATGCCAGAGAACCTCAGTCATTAAAATATTCTCCAAGTACTGGTACAGGTGGAAATATTACTGGTTATTCATTCCCTAAAGGTGATTGGGCAATCACTTTTGATGATGGGCCACATCCAGTATACACCCAACAAATTGCAAAAAACTTAGAAGAATACAAATTGCATTCTACTTTTTTTGCATTATCTAAAAATGTTGTTCAGTATCCAAAAATTGTTAATGAAATTAAATCAATGGGGATGGAAATTGCCAATCACTCCCACGATCACCCACAACTTCCAAAACTAAGTGACTCACAATTAGATTTTCAAATATCTACTTCATCAGAAAAAATTACAAGTGTTACTGGTGAAAAACCGAAATATTTTAGATGTCCTTATGGAGCAGGTACAAATGTTCCAAGAATCCGTGCTAAAATTGCCAAAGAAGATATGATACATGTCTTTTGGAGTGTGGACTCTCTAGACTGGCAAGATCGAAATCCAGCAAGCATTGTTGAAAGAGTAAAAAAACAAATTTCAATGTCAAAAAATGGCGGTGGTGTTATACTATTTCATGATATTCATCCACAATCAGTCATTGCTTCAAAAGAAATTATGAAATATTTAAAAGATGGTGCTGGAGATCCTTTAGTCCCTACAAATGTAAAAACAATTGGTCAAATCATTGAAAAACTAAATAATGAAAAATAATGAAAAAGAAAGATAAATGAAAATAAAAATACTAATAATTTTTTTACTACTAATGATGGCCCAAACATCTTGGGCCTCATCTGGAAACCTACTTGAGCTCGACAGTCTCTCGCAACTATTAATGGAAAATATTGATCATAATAAAAACTATTGTAAGTTATCTCCAACTCTCTCAGGCACTTATTTAAATGTTCTGCACGCCATTCTAGATAAGGAGAGTCAAAAGATCGACAGGAAAAATCTTAAAGAAATAAAGAAGTGGACCCAACAATGCGTAAACGGTTGCCATTGTGATTTTTATCTAAATTTTTTAGACTTAGAGGCCATGACTCCAGAAATTAAATTAGAATATGAATTAATCAAAAAGTCTTCTTTAAAACTATCACCTAAAGCTAAAGCACAATGCTTGAAAAATGCACAAAAGCTATGCTCAAAATCAGTGTTTAAAAAAATTCAAGTTGAAACTAAAGACTTTGAGAAATAGTGGTAAAAACAGTATCTATCAACAAATCGTATCCGTGACTATTTAGATGGCAGCAATCATCAGTGTAAATTGTTTCTGGTTTATTTTTAAAAATATAGGTTAGATCCAAAAACTTAGTTACTTTAGAATCTTTAGAATCCTTAGAATCCATTTGAGCTAATTGACTTTTCAACAATTGAAAAACCTTCGTTGTTTGAATTAATTTATTTTTATTGGGGATTAACTCAAGAAAAGCTAATTCTTCCTTCGACAGTACTTTTGAATGATTCTCTCGAATCGTTGGTTGTAAAATAAAAATCGCTCTCTTATGCAGTGCTTTTGCTAGTGTTGCTTGTAAATTTGTGTAATAGGCCCAGTTTCGAGCACCTTCTAACATACGATTCAATTCTTCTTTGTCTTGTTCGTTATTTTTAAATGATTTAGAATCAATTGAATAGCCCTTTTGACTTCCTTCAGAGTAGAAATAAAAATCTTTCTCAAGTGAAATCGTTAATGCTTTCCAAACAAAATAAAACAATGAACTTTTAGCTAAGTATTTATGCTTAACTGGTAATTCAAAAAGATCATTTTGTCGTTGGCGGATTTTTTTCATTTGAGCTAACTTTTCAAAATTTTCAATTTGATTTTGAAAAAGAATGCTATACCAAAATGGAAACTCTACTGGTTGTCCAAAGCTATTGAAGCTTACTTCATTATAGCCATCAAGATTGACAGTTATATCAATCATGTCTTGATAATGAGAATAAATAGCAAACTGTTGAGGTTGTTTGGCGACAGGCAAAGCAAAATTTAGAAAAACGATATTGCGTTTTCCTAAACTAGGAGCTTTTTGTTTTAAAATTTCAATAAAGTGAGGGTGCTTTTCAATATAAAGGGCCATACTTGAAGCGACAGAACCTCCAAATATTCCGATAACAAAGTCTGCTGGAGACTTTTTATAGGGGAAATTGATAGGAGTTAGAAAGCCAATATTATTTTTATGATAATAATCTGAACTAGTTGCCACAAAACCAAAAAATGGATGGGCCTCTACCATTTTGGATCTTGATTTCTTAATAAAATCGGCTTGAGAGTCAGCATAAAATATTTTAAAATTTGATGGTTTGTCTTTTAGAGAGGAAAGCGTGAGAAAAGATGCAATTTCTAAAAGAAGAAATGATATTCCTAGAATAATTAATATTGAGAAGAGAATTTTTTTTAACATCAATTTAATTACAACATTTCTCTAAACAATTGTAAAACGATGAAAGTATGGCATAGTAGTAAAAATTTGATCGAGGAAATATTATCTTTTTAACAATTATTGAAGTGATGTTAGCAAATTTATTCTGGGGGGCCGGTTTTGTCGCCACACTTTGGAGTTTAGAAAGCTTTACGATCAATCAGATTTTATTTTTTCGTTTTTTTACTGTTGGGATCATCGGGTTAGCGCTGACTTTTTACAGTCGGCCTCAAAAACTCAAAGGTCTGCTTAAACTCACTTTTTTACCTGCCCTATTTTTGATTATGGAAATTCTTTTTCAAATTTTAGGACTAAAGCATACAACTGCAACGAAGGCCGGCTTTTTAACGGTCACTTATATTATAATAGTCCCGACGATAGAAAGTTTAATTAATAAAAAACCAATTGGAAGAAGCCATTGGCTTTGGGTTGCCCTTTCTTTGTTTGGCACTTTCTTAATGCTCAAACTTGTTACCCTCTCATTTAATTGGGGCGATTTCCTGATTCTTATTTCCGCATTAGGTGCAAGTTTGCATATTATTTTAGTCGACAAAGTTGGTAAAAATGAAGAAAGCCTTTTTCTGGCAAACACCCTTCAATCAGTCTGGGGGGCCATCTTAATTTTTCCTTTTTTCCTCTTCACAGGCATTCAATCACATTCATTTTTTCCTCATCTTATAAGTTTAAAAGCGATCTCTGGACTACTCTCTATTACTTTCGGGTCAACACTTCTTGCCTTTTATTTTCAAATGAGGGCCCAAAGAAAACTCTCACCATCATTGTCGAGCATTCTCTTTTTACTAGAATCCCCTATCGCTGCTATTTTTGGGTATTTTTTAATGAAAGAGCATCTTGATCTAACACAATGGTTTGGATGTTTTTTAATTCTCTTGGCCGCAGTTGGTATTACTCTTTCATCATTTTATTTTAAAAAAAGAGTCTAGTTGTTTAAAAAACCATTTTTGCATTTCTATTTGATAAAAGAGATCATTTAATATTTCATTTTTTGTTTGAACAAATTGAGAACCGGGAGGAATCTCAGGATCTAATGCACATTCTTTTGCCCATTCTTTTGTGGTCTCAGGATGAAATTGATAAGCTAAAACATTTTCGCCTAAAGAGAATCCTTGGAATGCACAAGCTTCATTATGAGCAATAACTACTGATTTAGGAGGTGGAGTAAAACTATATCCATGCCATTGAAAAACTTTTAATTCACTTCCATCAATTGTTTTTACTTTTTGCCAACCAACTTCCCAATAAGGGTGTTGAGCTACGCTGCCACCTAAAACTTCGGCCAATAATTGAGATCCTAAACAGAGCCCTAAAACTTTTTTTCCACTTCGAACAAATTCAGAAATATGCTTTTTTTCAATTCTTAACCAAGGGTATAATTCTTCTTGGTCTACATTCATACTTCCACCACAAAGAATTATAAAATCATATTGCTCATAATTCTGACTAGGCGAGAGATCAGCACCAAAAATTAAATCGATCTCGATATGCTTACTCTCAAGCCATTCAATGGTCGAGCCGGGAGTTGTCTCTAGTTCATGTTGAATAATGAGTGCTTTCATATAACAGTATTTTAAAGCCCTATAGGTGAAATGGCCACTACACTTAAGCCAATGGCCCGGGTCTTGCCAGAATTTTCATAAGAGTGATGAATTTCACCAGGAAATACAAACACATCTCCTTTGAAAACTTTCGTCTCTACTCCAGCAACATTGATACAAAATTCACCTTGAATACAATGAAGATATTCTTTAGTTCCAGGTGCGTGAGGAACACCTCGCATTCTTGCACCGGGATTGATTTCAATTTTATCAATCTCCATTCCTGGAATTGGATCTGGAAGTAATTTAACGATTGTCACTTCTCCTTGAGACCTAGATATACTTTTTATAAGATCAGCGGGAATAAGCCTGGTGAGGGCCTTTGGTGAAGTCAGCAGCATTTCAATTGAAGTATTAAGTGCACTAGAAATTTTGGCCAAATTAATCAACGAAGGATTTCCTGTGCCTGATTCAAGATTAGCAATAGTCGATCGTGGAACACTGGCCAGTCTTGCGAGATCGGCCTGAGTTAAAGAACGCCGCTGGCGCAAGTCTTGTATTCTATCAGCTAAGTTTTTTGACAATGTGTCGAAATCTGAATAGGACATGTGTAGCCTCATTGGAAAAAACGATGACAAGTCATTATATTAGCAATTTGTTAAATTATTAACAAATAGTAAACTAATTAACCCATTGTATTTTTTCTTTGTTATCCTAATTTCATGTTTACTACTTATTAATGATCTTCTTGGAGGTTCATATGAATTTCGCTTTATTTTCTTCTGCCGGGCTTGAAATGATATTTAGATTTTTTCATTACTTCGCCGGTGTTATTTGGATTGGTGTACTTTATTATTTTAACTTTATTCAAGGTGAATGGTTCAAAGAACTTGATGCTGATGAAAAAATTAAATCGTCTCGTGGTGTAGCTGTTAGAACTCTAGTTCCACGCGCCCTTGGATGGTTTAGATACGGCGCTCTAGTAACTTTTATTACTGGTGTGGCCCTCTTAGGTCTTAAAGGACAAGGTTTTGGTGCTGATATGTTTAAAACATCTTGGTGGGCCTATATCGGAACTGGAGCTTCGTTTGGAACAGTTATGTTCTTAAATGTTTGGCTTGTGATCTGGCCAAACCAAAAAATCGTAATTGCTTCTGCTAAACAAGTGGCGGCCGGTGGAGCTGCACTTCCTGAAGCTGCTGCTGCTGCTGGAAAAGCTGGACTTGCTTCTAGACACAATACTCTTTTTTCTTTGCCAATGCTTTTTTTAATGGGAGCTGCTTCTCATTTACCTTCTCAAGTTAACCCAGACTACAGTGGATGGAAATTAGCATTAGCTGTGGCCGCAATTCTTGGTCTATTAGAATTAAACGCATTAAAAGGAAAAACAGATAACTTAAAAATTACGTCAATTATGGGTGTTACTCATATGGGTGTCGTTCTTACAGCAATTCTTTACGTCGCAATTGAGGTTCTTACAAAATGATTTATTGTTTAAAAAAACGATATTTAAATTTATTACTGAGAGCAATTTTATTGCTCTCAGTTTTTATTCTTTCTGGTTGCTCAAGACCTAATGGAGTAGCATTATCAGCACTGGCTTCTCAAGGCAAAGCGACTTATATGTCCAATTGTATTGCTTGCCATAACCCTGATCCACGTTTAGTTGGTAGCATAGGCCCCGATGTTGCGGGTTCTTCTCTTGAACTTTTAACTGCTAGAATTCTCCATAAATCTTATCCATTAGGTTATAAACCAAAAAGAACTTCTGGGCTTATGCCAGAGTTGCCTTTTCTGGAGAAAGATATTCCTGCCCTTCACGCTTATTTAAATAGTTTTATTCAGAAATAAGAGAATTTCTTTAATTGATATAATTTTAATTTTATAAAGATCAGCAAAGTCCTGGAGTTCTAGTCCTCTGAGAGCTTCACCATTTTCATTGAGGGTTTCGCATAATACTGCCACTTGATTTAGACCTGCTAATTTCATTAAATCTATGGCGGCTTCAGTGTGCCCTGGTCTTCTTCTCACACCTTCTTCATGAGCGATTAAAGGAAACACATGTCCAGGACGGTCGAAATCACTAGAGAGGGCCCATGGATCGCTTAACTTTTTAATTGTCAGCGCTCTGTCTGCAGATGATATCCCTGAGTGAGTTCCAGCTAAGGCATCAATACTGACGGTAAACGCTGTTTTTAGACTTCCTTCATTTTCTGAGACCATTAATGGCAAATTAAGTTTCTTACTGATAGCTCTGCTTATTGGAGTCGTTATAAGGCCTCGAGCATGATTGAAAAAAAAATTAATTTTGTCTACGGTGACAAACTCTGCGGCCAGTAAAAGATCAGCTTCATTTTCCCGGTCGTGATCATCAGTTACTAAAACCAAATGTCCATTTTTTAAATCTTCAATAATTGCATGTATTTTATCCATGGCCGGATAATACAAAGAATAATTCTAAGTTCATAGTCAATTTTTTAAACATTCCACAAATTATGGGCATGAATATTTTACTCAATTATACTTGATAATTCATAAATATGTTATTTTAACTTATGAAAACAATTCTTATAACCCTATTAATATCTTTGATTTCACTAGTTCAAAGTTGTAAAGTATCAGACTTTAAACCGGTTGCCCCACAGATAACTAAAGATCAAACTGCTATCAAAAAATTTGACCATGGCCCATTTGAACATGCCAGTTGTGTTGAATGTCATGAAAATCTTCGACCTCATACTATCCCAGCTCACGGAGATAGTTTAAATTGTATTGAATGCCACCGAGCTGAGATTTCAAAAAATGGATCGAGAAATTGGTTAAACCTTATCAATTTTTCTCATAATTCGACCATCAGATCGTGTAACCAATGTCACATGACTGCTGCTAGAGATTCAAGACCTACACCCAAAGAAAATCACCCAAGTGCTAAATATAATAAAATTGATTGCATTGCCTGCCATCAATACTCTGCTTCTCAAAAGAGTTGGAAAGATATTATTTTCAATCAAACTACTCATAGTCCAAATCCACAATCATGCAATACTTGTCATGATACTAACCGACCTTCATCCCATATTAATTCACCTAAAACAGATGGCATGAAATCGACGGATTGCTTTGCTTGTCACGGATCATACCAAAACTGGACGGAGCAAATTAAGAAATTTGATCATCAAAACTCAAATCCATTAACCTGTATCCAATGCCATAAAAACGATGCTCCAAAACCAGTTGCCAATCACCCTTCAAAAAATTTGAATTTTAATAAACTTGACTGCGTTTTATGTCACAGCTTTGCTACTTCTACAGATACTTCTAAAAAAACTTGGAGCCATTTAATTTTTGACCAAAGAAAACATTCAATTGATAGACAGGATTGTACCGAATGCCATAAAAATGCTGTGAACTCCTCACTGCCTCAAAATGGCTCTCATAATTTAGGAAGTAGAAATATCCTAAACTGCAATCAGTGCCACAGTTTTAATCCTGATAAAAAATGGAGTGATTTTAGTAAATTTAATCATCTTAAAACAGAAGCTTCAGAGACCTGTGAATCTTGTCATAATCCACAAGCAAAAGGATTGAAATATAAAACCAACTCTCACTTAAAAACAAAACTTACTTGCATTGAATGCCATACCACTATTAATTGGATACCCAATGCGTATAAACATTTGCCGGAAGACACTCAGTGCCTATCATGCCACAACGGTGCTGCGGCCAGTGCGAAACCACTCACTCACACTTTACAAGCTAATGCTGAATGCAGTATTTGCCATACTCAAGACAAATGGGCCCCTGCTTTATTTGATAGAAAATTTTCTCACAATCCAAATGGAAATCTTCCAGCTAAATTAATTTACAATTCGCTTACGACTCATAAAGGTTTAAATAAGTGTGATAGTTGTCATGATAATAAATCGGGCAGTGTTCGCTATTTAAATACTCAATTTGCTCCAACTTGTTTAGGATGCCATCAAAAAGAATTTAGAGGCGAATACCACCGAGGATCTAACCCTAACGGTTTAAAAAATTGCCTTGAATGCCATTCGTATAAAACGTGGTCTAAGTAATAATTATTTTTCTAGAATTATATGCAGCATCCTTCGTAAAGGCTCTGCAGCTCCCCATAATAACTGATCTCCGACTGTAAATGCATTTAAATAAGTCGGCCCTAAATTCATTTTGCGTATTCTGCCCACCGGAATTTTTAAACTTCCGCTTGCATATTCCGGAGTCAGTTTTTTGAGACTTGATTCTTTATTATTGGCAACCAGCTCTACCCAAGGGTTGTGTTCACTAATCATTGATTCAATTTCATTAAGAGGAATATCTTTTTTTAATTTAATTGTTAAGGCTTGAGAATGACAACGCATTGCCGAGACTCTTACACATGTCCCATCTATGGGGATAAAAGTTTTACTTTGTAGAATTTTATTGGCCTCTGCGGCCGCTTTCCACTCTTCTTTGCTTTGTCCATTGGGAAGTTCAGAATCAATCCAAGGCAAAAGATTAAAAGCAATTGGATGGCCAAAATGATCTTTGGGAAACTGGGGGTCGCTCAAGAGATTTTTAACAGTTTTTTCGACTTGTAAAATATCACTCGATTGATCAATCCCAGGCTTAATCACTCTATCTGTGACAAATTTCATCTGGCCCAAGAGCTCATTCATATGGCGCGCTCCCGCTCCAGAAGCTGCTTGATAAGTCATTGAGGTAATCCATTCGATTGAGTCACTTTTAAACAATCCACCGAGGGCCAACATCATTAAAGAGACAGTGCAATTTCCACCGACAAAATCCAATTGATTATTTTTTAACGCCGATTGAATACCATTTTTATTTATTGGGTCAAGGATGATAGTTGCTTTATCTTCCATTCTAAGGGTTGAAGCAGCGTCAATCCAATATCCAATGAAACCACTGGCACGAAGTTCACTATGAACTTTTTTAGTATAATCTCCGCCCTGACAAGTGAGGATAATATCCATTTTTTTAACGGTTTCGATATCGTAAGCGTCTTGCAAAATGGGATTTGAATTGGCAATGGTAAATGGGTTCTTTTCACCTTTTTGAGAGGTTGAAAAAAAATGAGTTTCAAAATGACTAAAGTCTGACTCATGAGTCATTCTTTCCATCAAAACTTGACCAACCATTCCACGCCATCCAATAATTCCCAATTTCAACATTACTTTTTCCCTGATTTTAGTTTTCACGCTATTTTTTATCTTTTAGAATGCTTTGTAAAACAGATTGTATTAATCGGTTATTGTTTCAAAGCTTACATTTCAAAAATACGACAGGAAAAATTTATTTATGAATGAAAAAATCATTGTTTCAAAATTTGGTGGGACATCAATGGGTGACGCTGATTGTATGAAACGCAGCGCTGCCGTGGCCTTTAAGCAAAATTCAAAATTAGTTGTGGTCTCAGCAACCTCTGGAACGACTAATGATTTAATTGAGTTGGCGACTACTGCAGAAAAAAGTACATGGGAAAGTGCGCATTTAATCTTTACTAAAATTCAAGTCAAACATTTAAAAATGGCCCGCGACCTAGAAATGACTCCTGAACAAATTGGTGATCTCAATGGTCTATTTGAAGAATTAGAATCAATGTCCAGAGGTGTTCATCTTTTAAAAGATTGCTCTCTCAAGGCACTAGACTCCATTCAAAGTATTGGTGAGAGGCTTTCATCCCTATTATTTACTCAGGCCATGAAACTATACTTAAGATCTGAAAAATCAAAAAAAGAAGCGAAATGGATTGATGCTCGCGAGTTATTAATAACGGATAATCAATTCTCAAAAGCGCGACCAATGACTTCTGAAATAAAAAATTTATGCCAAAAATATTTGGATCCCAAGAAAACTGCAGACAAAATTTTTGTCACTCAAGGCTTTATTGGGCGAACAAAAGAAGGAATGACTACGACGCTTGGTCGTGGCGGCAGTGATTATTCTGCAGCAATCCTGGCCGAAGGAATGAGTGCCGATATTTTAGAAATTTGGACAGATGTTGCAGGTATTGCCACAACTGATCCACGAATTTGTAAAGATGCTCGGGCCATTGCAGAAATTTCATTTAAAGAAGCTTCCGAGCTGGCAACTTTTGGTGCAAAAATTCTTCACCCGGCCACTTTACTTCCAGCAGTAAGAGCAGGCATTCCGGTTTTTGTGGGATCAAGTTTTAACCCAGAACTTGGTGGAACATGGGTCAAAAAAGAAGTTGGGGACTCTCCCCTCGTCCGTGCCATGGCCCTAAGAAAAAAACAAATACTCGTGACTCTTTCAACTCCAGAAATGCTTTATTCACACGGTTTTCTTTATCAGATATTTAAAGTTTTTAATGATTATAAAGTAAGTATCGATGCCATCACAACTAGTGAAATCAGTGTTTCATTAACTCTTGATGACTCGACATTACTCAATCGAGAATTGCTGCTAGACTTAGAAAAATTTGCTGAAGTTCAGGTCGAAGAAAATCTGGCCTTGGTTTCACTTATTGGAAACAATATTAATCATACCGCGGGCCTTGCTAAAAAAATCTTTGATTCAATTAGTGACATCAACGTGCGCATGATTTGTCTGGGCGCTAGTAAACACAATTTCTGTTTTATGATAGCCGACGCTGTTGGGGCCGAAGTTATCAATCGCCTACACCTTACTTTTATAGGCCTTGGAGAAACACCTAGGAAAACACAATGAAAATTGCTCTCTTAGGAAAAGGAAAAACTGGTGGAAAAGTTGTTGAACTGGCAAAAATCTCAGGGCATGATTTTACCATTTTTGATACTCACCACACTCCTAGTATAGAAAATCTTCCAGGCCACGATGTCATCATCTCTTTTTTACCAGGTGACGCCTTTAAGAAATATATTCCGCTTTTAATTACTTCAAGAATTCCTGTGGTCTGCGGAAGTACTGGTTTGACCTGGCCTTCAGACTTAGATCAAGAACTCAAAGAAAAAAAAATATCTTGGATTTTCGCAACCAACTTTAGTTTAGGGATGAATTTAGTTCACCAAATGATTCTCATTTTGGGACGGGCCCAAACTCTATTTAGTAAATATCAATTTAGCCTAAGCGAAATTCACCATACTCAGAAACTTGACTCTCCTTCAGGCACTGCTTTATCTTGGGCCAATTGGCTCAATCACGAAGTCGATATTGTTTCCGAGAGAAAAGGAGATGTGATAGGAATCCACGAACTGAAATTATCAACACCATTTGAAGAAATCACTTTGAAACACGATGCTTTGGATCGCAAAATATTTGCAGAAGGGGCTCTCTTTGCCGCACATAAAATGGTAAAGGATAGGTCAATCGAACCTGGTCTCCATTTGTTTCAAGACATCGTTCAAAAAGAATTATTACATACTCTCAAGCCTTAATTAGGAGCAAACCATGAAAGACATTAATAAGTACCCTCTCTGGACGGCCATCGTCACTCCGATGAATCAAGATGGAACAGTTGATTATGTTTCTTTTGAAAACATTTTGCGTGAACAAGCAGCAGCTCAAAATGGAATCGTTATTTTAGGCTCTACTGGTGAAGCCCTCAATTTAACCAAAGAAGAATGTAAAAAAGTTTTAGAATTTGGATTATCGCTTCATTTAAATACGGCCATCATGACTGGCATTGGTGGGTTTAATCAAAAAGAAATTCTTGAATACGTGACATATTTAAATACCTTGCCACTGGATGCTTATTTAGTTGTCACACCTCTTTATGCTAAGCCTGGTGACGTCGGCCAAACCGAATGGTTTAAGGCGATTCTCGATCTCTCAAATAAGCCGTGCATGCTCTATAATGTCCCGGGAAGAACAGGTGTAAAAATGAGTTTTAATGCCGTTAAAAATCTCTCAAATCACAAAAACTTATGGGCGATAAAAGAAGCATCAGGCTCAGTAGAAGATTTTAAAAAATATGTTGAAGTCGCTCCTAAGTCTCGCGTTTATAGTGGGGATGATGGAATGATGTTTGATTTCGTTCCATTTGGTTGTGCTGGTTTAGTTTCAGTTGCAAGTAATTGCTGGCCTTTGGAAACACGAGCTTATGTTGTTAAGTCATTAGAGAAAAAACTCACTCCAACTGAAGCTCTCCTTTGGAAAAAATCAACAGACACTTTATTTATTGCGGCCAATCCTGTGCCAGTTAAAAATATCATGGCAGTACAAGGAAAAATTAAAACAAATATTTTGCGCTCTCCTCTCGATAGCCGCGATTTAGCAGATAATTCTAAAGTAGTAGAAGCCAATCAAAAAATCCAAACTTGGTATAAGGAGAATGTATGAATTCTTGGGAAAAAACACTCAACGATTTAGAAACTGGAGTCGTGCGCTCAGCTAATTTTATTAATGGTGCATGGGTTGCCAATACTGAAGTCAAATCATTAATTCTTGAAGCGTTTAAGGCCGGTGTTTTAAAAGAAGAAAATGGCTTTGTTGATAAACACAATCTTATGCCACAAACTTTTAATGTTGACCGAGGCATTCGCATTGTTCCTGGAGGAACATCTGTTCGCCGTGGATCTTATATTTCAAAAGGTGTCATCATCATGCCTCCAAGTTATGTCAATGTGGGAGCTTATGTTGACGAAGGGACAATGATTGATTCACACGTCCTGATTGGTTCATGTGCCCAAATTGGTAAAAAGGTTCATCTTTCTACTGCCGTTCAAATCGGCGGAGTTTTAGAGCCCATTGGAGCCTCTCCAGTCATTATTGAAGACGAAGCCTTTATCGGTGCCGGAGCTATTATTGTCGAAGGTATTCAAGTTAAGCGACGGGCCGTCATAGCACCCGGAGTGATTCTTTCTAAAGGCATCCCCGTTTATGATTTAGTTAACAAGCGCCTTTTATTAAAAGGTGAACCCATCCCAGAAAATGCCGTTGTCGTACCTGGAAACCGCCCTGTGAGTTCAGAAAATTCTTGGGCCCGAGAGCTCGGCTTAACTTTACAATGTGCCATCATTGTCAAATACCGAGACGAAAAAAGCGAAGCCTCGTTGATATTAGAGGATTTTCTTCGTTAATTTGTGACATTTGTTTTACATATCCAATCCTTTCTCCTGGTTATCATATTAACCAGGAGAACAAATTATGAAATTAAATCAAAATGAATCACGTCTTGAAATCGATTGGGTCAATACCCTTTTTCTGACACTGACTCCCCTTTTTGCAATAATCTTAAGTTGGTTCTTTTTTAAAACACATGGCCCTGTTCTTTCTCAAATTCTATTGGCCATAGTTTTTTATTTTATCACTGGAATATCTATCACTGCAGGTTACCACCGATTGCTCTCACACCGGGCCTATCAAGCAGGGTCAATTGTAAAATGCCTCTACCTTCTCTTTGGAGCTGCAGCTTTCCAAAACTCTGCTCTAAAATGGGCAGCTGATCACCGTGTTCATCACCGACATGTTGATGGTGAAAAAGACCCTTACAATATTAATAAGGGTTTTTTCTATGCTCATATCGGCTGGATTTTTTTTAAAGAACAAAATACTGAAACAAGTCACTATCCAAAAGATTTGCTCAATGACAAATTAGTCATGTGGCAACACAAACACTACTTGGCCATTGCCGTTACGATCGGAATGATACTTCCAGCTATTATTGGTCATTTTTTGGGATCGGCCATCGGAGGATTTGCTTTAGCGGGACTAGCGAGAATTGTCTTAGTTCATCATTGTACGTTTTTTATCAATTCTCTCTGTCATATTGTAGGGAACCGACCTTACACAGATTCAAACACAGCTCGCGACAGTTATATTATGGCGATTTTTAGTTATGGTGAAGGTTACCATAATTATCACCACTATTTCCCAAGTGATTATCGAAATGGAATCCGTTGGTACCATTTCGATCCAACAAAATGGCTCATTAAATCTTTGTCTTTTATTGGATTAGTTAAAGATTTAAAAAAGGTTCCTGAAAAACTTATTGTTCAGGCCCGGGCAGAAATGCAAAATAAAAAATTACAACCGGCCTAGTATCCTAGCTTTGTAACAATGGCAATTTGATAACAAAGCAAGTATTTTGGAAATGTTCATCAAAGTAAAAATCACCTAAGTGACGTTTAATTATTGTAAAGCTTAGACTAAGACCAAGGCCCGGACCTTCTCCAATTTCTTTGGTGGTAAAAAATGGTTGAAAAATTTTACTGCGAATTTCTTGAGTGATCCCTTCGCCTGAATCTATAAAGCGGATAACGAGTGAATCATTGATGGTCGAGACTTCAATATTAATCCATTTATTGTCCAAATTCTTAATTGCTTCAAATGAATTATTTAATAAAGATAAAAAGACTTGAGACATCTGAGCTCTTACACATTTTATCTGAGTCAAAAAGAGCGGCCCTTCAAGATTTACATTGAGTTTTACGCCGTTTGATTTCAATTTTTCACTTATAACCACTAGCGCGTCTGAAATTATATCTTTAAGGGGACATAACAGTAGATCGTCATATAATGGATCCGTAGACACGGCCTTAAGACCAGACATGATTTGCGATATTCGTTGAACGGCCCGGTCAATATTTTGAATATATTTATCATTTAAATTCATATTGTTTTTTTTGAGTATGAAGGTAGAAGCATTAATGATAGTAATTGGGTTATTAATTTCATGTGCTATACCACTTGCCATTTCCCCTAATGAAATCATTTTATCAGAATGGTATTTTTCAGCACGCAATTTTTCAATTTCATCAAGCATTTGATTTGTTGATTTGGCCAATAATCCTATCTCATCATGTCCTAAATTTGGCACACGCAATGATAAATTATTAGTTTGTTTTATTGTTAATACAATTTCATTTAGTCTTAAGAGTTTTGAGATAACTAATTTATCAACTAAAACAAATGCCAAAATTGTTAAAAAAGTTCCTGCAAAAACTAAAGAGACTAATAACGAAGTTAAAAATTTTCTCGACTGCTGATAAATATTCCGCGGAAGTTTTAATTGATAACTAAGTAAATAGTCATTTTTATAATCGACTAAAGAGGTAAAGACATTTAGAATTTTTTTATCCGTTGAATCTATCCTAAAGGGATAATTATTTACATTCGACTCAACAAGCTCGATCCGATGAAATTCTTCAAGTGACAATTTTTGAAAAAAATGATTATTTAACTTTATTCCCGCAATAATATTTCCTCTAGTAAGAAATTTTTCTTCAGCTCTATAGATCGGAATTGAGATTAATAAGTAAGGAGTGCCATTGAGTTTTATAAAGATGGTATTTTTTTTATTAGTCAATTGTGGTGAGTGTAGAAATGTTAATTTTTCAATTGTATCAATTTCGAGAGTTGATAAGTTTTCGCGGTGAGACAGCTCATTCTCGGCATTACTAACAACCTTTTTTCCCCATAACAATTTTTTATCACTAGACCAAAAACTAAAAAGATCTATGTCAAATTGCCGAAGGTTGATATCAAGATTAATGTTTAAATAATTATGTTTTTTTAAAGCAAACCTTTGGAACGGTTCGTCCTTTTGGGTCCAGTCTGTTAATTTATTTGAGAGGTCATCAGATTGAGCGTATATTGAAAGATTAATTTTTTTTATGACTGATTCTACGTCTGCCGATTCTAATTTTTTAAATTCATTTAAAATTTGTTCCGAGCTATAAAAATAGACTACAGAAATTAATCCACTAAAAAGGATTCCGACAATAAGTACAGTTTTTTGCCTTAATGATAAAAAAGAATATCCCATATCTGCCTTAATATTTTTGTAAAACATATGTATAGCATAAATAGATTTCTATTTAAATTAAGTTACATTTAAGAATTTATAAACAAAATTCTCTTATAAGTGGTAACGGATTGATGTGACAACTTTTCCTGTTTTCAATCTCAGTGCCGTTCTTAAAACCAAAGTCATTTGGTTGTGAAGAAACTGGTGGTACCAGTGTCTTGTAATGAATTCTGGTACAACGACAGAAACCATTTCTTTCCCAGAGTCTATATGAACTTGGTCTATATAATCTAGAAGTGGACCTAGTACCGATCTGTATGGCGATTTAAGAATTTGAAGTGGTAATCCTTGAGACCATTTTTCCCAAACCTTTAGCATTTTATCAGTGGCATCTCGGTCTACATCAACATAACAAATTCGGACATCATCAGAAATGGTTAAAGCATATTGAACGGCCATGACGACACCTGGGTGAATCCCAGAGATCGGAACGATCGCTGTATATTTTTTCTCATTAGCTATGTTCAAATCGTGGTGGTACGTATCTCGGGCCAATTGGTGACCAACGGCCAAATAATGGCGCTTAATGAGTTTAAAAAAGAAGACGAGGGATGGAATTAAGACAACAATGATCCAGGCCCCATGAACGAATTTTGTGATGGTAATAACAATTAATACAACAAAAGTAGTGATTGCCCCAAGTGCATTTATAATCAATCCTTTTTTCCAATGAGACTCTTTGTATTTGTAATGGTGAATTACCATTCCTAATTGCGAAAGGGTGAATGAAAGGAATACTCCAACTGCATAGAGAGGAATAAGTAAGTGAGTAGATCCTTTAAAGATAATAATTAAAATGGCCGCCGAAACTGTTAGTCCCATAATCCCGTTGGAAAAAACCAGCCTATCTCCGATACTTGAAAGTTGTCTTGGCAAGAAGCGATCTTTTGCCAGGAGCGATGACAGTCGTGGAAAGTCAGCATAGCTGGTATTGGCTGCAAGTAATAATATAAGGGCCACTGCGACTTGCGTTCCGTAATACATTATATTGGTTCCAAAGACGGAACGGGAAAGTTGAGACATCACCGTTTCACCGTGAACTGGAGCAATGCCGTAGACATGGGCCAAAAGTGTAATTCCTAGAAAAAAACTCCCAAGAATAGCTCCCATCCAAATCATTGTTATCTTGGCATTTTTTTGTGATGGTTTTTTAAAAATGGGCACACCGTTAGAAATGGCCTCAATTCCCGTTAAGGCAGAACAACCCGAGGCAAAAGCGCGCAGTAATAAAAAGAGCGGAACTTCTGGATAGGTTTCATGCAATATAGGTGAATGCTGAATCACTTCGCCGGTAATGACTCGGTAAAAGCCGACGCAAATAAGCAGCACAATACTAAAAATAAAAAAGTAAGTTGGGTAAGCAAAAATATTAGAGGACTCTCGTATCCCTCTTAAGTTTAAGGCCATTATTAAGAGAATAAAAAAGACGCCGATAATAATTTTATGTTCAGCAATAAATGAAAAGGCTGAACCAATATTTTCAACACCGGCCGACACAGAAACTGAGACTGTTAAAATATAATCAATTAACAGGGCCGCACCTGCGACAAGTCCCGCTGTCTCGCCTAGGTTTTCTTTGGCAACTGTATAGGCTCCACCCCCGTGAGGATAGGCCGATATTGTTTGCTGATATGAAAGAGTAATTATTAAAAGTAAAATTGCTACACCAACGGCCATTGGCATTGACCAGGCCATTGCTAAGGTAGAAAAAGCTAACAAAGCGATTAAAACTTCTTCTGTGGCATAGGCCACTGATGAGAGTGCGTCAGAAGACAACACGGCCAATGCTTTCCATTTTGGAATTTGTTCTTCTTCAAGTTTATCCATAGTTAATGGATCACCAATAAAAAAGTGCTTTATCTTTGAGAGCAACATATTTTTCACCACAAAAAAAATCCCTCTTTTGCAAAGAAGGATTTATGGATATAGACGTTTGTAATCTTTTTCATTCTATAAATGCGCTTTTGATAAGTCTCTGTCAAGATTGGTTTTTGCGTCTAAACCTGCGTTAAAATCATAAACAAATTACAACTACACACAAGATCTATTGTCTTTGAATGCATCTGGTCTACTATATATTGTGGTGTGCTTTGAAGGTTTTAAACTTAATTTATTGTTTTTATCCCTAAAAATGTGATGTAAGTTTAAATTAGATAAGCATTTTTAGATTCATAGGACCAAAACGAAGTACAATAACCTACTGATATATATGGCAAAACTATGATCTCCGTAAGACCATTTACATATTCTATGAATCAAATATTGGAACTCACTATGAATTTTTCATTTTTAAAATTCGCTGAACTTGTTATCTTTTCTATATAGAGATTATTTTTTTGAAGTATGGCCTTCATAAAAGCAATTGCTATTAAGAAAAAATTGAACACACACACACACGACTCAGACAATTCACAGGAGGCATTCATGGCGGCAACGGACACTGCTCAATCTAGTATTTTAGCACCTAATGATTCACGATTCGTACTCTTTCCAATCAAGTACCACCAAGTTTGGGAAATGTATAAAAAACACATGGCGGTCTTTTGGACTTCAGAGGAAATTGACCTCGTCCCCGATCTTAATGACTGGGAAAATAAATTAAATAATGACGAAAGACATTTTATCTCTAATGTCTTGGCCTTCTTTGCTGCCAGTGACGGAATTGTGAATGAAAATTTAGCCTTGCGTTTTTATAGTGACGTTCAAATTCCAGAAGCACGTTGTTTTTATGGTTTCCAAATTGCGATGGAAAATATTCACAGCGAAACCTATTCACTCCTAATCGACACCTACATCAAAGACCCTAAAGAAAAAGATAAACTCTTTAATGCTACTCAAAATATGGCCTGTATTGCAAAAAAAGCGGCTTGGGCAATGAAGTGGATTAAGTCAGATAAATCATTTGCACATAGAGCAGTAGCTTTTGCAGCGGTAGAAGGAATTTTCTTTTCTGGATCTTTTTGTGCCATTTATTGGTTAAAGAAAAGAGGCTTAATGGCCGGATTATGTACATCAAATGAATTCATTTCAAGAGATGAAGGGCTTCACTGCCAATTTGCTTGCCTTATGCACTCTCTGCTTAATGCTGATGAGCAAATTTCAAGTGCAACCATCACAGAAATTATCACTGAAGCTGTGGCCATCGAAAAAGAATTTATTTTAGAGTCTCTTCCCGTTTCATTGATTGGAATGAATTCTGAATCAATGTCTCAATATATTGAATTTGTCGCAGACCATTGGTTACAACAATTGGGAGCAGCTCCTTTTTACAATACTAAAAATCCATTCGAATGGATGGAGCTCATTTCGCTTGAAGGGAAAACAAACTTTTTTGAAAAAAGAGTTTCTGAATACCAACGCCCAGGAGTTCTCGGCGAAAAACAATCACACACATTCACACTAGACGCGGAGTTTTAATATGTATGTCATCACAAGAAGTGGCGAAAAAGAACCGATCAAATTTGATAAAATTACGGAAAGAATAGAGCAACTTTGCTTTGAACTTGACCGCTCTTTTATCGATCCTATGAAAATTGCTAAAAAAGTTATTGAAGGAATCTACGACGGAATAACGACTAAAGAACTAGACCAATTAGCTGCTGAAACGGCCGCTTATTTGTCCACTCAGCACCCTCAATACGCAACGCTAGCAGGCAGAATTGCCGTTAGTAATTTGCATAAGGAAACGAGAGGATGTTTTTCTGAAAACATTAAGGCCATGTATCACTACCACAATCCATTAACAGGTGAGTACTCTCCCCTTGTTTCTACAGAATTGTATGAAGTTGTGATGGCCCATGCTCATCAATTAGATGAAGTCGTCTCAGACCGCCGCGATTTTAATTATGATTATTTTGGATTTAAAACTCTGGAAAAATCTTATCTATTAAAGATGAATAATAAAATTGTCGAGCGTCCAGGACAAATGCTCATGAGAGTTTCTTTAGGGATTCACTCTAATGACATTAACGCTGCCATTAAAACTTATCATTTAATGTCTGAAAAATATTTCACACATGCTTCACCAACATTGTTTAATTCGGGAACCAATAAAGCTCAACTTTCATCTTGTTTTCTTTTAACAATGAAGGGCGACTCTATCGAAGGTATTTACGAAACACTTAAGCAAACAGCTTTAATTTCACAATCTGCCGGGGGCATAGGTCTTGCGATTCATAATATTCGCGCTAAAGGAACTCAGATCAAAGGAACAAACGGGACTTCTAACGGAATAGTTCCGATGTTAAAAGTTTTCAACGATACTGCTCGCTATGTTGATCAAGGCGGAGGAAAACGTAAAGGTGCGTTCGCCGTTTACCTTGAACCATGGCACGCTGATATTTTTGACTTCCTTGAAATGAAAAAAAATACAGGTAAGGAAGAGCAACGCGCACGCGATCTTTTTTATGCCCTTTGGATTCCAGATCTTTTCATGAAACGAGTTGAAGAAGATGGAATGTGGTCACTTTTTTGCCCACATGAAGCGCCGGGATTATCAGATTGTTACGGTGAAAAGTTTGAGTCACTTTATAAGTCTTATGAAGAAAAAGGATTGGCTAAAAAAGTTGTGCGCGCTCAAGATGTTTGGTTTGCAGTCCTTGAATCGCAAATTGAAACAGGCTCGCCTTATATGCTTTATAAAGATGCAGCAAACGAGAAATCAAACCAAAAAAATCTTGGGACAATTAAATCGTCAAATCTTTGTACTGAAATTCTTGAATATACAGCTCCTGATGAAGTGGCCGTTTGTAATTTAGCTTCAGTGGCATTAAATAGATTCGTCGATTTTGATAGCGGTAAACCAGTTTATAATCATAAAAAACTTTATGATGTTGCTTATCAAATGACGGTTAACTTAAACCGTATCATCGATATTAATTATTATCCTGTTGAAGAAGCTAGAAATTCAAATATGCGCCACCGTCCAATCGGTCTTGGTGTTCAAGGGCTAGCAGATACGTTTTTTGAAATGAGACTTCCGTTTGAATCAAAAGAAGCACTTAAATTAAATAATGATATCTTTGAAACGATTTATTTTGCCGCAGTAACAGCTTCAAAAGATCAGGCCCAAAAAGATGGAGCCTATTCAACTTTTGTAGGCTCACCAATGTCAGAAGGGATTTTCCAATTTGACATGTGGGGAGTTCAACCTACTAGTGGAAACTGGGATTGGGCAGCACTTAAAGCTGAGGTTAAACTTCATGGAGTGAGAAACTCACTCTTAGTCGCTCCAATGCCAACGGCTTCAACATCGCAAATTTTAGGCAACAACGAATGTTTCGAGCCGATCACTTCGAATATTTATGTCCGTCGTGTTCTCTCAGGTGAATTCGCTATCGTTAACCGCTACCTAGTCGGGGATCTTATTAAGATCGGATTGTGGAATGATAAAATGAGAAATGAAATCATTGCTAATAATGGTTCGGTTCAAAACGTGGCAAGCATTCCAGATGAAGTAAAAGCACTTTATAAAACTGTTTGGGAAATTAAGCAAAAAGCAGTTGTTGATATGTCTCAAGGACGTGGCCCTTATATTGACCAAGGCCAGTCACTAAACGTTTTCATGGAAGACCCAAATTTTGGAAAACTTTCTTCGATGCATTTTTATGCTTGGAAAGCGGGATTAAAAACAGGAATGTATTATTTAAGAACGAGAGCAGCGGTTAATGCTGTTCAGTTTACAGTGAAGAATACTGAGCCTGTGAGAAAGACAGTTGAGGAAGAGAAGGCGGCAATGGTTTGCTCGCTGGAGAGTCCGGAAGATTGTGTGATGTGTGGGTCGTGATTTTTTAAAAAAATGATGTAAAAAAAAAGCCAGCAATTTTGCTGGCTTTTTTTTATTAAAATCCTTTCCCTAATTTATCAAAATTACCAGATGTGGCCATTAAAGAAAGTTCACCATCTTTAAAGAGCCATTTATTACCCAACGGATTTAGAAAATCTATCCCGACACTCCAGTTGAAATTCCCTGAAAATATTGCCCCTGTTCCAATTGTAATTGTAGGAGAAGTATAAGAAATGGCAGCCGAAGTAGAGCAATTAGTTATCGCTGGAGCAGTTACAACACAGGCATTCTCAGTTCCTCCAGTGAAGACTGCGCCACTTAAATTAAAAGCATAATTACCGTTTATATAAGATAACGAATTAGGATTGAAAAATAATCGAGTTAGGCTTCCAAGGTTAACTGAAACAACATTATTTAACGATGAATGATCTATTTCTAAACGTCCCTTTATATGAGAATCGCTCAGTACTCCTGTAGAAGAATTATAGGCCACAAATGGTGAAATATTTCCCGCTGTATTTGCAGACCAATCTTTTGTATTCACAGAACCTTCAAAAGAAATTTGTGAGACAGTTCCGGAGTTGAAGGCGGTCACACCTGCATAATATTCATTAGAAGTCATCGCGTAGGCATCTTCCCAAGTTGAACCGTTGCAATAGCGACTTGTCCCTAAATCAGTTCGACGAATATAATTTCCAAGATTGCCCCCAGTACAAGTTCCATCAGTGCTAGTCATATTGCCTAAATTTGACATACCAAGAGTACGATTCACTGACCCGAAGGCCCTTACGGCATCAATTGTACCAAAATTTCGACTGGTAATTGATCCCGCGTAGATTGCAGCACTACCAACATTAGGTCTTTCTAAAGTTATTAAATTATCAATTTCAGAATTCGTTATCGTTCCATTATTCATTCCAACAAGACCACCAATATTAAAAGCGGTTGCCGAATTTGTGACAAGGTCTAGTTTAGTATAATTAAGTTCGCATCGACTCATATTGATATTATCAATAGAACCCGAATTAATACCGGCAAGAATACCAACTGACATCGCAGGAATTACTGCAGCGTAACCACTGCTGGCGATTTTCCCTAAAGCGAGATTTAAATTTTTAATACTAGAGCCCGCTTGCAGATCTTGAAATAAACCAATATTACCAGTCACGGTTCCATCAATTGCAAAATCAATTAAAGAATGACCATCTCCATCTAAATTGTAAACTCCGCCTGCTTTTGATGGAATTGTTGCACCAGCAAATAATAAATTTTTCTTTAAAATATAAAAAGTATTTGGTTGCATTCCAATAAATTGAGAAGCTGAACAAATAGTTTTTGGGTCAGCAGCAGCTCCAGAGCCAGCTTGATTAGCATAGAGTCCACTGCATTCTCTTTTTAAATAGGGAACTTCTAATTCCTTAGTTAGCTCCCAAGTCAGACGTGGAATATCTTTTCCACTCCCTTGATCGTTAACGTCCCAACTCCAGCCCGTATAATTTGCTAAAGTGGTTGGGCCTGTAAAATAAGTAGCAGGATCAGTAATATTAAGCGGATTTGAAACTAAAGAATAAACATTACATAAATTAGTTGCGAAATTTGCACCAATGGCAAAATTTCGTCCTGGTGTGGTTGTCGAAGTTGGACATGCTGGTTGTGTTGTCACAAAGGACCCAATAATTAACCCTTCAGAAGTATCGTTGTTACTTCTATTATTTTTTTTGAAAACAATAGCAATATTTCTCTCTAACGTCCCAGCATAGGCCCGACCAATTAGCCCACCCATATTTACAAAACCATAAGTCGATCCATCGGTGAATTCACTAGAAATTAAAAGCCCAGTTACCATTGAATTAGAAATTGTTATATTAGTGGCATCACCAACAACTCCTCCGATGACTCTATTGCCCTCCACCGTTTTTAACTTAACGACAGCTTGGTCAATAACTTGATTTGTACCTGTGAAATAAGCTTGTCCAAAAAGGCCTCCTACCTTTGATTCACAAAGAGCTACATTACAATGAGCTTTTACATCTGCATTAACCGAGGATTGAAAAACTAATGACGATCCGCCTGACCCTGAAGCATAACCCGCGATTCCACCAACAGTTGACACACCATTGATACCGCCAGAAAAATGGACATCAGTGAAATGAGATTCATAACTATTTCCGACTAATCCCCCAATATTTGAATTCCCTGAGACATGACCAAAAACCTTTATATTTTTGAAATTAGAAAAGGAACTCATTCCTGCAAGCATTCCAATTGAATCATAAATTTGAGGATTATTATTATCACATTCTATAGCAGCTCTATTAATCGTTAAATTTGAAATCGTACTATTCATAATCTTTCTAAAAATTCCAATGGAATTGTCATTGCCCGCAGGTGAAACATCCTTGCAATTAATCATAAAATTTTCAATACGATGGTTATTCCCATTAAAATTCCCCGAAAACTGTGTCGTTCCGTCTCCTATAGGTTTAACCGGGCTAAATGCCAAATTGAGATTATTCAAAAGCTCAAAAGAGCTATTAGATATAGATGTAAAAGGCACTTTTCCTAAGAGCAAGAATTGATCCTTAGTACAAATTGTATACGGCAAATTCAATGTGCCTTTACCTGAAGCAAATGAATTTGGATCAAGACGACGAGGATCCTGGCAGACTGGAGCTGCATCTGTTTCAAGGTAATAGCGATCAGTTGCTTGAATAGATAATGGATTGTTGGTAAATTTTTTAAATTTAGTTGAGGCCTCTAAGGCAATTGTTGTAAAGCCCTTTGATTCGTCACAAGGAGTGTCTGAATAAAAAACTTGTGCCGTCATTGGGAAACCATTGAGGCCTGGTTGAGGCATATTGATTGTATTAAGTGCAGAATAATCAGGTGAGGAGTATCCACCACTCATATTAGTATCAACAGCAAAACATTTTGAAACAATAGCAGGGGCCGGTGCAAGATCAACGGCCGCTCCAAATCGTTTGTATTCTGGGACAACTAAACGAAAATAAGTCGCATAACCTTTATTATTTGTTGCATCTACTCCTGGAGTTGAGTCACACGCAGACGTTTGAGAAAATGACGTTATATTGGCAATTGATTTACAAGAATAGAGCGAAAGGTTGGCCAGTTTATTTTCCGTACCACCATTCGTAGCGGCCACAGAAGAGCTAAAATCAGCATCACAATTAGCATTTGATATCGTCAAACTTACTGTGGCGGCCGTTCCATTTAAAACATTGTTTAAAGATTTGGCACAAGAAACTTTTCCTCTTAAGCCAAGATCAACAGATTCAGCCGTTGTATTTTCCCAGCCAACAGCATAAAAATTCCATGTTCCATTTGGGAACTCAAGATCAGCTGTATCGCTATCTATTTTTTTAGCAAATGACATACTTCCATCAACTGTCCGGCCATAAAACATTAATCCGTTATTGGCCTTGGTTGCTAAAACACCACCTGCGGCAAAAGCGTTGGCACCAAAAATTTTAATTTTAGAAGTAGTCATTCCCGCTTTATGGGAACAAGACAGTAGAAAGCATAAAGACGCTGAAAAAATTAAAATGTTCTTCATAAATATTCAACCTATAAATTAAGATGCCTAGCTCTTAGAACTAATCGGTTAGAAAGATAAAAACATTATATGATGAAATTACTTTATAGATTGAAGGAAGGCTTATTAACATTATGAAAACATTAAATTATTTGATAAAATTAACGTCTTTTCAAGGGAGAAAAAAATTGGCAATTATTTTCAAATTGCCAACTTTTAAAGTCATATTACTTATGAACAATTAGATCTTTTGCTTCAAAACGAACCTTTGGAGCTTCTGAGTACTTATCGTCAGCAGCTCTATAGCCCGCAGGACAAGCACAAACTGTTTTCCAACCAGAACCGACTAAATCAAGAATTTCGTCGTATTTTGCCGGGTTAATCCCCTCTAACGGGCATGTATCAACACCAATTAAAGCGGCCGAAGTCATAAAGTTTCCAAGGGCAATATAAGCTTGGCGAGCGGCCCATTCAGATATCACTTTGCTTCTGTCACCTTTAACTAAGTCCCCGATCATCATTTGTTTATAGCCTTCCATCGAAGCCGCGTCAGCTCCACGAACTTTTGCGGTCTGTTCGATAAATTTTGTGATGTGAGCTTCATCCATTTTTTCTTTGATAACAAACACAACATGGTGAGAACAGTCGGCCACTTGAGTTTGGTTCCAAGAATTTTCTTTGAGTTTTTCTTTGATAGCTTGGTTTTCAACAACTACAAATTTCCATGGTTGAAGACCGTATGAAGAGGGAGACAAGATAAGAGCGTGCTCTAAAGCGGCCCATGTTTTTTTATCGATTTTCTTTGAAACATCAAACTTCTTTGTTGCGTATCGCCATTCTAGTGATTGAATTAATTTTTCTGGTGTACAGTTTTCCATATGACATCTCCTAATTGTTTTTCTAAAAGCTATTTTTTTAAGTAGTGTCAAAGATAACATGCAACTTTTAATTGTAAAATCTCTAAATATGAATATATTTTATGAATTGAATTGATAAACGCGAATGTCATACATTTGAACTTTCTCAGCATTGATGATCTCTTGATGTTTAGTTGTCACGTCAATAAACCCGCTTAAATCACAATGAGCAATTCTTAAGTAATAACGAATAACTACAATGGCCCCTGGCAATAAAGATGGTTTTATTTTTTGCATATAATTGACTTCTAAATCACCCAAAAAATATGAAGGAACATCACTTAAAGAAAGAAAATCGTATTTTTTATTCCCCAAACTTAAATGAGTGACAAGATCGTGAGACAAATAAAAAATCTTTGAAGTGGAATCCTTGATTCTTGTATAAGACTCAATTTGAGCTTCAACTGGAATACCCTCTATCGAATGAATTTGTCCGTAAAAGCAAAGATGAAGAAAAAAACTATTTCTAGCTAAGCAATTTGTAAACAAGCGCTCAAATGCTGCTACATAAAAATCAAAATGCGATCCATGTACATTCTTTTTTATAAAGTGACCTTTATATAAAAGAGCATTAAAAAGTGCTTTATTTCCTAGCATAAAAACAACGAGTCGCCAGCGTTTTTTAGGAAATTTATTTGCATAATATAATAGCTGGTCTTGAAGCTTATCAAACTTAAAGAGTCCATCATATTCAGATCCAAGAAGTTTTCTATTTATTTTTGCCAAAATAGAAAAAGTTCTCTCCCACTTTCCAAGATAGAGAATCGAAGAAAATTCAATCTCTTCAAAAATCATATGAAACAACTTATAAACTTCTGCCTCTAAAGAAAGTCTCTTAAAAATTTCTTTTCGGTCTCCAGCAGACTTTTTTTCATTGAAAGGAAAGTACCCCCAAAAAACTAAAAAATCATGATAGCTCAATTGCTTATAAGTGGCCTCGCGAAGTTTAGCTAATAAAATTTGTTCTGGAGACAAATCAATTAAAGTTAATTCATTGACCGAGTTCCCAACCAAAGGCAAAGCTCTCCCGCCACTACCACAAACACTAAAAACTTTTGTAGGTTTATAAAAATCAACTAAGGCGATCTCAACAGTCGTGTCTTCATTACCTAATGTATAATTTAAACCTTGAAAATATTTTTTTGTCATCTTACTTTTTTTCCGATTTTTTATTTTTACTTAACTGATTCTGAGCATGCTCTCGACATAAGTTAAATTCTTCATCAGTAATAAAGCCATTATGTCCCATTATATTTGATAATCGAACACCATGCTCCTTTGCTAATTTATCTATTTCAATAACTTTTTCATAATTAATATTTCGAGAGAGAGTAAATGATTCAAACTTACCTTCCATTGCTAATAATGCCGTTTCAGCAAGGCAAGCATAAACAATATTCCCCTCCAATCCTAAATCAATCTTTATATTTAAATCTTTACCAGGGAGCTGAACTTCACCGCTGGCAATGACTAAAACATCAGGTCTTTTTATAGCTTCTTTTTCACTTATATCAAAAGGACGAGACACATCACAAATGACACAACCGGATTTAACTTTCATGATATCTAAAATAGTTTTCCCTTGGCCAGATGTCGTTGTGATGATTAAATCAGATTCGCCGCTATGAGAATCAGCATCTGTAGAGATAATTATATTTGCACTCGGATTAATACTGAGAATTTCTTCTCTGAGTTCTATTAATTTATAGGCCCTCGGAGCAACAAGAATGACTCTATCCCACGAGAGTGATAGAATTTTTGCTGAAACGGCCCCAATACTTCCAGTAGCACCCACGACCATTACCGTTCCTGTGAAATGGTTCTCTCTTTTTTTAACAAAACCAAGTTTCTCTACGGCCAATTTTGCTGCCCATAATGTAGAAGCAGATGACAATGAGTTCCCCGTGGTTACAGGTATTGGGCTCAAGCGATCTATTGTTACACCTGCATCACCAACAATTTTAGTATAAGCACCAAGTCCCATAATTTTAGATCCAGCAACTTGAGCTTTGTCACAAAGTTTGAGAATTTTTTTATAAATAACATCGGCTTCTTTTTCCATCAACTTCTTAGGAGTTTCAGTGACGGCATAAATTAATCCTTCTACTCTTTTTCCATTTTTCTCACTAACAATCCCCTCTATTTTTCCATAGAAAAACCCTGGTGAAAAAGACATTACTTCCTCAATGGCCGTTTCAAAAAATGATGTGTACTTTCTATTGATCGCCCTAAAAAGTGGATGCATTAAAAGATTGCGTGAAGTTAGTGGATGTATAACAAACGAAAAAGTTGTAATTGAATCAACATCTTCATTAAAAACTTTAATTTCTGGAGCAAGCTTTAAGTCTTCAACAAGTTTAACGACATCGTCATCATTGATAACACTGCCGACACCTTTTTTTAAAAGAGTAATTCCTTCTAAAATAGAATAATTAATTTTAGTATGTTCTGAAAGTTGGGGCAGACAGATCAAGGCTTCTTTAAGACCTGCCTCTTTAAGTTTAAAGGCCATTCCTTCAGAGACAATATCAGTTATAAGAGTTTTGCCTTTTAAGTGTGCCAAATTTAAAAAAGTAATATTTGCTTCGTTCCCAACTAAAAGATCACAAGAAAGAAATTCATCTAAGGCCCGGTTTTTGACTAATGATTCATCTGAAAAATTGGGGACATGACTTTTTTTAACTTTCATCCTAGCTAAAACAGGTGTGAGTAATTTTAAAAATTGATTAAGCCCTTTACTAGTATAAATATTAAATGGCAGCTTCATTAAGAAATAAGGGTCGGCCATTACTAAGTCATTTTCTAGATCTTCTAAAACCTCGACAAAACTTTTTTGCAATGCTGCTGAATAAAATCCAATACGGCGATTAAAAAGATACGGTTTATTTTTTAAGTAAAACATTCGAAGAGCATAAGGAATGTAGACATCCTTAATAATTTGACCATCAACTGTCGGTGTAAACTTAGCAGCTACTTTTATACGGTAGGTATCTGGATGAAGAAAAAATCCTTTTTTAAATTTAATCTTGGCAGGAAGTCCAGAAATACAAACCACATCACACAATCCATCGTACTTTTTAATGATGCTTTCTGTGAGTTCGATATCAAAATTAGTAGAATATTGAGTGATGCGATAAGTTTCACCAAAGAATTCTACTTCTTCATCAAAATTGTATTGATCTTGGGCAAACGCCAAAGAAAGAATGTGTTTCATAAACTTTTTCTTGTTAATGTTCTTTAACTTTAAAGTTGAGTTCCGCGGAATAAAGAGCTTTTATAATGTTTATAAACGCTCTCAGACAACTCTGGTAACTCTTCTATCGTACGAGACTTATCGTAAGAGAGTTTGGAAAACATGAAAGGTATTAGAGCGCTGGGAATTCCCAATCGTTTTAATAGGGAATTGTGAAAGGGATTTCTAAAAATTGGAATATAATCGACTTCTAGACCTAAAGAAGTATTTAAATCAGTTAAAAATTCACTGATAGTTGGAATTTCATAACTAATTAAATGATAAGTCTTTAAGAATTTCTCACCTTGGTCTCGAAGAATTAAAATCGTAATAAACCTAGCACAATGATCAACTGGTATTAAGGGCAATTTTGAACGAGGATTAAAACTTAATGGAATATAAGAAGTCAGTTTTAAAATTGAAGAATATTTTTTCATGAGATCTATGAAATAGTAAGGCCCATCTCGCTTTTCAATTTGACCATTTACCGAATCACCAATGATAACTCCTGGTCGAATAATTCTAGTTGGTATTTGATCCCTTGTTTCACGGACAATTTTTTCTGCTTTGTATTTTGTTTCAGAATAATAATCGTTGAATTTAATTCTTTCAGGCAAAAAATCTTCTTCCAGAAAAAACGATTGGTCATCTCCTACCGCAATGGTAGAAATATAAAAAAATGATTTCATTTTTTTCATTTTTTTAACTAAATTAAGAGTATTTTGAGTTCCTACGACATTTTGCAAAAAACTCTCAGCATGACCGGCCTCTAGATCATAAAGAGCAGCGGCATGTATACAAAAATCACATTCAGAAAGTACAACTTGTTTTAACTCAGGATTTTCAATAATTTCTAAATGAGTAATATCACCTTTGACTATCAAAACATTCGAATAATTTTTAAAAATTGAATTGTTTGGTGAGCGAGATAATATATAGATTGTGTCAAAATGAGGTGCAAGTTCTTTGACTAGGTATTGTCCTAAAAATCCTGTTGCACCTGTTAAAAATATTTTCATATATAGGATCTTTTTTTATAACATTTTTTACATTAGAGATACTTGAGTGCATAAATTTACTAAATCAATTTGATCATTGGGGGAAAAAACTGAGAGAAATTTAGGATGACATTTAATATCCCAACTTGAGTCCATGTTAAGAATTTCTCCATCACCAAAAAAAGGTAAAACCTCTGGATCTATTAAACTTATACTAGCCTCAGTTGTTTCAAAACTAATTAAATTTTTATCATTAATCGGGTAATTACCATTTAAAATTTTTAAAATACATTGGATTAATTCAATTCGATTTTGATGCTTAAATATGGTTATATTAACTTTTCCATCATGATGATTTGTATTTGGTGCTACAACAAAATCACCTGCAAGTGCTGGTTGATTATTGACTAAAATTAAGGATGATAATAATGTTTCATTAAACTCAAGCGACTTAATTTTAAATTTATAGCTTTTAATCCCTCGAGTAAGTAATTTGTTTGCGAGAAATAATGAGTAGATATTTTTCCCTGATAGCTTCATGAATTTTTTAAAATTAGGATAAACTGTTCTCAATTCGTTTATGTCCCTTGCAACATCGGCCGCGAAGCCTAAACCACCATTTGTGGCCATAAATTTTCCATTAATACTTATTAAATCAATTTTTTTCTTTTTATTTTGGCGAATTGTTTGAGTGATATGTTTGATATTAGAATTTGCACCAATGACTCTTGCAAAATCATTAGCTGTACCACCAGGGATTACTAATAAACTTACTTCAGTTCCGGCCAGTCTTTGAATAATTGTATTTACAGTTCCATCTCCACCAACTGACATAATGGCATCTACATTATTTGCAACATCGAGATCGAGTTGTTCATAAAGTTCATCTAATGATTTTGGCGATTGGTATTCAATTTGACTTCTAAATAAAGCAGCATTAATTTTCCCTCGCCAATCTTGGCTACCATTTGAGGCCCGCTGATTTAGATAGACAGAAATGTTTTGCATACGATCCTTTCAAAAATTCTAAAGATATTCAATTTTCTTAATTCTAACTCTTGAAGGGATTATTAGGGGAATTCGTAAAAATTTTACATACATGAACCATGTACGAAAGTTAACTTATCGTTTTATTAAGGAAACATAGAGCGGATTCTTAAGCATCAAGGTCGTTTGTGGATTGCTCTCAATATTTCCGGATAAATTGACTAACTTAAAATTTAAAACAAGAGACCTAACAGAAAGAATTAATTGTATCATCGCTAAATTTTCACCAATACAAACCCGGGGGCCTGCACCAAAGGCCAGGTATTTTGTACCTAATTCTTCAACCGAGATTCGCTCAAATCGTGAAGGATCAAAAACTTCAGGATTTTCATAATAACGTTCTGAGTGATGAATTAAATAAGGAGAAGTAAATAAGCAATCATCTGTCTGTATTTTCATACCTTCATATTCATCATCTTGAACAGCATACCTAGTTAAAGCCCATCCAATTGGCCTAAGTCTTAATGTTTCGTACAAGACATTTTTAGTAATAGAAGCGCGCTCTAAATCTTGAATGGAATCAATTGATAAATTAATTAGTTCATCATAAATTTTATCTTGGTATATCGGATTTTCACAAAGAAAATAAGTGAGCCAAGACATCGTGAGCGATGTGGTTTCATAGCCTGCGAAAATTAGCATCTTGACTTGATTTATCAAGTCCTCTTCACTCATTTTATTTGATTCAGAATGATAAACTTTAAGTAAACGGTCTAGGACTGAATTTTCTCTCGCCGGCGTGTGATTAAAGGCCGCCGTTTTAACTAAATGATTTATTCTCAAGAGGGCCGATTCAAATTCCGAATCAGCTTTTTTATATAATAATTTATTAAGAAATCCAGACTTAATAAAACGATAATTTAATTCATTAAAATATTTATTTAAATACAATAAGTCCTTATTAAATATCTCAAACTGAGATGAAAAATCATTACCAATTAAAATATTTGTATTGAGCTTAAAAACTAATTTTGAAAAAAAATAAACAACATCCATTTTTTTTAAATCTTCAATATTAAACTCAGAAGAATAAAAGCAAGAAATAATTTTTTTCATTTCATCAAAATTAGATTCAAATACTTTTTTTGAAAAAATTGGCATTAGTGGTCTGCGAAAATTAACCCACTCGTCCCCTGAAGAAGTAAAAATATTACGCCCAAAGGCAATAGTTAAGTTTGTTCTTTTTTCATAATTCTTATAATTATCTACTAAAAAATACTTCACAGCTTCAGCAGTTTTAGCTATTACTAAATTTCTTTTCCCAAGTCTTACTCGAACCAAAGATGCTGTTTTTTCGGAGTTTGCAACTTTGGTAAAAAACTTTATTTTACCAAGTAATAAAATTTCAAGGTTTGAGCTGCCAAAAGTACTTTTATAGAGAGGTATTTTATTATTCATTATTCTACCGTTAAATTAAATAATTCATAATGATGGCTTAGACTTAAATCAGCAGCTACTTTGGCAAACAAATATTCGCTTTTTGCCCCTTCTCTAATAAGTGCAGCAGCTCCTCTTTTTATTTTTTTTTGTTCGGCCCTCTGTAAAAACTCAAAAACTAATGCAGAAGACAGACCACTTGATTGATAATCTGGATGAATCAATATACTTTTAAATACAGCTAGTGGCCCTGATAAATCTTCATCTATTAAACAAAAAGCATATCCCACGATAAGATTATCCTCTGTAGCGATAAAAGAGGATAACGAATTATCTAACAAAGATAGCTTTGAAAAGAGAAATTGATTATATTCTTGTAAAGAAATGTCTTTGTAAAAATGTGACTCTTTAAATGTTTCACAATTGAGTTCATAACATCTTTTTAAAACAGTTTCAGGATTTTTCTTAAACTCAGCATCAAAATCGAATATTTTGTACCCATCTAATAGAGCTTTCTCATACGAAGGCACGAAATATTTTTTTAAAAGCCCTATATCATCAAAAAAATGAGTTAGGTATTTTTTATCCGAATTAAAGTGAGCTTTATTAAAGGCCAACTTTAAATGCGCATTACCCGTTGGTTCCCACCAATAAAGATGATCAAACCCATTCGTTTTTAATCGATTGCCAAACCAAATTGAAAAATCAATTGGGCCTATAACTTGATTCTTAGAAAGTTTCTTGGCGGATGTTTTTAATAAAACCTTAAAATGATCTAGTGGATAAAAATCTTCACTAGTGATTGAAAAACATCCAAAAAATAGCTTATCTGGAAATAGTGGGTCTGTATAAGTCAAAAAATGCCCACAAATCTCTTGATTATTTTTTTTAAAAACAAAAAAAGACGTATCAGATTTCTTAAATCCTTCAATAAAATCTCTACCGTATTTTTGATAAAAAAGATCTAAGTCAACACATGGACCTATCATAGATTCTCACCCAATGCTGGTTTTAAAATAAGTAATCCTTTAGTAGCATTTAACTCGACTGTCATTCCTGATTTAATTTTTGAAACAGGGGAACCATTTAATCCTACAATCGTCGGAAGTCCCATTTCTCTAGCAACAACTGCTGAATGCGATAACAATGAACCACGCTCAATTGCAAGCCCCTTGCAGTTTGGATATAAAGGAACCCATCCTGGATCTGTTCGGTAGGCCAAAAGAATTTCTCCATCAATCATCTTGGCATCCTGAATATTCTTAGCGACCAAAACAACTCCATTAACTATTCCTGGAGAACAAGAAATCCCTTGAAAAACATTAGGGTCTAATTGAACAAATTTATCTTTTAATAAGTCCAGAGAACTTAAAAGTTGAGGATATCTAAATGTAGCGGTTGCGGCCCCGACTGTAATAAATCTTTCAGGTGGGTCAGATTTTTTTAAATTTTCTTCATACTCAGTCTTTCTAATTAAGGCCAGCGCGCGAAGATTATTTGTAACTGAAACACCATGAATATAATCAAAAATTTCTTCAACTGTTAAAAAGAAAATATCGCGAGGATGATCAATAATGTCTAATTGAAAAAATTTGTCACCAATTACACGAAAAATTCTGCGACTTGTTCCATAAGAACGGGTCCTAGCAAAGCGCAAATTCTCTCTATTTCGAACAGCTTTTCTTGCATGTTTTAATACCCATTTAAAAAGGCTTTTTTTAAGTCCAAATAAATGAGAATCAACTATTGTCTCAGCATTTTTACGTATCAAGACTTCATTGGCTTCCATCTCAGGAACTGAATATTTTTTATTTTTCAAATAACCAAGAAAACTAGAAACGGCCATTGTAGGATCTTCATGTAAATCCTTTTCTTCTAATTTCTGTTCATTTGAACAACGAAATCCAAAATCATTTATATAACGCTGAAATCGTGAATAGAGTTCTGGGAATTGTTTATTTTCCCAAATTATTTCCATAACAGCTTCGACGGATAAAGTCGTAAAATACTTAGCATCATTGGCATAAATACGGTCAAACCATTCGGCCATAATCATAAGATCTTTAGTTGGGCGAGTGGAAATAATGTCTCCTTCACCACATAGAAGATCATTTTGTATTTCGCTTTGTCCTTCTGTATTCAAAATCCATTTGGAGGTAAGTTTTCTCAACGTTCCAAAAAAGATCATTACTAAAAAATCATTTATAATTGGTGCTTTCCATTCTAAGAGAATCTTTTTTTCAATATTTTTGTAAAGAAAATAAATGGACTGCAAAGACATCTCTTCTAATTTCATTTGATCTAATTCATCATAAGTTGATTGATGAAGATCCATGAATTTTTTAACTGTTTTATCAACAATAATAAATTGATATAATAATTTTGAATTCATTTTAAGTTTAGTAGCAAAGGAATAGCGAGGGGCGGTGGATTCGATATCAAAATGCTTTTTCTTGTTTACGTCTATATTGTCTTTTACTCCAAGCATCGTTTCCATAAAGCCTTTAGAAGTAGAGCTTCCAGGCATTAAAAACAATACACGGTACCAATTGAGAAGATTATAATAAACTCTACCGTTAATCTGACCCAACATATGGGCAAATGCATGTTGGTGATTATCTAGGACGTCTTGTGGCACTCCAGCGAGGTCACAACAAATGCGGTAAACGGTATCATAGCCTTTTTTGGCATAACTAAATGTTAGTGGTGTTGTGACTCCACTAAAGCTTTCAACAATATTGGAATTATCCCAAAGAATGGGAATATCGCCCATTAACAATTCGTTAAAAATATTTTCATTAGGTAAAACAGTTATAGGTCGCATTTGTAAAATATAAAGCTTACCTTTTTCAAGGGCCCACTCAATATCAATAGGCATCTTAAAATGCGTACACAATTTTTGAGTAATTTTAGCTAACTCGATGACTAAATAATCTTCAAGTGAGAATTGAGACCGCAAATCTTTTTCAATATCGACTTCAACTAGTCCTCCTCCGCTGTCCATTGCTAATTTTTTATCTTTAGGGCCGCATTGCTTTTTTGAAATTGAAAAAGTTAGTTTATTAATTAAAAATTGGTCTGCATCATAAAGACCTCCAACCAATCCTTCACCTTGTCCAAAAACTGACTCAATGATTATATTCGAGCGGTCACTTAAATCAATTGGGTTATGAGAAAAACCAACCCCAGCAGAATCACTATTGATCATTTGCTGAATAACAACTGACATTTTAATGGACTTAGAGCTTAATCCATTCATCCTTCTATAGTTTAAAACCCTCTCACTAAAGGCCGATTGAAAACATTCCTTTAAACATTTTTCAATATTTTTTTCACCTTTTTGAAATAAGAAACTTAAAAACTGTCCAGCAAATGAATGAGTTTTAGAATCTTCATCATGCCCGGAAGATCGGATGGCAAGGAAAGACTGATCCATCTTCATGGTTTGTAAGCTTTGCTTGATAAGTAAAACCTGCTCTTCTTTGAAATTACTTTTGGCGATAAATTCATTAATTTCTTTTTCTTTCAGAATTAAATCGTCCTCTTCTGAAATGACAAAGACGCTGTTTTCTAAATCAAAGCAAGAACTAAAAAAATCATTGGTTAACACAAAAAAAGGAGGAACATTAACTTGCGAATCCATTAAGCGTTTTAACCCAACGGCTTTTCCACCACCAAATTCAATAAATTGTTCGAGTTCATCACTTGGAAAAAGAATTTTTTTATTCATTATAGTCTCTTAAAATAAATTTTTTAAAGGCAATAACCAAATTATATAGAGTAAATAAATGGTTACAAAAGCCTCAGTGATTTTAAACTTCTTTGGTGCTAAATACAGAAGTGAATGGGATAAATAAACAATAATCAACGGAATTGTTAACCATAGACCTAAATTTAAATAACTAGATAAAAATAACCCAATTGCCGTTAAAAAAGTAATCGCCAGAATAGTTTTAGACTTTCCACTAACGACTAAATAAGTTCCTAAAAGAGGAATGGCATTAGGATCTAATTTTCTTGAAATTTCATATGTAAAGAAAGTACAAAGCAAAAGAGCAGATAAGGCAAAAATTAAACTATTAAATTCATTGGTTTGATTTATCGCCGACATGACAAACATTCCCATTGGCAAAATAATCACCTGATGAGTTATGGCATAGATAAATGGAAACTTTGATAACGACTTGCCTATGAAAAATTCTTTATACATTAAAAAAAGCCAAACAATTCCAATTAATAAACAAAGACCTGAAAAAGGCGTAAAAAAAACAAATGAAGACAAAGCTAATAAAAACAAAATTCCTTGAACCACAAAAATCATTAAACGCATTTCACTTGTTGTAATTAGCCCTCGTGGAAGTGGTCTTTTTGGATGAGCAATTAAATCTTTTTGATAATCTTTAAGTTCATCCATAAATCGCAATTGACCTAAAAATAAAAAAAAGACTATACATGCATAGAGATAAGTAAATCTATTCATTGGTGACTTATATAGTCCGAAAGATGTGCTTACTAAACCTGTTGTAATAATAATATTGGGAATAATTGGAAAGCGTTCATTCAAAAATATTTTCCATCGTTTTATAATACTCATCTCGTTAGTCATCATTATTTAATGTCCTTTCTTTTTTACTATTTTAAAATGACTTAGAGTTTTATGGCGATCTATTCGCGACATATGCCTTCTGTCTTTAAAAATTTCTTTAACTATATTAACATGATCAATCTCTTTAAAGGTTTCCTTTAATCTTTTTGTTTGTTCATTTCTAAGTGAAGTCACAAAATGTATATTGTTTCCAATCCGGCCAATAAATCCTTCAGAGGACTCTAAATGCATGTAAATATTTTGCTCAAGTATAAAATCTTTACCTTCTTGAAAATCTCTTCCACGGTACCAAAGATCTGAATTTTCATCTATATCAATTCGGTCCCCCATATTATGGTAGACTTCACCGTTTATTAATTTTTTATTTTTTTCATTACTAACTAAATCATCTAAGTAATAAGAAGAAACATGGGCCCCTGCAACCCAAAGGGTTTCTTGATTTAAGGTTCTAATTTCAGGAATACTTTTTCCTAAATACAAACAATGATAAAAATTTCTAGCTCTTGAATTTTCAATAGACTCTTTCATCGAAGAAATTGCCACTGGTTCTGCTTCGGTTGAACCATATACATGATAAAAAGATTTTGGATTAAATTTTTTTTGAATTTCTTCCATTTGTTTCACTCCAGAAAGTGCTCCACCTACTTTTATTGTATCAAACACAAGCAGATTATTTGTTATACAATTTTTAAGTAATTCTAAAAAATAAGGCCCACTTGCAATTGTATCCGGAAGAAATTCAGTTGGTAGTTTATTTAGATCTCGCAAAATAGAAGGTTTCCATTTGGGAATTATTAATGATCCTTTTCCCAATGCTAAATTCATCAATGTTAAATTGGTAAAAACGGTTAGATCAAGTTTGTTTAAGTTTTGATAATTGATATATTTACTAATGACGTTTCTTTGGTCTATTAAATATTGGTGCGTGCGGGCCACACCTTTAGACCGACCAGTCGTACCGCTCGTAAAAGTTAAAATCCCGATATGATCGGCCTCTACTGGAATAGAAAATGGTTGAATTGAACTAGTTCCATTAAGAAAATCTTCGGAAGATAAATGAAAGGGTATTTTTCTAATTGAAGCGACCTTAAAAGCAAATATTCTACCCGTAAATTTTCTTACAAAAATTTTCGGTTTTATTTTTTCTATAATATGATTTATTTCACCAACCGGCAGCCACGGTTCAACTAAAAGAACTTTAACTCCCATCGCGAGCATTGCAGTAATCACAGCAAAAAGTGCAGGCGAAGGAAGTTCAAACAATAGGGCCGCATCTCCGATTTGAATATTCATTTCAATAAGTTTTTTCTGGGCCCTTCCAAGCTGAATACCAAATTCTCTAAAGCTTATATTTTTATTAGGATTTTTAAGGGAATCAATATTATCAAAATAAATAATTCCTGGACGATCTTGTAATAACTTATCTTGTTCAAACAAAATATCGATACAATTCATAATTTAACTAGGTTTAAGTTTAAATGTGAGAAAAAAACGGGTGAATTAGTATTCACCCGTTTTTAATAATAAAGTTACTGAAATTATTTAAAAAGTATTGGACTAGGAAGAGATTGAATAAATTCTCTCGGGATTTGGTGATAAACTGGACCGGCCGCTTTGTCATTCTCAGACTTAGCGATAACGTCTTTTTTTGCACCAACAATAGCATCTACAAGACTTTGAGTTCTAGAGAGTTCCGCTGCTCGAATTGCTCTATCGCGGTTAACTATTCCACTAGTTCTCACTTTTCCAGCAAGCCATGACTTAACATCAACTGTTTCTAAAATAATTTTTTTAATTTCTCTAAATCCTAATTTTGGATTTACATCTTTAATTCGTCCAGCGATATTGGCAACATAAGGAGAAGCTTGGCTTGTTCCACTAACTGCTAAGTAATTATCCATAGGAATTGTAGAAAGAATCCCAACACCAGGGGCCGCAACATCTACATTTTTAACACCATAACAAGAAAAGTTTGCAAGACTTTGATCCCCCAAAGTTGCCGCTACCGAAATTTTATTTTCTGCATCTACGTTTGTTGGAGACGAAGGCAATTCATCATTATTAGATCCTTCATTTCCTGCAGCAAAAACAAAAAGAGTATTTGGAGCTGCACTTAGGAATTTTTTAGTTTCTAGAAGATTCACTTCAAAAAAGTGCATTGTATAGACTTTCAACTCTTCTGCTGTTGGGTCTTTTTTGAAAAATGTTTTGTATAACTGAGTTATTAATCCAGAAATGGCAGTGTAAGAAGTTCCAAATGAACCATTCATAACATCTGCATGAGATGAATTAATATATGATCCAATTTCAGAATAAACTTTCGTTTGTTGTTGAGCAAGAGCGGTTAAAGCTGCATTTAATAGTGCTTCTTTTACTCCTGATTTTTCTAGATTAGTTGATTCTACAAATTTTTTCCCTGGAAGTTTGACTTCTGTCGGGATTAATTTAATACCAACTGCGCGAGCATCTGGAGAATTTTTAAGTGTTATCCCTGTCACGTGAGTTCCGTGCATCCAGTTCCCAAATAGACCAAGATTTTTAACAAAGGCTTCATCTTTAAATTTTTCTTTGGCCCAATCTCTATCGGCTTGTGTAATGGTCCCCATGAAAGATTTTAGCTGAACATCAAAAAATCTTCTGGCATCTGGAGTATTAGTATTGGCGTATGAATAATCAATTAATGAATTATTGTTTTCTGCAAAATTCCACCCATTGATATCATCAGGGTAGCCATTTTTATCCTCATCGCGGTCATTAGAGGGAATCTCAATTGGATTGATCCAAGCTTTGCTAGCAAGATCTTTGTGAAGAAAATCATTTCCCGAATCAACAACTGCAATGATTGAAGCATTACTTGTATTGACCGAGAGGATTAATAAAAGACTTAGTAAATTGGCGGGCATAGAAAATTTTGTCATCACTGACTCCTGGAAACCGTTTTTTAGTTATCACTAAATTATCACGCTCTTAGCGCTGGCCGGTCTATAGGTTAATTCTGACTAAAACTTACTGGAGTCAAAAAAAAGGCACCCCGAAGGATGCCTTTTTAAAATCTCTTTAAGCTTGGGTGCAAAAAGAAATAATTAGAATCTTGGAATTAATAAACTTGGTCTGATTGGCTTGAAATTAATTTTCACACCTTGAAGCTTCACAGAAAGAGACTTTTCAACAGCTACATCAGCAACTGTCGCCACTGATTTTGCAATTGCTAAATCGATTGCTTGAGTTTTTGCAAACTCAGCTGCTTTTAACGCGCGAGCTTTATTAACGATCCCTGAAGTTTTCACTTTTCCTTTAAGCCATACTTTTACATCAACTGTTCCAAGAACGATTGCTTTTAAGTCACGCGCTGTTAAGGCCGGGTTAAGGTCTTTCATGGCAGCGATGATATTTGTTACATAAGGAGTTGCTTGGCTCGTCCCACTCAATGCAATATAAACATTAGTTGGTGCTGTAGAAGTGATTGCTACTCCAGGAGCTGCAACATCAACTTTCGTTGCTCCATAGTTTGAAAAATCTGCAAGGGATTTATAACCCAATGTCGCTGCTACAACAATTTTGTTTTCAGCTTGAATATCAGCTGGGTAATCTGGATATAAATCATTATTAGAAGAATCGTTACCTGCAGCTATCGTAAAAAGAGTATTCGGAGCTGCTGCGAACATTTGAGGACCTTCAAGAAATATTTGGTTAAAATAAGCTTTTAATAAACCTGATAATTCATCAGCTGTTGGCTCTCTTTTAAGGGCATCAACAAACCCAGCTTTAATAAAATTAGTTGCGTCGCCAAAACCAATTCCAAATGATTGGTTAACTACATCAACTTTATGAAAATTAACATAACCGTGAAGAGAGATCATTTGGTCTATTTGTTGAGTCGCACTTGTCACAACTTCAGATTTATATTCTTCTAAAGTTTTAGTCGGAAGTTCGGCCGGTGCTACTTTCGGTAAAGTCTTAGGAGCATTTGGGTCTGTTGGAGCAATTTCTTGATAAACAGTTGGGATAATTTTCATTGAAAGAATTTTAGCTTGAGTATTATTTAAAGCAGAAATTCCAGCAACGTGTGTTCCGTGGATATAACCACCAACAAAGTTAACTTTATTCATTAAAGAAGCATCTTGCGAGTGAGTTTTAAGCCAAGTTAATTCTGGAGAAACTTGAGTTAATTTACCTAGTTCATACATACTATAGTAGTTAAAAAATGTTTTAACATCTGTATTGATTAGGCTTATATAATTGTCATTAAAAACTTTTGCTGAATTTTCAATGAAGTCCCAACCGTTAACATCTCCAGGAAGCCCATCATTATCTAAGTCAACTGTACTTCCAACTTTTTCATTTTTATTAAACCAAGCTTTAGAGACTAAATCTTTATGAGAGATATCTGTTCCAGAGTCCATGATTCCAACTAAAGAAGCGCTGGCATTGGTTAGTTGTACAAGTGTTATAAAAGAGATTAAAATTTTCACGCGATCTCCAAAGTAAGAGTGATGCGCGAGAACCTATCATTCTTTATATAAAATTGAAGTAAAAAAGTGTTGACCAAGACCATTTTTACAGAGTGTAAGAAAATATTAGAAATCGAAGTTAAGGCAAGGAATTTGTAATGAAAAAACGAGTCTATATTACACGCTCAATCCTATCAGATGGCGTCCAGTTAATGCGAGATCAAGGGCTTGAAGTAGTCATTAATGACCAAGATCTTCCCTTACCTTATAGTGAACTTTTAACACGGGTCCAAGGTTTTGATGCCCTCATCACAATGTTAAGTGATAAAATTGATGAATCCTTTCTCAAGGCCTGTCCTCAACTAAAAGTTATTTCTAACTATGCTGTGGGATATAATAATATCGACACAAACGCCGCTACTCTCCTCGGAATTCCAGTTGGAAATACCCCAGATGTCTTAACTGAAGCTACTGCTGAAGTGGCCCTGGGACTAATGATCGCGGCTTCTAGAAATTTTTTATCGGCCAATAAAAGTGCATCAGATGGTGCCTGGAAAAATTGGGATCCAACGGGCCATTTGGGGCATGCTTTAAAGGGGAAAACTTTAGGAGTCATTGGCCTTGGTCGCATCGGCCAGCGATTGGCCCAAATGTGTGCTCATGCTTTCTCAATGAAGATCCAATATTACTCACAAAGTATTAAAGAAAATACTTTTGGAGCAATAAGATTAGATTTAAACAGTCTTCTTAAAGAAAGTGACTTTGTCTCAATCCATTTGCCACTAAATAATCAAACGAAAAAATTAATTGGCTTAAAAGAGATATCAATGATGAAAAGATCAGCGGTACTTATTAATACGGCAAGAGGAGAAATTATCGATCAAGATGATTTAGTGACGGCCTTAAAAAATAATCTCATATTTGCAGCAGGCCTTGATGTGACCGACCCTGAACCGTTACCGATAGAACATGAACTTTTTGCCTGTCAAAATGCGTTTATACTTCCTCATATTGGCTCGGCCACTTATGAGGCAAGAAGAGATATGTCGATTTTAGTTGCCAAAAATATAATTGCTGGTCTTAAAGGAGAGCGGTTAATAGCTCAGGTGAACATGTTATAAAAGACCTCCTTCCCTAGAGGTCATCAAAAATAAAAAAGAGAAATATTTCATTCTCTTTTTTATATTGAACTATTTATTAAATTTTTGTGAGTGCTTTAATATTGGTGATTCGAGTGACATCTTCTCCGCGTCCACCGTCTTGAGTGCGGTGAACTGAAACCATACATGATTCAGTTTCAGACTGAGCATAATCTTGGTCACCACGAACTAATATTCCTTCAACTATACCTGTTCTAGAATCAACTACGGCAGACCCAGAATTTCCACCATAAGTATCCGCATTCGTTCTAAAATAAATTGGATCAGTATTATCTCTCATATCTGCTGCAGCTGTAATTTTTGTAGGTAATCCTGTTGGATGGCCAATAACAGTTAGCACAGCATCGTCAGCTATTTTACCTTTTGTTCTAAATTTTAAAGGAGTTCTACCAATTACCGGTCGATCCAATTTAATAACAGAATAATCATTCATCGTTGTTGCGTTTTTTTCACGAGCAATAACTTTCGTACAATGAAAAACTTGTTCTTTAGAAAATGTAAATGAAGTCTTTTCTTCAGTTGTATTAGCAAAATCGAAAACCCAAGAATGATTTTGGCATTCACTAGCAGAGCTAATACAGTGTCCAGCTGTAACAATTGTATCTGGTGAGACTAAAAATCCAGAGCAATTAGCTGCGGCCATTTGATCGGCAAAACGTTCACTTTTACAAATTCCCATATCGGCAAGAGTTTTAGACTCCACAGTATAGATATCACCTTTAAGAGTGATGTTAGTATTCATTATTTGAGCTGCAGTCGAACGAGCAAGATCTCTCATTAAAGAATCTGAACTTTCAAAAACATCTAAGCGATCATCATTTCCATAAATGACTTTGGGAATAATTTTAACACTTTTATGTGAAACAACTGAAGTTGATGAATTCGCCAAGGCCAAATTCATTGAGTCGTTTAATAAAAGAAGAGTCATTAAAAAAGTGCCAAGGATTAATTTACATTTCATTTTTTATTTTCCACTCGAGAGTATTAAAACCGCACTTAATTAAAGAACAATCTGTAGATCATTGACACTTACAAAATCTTACACCGGAGTAATTTGGTCAGATTTTTTTACCTGCCAAGAAAACGCACTCTAGTGAACCTGGGAAAGTGGTGTTTAAAAAAGGAGACCAAGCTGCTTTTGTTTTTAAATTTTCAAGCTTAATAGTTGATGATTTTGCCAAATTTAAAATAGTGAATGATGCTGAATAATGAGGTTCTAAAAAACCCATTCCCAATCCAAAACTTGAAGTTGAATTTGTTTGTTGGTTTATACTAGTTTGAAATTGATTAAAAAATCGTCCTGGATTCTCAGCTGTTACCTTGGCAATAATTTCGGCCGGTATTTTTTGATTTAACAGCAACCATGTCACAAAACCTGCATAAGTATCTAGACCAGGCAGACCGCTCATTCCCTTTTCTTTTTCTGAAATCGAATGGGGAGCATGGTCAGTTGCAAGAAAATCAATTTCATTATTTCTTAGGGCCTGTAATAATTTTTGTTGATCGCTCACCCCTCTAATCGGAGGATTCATTTGAAAAAATGTCTGCTCTCTTGGATCAAGTGTTTTAATCATTTCTTCATTAAAATAAAGATGCTGAGGAGTCACTTCACAAGTAACATCTATCCCCTTTAAACGGGCCGCCCTGATAGCGTTTAGTCCTTCTCCTGCACTATAATGGCAAAGTTTACCTTTGAGGTGATAGCGCTCAATGAGGGAAATCGCCAAATCTGTGGCCATCAATTCTGCACTAATTGGTCTGGCTAAAAAATGGTCTGGTTGATTTTTATTGCGTTCTAAAATTTCTGGATCTTCACAGTGAAAGCTAACTGACAGGTTTCGGTAGTGAGGCATCACTGCTTCAAGGTCTGCGTTACTTTTAAAAAAGAGATCCCCAATTGAAGGCCCCATATAAACTTTGTAGGGCACTCTAAAACTTAAAGGTTTTGTCTGAGGGCCAATTCCTGCGTACATCAAAAAAGGAATTTCACTTTTACTTTGAGCAATTGCTAATTTTGTTAAATAACTTAAGTCATCAATTGGAGCGATTGGATTATTGGGCATATCGGCCACATGAACCACTCCACCATTTAAAGCAGCACAACATGTAGAGTGGAAATCTTCTTTATAAGTATTTTTTCCAGACTGGTCTTCGCGGGCATGGATGTGAATGTCTCCCATGCCTGCAAATAATAAAAAGTCTTCACCGTAGTAAAAATCAACTTGTGCTTGTTTGAGAGTAGGCTCACCTACGTGCGTGATTAACCCAGTCGCCGAATCAAAAAGTATTTCTAATAGATTAACACCTTTGCTGGTTGCACATATTGCTTGAATCGATTTAAAAGTCTTGAGAGTCATAGGACAAAGTCCAATCCAATATCGAAGACAAAACGCCAAACTCTTTGGTCGATATCAGTTATTGTCAGAATTTTTTGTCGCTCATTTTGAACGAGTTCAAGTTTTTCAGTGCGGGTTAGTATTTGATTTTTTCGATATAAAAAGAAATTATATTTACTCATTATTTCTTTAAGTTCTAATTCACTCTTTACTTTAAAAGAAAAAATAACTCCCAGGCTTCCAATATTGGCCTGATACGGAATTTTTTCTTTAATTTCAAAAAGTTTAAGGGAAAGTGAATCTCGAAATACATTATCTGTGACAGAGTCTACATCAAACTCAAAAACGTCTGAGAGAAAATCCATCATCCGGGTTTTATCCTGACTATATAAGAGAAGTGGGCCGCATTCATATTCCATGACTTAATGGTAAAAGAACTCTAAGCAGAAAACAACAGCTTAAATTTTGGGAATTAAGTTTAAGGGCAAAACAGTAGTTCGCATGGCAGTTTCACCGTAACAAATTGAGCTGTCGCAATGGACAGAACGGTTGCATCCAAGCTCAATATCCATTTGGAAATCAATTCCGCCTTTTATCAAAATACCTTCAACTAAATTTGTAACTGAATTAATAACTGGAGAGCCTGAATTCCCACTAAAAGTATCTGCATTTAATAAAAATGTATAAGTGAGAGAATTATTTCTAAGTGTCGAAGTATCAGTTATCATTTTCGGCAATCCTAACGGGTGACCAATTACAGAAAATGAATCACTATTTGAAAGTGCACCTGATCGCCTCATTTTAAGAGGGCTTCGATCAGTTAGCGTGCGATTTATTTTAATCAAAGCATAATCTAATTTAGGGTTATTAGACCAAGAAAGAATTTGCGAGCATGTGACAACTTGTTCATTTTGAAAAACCAACTCTGAATTAGACTGATCGCCTTTAAAGCCCAAATTATAATCAAGAATCCAGAAATTATTTTTACAATCTGCCGTGTCTTTCACACAATGCCCGGCCGTTAAAATTAGATCTGGGGCCACTAAAAAAGCACTACAGGTCGATATGAGTGGAAGATCACTAAATTTTTCATCATGACAATAATTTAAACTCGTTGCTAAATTTTTAGCATCAAAGGTGATACTAGATTCGTCAGTAGCTTTGACTTTCCATTTGGCAACTTGGGCCAAAACAGCTTTGGCGAGGTTTATTTGATTAATGTCTTTTTGTGTGTCTAGTTCAGAAATTAATTGACGGTTATCTTCACCATAAATTGTTTTATTAATTATTGAGAATTCATTAGTTCCAGCATAGGAGACTTGTGCCCAAAATAGAATTAACCATAATTTACTCATTCCCTGTTCTACTAAGAATGAAGTTTCTAGTCAGCTATTAAGAAATAGTCTGTAAATTTTTCAAGGATGCTTTTGCTAATTTTGCTGCTCTTGTTGCTTTTTCTACAATCTTCGGGTCATGAACACGAAATAAGAGATGCCCTAAGTTTTTAATCATTAATTCTTGAAGGATTTTTTCATGGAGATTTTCGGAATCGCCATAGGGATCAAGTGAACGAGTTAATGATTTTCTGAGGAATGATTTTTTTGAAATTCCAATAAGCCATGGCTTAACAATGCCATCTTCTTTTAGCCGGTCTACTAATTGAGCAAACCCATTCAAGAGTTCCCAATTTTGTTCATAAGACTTAGAGAAACCAAAACAAGGATCAAAAAGTATTTGTCGCTCAAAGCCGTGTACCTTAAATACTTTTTCCGCTTTAACAAAATGCTCTTTTACATTTGTTAAAATATTATCGTCATTTAGGTAATCCATATGTTTTAAAGTGAAAGCCCTCTCAGGAATATGCGTATGAGCGTAGATGGCAAAAAAATCTTCTTGGTTTCTTTTGCCTTTTAAAAAATTTAAAAATTCATCATCAATAACACCAGAAACATCATTTAAAATAAACCCAAGATTCTCCCAGCGTGCTTTAAATTTATTTTCAAAATAAAGATAATTTTCTAGTTTATAGGTATCAAAAGAAATCCACTTTCCAGAAAAATCGATATCTTTTACTTGCTCATAAAAATGATCAAATCTCTTTTTTTCTTCTAAAAGTGTAATCGCGGAATTCATTGGTGCAGTTGATTCAAAGCCTAAATCAATAGCTAGATTGGGGGTATTTATGAAATGCTGAAGTGATGATTTTAAATAATGAGTTTCAGAATATTTATTGCCATCTGAAAATGAATTGGGAGTTAAATTAATAACTCCCAAAGTATTTAGGTCATTAAATGAACAAAGCTTACGCAAGGATTGGATCAAGTCCACCAGTGGCCACTGGCTTAGGAGTATCATTTGATTTATCTGTCGGCTCAACTATTGGCTTTTCAGTTTTAAGTGGAACACCAATATCAACTCCCGCGATAACATCTTTGACTTGTTGGAAATCAATTGTCTCCCACGCCATTAAAGCTTTTGCCAATCGATCAAGTCCGTCGCGGTTTGATTTAAGAATATTAATGGCCTGTTTATAATTCTTTTCAACTATGCGGTTAATTTCTTCATCAATTTCTTGGGCCGTTTTCTCTGAGTAATCTGTGTTATCGCCCATTCCTGAAAAAGGTGAAGTCGAAGATTTATTATAATTAATTGGTCCCATTTTTTGAGACATACCCCATTTACAAACCATATTGCGGGCCAAACTAGTTGCTCTTTCAATATCGTTTGATGCTCCTGAAGTCATTTGAGAATAAACAATTTCTTCAGCACAACGCCCACCCATTAAAAACGCAATAAAATTTTCTGCTCTATCATTAGTTAATGAAAGCATGTCTTCACTTGGTAGAGTTTGAGTAACTCCTAAAGCTCCACCTCGAGGCATAATTGAAACTTTATGAATAGGATCTGTATGAGGAAGATTCATCCCTACTAATGTGTGTCCAGCTTCATGGTAAGCAGTCATTAATTTTTCTTTGTCAGAAATGACTAATGATTTTCTCTCAGGCCCCATTAAAACTTTATCTTTAGCTGATTCAAAGTCTTCATTAGAAAGTTTTTTCTTATTTAAGCGAGCTGCATTTAAGGCCGCTTCATTAACAAGGTTTGCTAGATCAGCACCAGTAAATCCTGGAGTTCCCTTTGCAATGACTTCTAAATCAATATTATCTTCTAATGGTGTTTTTTTAGTATGAACTTTTAAAATACCTAAACGACCGCGGACATCTGGGGCCCCAACCATAACTCTTCGGTCAAATCGACCAGGTCGCAAAAGTGCTGGGTCAAGTACATCAATTCTATTGGTAGCAGCTATTAAAATAACACCTTCATTGGATTCAAAACCATCCATTTCAACAAGAAGTTGGTTAAGAGTTTGTTCACGTTCATCGTGACCTCCTCCCATTCCTTGACCTCTATGTCGTCCAACTGCATCGATCTCATCGATAAAAATAATACATGGTGCATGTTTTTTACCTTGTTCAAAAAGATCGCGGACACGTGATGCTCCGACCCCGACAAACATTTCAACAAAGTCAGACCCTGAGATAGAAAAGAAAGGAACATCTGCTTCACCGGCCACAGCACGAGCTAGTAAAGTCTTACCTGTACCAGGAGGTCCAACCAGAATAACTCCTTTAGGAATTTTTCCACCGAGGGCCGTGTATTTTTTAGGATCTTTTAAAAAATCGACAACTTCTTCCAATTCTTCTTTGGCTTCTTGAACACCAGAGACATCGCCAAAAGTAATTTTCTTTTCATGAGGAGAAAGCATGCGAGCTCTTGATTTACCAAAACTCATGGCCTTTCCACCACCGGCCTGTATTTGGCGAAGGAAGAAATAAAAAATAACTATCAAGAGAATCATTGGCCCCCAATTTAAGAGCAATGACGTAAAAAATGTTTGTTTTTCTTCTTCTTCATATTGAGGAATAATCCCATTTTCACGAAGAATATTAAAAGTTGCGTCACCAGTGTTGCCTGTTAAAGTAAAACGGTTTCCACTTTCATAACCGGCCTTAAATTTACCAGTGATAGTGTCTTTACCTTTGAAGATAACTTCATCAATATTTTTTTCTTGAACGGCTTTAACAAAATCAGGATATTTAATAAATTTTAAATTTACCTTATCAACTGTTGCTACCTTAGCAACTAGTGCCATTAATAAAATGACAACTATCCAGAGAGTGAGAGTTTTTTGCTGAGGTTTCATTGATTTCCTATTCCTTCGTAACTTATTTGTTTTGTCTTATCTATTTTCTTTTATCTATCTATTCTATTAACCAAGTAGAGAAGAATCAAGTATGACAGCGCCGTGGACTAACATTTGTCTGCCTTTTTTTCCGAGTAGTGGATAAAATGCATAGGGAATCTTGTGATCTTTAAGCCATTGAGTGCTTTTTGGGAGCAATGGATGAATGAGCTTCGAAGATTTTGACTGATCCAACTTATTTAATAAAGTAAGGTATGGGAAAAACCATTTTTTTTGTTTTTTAAAAGTACTGGAAGTAATCTGCGTAAGAACTCCAGCTTTTTTAAAGTGTCCCAATAATTTCTCGTCACAATCTCGGTAATAATCTAAGTGAAAATCATTACAAATAAATAAATAACGATCGAGAATATAAATTTTCACACCACCTGAAAAAGATAATGGCCCCTTCATTTTTAGCGCCGTACTTTCATTGACAATTTTTTGGTGGGCCTTGATTAATTTATCGACTTCGTGATCAATTTCTCCCCGGTGACTTTTAGAAAAGAAATGAATCCATTCTTTAATATGGGATTTATGAAAATGAAAATCATGAGAACGCAAAACAACTGCACCTGAACTTTCTCGAAATTCAGAAAGTATTGTTTTAGCCGCCATCTTTTTATCGTGAAAAAGGGAGCGATGGAGATTTAAATCGAGGGCCAATTGAGTTTGCCGGGCCACATAATGGGCGAGATATTGTGGGTATCTTTTGGCAATTGGTGCAGTTAATATTTGACGAAAAAAATTTCTCTCAAAGCGCATATCTCGGTTAGATGAATCTTGGGCCCAAGTTAAACCGAGGGATTTAGCATATGTAATAATTTGATTTTTGCTCACGCACATAAAAGGTCTAACTAACCCTTTATTAAAAACAGGAATCCCCAATGTCGATGCGAGAATACTTTGTTTAAAGGATTGAATCATACTCCATTCAAAAGAATCATCTAAATGATGAGCTGTATGAACCCAATAATTTTTTTGAATATATTGTTTATAAACTTCGGCCCTTAAATTCCTGGCCACTGCTTCAAAATTGGTTTGTTGTAAACTCAATTGAAATTTTACAATATCAAGTTCTAGTCCTAAAAGGTTGCAATGCTTAATAACTAATTGCTCTTCATCAATGTTTTCCGCTCGCGTCCCATGATTTATATGTAAAACACGCAAATTTCCTTTAAAAATAGAGGCCAAAACATACATTAAGGCCATGGAGTCAACACCTCCTGAAACTGCTACTAAAATGCGCATGTCAGGATTGATCAAATGCATTGAGTCCATAAACAAATGAACATGTTTAACAAATTTTGACGCCATAAATTTTGATTTGGCCATAGTTATTCCTAAAGGCCATCATAGGAGGAAAAGTCTTTTAAGCAAAGTCTTGATGCCTGAAAAAGGTGAGAAATACTTGAAATTTTATAGAAATTCTTGACAGAGTACATGCAAATAAATAGGATGAACCAAACTTTTTTAGGCTTGGTAGCTCAGTTGGTTAGAGCGATGGATTCATAACCCATAGGTGGGCAGTTCGATTCTGCCCCAAGCCACCAATTAACAATGCAAAAAATTATTTCTTCTATTTTCTTCTACACATCATTTTTCATCCTTTTGACTCATTGTAGTTCAATGCCAGTTCAAGTAGTAAATCAAGAAACAAAAAAAGTCATAAAAATTGAAAACACTAGCTGCGTTTGCGTTCAACTGTGGATGCCCGTTTGTGGAGACAATGGAAAAACTTTTTCAAATTCTTGTTTTGCCAATTGTGCAAAAATGCACTTCACTCAAGGCGCTTGCGCTAAGACTCAAAAAGATTAATTTCTCGAAATATTTTCTTGGCACATAAAAGTGAAAAACTAAATCCATTTTTATATAGGCCATTAATGGTAAAAATCGTTTTTTCAGGATTAAGGGCACAAGACATTGGTCTTCGTCTCACACCTTTAAGCCTGAGTCCCGTTATGAGTTTAAAATTATTTAATTCTCCAAACGATATATGGCAAAAATCATTAAAGGTTTCTAGGATCTTTTTTAATTGAGATAAATCTGCCACTGCCAAAGTGTCCTTCATTGAACTGCTCCCAATGATTAAAGATTTTTCCTGAGATCTATAAATACAGTTCAGTTCATCTATCGTGAGATAAAAAGATGGCATATGAAGATCAACTTTTTTTTCTAAATAATTCCCTGGAACAATTTGAGTGTTACTAAATTCGTCTTTAAGTCCAAAAAACTCAGAATATAATTTTGCGAAAGCTCCAGTGCAAAATAGTATTTTTTTTGTTTTCACCACTTGATTATTATATAATTGGCAAACATAAGTACCATCAATATTTTTTGAAAAAGATTTTAAAAAATACAAATAACGATCAATTTTAAATTCAGATAACTGCGACTCAAACCATGACCGGTACATCAATGGATTGATGAGATAAGAATCTAATAATGTACCCTCAAAACTTTCTTTAAATGGTGAATGAGTATTCATTTGTAATTTTTTAAATCGTCTAATCATTTTTGCTTTATGTAAGTCATCTGAATAAGTTATGGCTTGAGTCGCTTTTTCTACGCCTGTTGGACTATATAAATTAATAAAATGTTGGAATAAAAAAAAGGAATCTCGCAATTCGTCCCCTAGATCACTTACCCCGTCTTCTATTCCGTTTAAAGAAACTGTTGCTGTTGAGCGCATTGAACAGCTTGGAGTTATTTCTTCTGAATAGACTTGAGCAACAGAAAAATTCTGACTTTTTTTCACATCTTCGGAATTAAACAGTTCAAAAAGAAATGTTTGGGCGGCAATACCATTACCAACTACTAATAAGTCATAAACCACAATCAAACCTCAGGAAAATTTAATTTTTACTATCATAACGTATTGCCATCAGTTTTTAAAATGATTATCGTTTTATTCCACACAACGACAAAAGAAATTATAGTTATTTATAAGGAGTATCCGTCCATGTCACTTGAACAAAATGCAGTTATTTTTGCTGCAGAAGAAACTAACCTTAATGCTCGATCAGTTTTGAGCGTACTTAACCTTCTTATTACTGAACAAAGTACTGTCCCCTTCGTCGCTCGCTACCGAAAAGAAGTTACAGGTGGAATGGATGAAGTTCAAATTAGAGCAATCTTTGAATCTTATGAAAATTATATCGAAAGAGAAAAAAGACGCGAATATATTTTAGATGCTGTTAAAAAAATGGAACTTCTGACTCCTGACTTAGAAAAGAAAATTAAAGCTGCAGACACGATCAATCAGCTTGAAGATCTTTATGCGCCTTTTAAGGCCAAAAAGAAATCAAAAGGAATGATGGCGATTGAAGCAGGTCTTCAGCCACTTGCAGACATAATTCTTCAAACAAAACTTACTAAATTACAATTAAAAACTGAACACAATAATAAGTGGAATAAACCAGAGTTAAAAATTAATTCTTTTGAAGAAGCCTACGCAGGTGCCATGGACATACTCATCGAAATGATGGCCCATGATCCAGAGACTAAAGAAATTTTACGTAAAGATTATTGGCGAGATGCTTTGGTCAAATCAACAAAAAGAGATAAGGCCGAAGAAGAAGACAAAGACTGGATGAAGTATAAAGATTATTTTGAGTTTTCTCAAAAAGCAGTTGAATTAAAAGACCCAAAAGCGGGACATAGATTTTTAGCAATGAGAAGAGGTATGACTTCAAAAGTGCTAAAAGTTGAAATTGATTTTCCTGAAGAGGGAGGTCTTGGATTATTGGCCAGAAGATTTTTCTCAAATCCACAATTAGGCTGTCTTGCTGATTTAGAATTAGCTGCAAAAAAAGCTTATCAAAATTATATTCATCCAAGCCTAGACTTAGAACTTAAATCAGAATTAAAAAAAGTTTCTGATGAAACGGCCATTAGCGTTTTCGGGATCAACTTAAAAAATCTTTTATTACAACCTTACTTAGGACCAAAGTCAGTCATCGGAGTTGATCCAGGTGTGCGCACTGGATGTAAAATAGTAATCGTTGATAATACTGGAAAATTTTTAGCAGATTGTGTAATTTATCCACATGAACCACGAATGCAAGTCAAAGAATCTGCTGCTATTTTAGATGCTATTATAGAGCAATTTAAAGTAGAGCATATTGCCATTGGAAGTGGAACTTACGGGAGAGAAACACTTACATTTATCCAACAAAATGTCACTAAGGTTAAGAGTGGAAAAGTTAATGCAACACTTATTTCAGAAGCCGGTGCTTCTGTGTATTCGGCCTCTGATATAGCAAGAGCAGAATTTCCAGATAAAGACCCAACCGTAAGAGGATCAATTTCAATTGCCAGAAGATTTCAAGATCCACTGGCCGAATTAGTAAAAATTGACCCAAAATCAATTGGAGTTGGTCAATACCAACACGATGTTAACCAGGCACGTTTAAAAAAATCTCTCGAAGGTGTCGTTGAATCGTGTGTTAACTTTGTTGGAGTTGATTTAAATACTGCTTCCGCTCCTCTGCTGGCCTATGTGTCAGGTATAGGCCCAACTCTTGCCCAAAATGTGATTAAATACCGCGAAAGTAACGGTGGATTTAAAAATAGAAAAGAAATATTAAAAGTCCCTCGTTTTTCTGCCAAAATTTTCGAGCAAGCTGCAGGCTTTTTAAGAATCTATAACGGTGAAGAGCCATTGGATGGAACATTTATTCACCCTGAGCGCTATGAAGTATTAAGCCAATGGGCAAAGAAAAATTCCACTCAAATTAAAGATTTAATTTCGGATAAAGAAATCATTTCAAAACTAGAAAGAGATTTTGATTTTAAAACCGAAGTGGGAGAATTTACTTTTAACGATATCGTTAAAGCACTTAAATCTCCTTCTCAAGATCCACGAACAGAATTTAAATCTTTTGAGTATAGAAAAGATATTTCTAAAATTGGCGATTTAAAAATTGGCGAATGGTACCCAGGACTAGTGACAAATATCACTCAATTCGGTGCCTTTGTAGATATTGGGATTAAAGAAAATGGACTACTCCATGTTTCACAAATCTCAGATACATTCGTAGAAAACGCCATGACTGCCTTAAAAGTTGGACAAGTTGTAAAGGTACAAGTCTTGGAAATTGATTTTAGCCGTGGCCGAATCTCACTTACAGCTAAAAAAGGTGAACAAGTTAACCACGGATTACCAATAGCTGGGAGCAGTTCAGGAAATTCTCGTCAACAGAATCATTCTAACAAACAAGTACCGGTAGCAAAAGTAGCCGAGTTAAAAAATAATGCCTTTGCAGGATTAAAAAATTTAAAATTTTAGATTAACTTATCGAGCGAACATGATCCAAAAGATTGTGTTCGCGCCTAAATTGAGAAAGGGCAAAAGTGATAAAGAGAGATGAAATTAAATAAGGCACAAAAAAGGAAACAGCAAGACCTTTCCCAGTGATGAGAATAGGAATTTTTCGATCGACAAACACATCAGGCATAATTTCTGGTGCATAATGATCAAAGAACCATAAAAAGATTAACCCTCCAAAAACTCCAGATAAAATTGAAACTAAACTCATTAAATGAAGAAAGTATTTTGTTGATTGATTAATTTTTTCAAGCGAGGCCCCTAAAATCCAAAAACTTGAAAGATCTGTTTTTATTTTATTAAAGAAAATAAGTAATCCAGATGAAATGCAAAGTGAAACCAATAAACTCATAGCGGCAAATAAAAAAACCATGACAGAACTTTCTAAGTTGAGGGCCCAGACTAAAGTCCTATTTTCATCTTCCCATGTTTTAAAAATTACCCATGGAGGTAATTTTTTCGCTAAAAGTGCAAAGTCAGTCTTTGAATAAATCCGAATTCTATTAAGATTTCTTGCTTGAATTAAATTTTGAATTAATGGAAGGCGCACCCATAATTGACTTGAATCTATTTCCGGAACATCGGAGCTAAATGTTTTATCTATTTTTATGGATTGACTGCGGGGGATTTCCCCCAGCAAATTATCAACATGGGATGGAGAAATAAGTTGTAAAACCTCCGGAGGTGCAACACCTACTTTATAAGCAAGTTCCATTGGAATCATTGCTTCAAAATGGCGCTCTTTAACTAAAAAGGGTGGAAGGAAACTATTTTGATCTATGCCATGAACAGTTACATGAGTGATATAGGTTTGATAACGAAGCAAGACTTCCATTTCGTATTCACGAGTGTAAAACAGTTGCTCTCTTTTCAAAATTGTTTCCAATTCTGCGAGACGAGGATCTGCCATATTTGTTTTAAAAACTATGGTGGCCCTTCCAATAACTGATTTGGAGCGCTCCATTAATTTATTTTGAAGACCTCCCATCGTGCTCTGAAGGACAATTAGAGCAAATGCTGAGATAAACAAACCAACGACAGCTAAGATAAGCAATCGTTGGCGGTTTTTAGCAGTTATAATATATAAGAAAAAATACTTTAAATAAGTGGTAAACACGACACTATCTTACTTCGCTTTTTCATAAAATGTCATCTTTTGAGCAACTAGATCTTCCAAATAAGTTGAAGCTTTATAGCGATCACTACTTACAGTCTCACTAAAATTTTTAAGGGCAGCTAAAATTTTATCTAAGCCTTCGCTGTCGGCATATCTTAGTAATCCTCCTCTAAAGGGAGGAAATCCAATTCCAAAAATTAACCCCAAATCGACTTCTTCAGCTTTTCCAACAATACCATCTTTTAAAATGGCGGCCGCTTCATTAATCATTGGTAAAAATAAACGCATTTGAATATCTGTTTCGCTCATTTTCTTTTTTGTACTTGGAAGAAGTTCTTCAACTTCCAAATTTGGCCCTGTAACTTTTCCTTTTTCATCATAAAGATAAAAACCTTTCGCTGATTTTTTTCCTAAAAATTTCTTGTCGGCCAAAAGACTAGAAAATTTTGATGGATGAGCTCTTTCTCCTAATCCTTCGTACATAACTTTAGCAACCTTAACGGCCACATCAATGCCAACTTCGTCTAAAAGTCTACATGGGCCCATTGGCATTCCAAAATTCAAAGCTGCTGTATCGATATCTTTAACCGAGACTCCTTCTTCGAGTAAAAATCCTGCTTCATTGAGATAAGGCATAAGTATTCTATTGACTAAAAACCCAGGGCCATCTTTTACGACAACAGGAGTTTTCTTGACTCTTAAAACCCATTTATAAAGCGCCTCTACTGTTTCAGGGGCCACTTTACTATGAACAATGATTTCCACTAATGGCATTAAATGAACGGGATTAAAAAAGTGAAGACCTGCAAAACGATCGGGAAACTCAAGTGCTTTTGACATTTCTTCAACAGAAAGTGATGAGGTATTACTTGTGAGTAAACAATTCCGGCTTACAAATTTTTCTGTCTCTGAAAAAACCTTTTTCTTAATATCCATATTTTCGACAACAGCTTCAATGACAAGGTCTACTTTTTTAAATCCACTATAGTCGAGTTGGGCCGTAATAGATCGCTGCCTTCTTTCAAATTCATCTGGAGAGATTTTTTTTCTTTTTAATGCTCCCGAAAAATTTTGAGAAGATTGTTTTAACCCTAAATTTAAGGCTTCAACAGTTAAATCTTTCATAATTGGATGCATTGATACATCGGCCATTAACCAAGCAATCCCGCCTCCCATAGTTCCCGCACCTAATGCAGCTCCTCGATCCAATACGGGCAATGCCTTTGTTGATTTTGCTCCAGAGTATTTTTTAACTGATTCAGACATAAAAAAGATATGCTGCAAATTTTTACTTTGCTCGCTGATTGCCAACTCTCCAAATGCTTGGGCTTCTCCTGCTAAATAGCTAGTGCGTCCCTTCATCATCCCTGTATCCATGACATCTAAAATTTTTAAAGGAGCTTGGTAAAAGCCATTGGTTTTTTTTAAAACACTTTCACGAACTTTTTGAAAAATAATTTTTCTTGTCACAAAATTTTCGGTAGCAAGTTCTTTAATAGATTCTTTAAGTGTGTGGTGTGATTCTTTTTTATTAAAAAATTTTGGTGCTTGACTCAAAAGATTTTCACTTGGAAAAACTTCAGTTACCAGTCCAATCTTGCGGGCCTTATCTGCTCTTAAAGTTTTACCCGTGAGAATCATATCCAAGGCATTAGGAAGACCGATCTTACGTGGAAGCCGGTAGGTTCCACCAAAGCCTGGGATAATTCCAAGTTTTACTTCTGGTAATCCCAAACTTGTTTTGGGAGAATTTGAAGCTAAAATAATATTACAAGCAAGACTTAATTCAAGCCCGCCGCCTAGACAAACGCCATCGACACAGGCAATTGTAGGAATAGATAAATCTTCAATACGATTGTAAATATTTTGTCCTTGTTCTGATTTATCTGCAGCTTCAGCTTCAGTTACCAAAGAAGAAATAAGATTGATATCAGCACCTGCTAAAAAGCAATTAGGTACATGTGAAAAAAAGATAACTCCCACGAGCTCACTAGACTTTGTATGAATATCTTCAACAATAGAAGCCAACTCTTCCATTGTTTCAATATCAAGTGAAGTCATACTTTTTGTACTTTTGTAACCAAAACCTACATAAGCAATTTTGTCTTTAATTTCTAAATTTGTTCTTTTGTATGTCATACTGATCTCTCTTTATTTTAAATTTTTTACTAATTAACGAACTAGATTTTCAATAACGACAGCACCACCTTGGCCTCCGCCGATACATAAAGAAGCAAGTCCATATTTTCCTTTTCTTCTTCTAAGCTCATGCATTAATGTGACGATTAATCGCGATCCAGTAGATCCAACTGGATGTCCAAGTGCAATTCCCCCACCGTTGACATTGACTTTACTCCAATCTAATTCTCCCCAAGCTCGGTCTACTTTAAACTTTGCTGCGACGTCTTTATCTTTTAAACCAATTGAGACTGCCAAAATTTGCGCAGCGAACGCTTCATTGAGTTCAAATAAATCAAAATCAGCAAGGCCTAGGCCTGTGCGCTTCATCACTCCATCCATTGCTAAAAGTGGGCCCATCCCCATTCTTTCAGGCTCTAATCCATGAAAATGATAATCTGTTAATTTTGCCATTGGTTTTAAATTATATTTTTTAAGTGCGTCTTCAGAGACAAATAAAAGTGCTGAGCCACCATCAGTGATTGGACAACTATTTCCAACTGTTACAGTTCCTGATTTTTTATCAAAGTAAGGCTTCATTTTACCAAGGCCTTCGACAGTTGAATTTCCTCTAGGACCTACATCTTCAGTGAGCAATTTATTTAAACTTCCACCAATTGTGATTGGAAGAATTTCGTCTTTAAAACGTCCTTCTTTTGTCGCAGCAACTGCTTTCATATGAGAGTTATTGGCATACGTATCTTGCATCTCTCGAGTAATTTTTAATTCACGGGCCAATAGTTCTGCCGTTTGTCCCATGTTAAGTCCACAAAATGGATCTGTTAATCCTTGCTCGATTGCTACAATGGGAGTTAAGTAATTCGGGCGAAATGAACTCATTGCTGATAATTTTTCACCGATAGTTTTGGCCTTCATTAATTTTGCAAATAATTCAGTCATTTCTTTGTTGTACATTAAAGGCATTTGAGACATTGACTCAACCCCACCTGCAACAATAATATCACTTCGTCCACTGGCTATTTTTAAATAAGCTTGAGAGACAGCTTCCATTCCTGAAGCACAATTTCGGTGTACAGAATATCCAGAAGTTTTTTTATCAAGACCTGCTTCAAGTGCTATAACTCTTCCGACATTGGGATATTTAGCAGGAGTTCCGGTGTTTCCAAAAATAACTTCATCAACCATGTCAGTGGGAATTTCAGTATTATCGATTAAATGTTTAACAAGATAGGCCCCTAGATAAGGTGCTTGCACATCTTTTAAATCTAAACCAGATTTAGCTTGTGGGGTTCTTTTTCCATCAACAATGTACACATCTTTCATTGACATAAATCTTCTCCGTAAAAAATTGGGATATAATTGGTTATATACAATAAATTCTAAGTGAAGATTGAAATTAAAGAAAGGATGGAATGGTTAAGAGTTTGATAATTTATCTATATCAATGAGTTCACATTAGCTGACAAAAAAAAGCGGACATTGAAGAATGCCCGCTTTTAAAGTATTTTTAAATATTAACTTAGTGTCCTACTATGATCCTACTAAAATCTTACAACTAAACCAGCTTGGATTGAAGTTACATCAGATTCTTCAACTGATTTATTAATATTCTGAAGTCTTACTTGGTCTGGGTTATTATTAGTTGTATTGGCCGTACTTGAAATCCCTGAAGAAAGCGTTTTAGCAAAAGAGAGATCAATATTAAATGCAACTGATTCACTAAAGTCGACTTCTGCACCCAATTTAGCTGATGCGCCCATGGCCGTTGACGAAAATCCTTCATTACCAAAATTGATTCCGTTATAATTATATCCATTTCCTGCATCATCATATTTTAAGTTCGAACGGTTATAAGAAAGTCCAGCTCCGACGAAGGGTTTAATTTTTGATTCAACAGTTAAAAAATACTTTGAGTTAGCTTCAATTGAAGTTTTGCTTGAAGACATTTTTCTACCAGTGCCAAATACGCTATTATAAGTCGAACCATATTGAGAATTATTGTTAACAAAATCATTGGCCGTATCTGTTACATCTAAAGTTGTATACCCAACTCCTAAGGCCACACTCACTTGAGGCATAATCATCGTTTCAAGATTGACCCCAATATTCATTTTCGATTCCCAATCAATTTTATCACCTTTAATTGATTGCGATCCTAAATAAGGAGTTACTTTCGATTTTTTAATTTCTGGTAATTTTTCTTCTTTTACTTCAACTATTTTTGTTTCAACCACTGGTGCCGGTGCAACAACAGGTTGTGGAGCAACAGGGGCAACTGGAGCAGCTTGAACAGTTTGCACTTTATCTTCATTAATATTATTTAAACTTTTTCCAAAAGCATCTTGAAGTTTATTAGTTAGTGCAATCTCTTGCTTAACACGAATATCTTCAATCTTTTTTTCTACCATAACTTTATTTCTTTCTTCTAATTTTTCTCTACGTTGACGAAGTCTCTCAGATGGAGAAAGTTTTCCTTCTAAGTTAATATCCTCCATTTGCAGCGCATCTCCGCTTAAAGCATCATCTGCACTATCAAGCATGTCATCTTGTGCTTTCAAAGGGCCTACGTGAAGTCCAGCAATCACTGCTGAAGCTAAAAATAAACTCATCACGACTGATCTTTTCATTTCATTAGTTCTTTTCATAACTTCTCCTTTGAGCAAAAGCTACTGAGAGGACTCAAGAGCTTTATTCATTTATTTTATACAATAACGAATTAGTTATATCAGACTGAGAATGAATCACATTATAATTTGAAGCGGCGTGTAGATTTTACAGAACTGAACTGTTTATCTTCTATTTTTTGAAGGGATAATATTGAAATTTTTTATCAGCACCATTTGGGGTTAGTATCCCATTGACTTTACACAGTAATGTCTTTTTATTGGCCCCTTTGTCGCATTTGGAGATATCACCTAAGTACCTGGATTTTATATAAGTTAAAAGTGAAGTTATCAAGGAGACCATCACTAATAGCATCAAAAGATACTCTACTACAGATTGGCCATTTTGGTCTTTTTGGTCTTTCAAAGAGATTCCCGCCATTTTTTAATCTCTATTAAAGAGGAAAAAGTTCCCAGAGAATCTTCATTATAAGGACCGAAATATAGGACATTTTTAAGACGAGAAAATATTAAAGGGGCACTGTCTTCGAGGACTTCAACTAATTTCGTACCTAATGAAGTTTCCGTTCTCAGATGTGCTTTATAATCTTTGTCTTCAATAAAAACATCTAAAGTATATTTCATTTCAACTTCGCTAAATCCTAAATTGTATTCTGGAAACAGAGTATTTAAATCTTCTTTTAACAGCTGAATTACTCTATCCTTTATAAAATCAACTTTCGATCCTTCACGCTTGGCCATAATTATATTAAAAACTGCAACTTTGTCATGAAAATAGACTTCCCAAAAAGGTCGATCAGTTCCAATTTTCGAGGGGCTCGAAAAAACAATTTTTTTAGTATTCAAAAAACTTGGAACCCGCTCATCTAGGGTAATTGTTACATTTAAACAATTATAAGAAGCTGTTGAGGTCTTCAAGCGGATAGGTAATCCAACTGGATAACCTCCAATAAATGCCATCTTTTTAGGACGAATAATTCCTTCAAAGCTTTCAAGTTCAAAACTTTTGACTAATCCACGCTGAAATTTTAAATCGGCCAAATTTAATTTTTTAAACTCTCCACCAGATTCTTGATGAACAACTAATAAATCTGAAATAAGTCTTTCATGGTCTAATTTAAAATACGGTGAAATGAGAGAGAAAAAAAGGTGCATGATCTCAGAGCGACTGCCTGAAGTAGAGAGGCGATTTTGAAAAAACCCCCTAGTCATAAAAATTAAAGCATTAAATTCTATTTTCTCATCATCTGTTAGGTTCTCTTTTTTGGCAAAATGGTCGAAGAAATATTGAAAGTGAAAAAGTAGTGTTGAAGGTATAGAAGTCTCGAATATTTTTGAAAATTTTGACGAATTTTTTTCTAGTAAAATGATTTGAGTCACTTTGGCACAAAAATCATTATAATTTTTATTAAAATCTTTTACTTCTGATTCGTCAGACAAACTTCCCGACTGGCCGTCCATAAAAAGATGAGGAAACTTGCGGCAAAGTTCTCGGTAATTCCTTAACGGTGAATCCCCGAGAACAATTTGTTTTTTTCCAACGTAAAAATAAACATTTTGTGGTGAAAGATAATCCATGATATTTCGAAGAGGAGCAAGCTCACTAAACTCTCCCCAAGTGCGAAGATATTCAACATCTAAAAGTGTGAGTGAATTGGTAAAAAAATCACCATAGTTAAAACGGTCATCATCCAAAACTAAAACTTTTTTGCCTCTTTTTAACAGACCAATAGACAATAAGAAAGTAACATAATTATGCCCGACTAAAGCAAAATCAATATTTTTATTCAACATAGTTCAATCTCTTTAATAATAGAATTCATTTTTTCCTGGGCCTCAATCGCAATTTGGTCTCGCTTAAGTTGATTTGGCAATAAATTAAATTTTGTACTTAATTGATGATAAAAGCTTTCTGGAGTATTGAGAAGTTGTATTTCATCGGGAGCGATTTCTTTAATATAATCATACTCAGTCGAGCGCATTATACGAGGACCGACAAAAACAAGGCAACCACTCAAATAGGGTTCTAAAACTGAGTGGATTGATCTTTCATATCCACCACCTACGTAGGCATATTGAAATTGTGTATAGAGTTCACATAAAATCCCACTCATATTAAGAATGACGATCCCCGGTTTGCTTTTTAAAATGGAGGCATCGAAAACATCCCCTTTTTTTATTTCATAAAGAGGAATTTGGGGGCAAAAAAGATTTAATGAATTTTTTAAATCCACAATAGAATTTGGCGATAAATTGTGGGGCACCATTAAAAAATGAAGGCTTCCATTTTCAATATTTTTATTTATTAATTCACTTTTAAAGCAGCTTAGGTCTGAAGGCCACGCACTACCAAAGATAAATTTCTGGTTTGGGGCAAGGGATTTTACAAAATGAAGATAAGACTTTATCTCATCTTTAGAATTTAAGAGAGATTGAGCGTTATCGATTCTGTTAAAAATTCGGGGAATCCTAAAATCAAAATGGACAATTTTTTTTCTCTCTATGAGATCACTATCACCAGGAAGTTCTCCTAAAAGTTTTTTGATTAAGCGGGCCTCTCCTTCATTACTGGCCACAATCATTTGGAAAAAATGGCGATAAAGTACTTTTTTAAAAATTGAAGACTTTTTACAGGTCGCTGAGAGAAGGATAAGTTTTTTGTTGAAAAATTTAAAACTTAAAAGTTCTGGAAAGAAATCATAGCGGCAAAAAAAGATTGTCGGCGCAGTTACCCAACTCCAAGGACTTTGAAAAAAGAGAAAAGAAATTGGCGCAAAACTGGCCAGTGGAAGTCTCATGAGCCGAATTTGATCAGGATAATCTTGGGCCAACTTAAGGCATTTTACATCTACAGAAGCAGAGGAATAAAGAATTTCAATTCGATTACCTTGCTCTAAGTAATATTCAATTAAGGGCCTAACTTGTTCTAATTCTCCTTCCGAAGAGACTTCAAAACAGTAATGAGCTGTTTGCTTAATTAATCGAAACGACTGACATTCCGCTTGAAAGATATTTTTTCTTTCAAATTCAATTCGATCTTTCAGGCCCTTTGAGACATTTTTTAGCAGGATCAGGATGATGGAAATAAAAGGTCGAAGAATATTCGAAGATATTATGAGAAAAATAAAAAGTATTCGTGTCATAATTAATAAGGATCTCAGACTAGTGCCAGCTTGTCACTTAAGCACATAAGTGAATCGCAAATTTTTAATTATTTAAAATATTACCTAGAATTTCTTACTAATTCTTACAAACTTACCTTTTTTTCAGCAACTCATTAAAAGAGCGTTGTATTCTTGAGTAAAACACATAACAATATCGTTTTCTTTTAAAGAAAAAAGTTTTGAAATAACTGACAAATGGGAGCACTTTGAATGTACGCAAAGATTTTATTGATGACCGCAGTCTTATTAACTGGACAAGTTTTTGCTCAAAGCACTACTGACACTACAACAACGACTCCACCAACAAGCACTAGTAAAACTAAAAAAAAGAAAAAGAGTACAACTGTCACATCAACAACTGCAGCTGCTACGACTACAAATTCAACAGTTACTCCCGTAATCGTTGAAGTAAAAAAAGAAGAACCAAAAATTGAAGTTGCACCAGTCGAAGTGTTGCCTACAACTGTTTCTGGTAAAGTTTATAAATACTTAAAAGATAAATTTGCAGCATCATTCCACGGTGAATTTTATTACCAACGCCGTGACGTAGATAGTGCAAATGAGAAAGATCATAACATGCAAGATTTAAAAGTTATGTACAACCCGACAATCATTTATAAACCAATTAAAAATTGGCAAGTTCTGGCGACGGGTGAATTTAAATATAATTACGCTGCAAAAGCTCCTTCGGCTACTTTTGTGAATGATTATTTCCGCTCACTTTTTACTATTTCTAAAAAGAATGTAGTCGTTGAAAAAAACAGTGGCTTTCAATTAGATCTTGGAGTTGGAAGACGAGATTATAACACTAGAACGAATCCAAAAAACTTTGGTAATAATAGGGTCAATGCTACAATTACTAAAAATGTTGGAAAACATAATGGATCGTTATTTATCCAATATCTCTACAATGATCCAAACCATATTGATGCAACAACTTGGAAACATGGAATTGAATTAATCCCATCGATTTCAATTCAATTATCAGAAAAATTAACTTATTTAATTACAGATGATATCAGCTATAACACACCAAAATATTCAAATACTCAAAAGAAATACTCTATTATTCACGATTCAAGCTTAGCTTATATCACTTACCAGTGGACTGAAAAAGTCAGTACTTATTACCAATTTAAATACTTACATAATGAGGATTTTACAAAGAATTCTGAAGATGACAATTTTGAACATTATGCAGGTATTGCTTATGCCTTAACTCCAAAAATTACTATTACGGGCGAAATTGGAAGTGAAATCTTCCATGCTCACGACGGAAAAGATGCATTCTTGTCTAATTTTCACTTTGCTAAAAAAGCCAGATACCCGGAACTTGCTCTCTACTTAGACGCATCACTTTAATCAACTAATACCAAAGAGGTCAGGCAATAAACGCCCTGACCTCTTTTTCTAAAAAAATAAATAAACCTACCGATAGAGTCCTTGAGAGAAACTGTCTTAACAAATGAGACAGTCGAGAACACAGGACAACTTGGCATGGCATCACCAAAACTAGCTGTTTTAGAGACATACTTAAAAGACATTATTGTCTCAGAAGAAACTATCACTGCAAGCGTAGAAATGCGTGATCATATTTTTGAAATTAAAGATTCTGAAAAATCATTGGGATTTATTTCACTTTATGATTTAAAAGCTTACGTCTATGAACACGATATTGAAGCTCAAAATTATTGGGTAAAAAATATAGACAATAACGAATGGAAAAATATTTACGATCATCCTTTTTTTCAACGAAGAAAACCACAATTAGTTTCAACTGACACTTTAAAAAATGTCGATGACTTGGAATTTTATATACTCCAAAAAGGTCAAAAGACCGGGCCATTTGAGAAATATGAATTGATGGATAAGGTTGAAAAGAAAGAAATATTACTATCTGATATGGTTTCATTTAACGCTGGTTACACTTGGATTAAACTTTTTCAAGTAGACGGCTTTGACCGCAGATCGCTTAAAGACAATGATCAACTTCCCGGTATGCCTACCAATGAATTCTTAAATAGACCTAGTGATTCAATAAGCCCTAGCGGAGACTCTACAGACGCTATTACCTCTCTCGCTTTTTTAGGAAATCAAAAGAAAGGAAAAACAATTGAACGCGATCGAGAAATAATATTTAAAGATGAAATGGAAAAAGGTGTGAGGTCCATTTCAATTTACAAATATGCTTTTGGTATTTCAGTCATAGGCATTGTTTATGTTTTATTTAATATCAAATCAAACTTAGACTCACCTTTTATTCCAAAAAATCAAACGACTGGTGAACAAGCTGAAATGCTAAAGCCGGTAGAAATGCCTAATAATCAAAATTCCAATAACTTTAATAATAATCAAATTAATGATCAAAGACGTACTGGCAAATATGAAATAAGAAGACTCAATCCAATCAGGCCTGCAGCACGTAAATCATTTATGGATACTCGGAAATTTAAAGAAAGTACCAATGACAACAACAGTCAAAACTCAGCTGAAGACAATAATTATTATTACGAAAACCCAACTCCTATGGAGCTTGACCCAGTACGCTCACAAATTTCAAAAGAAAATTTTGATAATGGTGGCAGTAATGACTCAGACTCTCCTCGAGCTCAAAATAATAAAGACAATATTGAAAATGGTGGCGGAGAAGTCGCTCCTGCACCAGAAGGCGAAGCTCTGTTTAACAATGAAGTTTCTAACTAAGTGAGTCCTTGTTCAACGATCGAATTAGAGGTATTCTTTTTAAAAAAATACTGCCTCTAACCTCCAAATGGTGGACGATTATGAAAGAGATAACTCACGAACTCATCAGTTCATTCCGTGCTCCCGCATTTCCCGGATCATTTTTTTTAAGTTTTGAAGGAATTGAAGGAGCTGGTAAATCAACTCAGATCAATCGATTAAAAAAATATTTAGAAGAAGAAAAAAACTACCGCGTTCTCATACTCCGTGAACCTGGTGGAACTCCTTTTGGTGAAAAACTTCGCCAAGCTATCCTTGAAACTAAAACAGAAATTTCTCCCTTAGCTGAAGCTCACCTCTTTGCAGCTTCTCGCTCACAACTTTTAAGTGAAGTTATTCTTCCAGAGCTTTCCGTTCCCAATACCGTTATCATTTGTGACCGGTATATTGATAGCTCTGTCGTTTATCAAGGTCATGCTCGAGGTTTAGGCGTTGCTGAAGTTTTAGATATCCATAATATATTTCCACTCAACTTGGTTCCTCACCTCACATTCTACTTAAGAATTGGCGCTGAAATGTCAGAGAAAAGACAAAAAATTCGCAACTCACCAAAAGATTATTTTGAAGCAAAGGGAATAGAGTTTTATAAAAAATTAGTTGTTGGATATGATTTAATGCATGAACTATTTCCCAATAGAGTGTTAAAGCTAGATGCTGAAGGCTCAATGGATGAAGTCACACAATTGATTTTAAAAAATACTGAAATCTTATTGGCCTCTGCAACTCTTGATGATGTTAGCATAAATAACGATGACTAATGATGACTAATAAAATTGAAGACACTCTCATTGCAAAATACCACGACAAGACACTCGCTTCTTTATATATCGCTCGCTATAACACCCAATTGATTAACCCCATTCAATGGGCCGATGATTTTATAGGCCAAATTACTAAAGTGGCAGATCATCCTGATATTTTAAAAATACAAAAAAGTGAAAAAGAATCTGAATATAAAGTCGATTCAAAATCAATTGACTATTTTTTAAAATTTATTCAGTACAAACCATTACAATTGGAAAAGAAATTTATCTTTCTATTCGACGCCCATGATATTTCGGTCATTCTTTCTAATAAACTTTTAAAAATATTTGAAGAATTGGCCCCTCAGTATTGCTTATTTTTAATGGTGCCAGATCATTCACATATGTTGGCCACGGTCCAAAGCCGCGCAATCCAATTTCAAATCTCAAGCGACTCTGATGTTCATCGTCCTTTAGAGTCGGCAGATATGTCGAAGGCCTTAACTCCCGCCCAATTATTAGATCTCTTTAAACTCCTTGGTGCACCCGGGACTGTAGAAGGAACCTATACCGAAAAAAATTTCATTGAGCAGTTAATCCAACGCACACTTTCGCAGTGCGCTTGTAACGAAGAATCGTATAATCAATTAACAGAACTCTTAAAAATCATTTCTACCAATGAAACCCTAAGCACTTTTAACAATTCCACACTCTCGCGAATGACACGCTTTTTTTCATAAATTATTGCCTTGTGCAGTGACAAATTTTCCAAAATTCTACATAATATTTAGTACTTAAACTTATAATAGGTAAATAAAGCAATGCAGTTAAATGCAAATACACAAATAGATTCAACAGCTATAGAAATTATACCCGAAACAATTATTGAAACGGATGATTCGGTAATTATTGATAATAATGAACAAGTATATATTTATAATTCTGAAGAAACTGAAGAAGATCAAAAACTTCAAGAAGAAAAAGAAAACTCAAGGTTTAAAGAAGGTGAAAAACTCACCATGATCCGCGTTCGCTTTCCAGGTAATGCGAGGTCATTTCCTTTTCTTGTGGGAAAGAGAAAATTTGCCTACGGCCAAAAAGTTGTGGCCATGAGTGATAGAGGAATGACTGTTGGTTATATCAATTCATTTCCATACGAAATCATTTTCAATAAATCAATGCTCCCAGTTCGCTCCATAGCGAAAGTTGCAAGTGCCGAAGATATTCAAGCTCAAGTTGAGTTTAGAGACTCTGAAAAAAGAGCTGAAGTCATTTGTATACGCCTCATTGACCGCCATCAATTAGATATGATTTTAACTCACGTAGAGTTTACTCAATTTGGTAAAAAAGCAGTTTTCTATTTTAATGCTCCTGCAAGAGTAGATTTTAGAGATTTAGTTAAAGATTTAGTTTTTGATTTAAAAATGAGAATTGAATTAAGACAAATTTCGGTTAGAGATAGAGCGGCGGCCTTAGGCTCCGTTGGTGCCTGTGGACTTCAAACATGTTGTTCTTCTTTTTTAAAAAATTATGGAAATGTATCTATAAAAATGGCAAAGAATCAAAACCTTGCCTTAATCCCTACTAAACTCAATGGAGTTTGCGGCCAGATAAAATGTTGCATCCGTTATGAAGATGATGTTTACACAGACAAACGAAGACACCTCCCAAGAGAAGGATCTTTCATTAAGGCCTTAAACGGCGATAAAGGTAAAGTTCAAAAACTCAATATTTTAATTGAGCAATTTGAAATGCTCACTGATACAGGAATACGTCGTCGCTATTCTTCAAATCAATATAAAGGCCGAGAATCAGACCTCGGTAATGACTATCGTTTTCCAGAATTTTTTGACAATATTATCAATGAAACTCAAAGTGTGATTGGTATTTCGTTAGAAGAGCAAATGAAAGCTGATAAATTTCTTGAACACAATTCTTTAGCTACTACAGATAAAGACCTAGATCCGAACGATTCAGAATTTTTTAAGAAGAATGATCAATTTGAAGATTTTGTTGATGAAGAAGACAATATTGTAGCGCCTATAATTAATGTAGCTCCGGCACAGAATCAGAATCAAAAAAATCAAGGACCGAGACCACAAAATCAGAATCAGAATCAGAATCAGAATCGCAAACACCATAATCGAAATCGTGGACCAAATCCAAACCAAAACCAAAACCAAAATAATCAAAACAAGCCAAATAATTCAGGTAACAAACCAATTAATTAAATAATTGGTTTGTTACTTTCAAAAGGGTTTTGAGTTCTCTCATTATTCTTTAGCGGCCTTCATTCCTCGTAAATCTACAAATGGAACAGACCCACCTGAGACTTGAGGCAAAGTACCATCCCATTTATCAATGGCCTTACTCTGAATAATATTTTGAGTAATTGATGATTGTAGAAGATGGTTGGCGGCAGCTTGAGCTTTAGCACGAACTAAAATCGCTTGTGCCTCCCCTTCTGCTTTTGCCACTTCGGCCTTCGCCAGCATTTGTTGTTTTTGCAACTCATATTCTGCTTGCTGTGCTTGCTGTTGAGCTGCCATTTTTTGTTGCATCTGTAACTCTAAAGATTGAGGTAAATGACTTGCTCCTAAATTTACTTTATCCAAATGAAAACCCATCTTTTCTACTTCTACCGATAAGCTTTTTTGAATATTGTCTTGCAGCTCATTTCTTTTAGCTGAAATCACTTCAGAAAGAGACATTTGACCTGCAGTATTTTGAGCTACAGTGATGATGGTACGACGAATGAAAGTTGCTTCAATATCTTCAATATCTGCACCTTTAAATGCTTTGAAAACTTGAGCCGCTTGACTCTCAGAAGTATTAAAAGTAACAGAAATATCTTGAGTAATATGTTGCCCCTCACGCGTCGGTAAATCAATACTATCATCTTCTTTCGCTGAACCTTCGCCTACACGACGAACCATAGTATAAGTTCTAAGCGCTGTAGGGTAACTTTGAACTTGAGTCACCCACGGCAATCTCCACGCCATTCCTTGGGGAACTGTTCGTAAAGAACCAGTCCAAACATTAAATATCACCCCGGTATTTCCAGGAGAAATGACAGTGTAAGAACTGAAAAAAGCGATGACTAAGGCCAAGGCAAAAAATACTACAATAATCTGGCTTGTAAATTTTGAAAAGAAAGCAGGGAAATCAAATTGATCACTCATGAGGTTTATTATCCTTTTTGGTATAGTCACTCGGCTTTAATTGAATATCGTTATGATTTTTTGGGAAATTTGATTGACTACGAAATGCTTCATAAAGGCGATTTTCTAGGCGTCGTCGCAATGGATTCATAAAATAGAAAAAAAGTGATATTACTAATCCTACGATTAAAATTTCGGCAAAAGTCATAATGTATATTCTTCTACAAATAATAGTTTGTCGAGGTTTGCTATTCAAATCAGACCTCCCAAAACCCACATTTTTCCGGGTCTGTTCAGGAAGTCTTAGAGTTAGTGAACAATACCCAAAAAAAAGCCTCCGAAGAGGCTTAAGAAATTTAAACATAGATTGAAATAAAAGTTTTGGAACGATGAGACTAGTGGATTAAAAGCAAAAATTTAAATAAATTCAGCAATTTTTTTAAATTCTGGTAACTAGATAATGAAAAACCAAAGAATGTATTAAATATACTTGAGAGCTGCTTTTAACTCGGTTTCAGTATTCAAAGAAATTTGAGAAAATGTCATAAATAGTTTAATGCGAGCTTGAATTCCTATTTTCATTAAGTTTTTATATCTAACTTGATCAGATCCTAAATACATTATTCTTTTTAGGTAGACATTATTAATAGGATCATTTTTATCTAAAATGATTTCAATATCCTTGTTCAATAGTTTTAATACTTCAGTTTGTGTTTTTTTAAGAATGTTTAATTTATTAATTAAATTTAAGATGTACTGGTCTTTTTCATATGAACTTGAAGTTTGAAAAAAATTAATTGATTCCATATTATTGGTTCTTAGAGATAGATCTGAATCTATTTTAAGATTTGAATTATTAGAAATTGTATCATCTAGAGTTTGTTTTTCTTCGTTAAGGTTGAATTCATGGCCATATGGTGCAGAAAAGAAGAGACCAGCTACTGAGAAATATGGCACAACTCCATGTATTGAGTTGATAACGACTCTATCTCCAAAACTAGTATATCTACTTGCATTGAAAAAAATCTTTGAAAATCTTGCTCCAAAATAAGTTCCAGATATCGTTAGTGCAAAACGAGGAACTATTTTAGCGATATCTAATAATTCAATTTTCGACATTTCTCCATTAATAGTAACCATATCTTTGATTAATTCATCATTTTCTTGGCGAAATAATTGTGAGTGCTTTATGGAAGAATTAATATCTTGAATTGGTACTTGTGCATGAGCAAGTGATCTTAGATTAATAAGCATTATTATAATTAATAAAGTAATGTTTTTCATTTTTTATCCCTTTCTAAAGTTGCGTTTATATAGGATCAGAATAAGGTAATTTAAGAGAACTTTTTGACTTCTCCTCATAATTACATAGTAGATAATAAATTGTAAAAAGATTAGACAGTCTCAACAACTCAATATTGCTAAAAAATAAAATATTTAACTCGCTTCTAAGTATCTTAAAAATTGAAGGTTTAGTTACTGGGCCATGTAATTAGCAGGTCCTCATGTCATTGGACTATGACTATAAAGATACATAAACCATATTGATAAAAATTGTGAATACTTAAATAATTAAAAAAAAGAAAAAGATGGAGCATTCATTCCACATTTGGGAGAGATTTTAAAAAAACAATTTTACATTCTTAATTTTTAAAATAATCACGACTATTAATCCAAAAAGTAATGACCAAAAAAAATTACCAGCCCCCCTCCTTTTGAATCCAAATCGACTGATCCACAAGCTCCGCCTAATCCACCATAACCTAAAGAGTTAACCAACACTTTAAACATTCCTTTTAATTTTCAATATTAGTCTAAAAAGCAAGGGGCGAATTAAAAAATAGAAAACTATTGTTAATAGTCCCCATAATATGAATGCATATAGTCCTATCAATCCATAAAGTTTTAAAAAATTCACAAATCCTTCATTAAACTTTTTTACAATGAGATCTGGTCTTATAGGCACATCACCGACATTAAAAATTAGACTTACTATTTTTATATAAAGTGGAATTGATAGTATTTGAATTGGGTAAAATAAATAGTTCACTGTTTGAATAATGATTTGATTGAGTTTAAAAAAATGGGCAACAAGGGCCGCTAACAGTGTCGTAGCGCCTATTATTGGAAAAATTCCAATTAGTCCACCAGCTAAAACGGCATCAGTCATTTTCTCAGGTGTCACCCCTGTTTTTAGCTGTTCAATAATAATAAATTTTACTTTTTTAAGCATGATCTGTTTTTTCCATTGATAATTGAGAATTGAGTTTCTTCTCATTTTTACCATAATTGTAAATATATTGGCCATAACACCATTACCGAATGCCACTAACCATCCCTAATTCAAATGCCAAATTCTATCTATTAATTTGAAATTCAAACTATAAAATGATTTAATTTATAAAATTAAATCGAGGATACCAATGAAAATTTTAGCTTTCGCTGCAAGCAGTAGTAGGAATTCAATTAATAAAAAATTAGCTCGTTATGCTGCAAGCTTAGTTTCTGGCGCAGACGTTGAGGTCATTGACTTAAATGATTTTGAATTGCCAATTTATAGTCAAGATAAAGAAAAAGAATTAGGAGAGCCTGAAATAGTTAGAATTTTTCTTAAAAAAATAGCTGATGCAGACGCTTTAATTATTTCCTTTGCAGAACATAATGGGTCTTATACAAGCGCTTATAAAAACATATTTGATTGGGCGTCGAGGTCTGCAAAAAAAGTTTATGATAATAAAAAAATGATTTTAACTTCTACTTCACCTGGCCCCGCAGGTGCCAAGTCTGTATTGGCGGCAGCAAATACTTCAATGCCTTTTTTTGGAGCTCAAATCCTAGGAAGTCTTTCACTTCCAAGCTTTAATGAAAATTTTGATATTGAAAATTCAAAAATTAAAAACTCAGAATTTAATCAAAAACTCTTAGATCTTGTAAATTTATTATAGAAAGTAGACCTTTACATGAATATTTATTCGATTAGAACCTAGATCTTTTAAAGGCCAACACATGAAAAACTTGTAAGGTCTTAAATAATGAGTAATTTTTCCATTAGATGCAAAAATATGCAAAATTCTGTTATTGTATAGATACTTAAAAAGTGAGGAAGCAATGAAATTCAAATCAACAATTATTTTTTTATCAATGGCAATCACCAGTAATCTGTTTGCGGCCGATTTTTCTTTGAAGTTTTGTACATCTGAAAAACAATCGAGTGTAAAAGTAAACAGAGTTGGATCTATTGTGCATGTTGGGATAACTGCTCCAGGTGGAATAAAATTAGAAATGGATGAATCTATCATTGATGAAGCTCAAATAACTGATATTAATTTGTTGAAAGTATTTTCTGAACATAGTGGCAAAAATATTTTATCTGGAACTGCTTTTGGATTATTGTCACCAAATGGATATTCTACTCACATTGAATTTATTGGTACTGATTCTTCGGGTGATTTAAATCTATTTGATGTACAAGGAAATAGTAATTCTCAGAGTATAGATTTTATTGGTTCGGTTAATAGCTGCAATTAAAATAGTCAATAGTAGACACAAGAACTCAAAATACATTGATCCAAGTGAAACAAGATGAGTGAAACCATTCATTACATTTTCATTTTTAACTAGAACATCTATTCAAGTGAACATGTAGCGATTCGAAAATTAAATTCCAAAATAACAATGTTCAGAAATTAAAAATCACAATTCTTCGGTGTTCTTGGAAACGCAATCACATCACGAATATTATTAACACCAGTGATATACATAAGAGCACGCTCAAAACCTAACCCAAATCCTGCATGGGGAACAGACCCGAAACGTCTTAGATCAAGATACCACCATAATGGATCTTTATTCATATTCATTTCATCCATTCTTTTTTCTAAGCGCTCTAAATTATCTTCTCTTTGAGATCCACCAATAATTTCACCAATCCCTGGAACTAAAATATCCATGGCCTTCACTGTTTTTCCATCTGGATTTAGTTTCATATAAAAAGCTTTAAATTCTTTTGGGTAATCAGTGACGATTACTGGCATTTTAAAATGCTCTTCGGCCAAAAATCTTTCGTGCTCAGTTTGAAGTTCATTTCCCCAAGTTGTTGGGTATTCGAATTTTTTAACTTTTGGATCAACTTTAGAAAGAATTTCAATGGCCTCAGTATAGGTAATGCGCGTGAATTTAGAGTCCCTAACATGTTTTAAAACTTCTAAATGATCCTTGGGCGTTGTTGAATCTTCTCTTGAAAATAAAAATTCAAGTTCGGCCGAAGCGTGCTCAAGTGAATAAGAAATGAGGTATTTTATATAATCAGTTGCAAGACCCGCGATTTCATTCAGATCAGCAAAGGCCACTTCTGGCTCAATCATCCAAAATTCTGATAAATGCCGAGTCGTGTTTGAATTTTCAGAGCGAAATGTTGGTCCAAAAGTATAGATTGAACCAAGCCCCATAGCGTAACACTCTCCTTCTAATTGACCAGTAACCGCCAAGAAAGTTTCTTTACCAAAATAATCTTTTGAAAAATCTAATTTTCCATCTTTTGTTTTTGGAGCTTTAGTGATGTCAGTTGCAAGAGTTGAAATAGTAAACATCTCGCCTGCACCTTCGGCATCAACCCCCGAAATGATTGGTGAGTTTAAATAGAAAAAACCGCGATTTGAAAAAAACTCATGAGTGGCCATGGCCAAATGATGACGGACTCTCATGATGGCACCAAAAGTATTAGTGCGGATTCTTAAATGGGCCTGCTCTCTTAAGAATTCTAACGATGTTGCTTTTTTCTGTAATGGATAGGACTCATCGACTTTGCCAACAATCTCGACATGAGTTGCTTGCATTTCGATTGTTTGAACTTTTCCGCCACCTTTAACTAATCGGCCTGTGATCGCCACGGCCGAACCTGAAAGAAGGCCCGCGACTTCAGTATAATTTGGGAGAATTTCATCGACCACGATTTGCAGTGACTGCTGAGCAGACCCATCATTTAAAATAATGAAGGAAAACTTTTTTGAATTCCGAACTGAACGAATCCAGCCTTTAACAGTTACTTCAACATCAACAATTTGGTCTTTGAAAATATTTTTTACTAATATTCGAGACATAATTTATCCTTTATAGAGTTTTTGCTTTGATTTCTAAAACTTGTTCTTTTTTCAAACGGGCTCCAAATTGAGTGACCAAGAGTGAAGAAGCAGAACAACCAAGTTTAGCAGCTTCTGAATATGATATTCCAGAGTTGATGGCATATAAAAACGCACCTGCGTAAAGATCCCCAGCTCCGTTAGTATCTATCGCTTCAACTTGAGTCGTAAGAACATGAATTTCATTTTCACCGTCATAAACAAATGCGCCTTTAGGTCCTAAAGTGACAGAGAATTTTTTGGCGATCTTTTTTAGGATTTTAGCTGCATCAACTAAATTATTTGTTTTGGTGTAGGCAAAAGCTTCAGCTTCATTACAAAAAAGTAAATCAACTCCTGAACCGATCATTTCACTGAGACCATCACTGAAAAAATTAACCATATTTACATCAGAAAAAGTTAATGCGGTCTTCACATTATTGGCTTCAGCACATTTGCGCGCTTTAATCGCCGCTTCTTTGCCTGTGGGAGATGCCACTAAATACCCTTCAATATAAACATAATTTGAATTCTTAATTCCTTCTTCAACAATTTCTTTGGGAGATATAGTCTGAGTTATCCCTAAGAATGTATTCATCGTGCGGTCAGCATCTGGAGTGATAAGAACAATGCATTTACCAGTAATCCCAGGTTCAAGAGAGCTAGTTGAAAGGTTAGTTTCAACTCCATTATCCATTAAATCTTTAAAATAAAAGTCACCTGTTTCATCACTGGCCACTTTGCATGAGTAAAAACTTTTACCCCCAAATTGAGACACAGCAATCATAGTATTGGCAGCAGATCCTCCACATGAGCGTTTGTGTTGAATCCCGTGAAGAGTGGTGATGATTTCAGTTTGTCTGGCCTCGTCAACTAGTGTCATGACTCCTTTAGAAATTGAGGCTTTGTCTAAAAAATCTGCTGTGACTTCAAATTCCATATCAACTAAAGCATTTCCAATTCCATAGACGTCGTATTTCTTTGCCATAACGGTTCCATTCCTTTTAAAATTTACTACAAATAAGATTGGAAAATATTAATCAAATTCAGTTAAAAATGAAACAAAATAAACCATCATTGAAGCAACTTGCTAATCATAAATCTAGTGAAACGAGACTTGTTTACTCAAGTGACGGCTCCCATGAAAAAATCTGTAAAAAATGTAAAGAAGAGACATGCATTTGTGCTACAGCACCTCAAAATATTATAGAAATCATCCCTGAAAAAACAACTCTTAAAATTAAATTGGAAAAAAACCAACGCGGTGGAAAATTAGTGACAGTTATCCACGATCTTCCCTATAACCCGGCCTACTTTGAAGACTTAGCAAAAAAATGTAAAAACCATTGTGGAACTGGTGGAACATTTAAAGACACTATTAACGCTCAGATTGAGCTTCAAGGTGACCAGCGCGAAAAAGTCGAAGCCTTTCTGGCCAAATTACTTTTTAAAACCAAACGCAGCGGCGGTTAAAAAATTTTATACATATCATAGCGAGTGCTTTTGCCTAGGTAGCTGGCCGAGGGTTTTTCTTTGACAGGTAATGAGCTGATCGATCTCTTGACTACAACTCTAGATTTAGCCGTTTTCAATGCCCAATCTAGAAAATCAACCGAATCAAAATCCTCACCTACAATTTCCTTAAAAATCCGCATTTCCTTTCTTGGTAAGGCCGATTTTTTTGAACCTGATTTTTCTGGATACATTGGATCGTAATAAATAACATCTGGTTGATTACCTTCAATGAGCTGAGAGGCATCTGCGAAGACTAATTCAAAATCCAAAGGAAATCTTCTTTTAGCATCAACTAATAATAAATAAATTGCTGGGTGCCTTTCAAAAGAGCGCAACTTCGCTCCGAAATAGTGAATGAGTAAAGAATCTTTCCCCGTTCCACAAGTTGTATCCCAAACGATTGGCGAATCATTTCCTTTAATTCCTAAGGCTTTCGCCAAAGGCTCGCGGCCAATAGCGTACTTTTGTCTTTGATGGTATTTATATGTTTCTTCAAAATCAAAACACATATTTCCCAGATCCACTGAATGAAATTGTAATTTTCCCTCGGAAAAATACAAATAATCACAGTTTTCACAAAGTTTGCGCTCAGATTCAACCTGCAATGAATACTTGTTTTTGTCTATTATGGCGTCTTGTATAAATGATGGCCAAGATTCATTGTCTTGATCACTCATTTTTATCTTTATTAATTCATTCATTATTAGTTATTATACTGGCAAATAATCTCTTTTAAAAGGACGTGTATTCATGCAAAACAAAAACGCTGATGGAAATTTCAAAAAGCTTCCGTATGATCCTAGAAGTCTTAAGAGGGAGTTGACTGAATACTATATTTCATCAACAAAGACCGAACAGGCCGAAATGCTAAGTGCAGTCAAAATTAAAAATTTAAAAGACCTCTATGCCCATATCCCAGACGATGTAAAATTTGAGAAGACTCCTTTTGTCACTGAAGAGCTTTCTTATAATGATCTTATTAATCATGTTGAAGAAGTCGCTGCTAAAAATAATAATAAAACGTGTTTTATTGGTGACGGTTTAAAAAATTATAAAGTTAATGAAATCGTGCCGTATGTTTGCGGGCTTCGAGGTTTAACAACTGCCTACACTCCTTACCAACCAGAGAGATCTCAAGGAACATTAAATACTCTTTGGATTTATTCTTCGGCCATGTCAATGCTCACGGGTTTTGAAGCGGTCAACGCTTCTTTCTATGACCGATCAACAACTCTTTTTGAAGCTATTCAGACGTCTCTTAGAATTGTTAAAAATACTAATACAGCTCTAGTCTGTGAATCTCTTTATCCAGGTGATATTGAGGTTTTAAAAACACATGCAAAACATACTGGATTAAAAATTGTGACGATTCCCACTGACCCAATGACTGGGATAACTAATTGTGACCTCGCTCGCAAGATGGCCTTAGAAATTGGTTCAAACCTAGCGGCCATTGCTTTTCCACAAGTCAATAATTATGGAAACCTCGAAGATGTCCACTCACTTACAGATTTATGTAGTGAGCTTTCTATCCAATCAATTGCCCTCTTTGATCCTATGCTACTTGCCACTGGTGGATTAATTCCACCTGTGGAATATGGTAGCCAAAAACAAGGCGCCAATATGATCGTGGGTGAAGGCCAGCATTTGGCAATCGCTCCCAATTTTGGTGGGCCCGGATTAGGAATTTTTGGAATTAGATATAACGAAAAAAATAAATTAGATATTCGCTCAACTGCTGGGCGGTTTATCGGACGAGCAAAAGACCAAGATGGAAAAAATTGTCTATGCATGGTGCTTTCAACTCGCGAGCAACATATCAGACGCGATAAAGCGACTTCAAATATTTGTTCGAACCAATCTTTTATCGCCTCGGCCGCAGGGGCCGCTATCCTTGCTCGTGGTGAAGAAGGAATGACTGAGTCAGCTCTTATTGGTCGCGACTATGCTCAACAAATGGCCCAAGTCTTGACCCAATATAAAGGAGTCAACTTAGCTTTTGCTTCAACTCCATTTTACAATGAATTCACGCTTGAGCTTCCAGTAAGTGTTAAAGACTTACAAAAGAAAGCAGGCCTTGCACATTTACAATTAGGGATTGATGTAAGTGATCGCTTAAAAGACGGGCGTAATCTTTTACTCCTATCTTTTTTCGATATTCATAGTGATGAAGATTTAGAAAAATTAGAAAACTTTTTCAAAGATAATTTTGAAGCCGAAGAAAATGATGAATTCCTTCCAGAAATTCCTGAAAACTTTATGCGCACAACCGCGGTTGGCCTACCATCTATCGAGATGTCTGAACTAAAATCATTTTATAAAAAGCTTGCTGATTTAAACGTAAGTCCAGACGATAATATTTATCCGTTAGGATCATGTACTATGAAGTATAATCCTTATATCAATGATTATGCTGCTGGATTAGCTGGCTTTACTGACTCTCATCCTCAAGCTCCTATTGAAGATGTTCAAGGTTCACTTAAAATTCTCTACAGCATTCAAGAAATGTTTAAATCCATTACTGGTCTTCCTGCAGTGACGACTCAACCAGTGGCCGGAGCTCAAGGTGAATTAGTTGGGTTAAAATTATTTCAAGACTACCATAAATTTAATGGTGAATCAGAAACACGGAATATTTTATTAATTCCTCGCTCAGCTCACGGAACGAACCCGGCCTCAGCTTCTATGGCCGGTTTCGAAACAAAAGTTCTAGATGGCGTTCAGTACGGAATTGTCACCATTGAAGCAGATCGTAGAGGACAAATTGATTTTGATCAGATGAAAGAAGCCATCGCTAAATACAATAAAAGAATTGCTGGTGTCATGGTGACTAACCCAAATACTTCTGGAATTTTTGAAACTTGTTTTAAAGAAATGAGTGAATTAATTCACGCGGCCGGAGGCCTCGTTTACATGGATGGCGCCAATATGAACGCCATTGCAGGTTGGATTGATCTCAATAAAATGGGAGTCGATGCTGTTCATAATAATCTTCATAAAACTTGGACCATCCCTCACGGAGGCGGAGGCCCAGGGGACGGAATCGTTGCAGTTTCTCATCGCTTAGTTGATTACCTTCCAGGTATTCAAGTATCAAAAGATAGTTCAGGATTTTATGATATCGTAAAAGCTCCAAAATCAATTGGTTCATTTCATCGTCATTATGGAAATTTTGCCCATAAAGTCCGCGCATATACATATATCAAATCTCTTGGAGGCAATGGTGTGCAACAAATGTCTGCCATCGCGGTATTGTCATCTCGCTATTTGTACGAAAAATTAAAAACAACTTTTCCAAGTCTTCCAGAAGGCTGTGAAAATGAAGTTCGCATGCACGAATTTATTATAACAATTACTAAAGATACATTTTTGAGAATAGAAGCTGGGGGAACTCCAAAAGCTCAGGCCATCGCAAAAATTGGAAAACTCTTTTTAGACTTTGGTCTTCACGCACCTACTGTAGCATTTCCAGAAATTTATGGACTGATGATTGAGCCAACTGAATCTTACAGCAAAGCAGAACTTGACCGTTTTGTAGAAGTTGTTAATGCCATACTAGAATTAATCAATGAAACTCCACATGTGTTAAGAACAGCTCCGCATTTTACTCCAGTAAAAAAAGTAGATGAAGTTGATGCTAATAAAAACTTAACTTTCATGGAAGAACTCTCTGAGTTGCCAATACTTTTTGAAAACGTCATTGATCCATTGAAACTCTCAAAAATGAATATTTCTGATATTGGACATGAAATTTTAAAGGCCCATAATCTTGTTTAAATTATTCAATATTTTGCTGATAGCTTTACTAGTACAAAGTTGTCAGCGAAATGTTGAAATTATAGAATCGGGTTTTCGGTTTGATCCACGCCGATACCAAAAAACCTTGCCTGGAGTGGATGCAATAAATGGCGAAGTCCAAAAATTTAGTAAAATCATTGATGGATCAGGAAATGAACTCTCTCCTGATGATTTGGCCACTTTTGAAGTGCATTGGAGTATTCTTGATCAATCAGTTACTGAATATTTAACGATTGGCCCTAGTGGAGAAATAATCAATCGCAATTGTGATGAAGATAAAGCTCCTAATAAGTCGTGTCCTCCAGAATTCAACAGAGAAAATCAATCATCACCTCACCCACTTAATACAGTACTACGGCATGCCTTCAATGGAAGAGCATCAGGCACATCTGTTCAATTAGAATTTGGAAAAAAGCAATTCCCAGCTTGGAATCGTAAATCTTCTAATAATAAAGTGCAGACAATTTACACTAAGTTAAATACAAAACTGCTTGAGTCTGAATTATTAACTGTAAATGCAAAACTTATTTCTGCTTGTTACCCAAAATGGAAAAGAGTCACAACAACGACTTATTCAATACCCGCGATGAAAAATACAAGAGTTACCGAAGAATTTATGGGGTGTGGAGAACCAACAATGCCTAAGCAAAAAGATTGTTTTCTCATTTTTTGCACCTATTCTGAATAGAATTAACTAATTCCTTTCATAACATTCTCTTATATTTTCTTACAGTGTAGACAAAGCAAGCTGTCTTTTGTCATAAGTGCTCATCACATTCACAGAGGAGACCTTATGCTTTTCAAGTCTATGCTTCTTTCCGGTCTTGTGCTTACTTGCTTAATCTGTTCATCTCATGCTTCAGTCTCCATGAAATTAAAAACGTCTGACATCAATGCCTTGGAAGATCCTTACTTCCAAGTAAAGTCGATAAAAGTTGAACAAATTTCAGTCCATGAATTTTCTGCACTCAATACCAATGTACGAGATTTTGTGGGTAATGTTCCTAATCTTCCAACAGTTCCAGCTGGGGCCGCAGGGGCCAGTCAAGGACTAGGGATTGGTGGAGTTATTAGTATTATTGACCAACTGATAGCTGTTGGACAAAAAATAATCCCACTTATCAAGCAAGGCTCACCTGTTGTAACAAACAACCCCATGGCCTCAGTCTCAGTGTTACCTAGGATTGATTCTAAGGATCCTGTTGTCCATGACATGAGTGGATGGTCAATTCCTAAATCCAATCACTATAAAGTGAGTTTTCAAAATGGATTTGGTTCTGATGTTGTCACCTTTGTTTATAGTATAACTTTTCAATACAATGGGACTCTTGATGGATCTGGTAAATACCTGGCCGGCATAAGAGCATCGGCCACTAATATTTCAGTTCTATGGGGATTTGACTTAGATGCCAGCTCTCAGTTGCTGCAAATTTCGAATGTCGGAACCAAACAAAATGTCATTGCAGGGGCAACGTTGGAGATGAGTTACACCGTAAAAAACTGGACTAAAAATATCACGGCCATAAAAACTTATTTTGTGACGGGTGAAGGAATGTTGTATCCACTAGATTAATTAATTTTAAATATAGACCCTGTCTTTACAGGGTCTATACTTATTAATTTACTCAGCTGCTTTTTTTACTAACTCTTCTAATAATTTAATATTTTCATTATTGAGATGTTTTATTTTTCCTAAAGATAAAAGTCGATTGGCAATAGGATGAGCTAATCTACCTAATGATTCAGGATTAAATTTATTTCTTTCTTCTAAAACTCGGTTTAACAAAACAGTCTCCTCTTTTTGGGTGAGAATATCAACTCTCCCTACAAAAACTCGTTTTAATTCCCTTGGTGCTGGAGTTAAATTCATTGGAAGAATACTTTCGACTTCTTCTCGATTTAAGATATACAGCACTCGAAGACCTGCATTTTTCAAATAACTTTGCTCCCATGTATTTAAAAGTGCGACCGCTTCATCTTCATAAAGACCACTACTTATTAAAGCTAGCTTTATTAGATTTCGGGATTTTTGGATATATTTCTCTTTAGTTATTTTAGAAAAACGAAGTTTATTAATTTCATTATTTGAAATATTCTTAATCTCATTTGTAGCAAAATGTCCTAGTTCTTTAATTTCTCCATTCTCACCATCAAAATTAATTAAAAAGGCATTTGGAATATTTTTTCCCGTATTTTTTATAATTAAGGAATCATCTAATGATTGAATTTTTAATTGAGTCGTAAAATCTCCTAATCCTCGGTAAAAAATAAATTTTTCAACTTCATTGTTTGATTTAATTAAATTACTTTTAACAATTCTTGCGTGTGAGTAAATATTATCTTTCTCAACTTTTAATAAATTATCTTCCAAAGTATTGGGACTAAGGATGGAAATGTCATAATGTGAAAATCCATTTATTAGTTTTACTCCGATACTTGGTTCAGGATAATTGGCCACGGCCTTAGGATAGGATTCCGCAATAACCCCACCAGGAAAAGCAATATCAACTTTAACTCCTAGTTCTTTTGTTGAATAAAAATATAAAACAGGAGTTTCCATTTTTTGGGTGATTAATTGATTACCAATAAGTTCCTCACAAGCTTTATTTCTTCTACTGCAACGATTTGGATCGAAAGGAAGATTTAATTTAGAAACTTCATTGAGGGCAACGGTGGTACTTGATGGAAATTCTAATTTTAGGTCTTCACCGTAACGGTGAACAAAATTTGGGAGAATTTCATCTTCATGGTACATCCCCGGTTGTCGAATACCATCGGATCCAACTAAGGATGTAAAAGTACCCCATTCGTGTGCCACGTAGTTATCTTGGGCAAAAAGCTCCTGTGAAAATAAATTCAATAGAAAGCCAAATAAAATCAATCGTGTCTTCATAAATTCTCCTTTATTACACTGATCTCTGCTATGGAATGAATCTATTGGAAAATATATATTTCATCAATTGCAAATTCGAGCATTGTAATTGCATTATTTGCAATAACGAGTTAATCTTGTGAAATGAAATTTCTACTTAATTCCGATGATAGTGAACTACTTTTGGCCCTTGAAGCTTCTGAGTCTCTCTTAGAATTATCAATTCTGATGAAAAGAGATGCAAGTGTGCTTTCGAGAAGATTAAATAAAATGAGTCAAGAGACAAATTTTATTAAAAAATTAAATGGGAAATGGATTTTAACTGATAAAGGATTGGCCCTTAATCAATGGACAAGAAAGGCCATCAATGAACAAAGTTTCATTTTTTCAACTAAACAAACTCTAAAGATTGCTTCGACCAGAGAATTTGCTTCGAGAATTTTAATTCCTAACTTGGAAAAAATTATCCCTCAAAATTGCACCATTGAAATTGTGACGACTGACGGTCAATCTGAAAATTTGTTATTAGATAATTTAGTTGATATTGCCATTGATTGTGGGACTCCCTATCATCCAGATATTCGATTTAAAAAAGTTCTTCCAGAAAAGATGGTCTTGGTTTCATCAAAATTATTTTATAAAAAAAATAAAATATTAACAGATTCTAATTATCTCCATTTTGTCAGGAATGATATCAACATGCTTCAAGAAGAATTAAATTTAAAACTTAATCCTAAATATATCTTTAATGATCTATCTAGTTTGCGAGCGGCCATTACCAGCAATCTAGGTTTTGGATATATTCCTTATTATGTGGTGAAGTTAGATTTACAAAATAAATCACTACATGATTATGAAGTAAACTTTAAATCGCCAATGTCATTTGGTGTGTGGTGGAAAAAAGATTTTAAAAACAATGAACTAATAAGTAATTTAACTAATTTTCTTAAAACTATTGAATTAAATTAATAATCCTAAAACAGCGAACATACAAACAAAAGGAATAATTCAAAGTTTCTAATATAGTCACTTTAAATTGATTCCCCTTTCAGATTTTTCTTTTTTACAAATGACAAACTCCATTTAAAATAATAATTTTTTTACCATTAAATTTTTCCATATAACTTAAAAAACTTAAGTCATTTTGTATCTGACGATTGTCTTCAATGAAGTAAGTTAGCTCCATCCCAATTTTTGCGCTCGATTGATCAATCCTATACATTGAAATATTGGATTCAAAAATCAAACTCTCTGGCCCACCGGAGGGACCAGTTATTATATTCAATAAAGTTTTAGTTTTATCTAACTGATTAACGACTGTTACTACATCTGGCACATGATTGACTTCACTACCTACAATAAATTGTGGTGAATTAATGGCCGTTAAAAAATTATTTGGCGTACCTCGAGCTAAAAAATCTTCAATCCGTAAAATAGAAACTAATTTACTTTGCAAGAATGATTGATCTTCTCGTCCACTAAGCATAACGTCCCTATAGTTTGGAAGTCCTACTTTTCCAGATAAAATAATGTTAAATGTAAAAGCTGTTTGAAATGAACTCCCCTCACTCAATTGGCAGTGAATAGGTTTATATTCAATGACAAATGGAGAATTATATAAGGCATAAGAATTCGAATTCATTGCTATCGCAGTAATCATAAAGGTTAATATTTTTTTTAACATAATAACTCCAAAATTATTTCCTACACCCACCAAGACCATTTATGCCAGCTAAAACATCAACAACTTCTCTTCCAACTGGAATATTAACTGTTGTAGTTTTAAGGAATTTTTTTCCTCCAACTGTTAACTGACTCCCTAAAACTTGAGTTGAAATGGCCTGTCTTATACAAACATTAAGTGCATTTCTATAATAGGTATTTATAGGAGAAGAAGTCGATAACACTCCAGATTGTAATTGAACCGATGATTCAAAATCAATTTTTTCAGAAAAACCAAATGAATTTTCATTAAATGGTTCTCCAAATGTTGTCCCTAACAGAGTCGTAGAGTTGTCACTACTTACAAGGACTAACTTCATTCCTGCCAAAACTTTATGACCACTAGTATTTTTGTCGATTGTTAATACAAGTTTTGAGTTAGCATCATTATCAAATGACAATGGAAATGAAATTGTCCCACTTGAATCATTTCCAATGGTGTTCAGAGGACTTCCTGTTTGAAGAAGTTGATTATTAATATAAACGCCAACATTACTGATGTGTTCTGAATCACCTATTCTTTGGTTAGTTGAAATTTTCAACAATCCCTCAGATGCTTGCAGCGAAATATTAAAAAGTAGAGAAAAAGCAATTAAAGTTAAATTCGTTTTCATAAAAAATCCTTTGATAAATAATTAAATAATACATTTTGCAGAAGTATCATCGTTAATAAGTATAATGGCCTGTGCTGAAATTGATTGATTCAATGAGAATGCTTTAGCAATTAAATCTGTATTAATTAGGACCATTTGACCTGTATCAGATGCTCTTATTAATACAAGGTTAATTGAATTTACAGTTTGATTGGGATTTAAATCACTTTTTGCAGTAACGACGTGTCTTCCCTTAACATCCATAAGTCCATAACAAATGGCCAATCCACAACTTGTACTTACTTTTACATTTTCTGCATTAGTTTTAATAAGATTCATATCATTTGACGAATTCGTTGTGATACATCTTTTTTTAACGGCAAGCTTGAGTACATTTTGATTAGATAAGAATTCAGTAATTTGTGATGAGACTGCATAATCAGATGCTGCACCTTCATTTTTTTCTATATTCATTAAGCCTGCAAATTCATGATGAATCAATTTATATTGCTCAGACTCAGAGGTTGATTTAAATCTAGAAATATTACATAAAATATGACTTTTAGAATCACTTTTTGAAATATAACCTCTGCACGTTTTAGTTGAACCTTTGACTAAAACATCTTTATCGGTAAATTCAATAACGACTTTTTTAGGTTTTAGTATTTCTGTCATTTTTTCAAAATATTCGCCATAAGAAATATCTGCTAGTAGGTTTAATTTCTTGGCTCCATCTTCATTTATCCATTTCAATAAGTCTGATTGAATTTCGTTCACACGAAACTCTGAGGCATCTCCGCCTCCTCCAGAATCACCACCTATGACTTTAGAATAGGCATTAGGATTCATTAATGTAAAAGAGGAAATTCCAAGCACTAAAGCAATTGTTTTAAACATTTTAATATTCATTTTCGACTCCTTCACTTTGTACCTTACCATTTCTGTCGGGCAAAAAAATTGTAACCTATTACCAAATAATAAAATAGATAAAATTGCTATAAAAGTCATTTAAAATTTAATTTATTATAAACTTAGACGATATAACAATATGAAATAACATAATGAATTTTATCTTTTAACGTTATGTATGGATTTTGGACATAACTGTAATTTTTTCATACTAGAGGCCAATTATGAATAAAACTATCTTTGAATTCACTGATTATAAAACCTATCTCATTGAAAAAATTTACTCCCTTCCTTCAAAAGGCAGAGGTTTCAAATTAAAAATTGCAAAATTTTTAATTTGTCAAAATACCCATATTTCACAAATTTTAAATGGAGATATTCATTTTAATTTTGAACAAGGAATAAAATTAAATCATTTTTTCGAACATAGCATAGATGAAGGAAAATATTTTTTGAACTTGATCCACTTAGCAAAATCAAATAGTCCTGAGTTAAAAAAATTTTATCAAGATGAATTAAATGAAATAATTTTAAGAAATACTGATTTAAAAAAAAGAACAAATTTTAAAAAGGGACTTAAAGAAAAAGACCAGGAGATCTACTATTCAAGTTGGATTTACTCTGCAGTACACATAATGATAACCATTAAAGAATTTCGCAATATTCATAGCATTGCAAAAAAAATTAACTGCTCAAAAGAAAAAACAACTGAAGTCTTAAATTTTTTAATAGTAACTGGATTAATTGTTAAAGATGGACAAAGTTATTTACCGGGGATTGAAAGGATTCATTTAAGCAAAGATTCAACCCATATTCAAAGGCATCATGCTAATTGGCGGATAAAAGCGATAAATTCAATTGATTTAAATAAACCTGAAGATCTCCATTTCTCCAATGTAGTTTCAATTAGTAAAGTGGATATCGTAAAAGTTAGAGAGCTATTTATTAAGGCCATCGCTGAGGCAAGGACAATTATAAAAGACTCTCCAGAAGAAAAATTACAATCAATATGTGTCGATTTTTTTGAAATCTAATTCACACAAACAATGTTGCCTCACCACTAATCTGGTCAACCAACCATTCAGTCTTAGGATCATTAATGGCAACTCCACAATAAATACAAGTAGAAGCTAAACTATCTTTTTGAGCAGCACCACAATGTGAACATGAATTGGCATAAATGGATCCTTTGCTGACAACTCCACCAAGTTCACGAACCATGACTAATTTCATAGTGTGGGTGTTAATTTCATCATCAATCAAATTTGCAATTGATCCCTGAATCTGAACTCGTCGAAAACTAAACCGGATCTCGATATTCACAAAACATGAATTTTCTTTAACAAATGCGTGAACAGCTTCAACTGAATTTAAAAATAAACGGTCATAACAAAAATGTGTATTTGCCATAAATTTTTTAAGTTCTAAGAATGCACTTGGAGTCGAGAATCGAGCAAGTGGAGCTTCCGCCTTAAGAGAAGTCGCAATAAGAATTTGCATAAAAGCATTACTGGCCCGGTCTTCGATAAGCTGACGAGAAAAATCTGGCAATTGGTTGGTTATTTGAGCCGAGGGCCCATGAGAATTTTCAGTATTTGCATAATCATTTTCTTGAGTTATTTCAGCAAGTACCCAATCATATTCCCCATTATTTAAATAAGTCGAACAAAACGGACATTGGGCCGTCTCAATTAGCTTTGAATTAAGAGGTGCTGAACATTTTGGGCAATTTTCTGAGGAATAAAGATCAAAACCTTTTTGATAATCTTTTCGTCTTATAAATGACCAATACTCTACAAAACTTTCTGCTCCCCCTGGTGAATTTAAATTTGGATAAGTCTTACTGACAAACTGATCTTCGGAATAGGCCGTGATTCTTGCTTGGAGAATTTCATAATTTCCATCTAATCCTGAATCCACTTTTCCAATTTGTTCAATTTTAACATTAGACATAATATTGGTTTGATCTAATAATTTCATCATCGTAAACTGGGCATTAAATCTTTGATAGACACCATCGGTAATAAATCTTCGCATTAAATCTAATCGTTTTTCTGACCATGATTTCTGAATTGTTAAAAATGCGATTGATATTTTTTGGGTGAGTTCAGCATCTAATGCTTCAACTTGAAAAGAAGAATTATTAAATAAGTTCATAGTTTGTCGTTCATCTTCGATAGTTGATGGGCTTATTTTATTTTTTCGGGCCAACATAAAATATATAATTATAATGATGCCCAAAAGAAAAAAGACCATAAATCCCGAAGAATCACCCGATGAATAATTACCACCATAGTTTCCGCCATATGAACCTGATGAATAACCAGTACTATGGCCAAAACCACCTGAGCTATGACTTCCGCCACCGCCGCTACTATGACCTCCACCACCTCCACCCGCTCGGCCAAAGCAAACGCTTGATAGAGTCAACGTGAATACTAATACAATTAAGAGTGAAACAATTTTTTTTATAAAGATCATATTTTTGCCATAATCTCTTTTTTCTTCGCCTCATATTCTTCTTCAGAAATTAATTTTTGCTCTAGAAGTTCTTTGATTTTTTTTAATCGCGCTGTTGGATCATCAGTAGGAATTGCTGCTGAATTATTTTGATTTATATTTGCCATTGCCCCGGCCATTTGTTGGCCAAATCCAAAACCAATACCGGCCCCCATCCCAAGACCTGCGCCCCCCCCCGGATTTTTAGCAGCTTCTTTCATGGCATCTAGTTGCTGCATTTGAGCATAATTTAAACCTGCGGCCTGAGCAGCTTGCGCCTCAGCTGTTATATCAGCGATGCGATTAATTCGCTTCATCGTTTCGTCATCAAAAGATGTACCTTCAATTCGAAAATCGAGAAGATTGAATCCTAATTTAATAAAATCTTCTTTTAAATTAGTAAGTAATGTAGCAGCTATTTCATTTCGATGGGCATCTATTTCAGTATAGGTGTACTTCATTTCTGCAAATGAATCTGTCAGAGGTTGCAATATTCGAGATGAAATAATTTGGCGCAACTCCGTTGAAGTAAATAAATCTTTGATGCCTGAAATATTTTGAATAAACCATTCTGCCTGATTAATTTGAACAGAAAAATTTCCAAACGCTCTTAGTCCAACAGGAAATTTATATTTTGGGTCTTCATATTTAATTGGAGAAGTTGTTCCCCAATTTAAATCAACTAATTGATTTGATCTAAAAAAGTAAATTCCAACTTTATGTTCACTGACAAATCCTTGCATAAACTTTGTAACTGTCGTCCAAAACGGAATATTGGCGGTAGCTAATTCTACAATTCCTGGAGTTACATATACGGCTTGTATTTTTCCTTCATAAACAAAGACACAGCCTTGTCCGGGATTAAGAATTAACTTCGACGCATTTTTAATTTCATCAAGTCCAGTGCTCCAAATTTCAAAAATGGCTTCAGGTGATGGATTTTTCCATTCTATTACTGATCGCAATTGATTTTTTACTGATCCCCACATAAATTCTCCACCGGTAAAAGACTAATAAACTGTTTGTCTAATACTTTAATGGGAATTTAACCATTGAACAAGCCTAGTTTCTCCATGCTTTACTGTCCGAGTTCAGCATTTTGATTGGGCATAATTAGTTGATGATTTTCTTCTGATATTTTAGCAATTTTAATTTTACCAAGACTTTGTCCAACTCTCTCTTCGAGAGTATTCCAAATTTTGAATTTAGTTTTCTTTGGATTTTTTAAAATTGCAGTAGTGTATGGACTTACTCCTTCCGCCCCTCGGATTATTCCTTCAGTGAAAGCGACTGTATAGAACTTGTAGGGATTAATAGGTTGCCCATTCACAAGTATATGTTTGCTTTTTATTCCATGTTCAGTTTTAACATATTCCATAGTGATACCTGAAAAAGTTAAAGGTTGACCAAAGTGAGTCAATGCTTCAAAAACTAACCGAAGCCAAACTCCTTTTATTCTAGTCGTATAAATGGCCCAACCAAATTTTTCTGTTAAATCAAAAATACGTGGAATGGAATTAAAAAGATCTCTTCGAGTGACATTTCCAGTAGGAAAATCTTCTCCATTCATAAAAGGAGTATGGATGGCGATGTCTGCATTTGTTTTATCTTTTAGTGCATCAGTAATAAAGTAGGCCCATTTACGAGAACCTTCTGGGTCTCCGGTCTTTAAATCTGAGAAACCAACTTGCTCGTTTAACCAATCTTTTCCATAAGCAGTATCTAAATCATTACTTGCCTCTTCCACAATCGATTTTATTTTTGTGTCGGCCGCTTCATATTTTACGGGAATTAATTCATATGAAACTATTTTTAACGGACGGCCTTTTACCAGATCTACTACTAAGCGACCGAGGTATTCAGTATGCATTCCTGCTTGAACAATAGGAACTGATCTTTTATTTTTATTAATACCGTATGAAGGTTCAAAAAGAGCAGTATGCGAGTGACCACCGATGATAAGATCAATATTTTTTGTTCTCTCAGCTAATTTAATATCTTTTAAAACACCTATATGAGTTAAAGCAATGATGAAATCATTGTTTCTTTGTTTGAGTACTTCTTCATAATGTTTTGCAGCTTTATATGGATTAGTCACTTGGCCGCCTTCGAAGCGCCATTTGTAAAAAATTTCATTGGTAGTTAAACCTAAAATACCAATTTTTATTCCATCAATTTCAAGTTCTTTAAATGGTTTAATTTTGGCACGAATATTTTTAAAATCATAATTAATCAATAAATTGGCCGCAACAAGTGAAAATTTTAAATCCATTTCTCCTAAAATTTTATCAAGATCACGAGTTCCCATCATATAATCATGATTTCCAAGTGTGCCAACGTCATAACCCATTTCGTTGTGTACTTCAAAAACTTTGCGTCCTTGATCGGCCATATAAAAGAGATTTCCTTCCGTAAAATCTCCAGCATCCACAACTAAAGACTTTACTCCGACTTCATCCATTTTATTTTTATAAAAATCTATCAAACTTTTTAGTCTTGCAGCTCCACCAATATTGGAATTGCGTGCACTATTGTCGAGGTAAGAATGGGTATCGTTAGTATGAAGAATCTGCACTATGACTGCTGATGTAGAATTCGAATATAGCGCGACCAAAACACAGTAAAATAAAATTCTCAATTTTAAATTGCTCATAACTGCACCCTCTAAACGTTTATCATTCATAAACTCATCGGATTTCTAAGCACTTATTTTTAAATAATACTCCACTCACTATTCCCGAGGCTTTTAGGTGGGAAAATATTGCTGCATATTAAGAAAATATGTGCTAAGTTTTGATCAATTACCCCCTAAAAATAGAATAAAAATTCAGGACAATCTTTATGCTCGACCATGCCCAAAATGCGAAACGTTGCACTTTTGCTATCATTTCTCACCCTGATGCAGGGAAAACAACCATGACTGAAAAACTCTTATGGTTTGGTCAGGTCATACGTGATGTAGGCAAGGTAAAGGCCAAGGACGGTCATTACGCGAAATCAGATTGGATGACCCTAGAACAAGAAAGAGGAATATCAATTAGTTCTTCTGTTATGAGTTTTCCCTATGCAGATAGGGCCATGCATTTACTCGATACTCCCGGACATAAAGACTTTTCAGAAGATACTTATCGAACACTTACTGCAGTTGAATCAGTTCTCATGATGATTGACTCGGCCAAAGGAGTTGAAGCACAAACGATAAAGTTGATGGAAGTGTGTCGAATGCGAGACACTCCTATTGTGGCATTTATGAACAAGTATGACCGCGAAGCAATGGACCCTTTTGCCCTATTAGAAAATATTGAAAAGATTTTAAATATACAATGTGTCCCAATGACTTGGCCCATTGGTTCTGGAGTTGATTTTAAAGGTGTGTACGATCTTCGCACTAAACAAATCATGAGTTTTAAAAATGCCAAAGACCCTTTTAATCCAATTATTATTGATGCTGCCAATTTAGAATCTCCAAAAGTATTAGAGTTTATTGGTGCAAGTTTATTGGCCACATTAATAGAAGAACTCGAAATGGTTTCAACGGTTATTGGAGAATTCAGTGAAGAAGAATTTTTAGCGGGTATTCAAACTCCTGTCTTCTTTGGTTCGGCATTAAATAATTTTGGTGTCAAAGAAACCCTAGACATGATCGCAAGTGCTTGTCCTGGGCCTAAGCCTCGCGAAGTCAAACTATCTCCTTTTGAATCTGATTCAAAAACACAAATTCTTGATCCAGAGACAACTGAAGAGTTCACAGGATTTATTTTTAAAATCCAAGCGAATATGGATAAAAAACACCGCGATCGAATTGCCTTTCTTCGCGTGTGTTCTGGTAAATTTATGCGCAATCAAAAAATTTATCATGTCCGGTCTAACAAAGAACTAAAAATAGCCACTCCACTTATGTTTCAAGCACAGGATCGAGAGATTACTGAAGAAGCTTATCCTGGAGATATCATCGGACTTCATGATAACGGTAAATTTCAAATTGGTGATACATTTACAGAAAAATCAAAATTTCAATTTACAGGAATTCCCAATTTTGCTCCTGAAATTTTTAATAAAGTAGTCCTTAAAGACCCCATGAAGGCCAAGCAACTTGAAAAAGGGTTACAGCAACTTTCAGAAGAAGGGACTGTTCAGCTCTTCACTAGGTCTTCAACTGGTGAAAAAATCCTTGGTGCTGTTGGAGCTCTACAATTTGAAGTTGTGAAATACCGACTAGAAGATGAATATAATGTAAATGCTGATTACGAAGGTTATTCGTTTATTGGAATTAGGTGGTTGAAGTTTGCGACTGAAAAAGACCAAGGAACTTTTATGGCCAACAACAGTAGCAATATTGTTTATGACCATAAAAAAAGACTTTGTTTTTCTGTGCGCTCTGAGTGGGATTTAAAACTTGTCGTGGAAAAAAATCCCAATGTCACATTTTATAAAAACTCGGATTATAGATAATGAAAAAAACTCTGGTTGAAATTATTGGTGATCCCCTAATATTTCTCGAAGATCTTTTTTTAAAACTTTCAGAGATTGAATTGAATGTAGAACATTTTGAACTTGATCATCTCTGTTATCGAGTAAGTTCTCTGGAAGAGTACAACTCAAAAAAAATGGATTTAATAGATGTAGGAACATTATTAGTTGAATCAATGGTCAATGGAAGGCTAATCTCAACTTTCAAACTCCATGAACCAATAGAATATAAAAATAGAAACATTTCACTTCTTGAATTACCATCTCCAAAACCAAATCATAGTTATCCAAGTGGATTGGAGCATGTAGAGTTTGTAACCAGAGAGCCTCTTCAAAAAATTGTTGATCGATATCCTCAATATTCATTTGAAGTTTTTGGGATTCATAAAAAAATTAATGCCGATATTACATTAAAATTGGGTGAATATTGTATTCGATTCCATAATCAAAGCTTAGAAGATGTCATCAAATTTGAACTAAAAATGAAACAAAACACTAGAAGATAAAATATGGCCGACTTAAAAACAATCCAGAATAGAATTGAAAAAAATTACAAACACCGCGCTAAATGGGCCAGGAAAGAAGGCCTCGAAGCTTTTCGTATTTATGAAAAAGATATTCCAGAGTTTCCCTTTATTGTCGATGTCTATAAAGATTATGCCGTGATCTATGAAAAGCGCGATGATGAAATCGATGCTGAAAAATTTGAACATTTTAATTTCATCATCAGTGCCGTTAAAAATGTTCTCAATATTCCGGAAGAAAAAGTCATCATAAAATCTCGTACAAAACAAAAAGGGACAACTCAATACGAGCGTCTTGAAGAGCGCAATGAAGTAATGGCGGTAAAAGAATACCAAGCTGAGTTCTTAGTCAATTTACACGACTACCTCGATACAGGTCTTTTCTTAGACCATCGACCAATGAGACAAGTCCTATTAAAAGAAGCTCGTGGAAAAAAATTCCTCAATCTTTTTTCATATACTGGAGCAGTTAGTGTAATGGCGGCTTTAGGTGGAGCGTCGCATGTAACAAGTGTCGATTTATCGAGCACCTATCAAGACTGGGCCCGTAAAAACTTTGAACATAATAAAATATCATTAAAGGAACATAATTTTATTATTCAAAATGCCTTGGAATACTTAGAAAAAGCAGTTAATAAATTTGACTTAATCTTTTTAGATCCCCCTACATTTTCTAATTCAAAAAAAATGGAAGATGATTTTGAAGTTGAAAAGGACCAAATTGTTTTAATTAAAAACTGTCTTCGTTTGCTAAACCCAAATGGAATCCTCTACTTTTCAAACAATAAACGAAAATTTAAACTAGACCCAATGATTCAAGAAATCGCTTCTGTAATTGATATTACAGATAAAACGATACCTCTAGATTTTAGAGATAGAAAAATTCATCACTGCTTTCAAATCACTCACCTAAATTCTCATTTAAAAAAACAATCATGAAATCCCTAACTTTACAAAATTTATTCTTCCCACCTATTGAAAAAGCATTAACTGAAGACATGAAAATTCAGGCATTCACCGAAATTCAATCGGCATGTATACCCATTATCTTGGAAGGCTTAAATCTCATAGGTGTTTCAGAAACAGGAAGTGGAAAGACATTAAGTTTTGTACTCCCACTCATTAACAAAATTCTTTTAAGTCCAAAGCGACCGACTAAAATATTAATCATTACCCCCACGAAAGAATTAAGTGAGCAAATATTAGCAGTTGTAAAAAAAGTTTGTCGACATACTAACTTAATTAGCATGAGTCTTTATGGTGGCATTAGCTTTGACACACAAACGAGAGACCTTAAAAAAGGTGTACACATCATAGTTGCATGTCCTGGGAGATTAAAAGATCATATTGAAAAAGAAACGATTGATCTATCAGGAATAGAATACTTAGTTCTCGATGAAGCAGACCAATTAATGGATATGGGATTTCTTCCGGCATTAACGACTGCTTTAAATGCAACTCCCAATCGAAAACAAACTCTCCTTTTTTCGGCCACGGTCAGTTCTGAAATTCAAGAATTAATAAAAGAATTTATGCCTGTATCTACCTTAGTTCAATTGCATGAAACAAAACCAAAAGAGATTATAACTGAAATATTTTCTCCAATATCAGTCGAATTAAAATACCCTTTTTTAAGATTTCTTTTAAAACACCATAAAATTAAATCTTGCCTAATTTTTACCCGGACAAAAGATGAAGCAAATGCACTTGGTAAACAACTTGCTATTGATAACTATCAAGCTGTCATTCTTCAAGGTGACATGAGTACTCACCAAAGAAAAAAGGCCCTAGATGCTCTCAAGCTTAAATCGGCGATGATTTTAGTGGCCACAGATGTCGTTGCTAGAGGAATTGATATCCCACATGTTACTCATGTTATTAATTATACCCCTCCAGAAAGTCTAGAATCTTATATTCACCGGATTGGAAGAACGGCCCGACATGATAAAGGTGGAGCGGCCTTAACACTCTATACGCCAGTTGAAGAGCCTCAATTAGGGAAAATATTTAAGGGGGAAAAGCCAAAACCTACAAAATACAAAGAATTCAATTATCAATTAAAGATTGAGAAAAAAAAGTTAGTGATTATTAAAGAAAAAATTCTAGAAAATGACTACGAAGACGATAACGATGAAAACTACAATGATAATTGAAAAATCAAAATGGTTTCCCAGTGAATATAAAGCAGATATCCATGCAGTCGTATTAATTGCTCCAGGGCTTAATCTTCTTCCAAGTAAAATGGATCAACTTGCCCATTTTTTAGCATCTAAAAAATGTGATGTACTAAGAATTTCTTTAGGGAATAAGCCCGATTTATGGACCGAGACATTTTCGGATGCCTATGATGAAGCACTTGAGCACGCTGAGATACTTCAACGCCCACTATATTTTTTAGGATTTTCTTTAGGTGCATTGCTGGGTGTTCACTATTTAATAAGACATCCACATCATAAATTTCAAAAAGCAATTCTTCTAGCACCGGCAACTCATACGAATTTGTGGAACTTAATTCCAGCCTTTTTAGGAAATTTTTTTCCAAAACTCAAAATACCGAGTTTAAACCTTCCAAATTATCGACAATCTTCATCGACAACATTATTTGAATATAAAAAAATATATGACTTACAAAATCAAATCAAAAATAATTTAAAAAATGATAAAAATGAAATTAATATTCCAACTTTACTTATTTTTAATTCCCAAGATGAATTAGTAGATACCCATAAACTATCAAAATTTGCCGATTTGAACCCTATGTGGACGACAGTCAAGTTAACCAACTACGAAAGTCTACTACCCAAGAAATACCACCACTTAATCATTGATTCTGAAGCTATCGGTGCAGAAGGATGGGAAAAAGTATTAAAAAGTCTTACTGGGCATTTAAGCCTTTAAAAATATGCTATAATCATATGTAATGAGAACGTTGCTTCTGGATTGCAACTATTTTCCGGTAAAAATAATTTCTTGGCAGAAGGCCATGATTCTCTTTTTGACCGAAAGGGCCGAAGTGGTCGATGAATACGAAGATAAACTTATTCGTACAGTTTCTACTTCTTTTAAATTACCCAAAGTTCTTCGGTTATTTCAAACTCACAAAATTTCTCAAAATGTAAAATTCACCCGTATGAATGTTTTTTATCGTGATCATTTTCAATGCCAATACTGCCATATTAAACTGCCGGCCTGCGAGTTAACTTTTGATCATGTCATTCCCGTTTCTCAAAAAGGTGAAACCAATTGGGAAAATGTTGTGACCTGTTGTAAGAGCTGTAATACATTTAAAGGTTCAAAAACAATTAAGGCCGCTGGAATGAAATTATTTAAAATCCCCAAAAAGCCACGCTGGTCACCGGAATTATGTTTGAGACTCCTAGAAAATGATCCGATAGAATGGTGGAATTTTTTTCCAAAAAGTAAAATTGCATCCTGATATTTCAAATTGGATTAATGATTAATTTCACCGGTAGTTGCTACTTCTTCTTTTCCATATACCTGTCCATTAAAAATTGTAAAACCATTCGCATGAATCCCACGAGGATCAAAATGAGTCCAATGGATCATTCCTTTACCAATATTTAAGAACTCTCCACAAACTGAAACTGTTTGACCAACAAGAAGTGGGATACGCCCAAAATCAAGATTACTTACTATCTGAAGTGTTATTTGACCGCCAACAATCATAAAAAATTTTTGGTGGGGCAGGCCTTGAGAATCATCTGGAAGGATCGAAGTAACAACTCCAGTTGCATATGCCTGAGGCCGGTATGCCCCGGAACGAATTATTTGTGTAAGTTGTGTTAAGCTTCCCGAGACATTATTACCTCTAGAATCTATACACTGAGGTAGAGAAATTTGGGCAAATGAAGTTGAAGATATTACAAAAGTACAAAATAAAACTGCAATCATTTTCATTGTTTTTTCCTTTGAAAAATTTAACTTCAAATTAAATATCATTGAAAAATGATATTACTTAGTTAAAAAAATAAATGCATGTAATTTTGACTTATATTTAGATGGTTGACATAGATTTGTAATGAATATTGCCTAAATTATCCGTAATGATCATGTAATATTAACTATGCTTTATCTCATATTATTTCAAATAATAGTTTCTTATTATCTACAAATTAATTAAATAAAAAGGAAAATAATGAAAAACGTATTTATCATATTTGGAATTGTAATGACTGCTGGTATTTTATTTTCATACAATACGCTTAATCAAAAAAATGTTAACAATTATAAAAACTCTGATAATATAAAAATTAGTAGCAAAGAGATACCACAACTTGATTTAATGCCAATCAAACTATTAATTGATAAAAACAATATACATTCTTCGATAAATAATAAAATATTAAACCTCAGTCAATCGACAACCGAAATCATTAGTTCCAACAATTCAAAAGATATAATATTCGTAACAAATCAAAATTTATCTATATTATTTGATTGTGTAATAAATCTTCAATGCAAAATAAATATTACTATTGCTAAAACTTTAATTGCACGACATTTAGATATATTAAAGTCAGAATTAAAACTAGATAACACTCTGTCTAAAATTGTTAATTGGATTGTGATAAAAGAATGCTCCGGTCTTAATAATAGCGACATTAATTCGTTAGCTTTAGATCTACTATTTCATTATAATACTCAAAATAATGGTTCCACAGTAATGTTAGAAATTTCATCGTCGTATAGAGGTGAAGATAAAGTTGAATTTTTCCGAACAATGTCTGAAGCCCTTTTACCTGATGAAAGAAAATTATTTATCTCTACGTTGAAAACTAGTATACAAAAAGATGATCGTAAAACTGTTGAATTAATTCTAAAAAATTTAAATGAATTTAGGCTAAGCCAAGCAGAAATCCTGGATATTAAAAAAATGTAACTGCCAATATAATAAGACATATTGATTCTATTTTTTATTAAACTAATTAAGAACAAGATTAATAAATAATTACATATTTGTTAAATTCTATGGTTTACATGAACTAATTCATTGATAATTAGTAACGAAACTTTTTACTCCTCTTAACGTCTAAGATTTCAGGATCTAAAGACGATATACTTGTCCAACACAAAAGACGGCCTCTTTAAGGAGAAATTATGAAACTATCACTAGTGTTTATTGTCAGTTCCCTAATCAGTTCAAAGATTTATGCTCAAGCTAGTGCAACGGCCCCAACAACTCAGATCTCTCAAAACATAGAGTCAAATGATAAAAACAAATTAAAAGCTGATAAGGAAAAATTAAAAGAAGATAATGCATCCTTAAGAATTGAAAATGAAAAAATCAAAGCTGATAAAGAATTGCTTAAAGTAGATGATAAAAATATTGCAGAAGCAAGAAAAGCACTTGAAAGCCTAAAAACTGCAAATGCCTCTGCTGATCAAATGCAGTTAGCAAAAGATGATCTAAAAAAAGCGTTAGATCAAAAGAAATTAGATTTAGATAAAATGAAAGAAGATTTAAAGGAAAGAAAAAAGGAGAAACAAGATAAAATGGCAGATAAAAAAGAATTGAAAGAAGATAAACGAGAGGAGCGCAAAGAAGAGCGCAAAGAAGAACGCAAAGAAGAGCGCAAAGAAGAACGAAAAGAAGAACGCAAAGACGAAAGAAAAGAAGATAAAAAAGCTGACAAAAAAAAGTAACAAATCTCTAAAAGTTCAGACTCAAAATACAACTAAATCACTAGGATCTTGGAATAAACCAAGATCCTAGTTAAAAAATAGAATTAATTAAGTTGACCATATCAAGAATGCTCAATTAAAATTTTATTTTATAAATAATATTTCTCAAAATTCAATAAATAGGAAAAATAGTGTCACTACTCAAAATGATTAGATTTTTATTACATTTATTTTTTTTCATCAGCTTAATAGCTTGCCAATCAACCAAAGCTCGGACAAATTCTGATTTCTTATGGGAAGTTGTAAGTCAAAAATGTATCCCAAACCAAAAAGAATATTATAAACCATCTCCATGTGCTGAAGTTATTTTTCAAAATGGTACAGATCTCGGATACGCCATCTTCAAAGATCGAAACGGGCCTTTACAGTACCTATTAATTCCTACTACTAAAATCACAGGAATTGAAAGTAACGAAATATTAAAAAAAAATTCTCCAAACTATTTTTATGAAGCATGGAAAGCCCGAAATTTTATGGTCGAAAAATTTAATTCAACTATTTCTGATGATGAAATATCTTTGGCCATTAATTCTTCTTATGGCCGAAGTCAAAATCAGCTTCATATTCATATTTCATGTATTCGCTCAGATATAAAAGATCTGATTTCTCAAAAAATAAATATGATCAACAATACTTGGTCAATCTTTCCAGGTGGAATATTAGGACATCATTATTTTGCTCGACGAATTACTTTTAACCAATTACAAGAATTGAATCCATTTCAAATACTCGCAACTGAATTGCCAGAAGCAAAAAATAAAATGAATGAATTTGGACTTGCTGTCTTAGCTGTGAAAAATAAATTAAACTCAGTTGACTTTATTTTATTGGCCGATCAAGTTAATAAAATAACTATGGACCGAGCGAGTGTCGAAGAAATTCAAGACCATAGTTGTGCTCAACTTTTTATCCCAAAAATGTAGTTTATTAATGAGCCAATATTTAAAGGCAATCTACAGCGAATAGTTGCTTTTAATTTTAGTTACGTTTTCAATCTTTAATATAAATACTCCCTTTATTGGCTATTTTTTTAGTTTTAATTGAAATCTCACAAGAGTAAGAATCGATATTAATGCATGCCATTGAGCGATAAGATTAGATTTTAAACGATTGTACCGATTTTTTTATATCAATACTTTTTGTTTCAGTACTAATGACTTCTACAGTAAGTTTTTTAATATTTTTGAACTGTCTTTTGAGTGAGACTTGAACATTTGTTCCAGCTATATCACCGTTACAAGTGATTTTAGCCTTCGCTTCTACATCACTATGAACACCTTCTTCTTTTTTCTTTGGATCTTTGATTTTTAATTGTTCTTCAGCAGTTTCTTTTTCATCAATAACTTGCTTAAAACTAGATTCGATAATTTTACAATCAAGTTTTTTATCAAAAGAAATTAGGCTTAAAACATTTTTCTCCCATAAGTTTTTAACATCATTAAATGTTTTTTTCTCTTTTTTTGATTTAGGAAGATACTCAAAACTAATAAATGATTCTGTCGGTCCGTCTAAATCAATTTCTACGATATTTTTTTCTACGGCCATACCAAGTTTAATTGTTCCATGTTCGTGTGCACCAAGAGCATGTTCATGGGCAAAAATTTTGCAAGAAGTTAGTAATGCAATAACAGTAATTGTTGTTTTCATATGTCTCCTAAAATTAATTTGTTTTTACTTAATAATAAGTTATTATTAAAATACTAAAAATGCAAATGAGTTGCAAATATATTTACATTTCGTTTTATTTAATCTATTGTCGACTATTAGAACTATGCTTATTTCATAATGACTTGGAGCTCAGTAATGGCATCGATAAAAAAAGATATTAATTGGGAGACAAAGGTAATTGAGCTGTTAAAAGAAAAAAAGTTAAGTATTACGGTACCTAGAAAAATGATAATCAGACTATTGTTAAAAGAACATGGGCCATTTTCAGCGGAAGAAATTTATAACAAATTACCAAAAAATACATGTGACCAAGTGACAGTTTATCGCTGCTTAAACCAATTTGTTGAAACACAATTGGTAACACCTTCATATTTTGAAAAAGAAATGGTTCTTTTTGAATTCAACGATCCTCACCATCATCATCACCATATTATTTGTAAGATTTGTAAAAAAATAGATTCTTTTCACGATTGCATTTTAAATAAAATCGAAACATCCTTAGCAAAGAAAGGTTATAAGGATATTCAACATCGATTAGAGTTTATTGGTGTATGTGGAGCTTGTCAAAATTCATAGTTAACAAGGTAAATTATGAAAATAATATATATTCCTCTACTACTAATACTTGAAATGAAAGCTTTTGCAGGTGAAGTCACATGGGATACTCTAAAAACCTTGGATTTTGATTCAAAAACTAAAACGATTGTAGTTAATGGTGAATTAAAAAAAATTCTGGGCAAAGAGATTACAATGAAAGGGTTTATGATGCCTTTGGATTACGATTCAAAGAAAGTGGTTGAATTTTTATTTATGCCATACATACCTTCTTGTATGCATGTTCCACCGCCTCCTCCAAATCAATTAGTTCTAGTTAAAATGAAAAAGGGGGCGATTGTGGTGCCTACATTTTATCCTATAGAGTTAACAGGGACAATAACTCTGGATGCCAATAAGGATCTGGAGTCATCTTATAAATTGGAAGGGCTAAAAATTAAAGAACTTAAACAATAACAAGTAAAAATTATTAGAAAAATAAATATGATCACTCAAACAGTGCCTAATAATACTTTTTTTGAATTGAGGTGAATTTTGCACATAAATACTCAAATAAGTACAAGGTCCTATATATTAAGCTACATATTTTATTTTTTTGTCACTTTTTCAGGCCATAGATCAATATTCAAGGTTTTTTAATTTGAAATGCATTGATTAATAAACTTTAGGCTCGATTCTGTTTCTACTTAAGATTCCACCTTCTTCGGGAGAATTTAAGATATGATCAAATTCTTCTAGTGAGAGTTTTTTTGCTTTTTTCTGAGAAGATTCTGAATAAGTAAAAACTCCATTCTGCCATTGGTAGACTTCGTTTATTTTTTCAATAAAAGTATAATGTTTATTTGGCATTTCTCCATAATAATCATCAAAATTTCCTCTACCTAAATAAACCGCATTTGATCCTTCATACCCAGATTTTTCAGAACTTTTATCATCCATATTTTTTATATATGACCAATCTCCAGCTATAAAATTATCTTTAGCGACTCCTTTTTTGACTGTTAAGATTTTACCCGGAACTATTAATTCTTCAGGAGTCATACTTTGAATAAAATCCCAAGCGCTCCCAGGTTCAACATCTCTGAGAGGTGCTTTATCAACTAACATTGCTTTTTCAATTTTTGCTAATTTTTCTGGATCAGGTCTAACCCGAGCATAATAATCTAATAAACCTTGGCTCATTACAACTTTGGAAGCCGAATAACAGCCCATACTATATTTGTCTGGATACATAAAAATATCGTTTATGGCCACATGAGGAGCTGTGTTGCGTTTTGGTAAAGGTGAATCATCCCAATATTTAGGGTTCCATGCTGAGCCTTTTCCATCGGGAAAACCCCAACTCAATTCTTCAGTCCACGCTGCTGTATTTTGTCTTATACCGATTTGATCTTTGAAAGCTTGAATATTGCATCCTTCATTATTAAATTCAGATAAACGGCCATGTTGAAACAACGATAAGGCAATTTCTTTTTTGGAAACTGTGTGAACACTTCTTTTTCCTTCAATAGTAAGATATTTAGGAACTACTCTTGAAACACCATTCTCTGTCACTGTCGTGTATGTTTTTTTAGTCTTTTGAGTGGGAAGTTCTACGATATCATCTTCAATATTATATTCTTTCCTCTTGCTTAAATTCACCGTATTCGTATCGTTATCTGGTGTAGTTAAAACGAATCCTAGCTTACTTCCATCTAATGAATCTTTGATATTTACAAAACTCGCATCAATTCCAAGCTCGGCCATATATTTTGGCATTTCAACTTTTAATTTAGCAATTTCATCTTTTGAACAATTAAAAAGTACACCATTTTTTTGGTTTTCAGATAAAATAGATGCTGCATTTAAGGTTTTTTCAACAAAACTTGAAATTTGTCCAACTTTACAATCCTGACAAGCAACACCAGTTGTATCTTTTTTATCTGACGTAGTTATATCAGAAGCAAAGAGATATGTGGGAAAGCAAAAATAAGTTAACAATAAAATAGCACGTGAATTTAAATTAGATTTACTCTTATCTTTTTTCATACAATACCTCTTTATTACCTTTTTTGTCTCTTATCGGAAATAGACGAGTATTTCTTTAAAGTATTTTAAAACTATACGAAATTATTAATTAATTTCAAACTTACAATTATAAGTTGCAGTCTATTTTGAACCGCCAATTGATCAAATTGGTTATTCTAATCTTTATAGTCATAAATCATGAGACATTTATTTGTTTAAAATAGCACTTATTCCTAGAAGATAGGCGCTGCCTTCACAAATAGCTATATCAATTTAATTGCATTGATCCAGAGTAAGCGTAGAAGCAATTCCACCTTCAGTAAACGTAGAAGTGCCGCATGTGTTAGAAAAAGCAAGCGTAACTGTTCCAGTCTTACTTCCAGAAAGAACCGTTGATATAGATCCACTTGTAGGATAGCAACAAGTCGAAGATCCATAAGTAACGCTATTAAAAGTATTAGTCGCATTATATTTTGCAAGATTATGAAATAGAATAATAGTACCGTTTATGACTCTTGTTTGAGCACTTCTGCTACCACTAACCGTTATATTAGGTGATGTTTTTAAATAATGATCAAAGACAGTTACACCTTTTGCATTTTTCTTTATTTGATGTATTCCGTTTATTACAATAGTACGTGTTCCAGCAGATTGAGAAATAGTTTGGCCAGTAGATGGCAAATTGGTATTATCCCAAGTTGTTGCAGAATTTGTATCAGTAGTTCTAGTTGCTCCATCTGTATGTGTTACAGTTGAGCCAGAAGTTGTTCTGGTAATAGTAAGACCATTAGTAAGTGGCCTAGCGCAACTACCTCCACTAAAGATTTCGGTCCACCCTCCTGTCATTGTTCCTTTACCACCATCAACTGTACACCCGCCCCAATCGATAGTCGCTGTAGAGGGAGCAGATGCACCAGAGCAAGTAGTTGCACTTTCAACAGTACACGCACTTGAAAAAGGATTAACTGCATCGCTTGGATCAAGATATTCATTCATGGTATCTAGTTCATCTTGAATAAAACCGACAGATCCACCTTCCGAGCTGGATGCAGAATTCCCAGCAATACTCATTGTAGTCTGTGCAGCATTTGAAGTTGAATCCGTAGTTGAACTACTCGTTGAGTTTGTAGCTTTTGAGCAACTAGTTGCGAGCAAAAATGAAATTAGTAAAAAAGAAAATTTATGGGAAAAGGACATACATTCTCCAAAACGCTAAAATAAATATATCTTTATAAATGGTAGTGGATAATAAATGAATTAGTATTAAAGAATTATTACATTAAATTCCGTAAGAAATTCCCATTCGAACACTTTGAGTTTTCCGGTTATAAGAACGTAAGTATGATCCATAACCAGAATACAAAAGAGTATAGAAATCAAATGGAACACGATAATCATGTTTAACAATATTAAATAAATCAAAATGATGCCCAATAGAAATGTTAAAATCATTAAGCTTCGGAGTATTGCCTTTTCCAATAAAGACTTCAATCTTGGGTTGGTAGTAATTTTCAAGGAAACTACTTGACAGTTTTAGTTCAAAAAGCCCCATATAATAAACTATATCGCTATTATATTTTAAATCTAAACTTGCGTACCAAATTTTTAAACTCATTTTTAATTGTTCATTAAAGAATGAGTAATGAGGATTAATATAAAACCGATTCCATTCACGATGAAATTTATCAAAAGTTTTTCCAAGACCATCAGATTCATGTTCAATACCTAATTGAATAGCGAGTGGGATCTTGAATTTATTACTAAAATCATAAACATAAAATACTTCAGGATTATAGTTTGAGTACAAGAAATCTTCATTGTTTCCACTCTGGTCACTAGGTACCCAAATTGATTTTTGAGAGTAGGCTAAGAATAAATTATAATTTAATTCTGGCTTAGAATCTTCATTAATAAATACAGGAAATTTTGCACTAAAAGAAAGATAGTTTCGACTTCCATTTTTTGTAACATAAAATGTTTTATAAGGTTGCATTGAAGAATGGGTAAAATTTGTTTCATTTGCAAAGCTAAAGTTAAAAGTAATTAAAAAAAAAATCAAAACGTATTTATTCATAAATAAAGTTTAGTCGATAAAATACATTAGTAAAATGATGTCATTTTTTACCGTTTTGAATTATCTTCGAAAAAGGTCATACTTTAAAAATTATGTTCGTAAATATGCCAATTAATGATGGCAATTTCAAACAACTGGTTTAGCAATAATTTCATAAACCCAACCAATAATGTACTGAAATCACAAAAATGAAAAATGTAATTGTTTTGAAATATATTATATAATTTAAATACTCTTATAATCAATTGAGACAAGTAGCTTAAAAACGGAGTCACTAAAATGAGAAATTTAACATTGTTTCAGCATATGCAATTGATTTGGGAAAACTACAGTTATTACAACTAATTTCGTTATTTGAATGTCAAATAACTTTTTAATTCTTAATTAAAAATTTTTTAAAAGAGTGTAACTATAAAAGGAGAATGAGCATGTTTGGATTAGGAGCAGGAGAACTTTTTTTAATTTTTTTTATCGCCTTATTATTTTTAGGCCCTAAAAAATTACCAGAATTAGCAAAAGGCTTAGGTCAATCAATTCGTGAGTTTCAAAAAGCTCGAGATGAAATGATGACAGAAATTAATAAACCTCACACACCTAATAAAGAAAGTGATGTTACTGTGAAAAACACACAGAATACTTCCACGGATTCGATAGATTCACGCAAAGTATCCTAGTCAAATTCATTTTTTAATTTAAAGCTGACTATCAAAAAGTCAGCTTATTTTCAGCTTCGGCCATATAATCTCTAGTAATCGGCAAGGCATCTATCGATCGGGTAAGTTGAATTTGAAAATTCATAGTTCCCATATAGCGAAAATCTACCTCACACCCGTAAAGATAAAACTCCCACATTTTACAAAAGCGTTCGTCGTAAATCTTAGAAGCTTCAACTCGTTTTTCTTGAAAACTCTTGGACCAATTGGCAAGAGTGTGTGCATAGTGCATTCTTAAAATTTCAATGTCAGTTACCCATAACTTAGATTTTTCAATAATCGGCAATACTTCAGAAAGTGCAGGAGCATAGCCTCCTGGAAAAATATATTTTCTTAGCCAATCATTTGTCACACCAGCTCCATCAACTCGTCCGATAGAATGAATAAGTGCAACACCATCAGGTTTTAATAGTGATTGAATTTTTTTGAAAAATTCTTTGTAATGAGGTGTTCCGACATGCTCGAACATTCCAATTGAAACGATACGATCGTAAGTTTCAGTTTCATCGCGATAATCGCGTAAAATAAAACGGACTCGATGAGCTAATCCAAGGGCCGCGACACGTTCAGTGGCGAGTTTTTGTTGTTCGATTGAAAGTGTAACTCCAGTGACGTCGACATCGGCAATAGTCGCAAGATAAATCGCCATCCCCCCCCAGCCTGAACCAATATCTAAAATTTTCATACCTGGTTTCAGGAAAAGTTTAGCAGCAATATGCCGCTTTTTATTTATCTGTGCTTCATCGATAGAATTAGTCAGGTCACTAAAATAGGCACAAGAGTATTGCCGATCTTTATCCAAAAATAAGTCATATAATTTTTCTGACAAATCGTAGTGATGGGCCACATTATCGAGAGATTTTTTTAGTGGATTGTGCTGATGGAAAAATTGTAAAATGGGAGCAAGACGATTTCTAAGAGCTGAAAAAGGCAAATTATCACTACTCATATTTATGGCAAAAACTTCTAATAAGTCATAGATAGTTCCATTTTCAACAGTTAGGGAGCCATCCATGTACAACTCACCAAAATAGAGATCGCTATTTAAAGTCATCTTCCATTCAGCTCCGAGCGTATGCAATTTCATTGTCGCGGAAGGCTTCGTTCCTATTTTTCCAAATTCAAGGCGTTTCCCTTGATAATTAATATATGTGAGATGACCAATTTTAATGATTCGATTTAATAGTGGTGAAAGTAACACGTGAACTCCTGATATTTTATATTTATTGGATTATCTTAAACTAACTTTCCTTATCAAGTCCCATTTAAAAAAATGGTGCCTAATAAAATAATAATTATACCTAAAACACGTTGAAGTGATATTACTTCAGAAAATACAATTGCTCCACCCAAAACTGCAATCGCACTAGCGACAGAAAGTTGTACCGGCACAATCACGGCGGCCCGGCCTTTTTGAAAAGCTATCTGAATAACAATTAATCCAAAAACATTGGCAATCATCATAAAAGGAAAAATAGGATTCAGGATAAAAGAAAGTGATTGAAGAACTTGCCCCGTTTTTGCTAGATAAGCCGTCATAAGTTCAGTTAAAATTGCCCCACATCCAAATCCAATTCCAACGATCACAGCAAGATTTATTTCAAGATTTTGATTTTTTTTATTAAAATAAAGGAGAAGAGCAGACAACAGAATTAAAAAAGTAATAAGCGAGTACAAATTAGTCCAATGAATCTCAACAGGTGCTATCGATTTTGCACCAAATGACAGAAGGACGGCACCGATTACGGTAAGTGCTATACCAACTCCTTCATATTTAGATAAGCGTTCATTTAAAAAGATGACGGTCAATAATACTAAAAACAAATCTCCAATCGACATTAATGGCTCTACTAAGCTTATCTCTCCAAGGTCAGATGCTTTAATAAATAAAATCCAGCCGCCAATTATACTGAGCATTCCTAAATGCCATTTCCAATTGCTAAAAAGATTTTTTAAAACCACAAGATTTAAACTCGGTCCATTTTTTGGCAAAGAATCAGCGCTTATTTTCCATAAAAAATATCCTAGCTGAGTTAAAAATGCGGCCAAAATAGTAACGAGTATAATTTGCAAAACATTTCCTTAGTCATTCTTAAATATTGTATGAAATTCCAAAATACAGACTCTTTTTAATGCGTTTATATGAACGAAGATATTCACCATAGCCGTAGAAAGCCTGTGTATAAAAATCAAAAGGAGTTTGGTATTTCTGCTTTAGAATATTAAAAAGATCGAGATGATGCTCAAAAATAAAAGTAAAATCTTTCATCTGATGACTCGTTCCTTTTCTAACAGTTAGTTCAACTTTGGGCTGAAGAAATTGTTTAAGGTAAGTAGTCGTGAGTTTCAACTCGCTAAAGCCCATGGTGCGATCGATATCTGGATTATATTTTTTATCTAAACTGCTATACCAAATCTTAAAAGCGACTTTAAATTGGTCTTGATAAAATGAATAGTGGGTCGTGAGATAAATTCGATCCCATTCACGATGTTGACTGTCAAAGATTTTACCAAGTCCATCCGACTCATGTTCAAAGCCAGCTTGCAAGAGCAGAGGAATGCTATAGACGTTATGAAAATCATAAATATAAAAAACTTCAGGGTTAAAATTTGTATACAGATAATTTTCATCATTCCCACTAGTGTCACTTGGAACCCATATCGACTTTTGAGAATAAGCAAAATAGATATTATAATTGAGCTCTGGCTCAGATTTTGAATTTACTAACAATGGAATTTTAGCACTAACAGCAAAGTAATTTTTATTTGAATTTTTTAAAAGATAAAGTGTTTTATAAGGTTGAAGTCCTGCTTCCGTCGCATTGACTTCACTAGAAAAACTAGTTGAATTAAAACAAAATATTAATAAAAAACTCGTTAATAGTATTCTCATGCGATTAATCAATATCCTTAGTAAGTGTCAGAGAAAAAGCGAATGAAGCATTTTGATTTATAGCAAATTGAGCATTTTGATTTTGATTTCCCAAAACTTTAAAATAATAAAATTTTGCCAAAGTATAAAAACGGTCTACGAATTCTGGAATTTGCAAATTAACCCCTGTGGAAAAATCAGTAATGCCAAAGCGATGAGAACCTTTACCGTAATAATAATTATTATTTTTCATATCACCGGCCCCTAGAGTAACAAATAGATTTGGCTCTAAAAGTTTAAAAGTAAAAAGTTTCAACTGCCCTTCCACGGCTGCATAATTACCATGATAAGTGATAAGATCCCTATCATACTCGAGCGCCAGCTCTCCAATATAATTTTGATGATATGTTGGAAAGTAATATTCCAGACGATTAGACCATTCGAAGGATTGTTTACGAAGGGGAAATTTGTTCTTAATTGTTGTATTGACTGGAAAAAATGGCCCATTATGGATAGCGACAAGCCTAGAGCGAACCATCAACTGGTCGGAAATTAGAAAATTTTTAAAACTAATCGCATCTCCCACAAATTCCCAATTTTCATTTATAAATTTAAAATCAATGATAGGGTCGAGCTGAAAATCACGGTAAATAATAACTCCACGATTTTCAATCAGCGATGAATATTGCAAACCTAAATTAATGTCGCGAATTAAAAATGAATCAAGCGCCCATGAATAACTTTGAAAAATAATCATTAATAGTAAAATAAGAATTGTATTTTTTTTCATAATTACATAAGCTTTTTTTATGACTTTTAATTTAATAAAACTTTGTTCACTATTAAGCACCCTACTTGCAATATTCACCTTGATATATTTACGAGTCGTGTACAAAAACGAATTCAAAACCAAACAGATGTCTAAATCAGCCTATGTCCTATTAGTCGCTTTTTTCTTACAGGCAATCAGTCTACTTTCATTTGCCTTTTTTAGTTTCCAAACGTCTCACTTTATTATCGGCTCTGTACTTATTTTGTCAGTACTAAGCCCCTATATCCTAGGTCGAGTCATCAAAGATTTTGATAAAGTTAACTACTTTATTTATCTCCAAATTATTATTTTCTCACTAGATCTTGTACTTATTAATTTTTAATTTTTAAAAAAATTAATTGTCTTACTGAGAATGACATCTTGCTCGTTATCTAGAGTAATCAAATGATAACTATTCTCTAGTAACACTAATTCTTTTTTTTCTGAATGGCAGTTATTGTAAACGAAATGTGCACTTTTTGTACTAGTTAAATCATCTCGTTTTGAATGAATGACTATGACAGGCGAAGTACATTTTTTAATATGCTTTCTCATATATTTTCCAGTTCTCAGCATTTCGTGAACACAACTCAATGGAAAAAAGGAAAGCAACGTCTTATCTTCCTTTAATTTCTTTTTTATTTTTTCGCGGGTTTTGTCATTTTTCACACCGAAGGGGCCCGATTCAGGAAACATATAAAAATAACGGATCATTGTGTGAAGTCCAATGGGTAAAAAAATTCTAGTCCATGGTAGGGCCCAGCCATCTAGATATAAAGTCGTTGAAAGAGCCGCAACTCCCGCAACCTTTTTACGTTCTTCGGCTACAATGATACTTAAGATTGCCCCAAGACAGATTCCAGAAACAAAAACCTGATCATATTTTTTATCTAGTTTATCGAATTCATCTAGTGCAAATTTCTTCCATTTTTCCCAGTCTACTTTTCGCAACTCATTCATGCCAATACAATGACCGGGAATAACTGGGGCGACAATATCGTAGCCGGCTTCATAAAGTCCGAGTCCAAATTTATGTAACTCCCGAGGATGCCCGGTCATACCGTGCAATAAAAGAACTACTTTTTTAGACTCAGGATGATTATATTCAAAACTATCTGACACTATTTACACCGTATAAATAATTGATCAAGCAACTCGATCGACATATCAATTTCTTCGTTTGTTATATAAAGTGAAGGTGCAATTGTAATGACGTTCTTTTTATATCCGCCAACATCAATAACCAGTCCACATTTTTTTCCACGATACTCAAGGTCACCCTTGAGCCCTTCGTTCATAATTTTATCAATAATAGATTTGCTTGGAGTATAACCATCGGCTTCGCAGACCTCTGCTCTAAGTGCCAGTCCTAATCCATCAACGTCACCAATATTTTTATGTTTTTTCTGAAGGTCTTTTAATTGAGCAAGGAAATAAGCTCCCTTATCCATTACTAATTTTTCATGATCTACTTCTTCCAGCATAGTCATGACTTCCAAACCTGACCTTGTCCCCATTGGGTTTGAAGAAAAAGTTGAATGTGTTGATCCTGGTGGAAATTTTTCAGGTGTAATTAATTCGCCCTTGGCCCAGATTCCCGACAATGGGTTCATTCCATTGGTAAGTGCTTTTCCAAAAGTAATGATATCGGGAGTAACTCCGAAATGTTCCATCGCCCATAATTTTCCAGTTCGATAAAAGCCCATTTGAATTTCGTCACTAACTAAAAGGATTTTATATCGGTCTAAGATTTTTTTCATTTCTTGAAAATAACCTTTGGGTGGTATGACATACCCACCAGTTCCTTGAATAGGTTCAGCAAAAAATGCCGTAAATTCGCATTCATTTGTTTTAACGTCTAAAAAAGATTGGTATTCAGTTTCAAAGTTTTTTTCAAATTGCTTTACGCAATATAAATTACAGTCTTCTACTTTTTTCCCATATGGGCATCTAAAACAATATGGATATGGAGTAAAATGAGCTCGGTCACTAAAATGCCCAAATCTTCTACGGTAGCGGTAACTTGAAGTTATTGCCGAAGCTCCAAGAGTTCTTCCATGGTATCCACCTTGATAGGCAAACATTAAGCTTTTCCCTGTGTGGTTTCTCACAATTTTTAATGCGTCTTCAACTGCCTGTGCTCCACCTACATTGAAATGGGTTCGTCCTTTAACACCAAAACGCTTTTCGGTAGCATCACCAATCTTTTTTGCCAACATAGATCGATCTGGATTTATAAATTGAGAAGCCAGTTGCGGCATAGTATCGATGGAATGTTTTAAAGAATTATTGATTCGCTCATTTTTATAACCAAAATTACAGGCCGAGTACCACATTTGAATATCTAAGTATTCGATGCCTTGTGAATCAATAACGAACGATCCATTAGCTTCGCGGAAAACTTTTGGAGGGGTCATGTAATGAACGGTGTCGCCATGAGAGCAATATTCGTCATCAATTTTTAAAAGCTCTTCGTCTGAAATATTAATTGGCTTGTATGTTGTGTCCATAAGTTCTCCTAAAATAATTAGTTAAAAAGATGATTATTAATTTCTTGAAAATTAGTAAAAGGGATGTATTCTCGCCCGATTTCTTTGCACATATTTTGCAGCTTTCCTTTAGCGTATAAAACGTTCGCGAGTCTAGAAGCACATAGGTCTGATCGCCCGTCACCAATGTATAAAATATTTTTCTTTTGCTGCTCTAGAACAGAACATTTACACATACCTGCTGCAACCAAGCATTTACCTGGATTTGACATTGGAAAATGAGTCGTAAGTTTGTTATTAATTAAGCTTAGCTGATTCGAAAAAGTAGCAGGCTGGTGAAGATTATATTTTTGAAAAATATTTTGAATGATAATATCAAAGCCATCACTAATAACGTAAAAAGGAATCTTCATTTCAAGAATTTTTTGATAAAATGCCGGAAAGTTTTCATCAATTGTAACTTCGTTAATAAAATTATCTAAATCATTACTGGAAAAATTTTCAACACAGGCAATTTGTTTTTCCAGGCATTCTCGTGAACCTATCTTCCCAATTCTCCATTCTTCTTCGATGACTTCCCAATCAGAATGTGCGTGTTTTTCCAAGAGAGAGTCGATAGTATCTCTTTTGGTGATCGTTCCATCAAAGTCGCAAAATATTGCGATATTATTTAAGTAATTTTTCATAATTAAGTGACTAATAATATTTTGAATTTAGGATGATGTAATTTTATTTTTACGCAGTAATGGTTTTGTAATACATCTAACTCAATTCCGATTTAGTAATATAATTTAACATTTTAAATGTAGAGTTTTCAGTTAGGGAATAATTTTAGCGGCCAAGGGCCAGGATGATCAGGATGATCAGGATGATCAGGATGATCAGGATGATCAGGATGATCAGGATGATAAAGATAAATTCATTACTCCACATCTCAATATTATTATATGTGAAATATACTATTTTTTCGCTAAATAACACAAATTATTGCCACGATAAATCTCTTTTATTTATTTAAATATTAAGATAAAGCAAGTAAGGCCTAAGAATCTCTAAGTAAAATTCATTAATTTTATTAAGATTTAATCCCTATTATAATTATTAAAATGATTGATATAAAACATGATCTCTTTAAAAATTTTTTAAGCCAACAGAAGCTTGGTCAAAAAAATGTGCATGCAAATATAGATCAATCAACGGTTGCTTCACCTGAGCAAAAATCAATGGGTGATCTTCAAAATGAGAGTCAGGAAAGTAAGGAGCAAAAAAAGAAAAATAACTTATTAGAGAATAAAAAATTCACTAAAATTGTTCTAGAAGAAAACTCCTCAAAAAAAAATCTGCCAATAGAACGTGACGCGATGAAACTTTTAAAAGTCTTATAGTAAATTTTTTGTTAGACTGACACCAAAATTACATGTTTTGGAGAATTTTGTGAAATATTGGCTTATGAAAAGTGAACCTGATGTTTTTTCAATTGATACATTAAAATCTAAAAATACTTCTGGATGGGATGGTGTGAGAAATTACATGGCCCGAAATTATATGCGCGATAATATGAAGATGGGAGACCTCATCTTTTTTTATCACTCTAGTTGCGAAATTCCAGGAATTGCTGGGATAGCTAAAGTAAGTCGTGAATCACATCCAGACCCTACACAATTTGATTCAAAAAGTGATTACTTTGACCCCAAAGCAACGAAAGAAACACCTAGATGGTTTATGGTAGATGTAGAATTTGTAGAAAAATTTACAAGTATCATTACATTATCGACATTAAAATCTATTAAAGAATTAGAAAAAATGCCTCTAGTTCAAAAAGGATCTAGATTATCTATAAACCCCGTAACAGAACAAGAATTTCAAACAATCATTAGTTTAAAAAATTCTTAAATACGTTTTGGGTATAAATTCATTGGTTGATTAACTTCTACTGTTCTGTCCCCTCTCGGTGCCGGAAATCTAATACCATGAAGAACATTTTTCATGCATTCCCGAACTTTATCTGAAGTAATTTCTTCTGAAGTAATTTCTGAACGGTTAACCGTACCACCAGAAGCGATAAAAAATCTAAAATTCATAACTCCAGAAAAACCTTCTGGATTTTTATTCACGTCTAGTTCTTTTTGGTAGCAATATCTAAATTGGGGTATATGCTCTCGCAATAATCGTCTTATGGCATCTGGGTCAATCGTTGATACTGCAATTTTTTCAACGGGCACACCTGCAACCATGACAGATCCTTTAGTAGCAAGTCCATCAAAGCCTTTAGAAGAATCAATCTTTCCAGTTGCAGACCCAGTTAAGCTACCTACATTTGTTGCAACTTTCGCGATATTGGTTGTACCGGTCGTAGTCCCAGTAAAATGCCCATCGCCATTTCCACCACCAATACCGTCTCCCATTCCACCGCCTCGACCTCCACCAGCTCCTCCATCGTCGATGGCATTAGGATTAGTTTTAAGTCGCTTTAGACCTGAACCTTTCTTCATGATCGAATCTGTCAAATTGGTCATGTCAGCACCTTTATAAGTATCTCCAGAGCCACCAGTATTGCCATCAATTGACTTAACTTTGCCGGCAGCTGCACCAGTTCCAACATCAGTCTTGGGAAGTTTTCGCAAATCGGTACCTGGTTTGAATGCTGTTTTTTTCTGAGAACGAGGATCCCCTTTTTGAACATCTTGAACTTTATTCTTTAATGGATCCCCGATTCTATCAGAGTTTTTTACGACTTTTTCTGTTCCATTTTTAATTTTCTTTTCTTCAACAACAGGTTTGGCGACTATCTTTTCAGATTCAGCAGCTATCAACTTTTTTTGAATCATGGCATTTTTCACTGCAGGCGTAATAAATTCCATTTTTATCGGTTCTAGTTTAGGTGTATCGTGCATTTTATGTTCGAGAACCAATTGTGGTAATTTTAGTAAGAAAAAGAACAAATGGATGACAATACTGCCAATCAACGCTCTTTTATTAAAACGTTTCGTTTCTGCTTCAAGTTTACTAGAACCTTCGACATATAATGGTTTTTTCAATGCACTCATATTTATTACCTAATTATTTTTTCTTATTTGGATCTTCTTCTGCTGCAATTGAGAAATTTTTTGCTCCAGCGGCCTTTGCTAAATCCATTAACTGAACTGCTTTTCCAAGATAAGCTTTAGTATCACCTTCAAGAATAACTGATTCAGTTTTTAATTCTTTTAAAGAACTCGCTATCTTTGCACCAAGATCAGCATCGTCCGGAATATTTTTACCAGCGAGTGCAATTTTTCCTTCTTTATCAAGAGTAATGATAAGAATTTCATCCTGCTTTTTCTCATTGGTAATTTGAGTCTTTGGAAGCTCAATATCAAGGCCAGACTCTAAAGCTGCTGTTGAAGTCACCATAAAAATAATCAAAAGAACAAGCATAATATCTATGAGCGGAGTCATGTTGATCTCCGACATAATATTTTCTTCATCCCCTGAATTTTGACTCATATTACCCATGGCCATAAGGCACTCCTTATATCAAGTTATAAAAACTAAATTATTTTTTTGCAGAATTAAAAGATTCAGTTAAGTCCCCTAATCCATTTTTAAATTCATTTAGAGTTTCAGTAACTTTCACTTGTAAATAGTTATAAAACATAACTGCAAAGACAGCTACGAGAATACCTGCAGCAGTTGCCACTAGTGCTTCTGAAATTGTACCTGCAACTACAGCGAATCCTGATTTACCAGCAACACCAATCGCTTTAAAAGATCCCATGATCCCCCAAACTGTTCCAAATAATCCTACGAATGGAGCAGATGATCCGATTGTACCAAGAACCCATAGATTCTTTTTTAATCCTTGAGTCGTTTCATTAAGACGTCGTTGCATTCTAGCATCCCACTCTTCTTGAGAATTTGTATTTTCAAAAATTGCAGAGTGAGGTTTTGCAATAATTTCCGGACAATTTTTATAAAGCCATTCCATTTCATTAAATCGCTTTGATTGAATAATTCTCATCCCTTCGTCAAAAAAATATTTGGCCTGTTTTCTAAAATTGATTAAAAACCAAATTTTTTGAATCGCTACTGTCCATAGTGCAACAGAGAAAATGAGTAGCGGGTACATGATAAAGCCACCTTGCTTAAATACTTCGACCAAATTCATGATAAGACTCCTTGTCTTTTTTTCATTCTGAAATGTTTATAGTTACTTAACGGCTATTTTATATATTCTTTTAATATTTTAGCTTACTTTTTAATCTATGGAGAAAAAGAATGTACCTGAGTGTTTTAGTAGTGACATTTTTTGCTTCATTTTTTAAATTCAATCTATTTTCGTTATAATTTCTAAATGAAAAATTTTAAATTTAACGGTATCATACTTTTTTTGATTGTTTTCTTGAGTCTTGGATTGTCCGTCGGTGATCACCTAGAACTTAAAAATTATTTAAATGCTAGAACTGATGCTCGATTTGCAAAAGATTCAAATAATGTTGAAAAAATATTACCAAAAGGAACCATTGGAGAAGTCTTAGACATTAAACCAATGCCGTCGGGTAATTTTGGTATTAAAATTAAAATTGAATCTGGAGAAAATTACTGGGTTTACTATAATATAAAAACACCATCGATGGATTTGATTGATTCAAAAAATACGAAAATTGAAAAAATTACAAATCTGACTAAAATTAGTAGTGTTAAAAATGTAAAACTTTTAAAACCCCAACTAGCTTATGCAGATTCTGAAAATAAATTTGTACTCGATTCAACAAAAGAAGCTGTTAAATATTTAGAAAAAAAATCTATAGCGCAACTAGTTCCAGTCATTAAATCGACAGATTGCAACCCATCACAAATGCCTGAGGCAAATGTTCCTGAAGATAAATATAAAGAAACTGATACCGTGTCGCCCTATCGTGAAATTTCAGATTCTGCCTTACATTCTAAAAGTTGTCAGACCAGCGAATCAGGTTGGGATTTCTGCAAATCTACTGAATCTGGCTTAATTGAAGGAATAAAACTAATTAATAATGGGCCTAATCCAATTGTAAAAACTAATGAATATTATATTAAACGAGAAATGGGGTTCGAATTTGATGACCATGCACGTTCTGATATCAAATTACTTATAGTCGATTCTCCCGATGATACAACCAGCCATGCTACTTATAGTGTAATGCTATTTTTCCCAAGATCTGTTCTTCCTTCAATTAAAAAAATTGGTGACGTTTTCGAAGTCACTTTGCCAAATAAGGAAATAGTTCAATTTAATGCCAAAACTAAAGAAATTATTGGAGGCGTATTTAAAGAAGGACCTATGGCACAAAATGAAAATAAAAAGGCAAAACCTGCTGCCATTAATTACACGGGAAATGGCGTTGTCATCAGAGCTGATAAATCAGGTGATTTACCTTATGGAGATATAGAAAATAAAGATGGCAAAACAGCACCTTCAATATCGACTGCAACAATTTCAAAAAAAGGATTTAAAGATTGTAAAATACCATCAAAAGATATTTGGTATACAGACGAAAAAAAAGGTGGAAATACATTTATTATGCCTAATTTAGCGAGTGACCTAGGAATGGATGTGTTCATCAAAAAGAAATGTAGTTTTTCATTATTTTAAAAAGTAATTAAAGGAGAGAAAATGCAAATAAAAAAAATTCTAGCGTCAATAATAGTTACCCTTCCTATCACAATGAATTTAGCAAATGCTAAAGTCATTACTGACTTTGATGAAACAAAAATACAAGTTCCTTTTGTTGATTCAAATGAAGAGTATTTAATGAATACAATTTGCAAAACCCGAACTCATTTATGGTGGGATTATTGTTCTACAAAATATGAAAATGGTGAAGAACAAATGAAAAGTTTTAAATTTAGTAATCTTGGTGAAAATAAAATTGTCCCAAAATCTGGATTTGGGGTTGGACGTACGTTTGAATTTTTATTTGAAGGATTTGCACGTTCTGACTTAGGACTATTAGTTTGGGACATGCCAGATGAAACCGAAAGTCATGGCCATTTAAAACTAATGATGTTTTTTCCACGAATTATTTTACCAGCTATTCGCTACGAGTTAATAGGAAATCAAGATACAGTCATCGTTACTTTACCAAATAAAGAAGAAGTACTATTTAACGGTCAAACGAGTGAAGTATTAAGTGGAGTCTTAAAAGAAGATTCCATAAAACAAGATAGTGAAGGGAACGCTTTAAATCCTGCTCTCACTTACACTGGTGTTGGTGTAGTCGTTGAAGCCGATCGACTCAATGATTACCCGGTAGGAATTACGGCACAATCAAAAAATAATTATGCGACAATTAAAAAGAAAGGGTTTAAAGATTGTAAAATTCTAGTCAAAAAACTTTGGTATACAGATGATTCTAAAGGTGGAAATATCTTTTTAAATAAAAAATATAGTACTGATTTAGCATTTGATGAACTTCTTAAGAAAAAATGTAAATTTTCAATGTATTAAAAAAAAGGGGAGACTTCGTGATATAGTCTCCCCTTTTTTTATTAGTTATTAATTGTAATCAATTCTTTATTAGATACTGCAGTAACGACTTTTCCATTAAAAGGTGTTTCTGCTGTATAATATATTTTATATTTTCCGTTAGGAACAGTCGTTGTTCTAAATCCAAGTAACATTTGTTCTACGACTACATCCGTAACTCTCGTTTCTACTATTTTTCCAGAACTATCTTCAACAAAAAATGTTACTTTTGCCGGAATTACTGGAGACGCTTTAATGTCTATATTAAATTCAACTCTCCCTTTTAACGGTTTACTTAAATCATATTTAGAAGTTCCAGAAAATGTAATGGTTGAATTAGGTTCATGATTAACGACTAAAAATTCTCTTACTTGAGATTTTTTTGAATTAGATTTTGCATAAATTTCATATCGTCCATCTTTTAAATTTGATGTTTCAATCGACATCTCACACGACGTTGTATCGGCCCCCTGACAAGTAACCAAATCTAGACTATCAGATTCACCTTTAATAACAACTTCACTTGGAGCTGCTTTAGACAGGACAACTTTAATTGACTTAGATCCACTTACATATTCACCGCTCGCAGGGGATTCAATCGTTATATAATTGTCTTCAGCAATTGTTTGAAAACCCCAAGTATTGTCGGCAATTCCAGATTTGTCGTCATAAGAAACGCGTATAAACCCATTTTCTCCCCAATCTGCTCCCCAAGAATTTCGCACAATCCAGTATCTTCCTTCGTCGTTAAACCCAACTAATGAAACTGCATGTCCACCAACTGATTTACCGCTAACAGATTTATAAATTCCAGAGCTATAAACTAGGAAATCTTCATAGACAGTTAGAGTAGTCATTAGCGGACCTTTTTTTAAAGCGGCCTTAACTCTCGAAGCTGATCCACCCCAAAAACTTGGGGAAGTTGAACCTGCAATTTTATATGTACGTTCTGCAAGATCCGCACACTTAATTTTACTACAAAGAATATCTTCACCAGTTGATCCTGAAGTATATGGTGCACAAGCTGCATCGACGACACCTTTATTCTTTAACATTTTTGCAGCACTTCCTGGTTGCCACCCAAAGTCGCAATAACCACCACCGCAATTAAATAATTGTTGAGGTGAAAAAGTCGGGGCCAACCAAGGCAAGGCCGAATTGATTCTATAAGTTGCTTCTAAAGTCGCGACAGCGGCAAATGCAACACATGAACCACAATTACCTTGATTCATTACTGGCCCTAGCCAATTTGTCCCATTTACATTTCTCCAATCCATCGAATCAAGAGCGACTGATCTATCTTCAAAGAGGGCATTTCCCGAAGGCCGATCGGTTGAACCTAGTAGTCTTTTAATTTCTATATCACTCAACTTCGAAATTAAATTATCCCTAGCAACCCATCCTGCGTTGTTTTTTTTAATTAGGGCATTGATTGAATTAACAGAAACAGAAGAAGCCGAAGCCGAAAATGAACTTAATAAAATAAGTCCTAATAAATAAATTTTCACAATATCGTCCTTGATAATAGGAAGTTCTATTATACAATTACAAATGAAGGTCTGATTTTGTGCAATTTAATGTTGATGATATATACTTACTTGTTAAATGAAAGACTCAACTATTCTTTGAGAAAAGTAATGCCTGTTAAATAACGCCCAAGCTCTAATTTTTCAACAAAAAGATAACCGCTACTTTCTTCACAGCTTACCTTAGGATTTATAAATTCTGGAATATTTTGGTGGTCACAATCACTTTTCATCTGGTTTTTTCTTTTTTCATTTTTTTCACTATTTGATCCAGCAATACAAGATACATAGTTTGAATTTGGTTTTTTATATAACGAACAACCTGTTCCGTAAGAATTACGTAAAATATATTCCAAAACACAAGTTTTAGGATTTACTCTTTTTCCAACAATCGACGAGGCATGTGCCCATAAAAATCCACCGTTAGATTTGAATAAAAAATCGTTATAATAATTTATTCCTACAGGAGTACCACTATCAAGTATTTTGTCCATTCTATTTATTAATTCTATTTGTGCTTCAGTAATCATTTGTTCTTTTTCGATATAATTGGCACTTAACCCCCACCCACCGACAACCGGATTTGATATATTGGAAAATTTTCTTTTACAAACATTGGCCATTAAGCTTTGATAGGCTTGGGCTTTTTCCTCATGGCGAAGTACTTTAAAAATGTCACGCAATTCAAGTGTGGGAGTTAATTTTTGAATATTGATCAAATTTGCACAGGTAATTATATTGTTTTTACCAGTTGAATCGTAGAGTGTGTTAAGCATTGCTTTTAAATCAAAACGCTCTGTACTAATATCTCCAGACCGAGCTTCACTCTCCGTGCAGTAGCCATTCTTAGATGCAATAATAGCATCTGCTATAAAACCTGAGCTTCGAACAGTTGAAATCCCTAAAGAATTCAATTCAAGTGAACTCATGTCATTTAAAGATTTAAAATACATTGCATAGGCTTCAAGAAAACTACCTGTTTTAGATAAATTTTCTTCAATCTTTTTTTGGGCTTCTTCAGTTAATTTAATTTTCAATTTCTCTGATTTAACTGATTCGAATTTGTCCCAAGGAATTAAATCACTTGGTAAATACGGTTTTGATTTAATGGCATTGGGATGAGAATTTGTTTGCAAGCTCTGCTTAATTGGTTCAATTTTTAAAGTAACTTGGTCCAGTTTTATTTTTTTACTATTGATAACTTCTGAAATCTTTTTCTTTGAAGCAAGTTCTTTGGCGTATTGCTTATTTAGAAGTTCTTTGTCTGGAGAATAATAACTAAAAAATTCTCGGTTATATAGGCTTGAAACTCCAACGGCCGAGACCATGTTTGTTTGATCAACACTCGAAATATCTTTTTTCTTTAATCGGTAATGAGTCAATAAATCGGCGGCGGTAAATCCAAAACACCAACCTAATCCACCTTGATTTCTAACAGGGCCCATTTCTTGCCTGAGATCAACTTCTCTAATTGATGTTGAATTTTGACAAATTGGTTCAGCATTTACTTTCACTGACATCAAAATGAAAACTATCAATCTAGTCCACATACTTTACTCGAGAAGTTACTAGACGATTAATATCCTGATAAGTTCCATCAATATATAGGCATCTAGAAGTTGAAATCCAATGTGTTTTTGTCCAATACTCAATTGCTTGAGGAACACCATCTGCCAATCGACAAATTTTAAATAACGGCGAGTCAACTTCAGAATAAAGCTCGCTATGTTTAACCAATATTGGAGTGAGTTTATCAACTAGACAGTTTTTAGGGCATTTTTTAGTAGATGTTATAGTTTTTAATATTGAATCAAAGCAATAACGATCGTTGATCACTATTTGTTTTTTATTTTCTATATAGCGAATTTTTCCATCGATACAGTCAATCGTTTCATCACTAGATTTAGAGGTTAATGAGAATAAAAAAATTAATAATAAAAGACTATATTTCACTCAAATATTATTACTTAATTAAGGATTTAATGCAATTTAGGTCAGAACAACCATATGAAGTCATCATTAATCTGCGTGGCTACTTACTTAAAAAATTGAGAACTTCTTTAGAAAAACCTAGCAAATAAAAAAGCGAAGAGCTACACTATTGCTGCTGGAAGCACTATCTCTAAAAACACACATTTTGGGAGGCCTATGAATCGTTTGGATCAAATTTCTTTAGGGAAAATCGTCGTAATTCGCGAAAAATTACTCAAAGCTCAAAGAGATGGAAAAAAGATTTATCGATTCGAATCAGGAGACCCAAGTTTTGCTATTTATCCTGAAATTAAGGAAGCCATGAAGAAGGCCCTCGCAGAAGATAAAACTCATTATATTCCTAATAACGGAATACCAGAATTAAGAGAGGCCCTGGCCTTAAAGTTAAAAACTCAAAATAAACTCAATATCGAATCAAAACATATCTCAGTTACTAATGGAGCTATGCATGCGCTCTATGTATTATATCAATGTATTGTTGAAAGTGGAGATGAAGTCATTGTTCCAGATCCAATGTGGACTGAAGCTGTAGAAAATGCTCGTCTGGCCGGAGCTAAAACTATTGGCGTAGAACTTAAACCAGAATACAGTTATGTTTATCGTGCTGAAGATATCGCGGCGAAAATAACTCCAAAAACAAAAGTCATTTTCATTAATTCTCCACAAAACCCTACAGGCGCCATTATCCCAAAAACAGAATTACAAAAAATAGCTGACCTTGCAGTTAAACATAATTTTTGGCTAGTGAGTGATGAAGCTTATGAGCATGTTTTATTTGATGGTGGTGAACACACTTCAATCGGCTCTTTAATACCTGATTATGATAAAGTTATTTCAGTTTATTCTTATTCTAAATCTTATGCAATGAGTGGCCTTCGTTTAGGTTATTTTGCTTGTAGAAATGAACTCTTTAATGACCGCGCAGGAAAATTACTTCGTTGTACAGTCAATGGGATTAATAGTGTGACTCAATGGGGAGCTGTGACGGCCCTAACAAACCCTGAAAGTTGGTATACTGAAATGAACAGAGAATACCTAAAAAGAAGAAATTTGTTTCTTGAAGCTTTGGCCGGACAAGATATCTTGATTCCTTATATTCCTCACGGAGCATTTTATCTTTGGTGTAAAGTAAAAGATGGAATTGATGTGGCCAAACTTTCTGAAGATATGGCCCAGGCCGGAATTGGAAATGCACCAGGAGATTGTTTTGGAGAATGTCCAACAACTATTCAATCATTAAGATTTGCATTTAGTTGTTCGACTGAAATGATCTTAGAAGGAACTGCTCCATTAAGAGAATTTTTAAAAAACTACAAATATTAATAAACTAAGTTGTCTTAGGTTTATCACCTAGGACAACTCTTTTAAACTAATCTTATAACGTACTTAAAATTCTCATTACTTCATTAACTTGTCTTAGGTCTAATTTGGCCCTCATAACTAATTTAATAGCATCAGATTGTTTTAATCTTCCAGCGGCCATTTTATCACAAATCAATGGTTCAACAGGATCAGTAATTTCATAAACACTTTTATGTTGAGGCCAAAGATTAGTTGAATCATTAGATCCACCGGCACACAAAGGGATAAAATGATCTATTTTAAAATCGGCGCGGTCTAAAGTTTGAATGTGAAACCCTAATTGTGAGTCATATTTTTGAATTAATGCTTCTTTTGTTTCATATGTTACATCTCTAGAACAGTAGGCAATATGCTCAGGATATCTATAAGTTGTTGGTTGGTCACAGACCTTTCCTGGAGTTAGTACTGGGTTTGGGCCGACTGGAAAATCTGCAGCAAATACACTCGAAGCGTTTGTGGCCAAAAGTATTAAGTAAGTAATAACGACTGATCTCATGTCTTTCCCCATTGAATTTAATTGCATTAAAAATTGAGCTGAAATGGGTTTAGCAGAAATTGAAATTTGAGACTACACTGGTGAAAAATTTACAATTTACTCAAAATGAAGATTATTCATCAAATCAAACAATTAGATAAATCTGCTCTTATATTTGTAATGAGTTTGTAAAAAAAGGCCTTCCAAATGGAAGGCCCTATAGAATATTGTTTAAAAAACCAAGAAAAAATCAACCTAAAAGTTTCAAGGCCGCTTGTCCTTGAGAGTTCGCTTGCGCTAACACTGAAGTTCCTGCAGAAGTTAAGATGTTCATCTTAGTGTTTTTAGCCGATTCAGCAGCAAAGTCAGTATCTCTAATTCGAGAGTTTGCAGCAG
>CANCFT010000005.1 GCA_947377285.1 Bacteriovoracaceae bacterium
ACACCAATGAGTATTGTTAACATAGCTAGCGCTTTAATTATTAATAAACGTTTCAATGAAGCTGAATCTTATGTTCAGGAACTTGAAGTGATGGATCCTAATCATCGTTTTTTGGCTAAGTTTAAATCTGATATTGTTTATTTAAATCCATCTCTGGATATATCAGATAAAATTAAAAAGCTTGAAAATATGAATCCTAAAGCTCCAATTGTCTATTTGGAATTGGCTTTATTGTATTCTAATAATCATGATTTAAAAATGTTCTCTAAAAATATATTTACGTTGTTATCAACCCCAGTTTCATATATTGAAAATTCCTATTTAATTAATGAAAAATTTTTAGCTCTAGTTAAAGTTTCATGTGAAGAAAATCATATTGAAAAAGAGTGTCAGATAAATTACAAAGAATTTAGTAAAAAAGTTCATTTTTCAGATTGGAATAAGAAAGAATATGAAGGTTACTATTATCAATACAAAAGTAATCCAAGGTCTTTAGTTTATGAATAATTATTTAAAGATTATTTATAACCCTTCGTGGAACCATCCATATTTTGCCGAGAACATTTAAATCGATTAACTTCATTTGGCCTAGTTTTTAAATGTTTAAGATGACCAAGATTATTTGCTCTAATTCTCCATCTTTTAAAATCTTTAGGTGCGAGAGCTTTTCTCATAAATTTAACAGCTTCGTTAGGAGTTAGATTAAATTGAACGTAAATAGCTTCAAAGGGAGTTCGGTCTTCCCAGCACATTCGAATAATTCTGTCTATTTGCTCATTACTAAAGTCTTCAAAGCTTTTTTCAATCTTATTTTTCATAATTTTTTTATAAATTTTTCTCAATAGCTTTTAAAAAATCACCATCCATTGGATTTGTAGTAGATCTAAATCTGTCTACAATTTGACCTTTTCTATCAATGATAAACTTTTCAAAATTCCAAAGAATTTTTCCTTCATAACCTTTTTGAGCATGAACCCATTTGTAAATTTTTGATTTATTTTCGCCAATGACTTCTTGCTTTTCAAGGATTGGAAAAGTAACGCCATATTTTAATCGACAAAAATTACCAACTTCTTTATTTGCTTCTGGTGTTTGAGAAAGAAAATCATTACTTGGAATTCCTAAGACGACTAAGTTTTTATCCTTATATTTAATTTGAACTTTTTCGAGGTCATCTAGTTGACCAGTAAATCCGCATTTTGTCGCTATATTAACAAGGACTACCAATTTACCTTTGAACATATCAAATGAAATGGGAGCTCCATTTGTATCTTTATAATTAAATTCATAGAATGATTCTGCAAAAATATTTGAAGAAATAAGCAAAAATACTGATGCGATAATTAATTTTTTCATAAACCTTCCTTTTTATTATTATTTCACAAAAAAATAATAATTGAAAAGAACAATGTTTAGACAATAATTACATATGTCCTTCAATATAACGAATCGTTTTTACTAAGCATTGCTGGTCAGATTGTTCTACTTCAGCTGTCCAATAAGTGTGATAAGGCCATATTTGTGGTTCACTTTTATATTCAATCCAAGCGTAAACATCTAATAACTTTTTTTGGTTTTCAATTTTATCAATTGATTTGAGTGTAATTACTTCATTAGGTTGGGCCGATTTATTGAGTTCACTTTGAATTGGCCCAAAGCATGTTTCAACACTAGCAAGCAATTGATTTGAAGATATTAAAAGTATTATTACAACAAAAAATGTATTTTTCATTTGTCTCCCTTATCTACATTAAAAATTGTGCAAGAGAAGCTGGAATTTTAAGCATAAAATAAAGAAGCTTTTTTGTTAAACTGGCACCTTCTAAAATATCAGATCCATCATCAGGTCTTCCTGCACTGTTTAAGTGGTGTGAGTTTTTCATTCTTATTTTGATATTACTTAGTATTTCATTCGTAAGTTCTGGGCTTCCACTGCAGAATAAGGCCATTTCTGTATTATAAAAATTTGAACGATTGTCGATGTTAAATGTCCCGACCATAAATGAGTTGTTGTTGTAGACAATGGTTTTCGAGTGTGTCCCCCAACTTGCATTTTTAATTTCATCATTCATAAGTTCAGATTCGTTTGAAAATGTTCCTTTATAAGTATAGGCATTAAAGTTCTCATTCGGTGTATATTTTTTTACAGTATCTGTGAAAACAGTAGATACATAAATTGCATCTGTTGAATTTAAACTATTTGTTAAAATTGTAATTTTAGTATTTTTTGCTAATAAATTATTTACTATTTCTAAGCTGTTAGAGTCATTAAGAAAGTAGGGTGAATCAAGAGTGATTTCATCATCAATTTTTCCCATCCACTTAGAGATTTCTTTTCTTAATAATCGATAGTTTTTATTATAATTTTTAATATCTAAACGTTCAATGAAACTTGCTCCTTCTCTATCTGTTGCAAATACTGCTTCAGGGCAACGGTATTTATTGGTTTTATTTAGTTCCCTTTGCCCGAAGTCTAAAACATAATCTAGTGTTTTATTATCTTCAGCATTTTCTGCAACTATTTTTTTAGCCTCAGATAATTTTTTCATATGACTTTCTAAACTTAATTCATAAGAATTATCTTCAACTCCATTAATTTTATTATTTTGATATGTTTTAACAGGAACAATTACGGCTTTAGGTTTTTGAACAATATCTGAATTCCAATAGAGGTTAAAAGTAGCTTGCATTGTTTTGACAAGTTCTCCTTGAATCCAAATATCTCTATCAAGGAAATTAAATTTTTTAGATAAATTAAAATACTCATCAGCAATATTTCTTCCACCTGTAATGGCCTCCTCTGAGTCAATGACAAAAAGTTTTCGATGATTCCTGAATTGAACCGATGAGATTCTTAAGAAAAATGCAGAATTATAATAACGAATTTCAATATTATGCTCTTTTAAAACTTGCGCATAATATTCGTCTAATTTAAAAACGGCCTTAGATTTATCGACTAGAATTCTTACCTTAACTCCTCGTTCAGTTGCTTTTACAAGTTCTTTAATTATAATTCGTCCCGATGTATCAGGATTAAAAATAAAATATTCTACATCTATTGTTTTTTTAGCTCGTCTAATTAAATCAATACGAGCAAATAAACCTGCTATCCCATTGTTAATAATTTGCATGTCGTTTTTATCAAATGAAGTTTGGCGATAGGGAAAGATATCGGTTTCAGGCGCGGTCTCGGCCAAAATTGATGACGATGTTATGGATAAAACCATAGCTAAAATAACTGTTTTAATTCTCATAATTGTCCACCTTGTTACTAATTGTCTAAAAAATAGACATTTTTTATTACTTAACTCATAAAGATTTCATTACTGAGTCTATTAAGAGCAAGGATGGTGCCGAAATTTTAAGCTTAGTTTAGTTTAATAATGAGGGGGTACGTCATCTTCGAGGGATCTATTTTGAGAACTGTTTTCAGATTGTGAGAGTTTGAGTTCTATGACTTGATTTTGAATTTTCTCTAAGAGAATATTTTGATTAGCAACTATTTTGTTCAGTTGATCGAGTAAAAAATCCTGGTGAGAGAATTTCATTTCAAGCTCTTTTAATCTATTTTCTATCATATTATTGGCCTATTTCACGATGGTTTTTGCTATTAACATAGCCTAAAGGCATTTTTAATGCTAGCTTTTTACAAATTATATTTTAAATTTAATAGGCTTATTTAAGTTACTAAAATGTATTTTATATAGAAGTGCTAAAAGAAAGTATTAATTCATAAAAGGAGTTTGAATGAAAAAAATGTTAATTAGTTTACTAGCTGTTTTAGTTTTAGTTACAGGTTGTGCAAGCAGTGAAAATAAAAATACTTACAGAGGAGCGGGGATTGGAGCGGCCGTAGGAGCTGGAGTAGGGGCCCTACTAGGTAAAGGTAAAGGAGCTGCAATTGGAGCTGCTTTAGGTGGAAGTATTGGCGGTTACGCAGGCCATAGAATGGATAAACAAGCTCATGAATTAGAAAAAATTGCAGAAACCAAAAGAACTGAACAAGGTCTGGTGACTAAATTAAAGAGTGATATCCTTTTTGATTCCGGTAAATCAGATTTAAAACCTGAAGCTCGCGAGAATTTACAAAAAATGGCAGCTATTATGAAAAAATATCCAGAGAATGTTTTGGCGGTAAAAGGTTATACAGATAATACTGGGTCAAAAGAAATAAATGATACTATTTCAGACAAACGTGCAAAAGCAGTTAAGCTTGAATTGGTTGCCGCAGGATTACCAGAACCTGTAATTGCAACATTAGGAATGGGACCTACAAATCCTATTGCTGATAATACTAGCTTAGTCGGTCGTAAACAAAATCGTCGAGTAGAAATTGAAATTACTGTAGATGAATCAAAGCTTCCTAAAGAATCAAAATAAGACAAAAAAAAGCCAGTCTTAGACTGGCTTTTTTTTTAAGAAAGTGATTGAATTTTATTATGTAATTTTTGCAAACTTATTAAATGTTGATCAATTAACGTTTGAATTTCGAGATTTCGTTCTTTATTAGTCTTAAGCTCTTGTTCCAAGGCCGTAATTGTTAACGTTAATTGATCAAGTTCTGCATTGTGAATTTTTAATTCAGCAGCTTTTTTACGAAGATTTAATTCTGTTAACGCCATTTGGTTCGGAATAATTATTGGTGAAGGAAATTTTGAAACACTTGGTTTTGTCGCAGTTTCAGAATGAAATTGTGCACTTCTTTCTTTAAGTTCCTTAGGGAGATCAGTTGATTTGAAAAAATAGAAACCCATCACTGCTAAACAAGTTAACATAGCTAATTCCAACATATTTACCTCACAAGAGAAGCGTTTATTTGACTTGTCTAATTTAACTCAAATAAGGATAGCTAATGAGATAAGTGTAAAATTTTCTCTAAGAATATAAACCGTCTAAATATTAGACGGCCCATTATACATCTATGGCCTTAGTTGCCCCGACTAGTTTTCTAAGTTCAAATTTTTGTATTTTTCCTGTCGAAGTTTTTGGGAGTTCACAGAACTCAACTGCTTTTGGAACCTTGAAGCTTGGCAAATGCAATTTACAATGTTTAACGATCTCTTGATCAGTTACAATAGATCCAAGTTTAATTTCTATAAATGCACAAACGACTTCGCCCCATTTATCATCTGGCTTCGCGACAACTGCTGCAAGCATGACCGCTGGATGTTGGTAAAGTACGTCTTCAACTTCTATACTTGATATATTTTCCCCACCAGAAATAATAATATCCTTACTGCGGTCTTTAATTTTGATATATCCATCTGCATTTAAAACGGCAAGATCTCCCGTATGAAACCAACCGTCTTTAAAAGCTTCTTTTGTTGCTTTTGGATTTTTTAAATACCCCTTCATTGTGAGGTTTCCTCTAAACATTACTTCACCAATGGTCTCACCATCATTTGGAACTGGTTTCATGGTATCAGGATCAAGAACTGTTGTTCCAGCTTGAAGGTGATAACGAATACCTTGACGAGCATTTAATTTAGCTTGTTCACCAATAGGTAACTGTTCCCATTGAACTTGTTTAGCGCAAACACTGGCCGGTCCATAAACCTCAGTGAGTCCATAGACATGAGTAATATTAAAACCAAGTTTACTCATTCCTTCAATCATGGCAGCGGGGGGAGCAGCTCCAGCAACGAATGCTTCAACTTTATGTTTGATATCTTTTTTAAATTCTTCAGGAGAATTTATTAAAAGATTATGAACAATGGGTGCTCCACAATAATGTGATACTTTGTGTTCGCGAATGAGATCAAAAACATTTTTCGCTTCAACTTTGCGAAGACAAATATTAATCCCAGCTCTTGCAGCAATAACCCAAGGAAATGTCCAACCATTACAATGAAACATTGGTAGGGTCCAAAGAAAGATAGGATGCTTAGGCATATCCCATTCTAAAATATTTGAAATAGCTGCTAGGTACGCTCCTCTATGATGATAGACGACGCCTTTAGGATTACCGGTTGTTCCAGAAGTATAATTTAGTGAAATAGCATTCCATTCATCTTTTGGAAGTTCACCAACATAATGTTTATCACCTTCATTTAAAAGTGATTCATATTCAATTGTTCCTATTAAATCACCTGGTCCATTATATTCCTCATCATCAACATCAATAATGATTGGTGGATTTTCCATACGAAGTATGGCCTGAACTATTATATGAGAAAATTCTCTATCAACTATTACAATCTTGGCTTCACCGTGCTGGAGCATAAAAGAAATATTGTCCGGATCTAATCTTATATTAAGAGCATTAAGGACTGCTCCACAAAAAGGAACGGCAAAATGGACTTCAACCATGGCCGGTATATTTGGTAGCATCACGGCGACGGTATCGCCTTTTTTGATGCCTCTTTTTTTGAGAGCAGAGGCAAGCCTTAAAGATCTCTCATATGTTACTTTCCAGGTACGGTTTATTTTTCCGTGAATAATCGCTATTTTATCTGGGTACGTTTCCGCGGCCCTACTTATAAATTCTAAAGGTGAAACAGGAGTGTAGTTTGCCGAGTTTTTTTCTAGTCCCCATTCGTAATTATGTTCCACATTTGCCCCAAGTTAAATTTATTTACTTAATTTTAAATCTTCAAATGTCTGAATGACAATACTAATAGTATGAAATTCTTTCACACTAACTTGGTATTAATGACAAAAATGGAAGAGATGAAATAGACTGATCATAATATGAAAACAGTATTATCAACTTTAGTGGCCCCTCATCAAACATCTGAATTCTTTGATTCATTTGAAAATGATAAACCTTTCTACGTCCATAATTTGAGTGAAGGCATTAACGAAATTACAGATTTACCAATGCTAGAATCGATTGAATCCCTGTTGAATAACTGGTCTTTACCTATAAAAGCTCATTTACCTGATGTTAGAGATGAAGCAAGTTTTATAAATATTAATGCTCAAGATGCACTAAAAGTTTTTGAAAATGGAATGGGGCTTCATTTCAATCATGCAGAGAAGCTATCCCCTGTAATAGATCAATGGTTAAAACAATTAAGAATTGATCTTGGATTATCTGCTCTAACTAATAGTCGATGTATGCTTTATGCAACTCCGGCCGGAGGGGGCACAGCTGCTCATTTTGATCAAAATATTAATATAGTCTTGCAATTAACGGGCGAAAAAACATGGTGGATTTCTGACAACGAACACGTCAGAAATCCAATGACTAGGCATACAATCGGCTTGCCTTGTGATCCAGAATTAGAGAGTTATATCAATGCCCAAATGCCAGATTCAATGCCAGAGAACAAAAAAGAAATTGTTATGAAAGCTGGTTCTCTATTGTTTGTACCAAGGGGATCTTGGCATATGACGAGTGCTAAAACGTCAGCTTTATCACTTAATTTTACTTTCACAGCACCAACTTGGATTGATTTGCTGACGAGTGCTTTAAGAGGAAGGCTCGCGCAATCTAGTCACTGGCGAGAAACGGCGATTGGGTTTAATGATGAAGTGAATTATCAAATTGCAGAAAATAAATTAAATTATTTATTAAATGACCTGAAGGAAGATCTTCCTAGCTGGAGAGCGAGGGATATTTTAAATGCGACCGAGTGTGAACCTTTTTAAATACTGACACCAATATTCAAATGGAAATGATTTGATTTATCTTCGATATTTCTACCATAATCAAACATGACTGCAGGAATTGATATTTTTTTAAAATAATACCGAATACCAGCTCCAATGGTATTTTCATTTATTCGTTTTCCATTTAATGTACTTAAAATAAGTTTGCTTCTATTGTATTCGTAAAATGGTGAAAAAAAGAAATTTTTAACTAGATGTTGCTGATATTGAAAGAAATAACCAATGTTCTGAGAAATAGGAAATGAGACCTTGTCATAGCCGCGGTATCCTTCTTCACCGCCAATATTTTTAGCATAAAACTGAGTAGAGTCATTCGAATTATAACCGTGAATACCTAAGTTGATAAAGCTTTTATAAAATGGGTAAGACCAATTAATATTTGCTTCGTTTTGAAAAACATTTTGTGAGTTTTTCTTTTTAAGTGCATAAAAATCAAATGTCGTCACATATCCTTCATACATTACATCCATAACTTGAAAATAGTTAAGATGATGTCTAAAAAATAATCCTGTGGCATGATCTGTATTTAATTTAATTTTATCTTTATAGATTGATTTATCTATAAAAATTGGACCTGCTTTAAATACATTATTTTTGTAAAGGTAGTTTGGAGTAAATAGGACTGAGAAGTTCTGGATTTCAAATAATGAAACTCTTTTATCAAATCTTTTAAATTCAACATAATCACTTTTTTTCATGAGTAAAAACTTTAAACCAACATTGGGTTGTATCAGTGATTCGTTTTGGAAATAAAGCAAGTAATTAAAAACTGAGTTAGACCAACTAATTCCTTGTGCAAGAGTGCCGAGAGATCCCAAGAAATTATCTTCATAAATGATAAGTCCTCTGTTTTTATAACTTCCAGAATTAGTTATCATTGGTACTGGGAACAATGTCCATTTTTCTTCAATGACAATAGAAAGGATTCCATTTTTAAAGCTAATGTCTTTTATTTTGATTTGATTAATTCGTCCTAAGTTTTCTTTTATTGTCTCAAGTGCTTCTGTTGTTAATTTACTTCCTTTTTTTATTTGACCACTTCTAATTATGGCGCTTTCGGAAGTTTTTTTATTTCCCGTAATAACTATGGATTGAAGTACTTCCGAGAAAGCAGGTTTGATGAAGTAAGAAAGAAAATAAAAATATAATAAGGAAAATGTTATGGGTTTCATTTAACCTCTTTTGGGTTTGAATTCTACTATCACATTTTAAAACAATGATAAGAAATAAATAGTGAATATTCATTTTGAAGTTTGATTTATATTTAAAAACTATAGTTTAAAAATAAAACTATAAAAAACTTTTCAGGATATTTTATTTTGTTATAAAGCTATTCTTTGTTAAAGAAGATCTTATTTTTTTAAGGAATTTTCATATGTCAAATATACGTGTTTTAAATGGGGCAATCATTGGGTTTGGGTTTATTTCCTCTAAAGGTCATATGCCTGCCTATCAAGATAGGATGAAGCAAGTAGGTGATGTAAAGATTATTGCAATCTGTGATATTTGCTTTGAACGAAAAATGCAAATTCCAAATGGTATTCGTTTTTATTCTGACTATGTAGAATTGATAAAAAATGAATACATGAATTTAGATTTTGTCGATATTTCTACTCACCCTGCAGATCATTTTAAAATAGCGAAGTTGGCAATTGAATTTGGTCTAAATGTGTTATGTGAAAAACCATTGACGATATCAATTGATGAGTCAAGAGACTTAATTCAGTTAGCAATTCAAAGTAGAAAAGTTCTATTCCCGTGCCACAATTACAAGTTTTCACCTGTGATAAGTTCAGTTCGTGAAATTTTAAAAAGTAAAAAAATTGGAAATGTTCATGCTGTTACGATACAGACATTTAGAAATACACATGGAATTGGAACAGAAGAGTGGATTCCAAATTGGCGTAGAATTAAGGATCTGAGTGGTGGAGGCATTGCTATGGATCACGGTAGTCATAGTTTATATTTAGCTTTTGAATGGTTGAATAGTTTCCCTAAAACTGTAAATGCAAGTTCCCAAAATTTCTCGTCTGATAAGTCTGATAAGTACGATACAGAAGATAATTTTTCAGCAGTATATGAATTTGAAAATGGCATTGCCAATATATACTTGAGTTGGACAGCTGGAGTTCGGAAAGTTATATATACCATTCAAGGCGAAAAAGGTGCAATAACTGTTGAAGATGATCAAATTCAAACATCATTCATGATCCCTTCTGTTAGTAATAATATAAATCACAAAGCAGAGTGGAAAACAATTACTAGCATTGCTCCATCGGAGTGGATGGATTCCGGCCATAAGACTTGGTTTAATTCAATGTTTGATGAATTTAAAAAAACTATTGTCGAAAATAATTTTCAGAACCCAGAATTAGTTAATGCCTATTATTGTGTGCAATCAATTTTAAAAGCTTATGAATCTATCGATAATAATTCTTCAAAAGTAAAATTTGAAAATAATTTCCTTTAACTTAAATTTTAAAAAGGAGCACGAAGTGAACAAAAAAATGGATGAGATCTTACCAGCTAAAGGTAAATTAGCAATCTTGACTCCTGGACTTGGCGCAGTAACTTCTACTCTGATTGCCGGAGTTTATGCAAGCAAGAAAAATCTTGCAAAACCAATTGGCTCTCTCACTCAAATGGGTAAAATACGATTGGGAAAACGAAGTGAGAATCGCTCCTGTCTCGTAAATGAATTAGTGCCTTTAACTAGTCTAGAGAATATCGTTTTTGGCAGTTGGGACATTTTTTTTGATAACGCCTATGAAGCAGCATTAAAGGCAAAAGTTGTTGATCGAGAATTACTTCAAGAATTGAAAAGTGAAATGGAACTTATTAAACCGATGAGTGCTGTTTTTGATCAATTATATGTTAAAAATATTTTTGGTGAAAATACAAAGAAATTTAAAACCAAAATGGATGCTGCTGATATGCTCATTCAGGATATGAGAAATTTTATTAAGGCCAATCATTGTGACCGCGCGGTAATCGTTTGGTGTGCTTCGACAGAAACTTATAATCCAATTAAGGAAGTTCATTTAAGCCTGAAAACTTTTGAAGAAGGTCTAAAGAAAAACCATCCAGATATTTCTCCATCTCAAATTTATGCTTATGCTGCAATTAAAGAAAGGATTCCATTTGTGAATGGATCTCCCAATATTTGTGTAGAGATACCTGCTTTGCAAGAACTTGCAATGGAAATGGCTGTATCTATTGGTGGATCTGATTTTAAAACGGGTCAAACTTTAATGAAAACGATTATAGCTCCCGGTCTTAAAAATAGACTTCTCGGAGTAGAAGGATGGTTTAGTACAAATATTTTAGGTAATAGAGACGGACTCGTTCTTGATGATCCAGAATCTTTTAAATCAAAAGAAATTTCTAAAAGTAGCGTTTTGGAAGATATTCTATCCAAAGAAGAGTATCCAGATTTATATGGAAAACTATTTCACAAAGTTCGAATTGAATATTATCCACCAAGAGGAGACAACAAAGAAGGATGGGATAATATAGACATTGTTGGATGGTTAGGTGAAAAAATGCAAATTAAAGTTGACTTCCTTTGTAAGGATTCAATTTTGGCAGCTCCTATCGTTTTGGATTTAGCATTGTTTATTGATTTATCTCAAAGAGCTGGAATGCGTGGAATTCAAGAATGGTTAGGTTTTTATTTAAAAGCTCCTCTAACTAAGCCTGGGATAAGAGCAGTTAATGATCTTTCTCTTCAACTTTTAAAACTTGAAAACACACTTAGGTTTTTTGCAAAAGAAGAACTAATAAATCATTTAGGATTAAGTCATTATGGAGTTGATGAAGAGTGAAAAACTCATTAAGGGTATTAACAATATACCGAGAAATAAAATATTCAAATAGAGCCGTTGTTGAAGATCAATTAATACTTGATGAAGTGATCCAGACACTAATGTTTTATTTGGGAGACAATATAGTTATTACCAAAATTCATCCAGAAGATATTGCAAGTAAACTTTTAAGTTTCAATTACGACTTAGTTTTTTCTATGGCCCAAGAAGAAAATATACTTGCTTATCTTGATTTGTTAGAAGCAAGAGGAGCAGTTGTATTGAATTCATCTAAGAGTATTAGGAATTGTTTTCGATCACACCTTTCACTTGTTTTACAAGATCCAATATTTTCCTATCCAAGTTATATACAGCTTAAAGTTGAACCTTATTTATTCAAGGTTTTTAATTCCCCCTATGGATATTGGGTCAAAAGAGGAGATTTTCATGCACTTGCTGATAATGATGTCATCCACATTGATTCGATTGAGTATCTATCAGAGGTTTTATCAAACTTTAAATCAAGAGGAGTAGAGGAAGTTATTCTTCAAAAAAGTATAAAAGGAGAGTTGTTTAAATTTTATGGAGTTAGAGATAAATATTTTCAATTAAGATACATCGGTAAAACAAATAATAATCGTTATTTAAATAAACCTGGTAATTCTAAAGTTAATTTTAATCGAGAGCTAGTTGAAACTCTTGCACATAAAGCTGCAAATCTTCTGGAACTCGATTTTTATGGTGGAGATTGTGTAATAACAGCAGAAGGTGGAATCCATTTTATAGATTTTAATGATTGGCCATCTTTTAGAACATGTAGACAAGAGGTTGCTATTAAAATAGTCGAATATGCTTTATCAAAACTAAAAAGTGAGGAGCATTTTGTTAGCAGCTCTTTATAATGAATTTAAAATAAGTATTAAAAGCCAAGATACTGAAGAAAAAATCGATTTGGCTTTTTATCGCCCAATTGGATTTTTAATTGCCAAATTTGCTAATTTAATAGGTTTATCGCCAACAACATTATCAATTTCAGGACTTTTTTTTGGTTTAACCTCGAGTTATTTTTATTATAACTCCTATCTGAAATCCTCATTTATTTTGGGAAGCCTATTTTTAATAGTCTCAGGTATATTTGACAGTGCTGATGGCCAATTAGCAAGAATAGCAAAAAAATCAACAAATATAGGGATAGTTTTAGATGGTGCTTGTGATTCACTTGTAACAATTTCAATTTATTTTGCATGTGCTATGTCTTTTTATCAAATTTATGGTCTTATCATTTTTCCTCTTGTTTGCGCAGCTCTTTATTGTCATTCATATCAATGTGCCATTTTAGATTTTTATCATCGGGAATATCTCTGCTTTGGATATGGTGAAATAAGTAATAGTGCTTTTGTAAATCCCTCAGTTAGTGAAGGTAAAATGAACATTCTTCAATCAAGAAATAGAAAAGAAATTTTTTTTAATGTTTTACGGTTAGGATGGATTAAAAAGCAACGTTTTTTAACAACTAGAACCGAGGAAGATCGATCTATGATTTTAAACTACTTAAAAAAATGTAATTCAGTCGAAAAATCTATTTTTTTTAAAGAATATAAAAAAAGTAATATTAAAATTCTCACATTTTGGAGATTGATTGGAGTAAATTCTCATACAATCTTATTTATGCTTTTTGTTTATTTGGAAAAATTTGATCTATATCTAATTTTCATTGATCTATTTGGATTCAATGTTTTAATATTTATTATAAGTCATTTCCAAAAAAAGTTAGATGACGTCTTGTTAGAAAAATTCAAATTGAAATTTAATGAAAGCATTTAAAAAAAGAAAATTTATAATTAATTTATTGCTTGGTTTATTTGGCCTGGCATCTATCTATAGGATAGGGCATTCTTATGGAATTAAAAATATTTATTTAGAATTTAGTGCTTCTAAGTATTATTTAATAGTTTTGGTTCTAACCTTTATCCCTACACTCTTGTGTTATTCATTCTCTTGGATTTTAATAACCGATTATTCAAAAATAAAAACCTCAGTTAGCAATTTGGAAAAAATTAGAATATTTTTCAAAATAACAGTAATTAGCGTTGCATGGAATAATTTAACACCATTTATGAAGATCGGAGGTGAGCCACTTAAATATTTAATGTTAAAAAAATATTTATCTCCAACTTTAGCATTTACAAGTACTGTTAACTATAATGTTGTTCATTTGATTTCTACACTGGTTTGTTTTGTTCTAGCCTCATTCATTCTTTTGTTGTTTTATCCTCTAGTACTAAAGATTAAAGTGTTTTTAATTTTAATTATCCTACTAATTTTAATATTTCTCACTTTTGGAATATTTAAAGTGAATCAAAAAGTTAATTTTATAAAACGAAAATATTACTTTAAATGGTTAAGGGTAGGAATGTTGAATTTAATTATTTTAAGAAGAAGATTTCGATTGTGTTTAATAAAATCTCCTATTAATTTTTTTCTATCTATTGGGATTGATGCTTTAGCTCGTTTTATTGAAGGAGTTACTTTCTATACTGCCTTTAAGATAATTCATAAGCCTTTATCCTTTTTGAGTAGCACTGTCTTAGAAATTGGTCGAACATTTATTGATGCGGCTTTTTTTTTTATACCCTATCAGGTTGGATCTCGAGAAAAGGGAATTCAAGTATTTATGGATGATCTGCTTCATGTGCCATCAAATGGCTTTTTAACTGTCTCTTTACTTTATCGATTCGTTGAATTTTCTTGGGTGATGATAGGGTATGCAATTTGGGCCAAGTTGAGGACCTCTGTTAAAGAAGACACCGTGTAATTTGCTATTTTGTTTTGTCTTTTTTTAATATTGAGGTGAATTGTTCTTAAACCTATTGAATGTGCAGGGATTATATCTCTTTCTAAATTATCACCAAGATAAATAATATTGCTTATTTCTGTTTTACATTTTGAAATGGCATGTTTAAAAATTAGTGGATTTGGTTTTAAAAAACCAACATGAAATGAGTCTAGGACAAAGTCGAAATATTTTAGTAATGAAAATTCGACTAAGATTTTTTCTAGATTTCCACTGAAGTTTGAAATAATTCCCAATTTGTAATTATTACTCAAAAGTTTAATTATGTTCTGATTTCTTTTAAGAAAGTAAGATTGCTCTGATGTGATTGAGTTGGAAATATTAGCGATTGTGTTGCTTTGTAATATGTTTAATTCACTTGCGATCATTTGACAGATAATTAGATTCATTTCGGCCAAATTTGATTCTTTTACCAGTGATAACTTGTTAATTAGGAGATCTGTTTTAGTGTAGGCAATTTGAAATTGTAAAACATCTAATTTGTTTGATTTAAGGTTGTTTTGAAAGTGTTTTAAAAACAATTCTCTTGAATGTTCTCCGTCAGAATCAAGGCAACCTCCAAAATCAAAAAGGATCCATTTTGTTGAAGTCATATTGAGATTTCATTGAGAAATTTTTCTGCACTTAAAACATCTTCAGGTCGATCAATATCAAGGGATTTATTCACATAGAAAGATTTTATTGTGAAATTGTTATGTATTAATTCTTTAAGTAAATTTCTTAATTTAATTTCATGGCGATTAATCATTAGACTAACGATGGGAAATATTTTGGTTGAGAAACAATAAACACCAGAAGTAACGAATATTCCACTTTCCATGGGATAATCAAATCCTTCAATTTCATTTCTCATATTTATCTTTACGGTAAGTGGCATCTCATCCTCTATGTATGAAGTTACAACTATTGCTGATTGGTCTGGGCGTAGTGTATCGCAGAATTTTGCGAAATTGGCTAAATCCATTTTACTTATTAAGCTGTCAACCATTGAGACAATTATGTGGTGATCATGTTTTTCAAAGCTAATATTTCGACTTATTTCAAACAGAGAATGTAATGAGCTTAGTGTCGATTTATAAAAATGACTAACTTCTGGCTTGTTTAAACATTCTAATGAGCTTTTATCCATTTCTTTTTCATCTTCATTAAAAATTATGCAAATATCATTAAAATTTAGTCCTAAGAAATTGTTGACGACAATTTCCAGAAGAGAAATTCCATTGATTTTTGTTATTGGTTTGTGAGGAGAAATCAATTGCATTCTAGTTCCATATCCAGCTGCTAAAATTGCGACTTTTTTCATGATAGATCCTATTCAATGGACGAAGTTAAATGCTAAAAGCAATCGAGATCTACCTTCTCATATTGAATAAAAAAAAGGAATGCCTTAATGGAAATTTCGCAACCAAAAAATCAGCATGCAAAAATTATTACGGTTATTCCAGGTGAAAAAAGTCAGCGTCTTCGACAAGAAGAAGAGTGCTTAATTGCAGACGGGTTGCAGGGGTTTGCTACAAGGTCGGGTATCGCTATAGAAAGTGCAAATGGAAATATTATTAGGGATATTGATGGAAATGAATTTTTAGATATTATTGGAGGTATTGGAGTCAATGGAATTGGTCATTCACATCCAAAATTTATAAAAGAGATGTCAGAGCAATTAACTAAATGTAGTATTGGTAGTTTTACTTCAAAAGCACGTGTTGATTTTTTTAATATAATAGATCAAATTAAAGTAGGAAATCTAAATAGGGTTCAACTTTATTCAAGTGGATCAGAAGCTGTTGAATCTGCTCTTCGCTTGGCAAAAAATGCTACTCAGAAATGGGAATTTGTAAGTTTTTCTGGAAGTTTTCACGGAAAAACGGCAGGTAGCCTTGCCCTAATGGGGTCAGAATTTAAAAATAGTTATGGGCCTTTTGCTCCAGGGAATCATGTCATTCCATACGCAAATTGTTTTCGTTGTCCTCTTGGATCTAGTTATCCAATTTGTGGATTGGCCTGTTTAGAAGTAGGGCGAAATTTTCTCAAATCAAATATTACGAGTGGTGTCGCTGCTTTTATTATTGAACCAATTCAGGGAACAGCTGGCAATATTATCCCACCAAAAGATTTTTTATCGAGTGTCAGAGAATTAGCAAAAGAATTTGATTCACTTTTGATTGCAGATGAAATGATTACAGGTTTTGGAAGAACTGGTCATTTTTGGGGAGTCCAGCATTCACATACAGTACCAGATATTATGACTATTGGTAAACAATTTGGTGGTGGATATCCAGTGAGTGGACTACTCGCTTCAAACGAACTAGTAAAAATTAAACCCTGGGGAAATCCATCGGGGTCTTCATCAAGTTATGGAGGTAATCCTATGGCCGCAATGGCCGCCCTTACTTCAACCCAAATTATTATTGAAGAAAATCTGGTCGAGAATTCAAAACAAATGGGTTTATATTTTTTAGAATTACTGAAACCGTTTGTTGATAGATACTCATTTATTGGCGAAGTACGTGGACTTGGATTAATGATTGGAATTGAATTAGTTAAAAACAAACAAACGAAAGAACCACTTTCAAAAAAAGCACTCAATTGGTTGTTTGATGAGTTTTTACAAAATGGATTACTTACTATGGCCTATGCATCTTCATTTAGGATTCAACCTGCAATGACAATTGATCAAGAGACGATTATTAATATAATAGAAATTATGAATAAAGTTTTTAATAAATTTAGTGATTATGGTTTAGTAGATTATTAAGTTTTTCAATTTGTATCTTTTGCTGGGCCGGCCGTGCCAAGAAATGTATTGGAGCAATACTTACAAGTAAGGTGATTGCCAATAGATAATTTTTCATTTTTCCTCCTTTTTATGCGGATTATCTTTCAAGCAATGTTATATTAGATTTCTTATCGACTAATAACCCCCTGATTTTTTATGACTCATATTCAAAAATTTGATGAATTGGTAATTAGCTTCGACTTTTAATTGTTAGTTTATAAAAGCTTAAGTTATAGTCTCTTTTTTAAGGAGACAATGATGATTTTTTTACGAAAATATACTGTTCTTTTTTTATTATCTATTTCTGTTATTTACCTTCCTAATTTAAGTGCAGATACGATTATAACAAAAATACTTAATAAAAAAAATATTGTAAATGAAACTATTGGTATTGGTTCAACTGTGATTTTATCTTCAAGTGATTTAAGTCTTTCAGGGGAATCAATTTTTTTAGGATCTGCAGTTCGTACTGATGGTCACTCGACATTTGATATTTATTTTAATAAGTTAAATTTAAAAATTGAATATATAGACTCACACCGATTTTCCAATCGACTACCAAACCTACAAAAAGTTTTAGACCCAGTTCCACAAGTAGGTGGGACTTGTACAGGTTATGCAATTAATAATTATTTAAATCAAATTTCAATTTCTTCATTTATAGGTAATGGTCGATTAAATGAAAAATTATCAACAGAAGAAGGACGTACTGAACTCTTAGTTGATTCAATAAATCGATATTATCTTATGTCATCTCACCGGTATTCTATTGCAGGAATTTTAAAAGGCTTTGGTAGCGATTATGGTTTTACGTGTCAGTCATTGCAGACTAATAATTATGAAAAAGTTAAAAACAAAATATTATCTCAATTAGATAGCGGGTATCCAGTTATTGTTGCTTTTGACTTTGGACCTGAAATGGCAAAATCACCCTTTCGAATGGAAAAAGTAGATTCTCCTGAATCTGAGTTAGATGATCGATTATGGATTCCTCGTAAAATAGGCGAGCGAAATAGTGGGGGACATACAATTGTTGCTGCTGGTTCATTTGTATTTAATCAAAAAACTTATTTAGTAATGGTTGATTCGGATTGGTCTGAACCAAGAGTTTGGGATATGGAAATTTTTTTGAATCAAAAAACGGCTTTAGAAGAAATTGATTTCGTTTTTTGTAAATAATTTTAATCTCTAATTCATCTCATAACTTTAACGTCTTTTTACTTTCATTGACGAATTCTTCTTTTTTTGAAAAAAATAATGGAATCATTTCATTGAAATGTTTTTGTTTGATAACATATGGGGGTTAAAATGCATGAAGTTAATTCAGAAAATAATCAAAGTACTAGTCCTAATTCAAATAAGAATATAACTAGAGTCAATCCAATCCCAGAATTATATGCAGGTGCAACACCTTACTTATATGTCAATATGGCATCTGCCGCATTGGAGTTTTATAAGCAAGCTTTTAACGCAGAAGTTCTAATTGAAATTAATAACGAGCAAAAAAGGATAGCTCATGCTGAAATATTAATTGGAAAAGCTCGAATAATGATTTCGGATGAGTTTCCTGAAATGGATTGTTATAGTCCTCGTCATTTAGGTGGAACGACCTTTGGTATCATATTATACTTTGAAGATTCAGACGTCATTTTCAAGCAGGCGATTCTGGCCGGTGCTCAAGAAATTAGCAAAGTAGAAGACCTATTTTGTGGGGATAGAGGTGGTAAAATCGTGGATCCATTTGGTCACCAATGGTTTATTTATACCCGAAAAGAAAATATTAGTTATGAAGAGTTGAAAAAAAAAGGAGAATCTTTTTTTCTCAAACATTAGTTTCTAGAGTCTAGGTTTTTGACTCATATGTTACTTTAAATATTGATTTAAATTCTATATAATATATTAACCTTTATGGATGAGTATATTATATGAATTTAAAAATCTCTCAAGCAAAACTGTTGACTTTCGTTTCAACGATTTTTGCATTGTTATTTAATTTTACATTTTTTTGTAAAGTTTTTGCAGTTTACCCATTATTTTCGTCTAAATTTTTATTCAATTTATCGCTTTTTGTAATATTAATAAATTTTATTAATATTCTGCTAAATTTATTTTGTTTCAATAAAATACTAAAACCGATTCTTTATGTTCTAATTTTATTATCTACGTTGGCGGCGTACGTAATGGATAGTTATGGAACAGTTTTAGATGATAATATGTTTTTAAATGTTTTTCAAACTAGTTCACATGAAGCACTGGATCTTATAAGTTTTAAGCTTTTTCTTTATCTATTCTTTTTAAGTATTGTTCCTTCATTTCTTTTATTTAAAACTACAATTATTTCCACAAGCTTTAAAAGTGAAATTTTATCTAAATTAAAATGTTTTTCAATTTCAATTGTTTTAATGATTTTTTTTATTCTTCCTTTCGGGAAAAATTACGCTTCATTTTTAAGAGAACATAAAACTTTAAGATATTATACAAATCCAACTTATTTTATCTACTCTGTTGGTAAGTATGCAGGTCATTTTATTAAAAATCCAAATGTCAAAATGGAGAAGATCGGAACTGATGCCAGAATTATTCAAAATGTCACTGATAGAAAACTTATTATTTTCGTATTAGGGGAAACAGCGAGACGCGACCATTTTTCTTTAAATGGTTATGCTAAAGATACAAACCCATTATTAAAAAAAGAAAAAGTTTATTCATTTTCTAATATGACATCTTGTGGAACTTCTACCGCTGTTTCTGTTCCATGCATATTTTCAAATATGGGACGAAATAATTTTAATAACTCAAAAGCTGCTAATACTGAAAACTTACTCGATATACTCACGCATACCAAACAAGTAAATATATTATGGCGTGATAATAATTCTGACTCTAAAGGCGTCGCACTCAGAGTGCCCTATGAAGATTTTCAGCTTCCTATCAAAAATACGATATGTGATCCAGAATGTCGTGATGTAGGTATGTTGGTCGGTCTACAAAGCTATATTGATAGTAAAAAGGAAGGAAATATTTTCATAGTTCTTCATCAAATGGGGAATCATGGCCCTGCTTATTATAAAAGGTACCCAAAATCATTTGAAAAATTTAAACCTATTTGTCAAACGAGTGAACTTTCAAATTGTACAAATGAAGAAATTAATAATGCTTATGACAATGCAACTTTGTACACTGATTATTTTTTATCTAAAGTTATTGAACTTTTAAAAGTAAATTCAAATCATTTTGGGACATCAATGTTTTATGTCAGTGATCATGGTGAATCTTTAGGAGAAAAAGGAGTTTATTTACATAGCCTTCCATATTTTATGGCACCTGATGAACAAAAAAATGTTGCAGCTGTTTTATGGTTTGGAGGTCATTTAGATAAAAACGCTAATTTAAATATTCTCAATAAGAAGATTCATGAACCAGTTTCTCACGATAATGTTTTTCATACTTTCCTAGGACTTTTAAAAGTTAATACAAGTGAATTCAAAAAAGATTTATCTATTCTAGATGGTGTTTTCCACAATTGAAAACGATAGATAAAGTTACTTATTTAAAGTTAAAAGCGGAACGTTTGGCGAATTCAGCTGTTCATTCACGTGAAAAATTTTGCTATCAATGTGTCCGCATTAAAAAAAATTGTTTATGCCAATTCATAATACCATTTAAAACTGATATTTTATTTGTTTTTCTTTTACACCCTATGGAAGCAAAAAAAGAAAAAATGGGTACTGGCAAAATTACAAAATTATCTTTACTAAATTCTGAAATATATACCGGTGTTGATTTTACTCTTTCTAATGAAATAAATAGCATTATAAATGACAAACTAAATTATTGTATGGTTTTGTATCCGGGTAAATTAGCACTTAATATAACAACAGATGATCTTAGTTCATTTGTTGAACGTAAAAATTCTGGTAAGAGAACTGTTATATTTATAATTGACGGTACTTGGCCATGTGCTAAGAAAATGATGAGACAATCACTTAATTTACGCTTATTACCTCGAGTTTCCTTTACGACCGAGCATACTTCAATATTTGAAATTAAAGAACAACCTGCTGATTTTTGTCTATCTACTATTGAATCGATTCATTTTTTTATAAAGGAATGTAATCGTCGAGGTTTAGAAGAAACATTAGGAGTTGAAGACAATATGTTAAATATTTTTAAAGAAATGATCAATTTTCAAATTAAATGCTCTCTTGATCCTGAACTTTCTTCCTATACGCGAGGCAAGTTGGGTTATTCAAAAAAAGAAGATCGAATTCGACCTAAAAAATGGCTTACAAGAAATATTGTTTTAGTTGAATGAAAGAAATAAATTTATCGATTTTTTAATGGCCTAACTAATTCTTCAAGACCATTTAATTGAATTTCATATAACAAACCTAATAATTGACCTATTTGTCCTGGTGGTAAGCCTTGAGAATAGAACCATACAACATAAGTCTCAGGCAAATCAATGAGAAGCCGTCCTTTATATTTTCCAAAAGGCATTTCTGTCGTTGCGAGTTTGATGAGTTCGTTTTGTTCATTATGGTCCATGGTTTAAATCTATTATAATAGACTTATGATTGTATAGGGCCAACCCTCAAATAGTGGAATTGACCCTAATTTAAATTTTTTATGGAATAGTTATAATATTTTTATCTAGAATTAATTTGTCATTTTTAGTTATGGCCCTTCCATTCAATGACGCTAATTCTTTCATTTCAAATGTTTGTTGAGAAATAATTGTTCCTACCATTTCACTTTTTGCTTTAATTAATACATCATCGCCAATTTGCCAAAAAACATTTTTTGCTAAGGCACCACCACTTAAAGTTACATGAACGTTTGTTCCAACTCTTAGTTGTCCTGTAACTTTAAATACCCAAACATCAGTATCATTTCCTTCTAATTTCAAATCTTCTGGAATAGTGACTCTTGATTTCCATTGATAAACGCCAGCAGCTAGAACTTTATGACCTAAATTACCATTCCATAATTCTAATTTATCAGCATCAGCTACTCTGTTTTCCATCTCGTTATAGGCATTGATAACATCTGTTTTTGCTTTAAATACAAAACTTGAGATAGCGACATCAGCATCATCACTTGCGAGGATATTTTGACCTCCTCCTACGACTTCCGATGGATCAATCATAATTTGAGCTTTTGTTCCAGGTCTTATTCCCAATTTTCCTGTAATTGAAGAACTAGGTATTGAGCTGATAGATGTATTTGCAAAAACGGCAAATTCAGATGCTTGTCTGAGATTGATAGTTTTTACACTATGATTTGCGACTGAATCAAGTTTTGTTTCTGGTATAGATATTTTGTCTGTATTAGTTACTGGAGTGACTGGAATTTTTGCGGGTGAACTAACTGAATTTTTCCCACAACTAGTTACAGATAACAGACTGATACTTAAAAATAGTGAAGCTATAATTCCTGTTGTTTTCATCCTGATCTCCTTATGCCTAATTAGTAAATAGAATATTTACTCGTTGGATTAGTAATCATAAAATCTTAGTTAAAAATAATTCTTTTTCTCAAATGGATGTATAATTTTTAATGATATGTAGACTAAGTGTTTGTTTATATTGTTGAGGCAATTACTTCTAAATAGACTTATTTTTTTAAAAGATAGAAAATAGAATAATTCAAGTGAGATTTATATTTTTATTAAAATCAAATTCTTTCTAACATTTCTTTTCATCATTTCTAACACAAATCTTTTTGGTCAGAGTATTCCCGTTGTTTCAGGCTTGGAGAGCGAAGAGCAATCACCATACCATAAAAAATCAACTGAAAAACATGAAATGAGAGTGATTAATTCAGGAGTTGCTGCTCTATATGCCAGAGTAGATATGATTCGAAATGCAAAAGAATCTATAGATCTTGAATCTTATATTTTTAATACAGATACTTCTGGACGAATAATTTTAAAAGAATTAGTGGCCGCTGCCAATCGAGGGGTAAAAATTAGAATTCTTGTTGATAAGTTTATAGGTGTCTTCAAGTTAGATGAGTACATTGCTCAAGAATTAAAGAAAAGTAATATAGAGCTGAGATACTATAACCCAACAACTCTCTTTTCACTTCCTTCAATGCAGTTTAGAGACCATCGAAAAATGCTGATTCGAGATGGAGTGGAAGGGATATCTGGCGGTCGAAACATAGGGGATGAGTATTTTGATTTATCAGAAAGTTTTAACTTTCTCGATAGAGACATTACTGTTGAAGGTGAAGTGGTGAAAACAATCAAGGAGAGCTTTAATCAATTTTGGAATTCAAAGCTTGTTGAAACCCCGAAAGAAGTATCAGAACCAATTCAAAAATATAACCATGGAAATGAAGATAGTCAGTATACTCAAAGGCTAGAAGAATATAAACGAAAGCTTAATTTTGCCAAACATCTTTTAGATAAAAATAGCGAAGATGACAAAGTTTTAGAATTTGTTGAAAGTTATGGAAAAGATGCATTCTTACTAAATAGTAAATATAATTGTCCTGAAGTTACTTTTGCCTCCGATAGAGAAGGTGCAAGTTTTTTTCAATCCCTTGATAGAAAAAAATACAATGATAAATATAGATTACTACAACCTGAAATCGATAAATGGATGGACGACAAGATAATTGATGATAATGAGGTATATTTTGATTCCCCATATTTTTTAACTAGCTCACTTAGTGACAAAATTCTTCAATTTCTAAAAGACAAAAAATCTAAAATAAAAATTTTTACGAATAGTTTAGCTTCTACAGATGCAATTCATGTCGCTAGTGTATTTAGTGATAAAATTAAAATTTTTACTCCATTTAAAAATTTCAAAGCCTATACTTACAAAGGAAAATTTTCAGGAGAATCTAAGCTCATTAGTCCTCAAGTGAAGGATTCGACATGGGGTACTCACTCTAAAACAATAGTTTTTAATAATAATTCATTTATGATTGGGACATATAATGTTGACAACCGTTCAAGCCAATATAATACAGAGATGGCATTGTTTTGCAGTGGCAGTCCTGAACTAACTAATGATGTGAAAAAAAATATTAATTTAAGAATGAGTAATAGTTTTGGTTTAAATAGTGAAGCTGAGTCGGATGACTGCACTGATATGTATAAAGAAGTAGGTGGATTGAAAAAAGCGTTATTTCAACTACTAAAAATTCCAAGTGCCTTGTTAGAGTTTTTACTTTAGAGGTGCGAAACTCCTAAAGTAAAAACTAAGTATATTAATAAATATTATCTTCCGTTAGCATTACCATTTTTGCCTTTTAATTGAGGCTGACTAGAGCCTGCAAATGAATAAGTAGAAATTGAAAATGTAATGACTAAAAGAAATAATAATATGCCAATCGTAGACTTTTCTTTAAGCGGTTGATGAGTTGAACGCTGATTTCTTAATTCTTGAGTTGATGGTCTGATCATAGTTAGAGCATGTTCAGTTTGATAAAGTGATCCGTACATAAGGCAATCTCCTAATAGACAAAAACTTAATTGAATTCGTCATTTGGATAGTTAAAAAGCAATATAATCGCCATAATGTTTTTGAGTTAATTTCGAATCATTTTAATTACTTTGCATCTCTTTTATCGAAAAAATGTACTCTTTTTAAAACAAAGTGTTTCTATAAGAGAACGATTCTGAGAAACTAATAAAAACTAAAATGAGAAGGGAAGGGATTGATGAAAGCAACTTTTAAATCAAATTGGGCAGAGGCCTTAGATCATAAAAAATTCAAATATGAACTATTGGGATCTATTCTATTTTTGGTTGGAACAATGTTACTTTTTTCAAAATTCACTATTTTTGTAGAATTGAGAAAGGGCATACAATTCAATGATCCAATTTTAGATAGCTTTAAGGCAATAGATCTAACAATACCAATATTTACTTTTATTTACGGAGGCATTTTATTTGCTTTGGGAAGTCTTCTTTGGAGACCCTTTCGATTAATGGTTTTATTGCAAGCATATGCCTTAATGGTGCTGACTAGAATTGTAATGATGTTTGTATTACCTTTAGTTCCACCTAATGGAATGATATTTTTAAAGGACCCATTTGTTGAACTTTTTGGGACTGGAAAGACATTGGTCAATGATTTGTTTTTTTCTGGGCATACGGCGACAATGTTTCTTCTACTTTTTGCCGTTCCCAAAAAATTAAAATGGGTTTTTTGCTTAATTACTTTTTTTGTCGCCGGAAGTGTTTTACTTCAGAAGGCCCATTATTCGGTTGATGTAATGGTCGCGCCCTATGTATCATATGTAAGTTATCAATTAATTCTAAAGTTTTTCAATAAACGCTATGAAGTTAAAGATTTTTAAACCCCAGCAGATTTTAATCTGCTGGGATCCATTAAATTAGCCTATTGATGGATAACAGCCATAAGTTGGTCCACCTTCATTTGAATTTGAACGAAAATCATAAGACTGGCTCCAGTCTGTCATTTGGTCACGGCAATCATCTTTAGGATGTTTTGGATCTTTTTTAGGATCTGGAGTTTTTGTTTTGTCTTTGTTACAGCAGATAAGAATCAAAACAATTAGACCTACTAAAACGGCAGTATGCCCACCCATTCTACTTCCTGACCAACTAGCACCATGTGAATAAGTGCTGCTTAATTTAGAAACAACAAATGCTCTTGCTTCTTCATCTGACATTTGATTTTCAGTAACTGCTTTAGATAATGAATCAATTTCTTTTTTAATTTCTTTGTCTTTAATTCTATCCGTAGTGTACTTAATTAAATCATTATTTGACACACCTTCTTTTTGAAGAGAAGAGATTTCTCTCTCAAAATCGGAAATTGTTGCATCAAAAAACTGAGAGTCTTTTTGGTTCCATTCCACATTTAATTTATAGTTTAAAGAATCAAAAGTTTTGTTGAGCTCTTCTGCGATTGCTCTAGATTGCTGAACGGGAGTGAGAGCATAGACGTTGGTAAATGCAGTCAGTAGTAATAGCGTTGTAATCTTTTTGAACATAAAACCTCCATTTGTTTAAATCCGTGGAAAAAAATTTATTCTTAAAAATGTTTAGGCGCAATCATTTTTTTCTGGTATCTGCTTTTTTAATGATTGAAAAAAATCATTAACAACATAGGAGAAATGATGAATTATCGATTGCTATTTGTCTTATTGATTTTTGTTATCAATCAAAATATTTCTTTTGCCGAAGTTTGGCACTCAACTGAAGAGTGGAATGCTAATTGGGAAAGAGATTACAGTGAATGGGTGAGAGATCATTTAAAGACAAATATTTTTACAAGTGGGAATGGTATATTAGAAGGTGTCTCAACTGATTGTGCAGACGCCTTATATGACATTCGAATAGAATTTGCCTATGAACATTCACTCCCTTTTATGATAAATGCGCCAGAGGTGTTAGCATCAAAAATAAAATATTTTGGAAGCAATACCTCAATATTTGATTCAATCAAAAATGAAAAAGCAAGAGTCCGTGCTTTTATAGATTTTATAAATAATGAAGCTGGTACTGAAACAATCTTTAAAGATACATTTCCTGTGGCGATTGGTGAAATTGATTCAGGTATTGTTTATATCGTAGAATGGTCTTTGTTTGGAAAAATGAATCGGCACTCCTATATTATAAAGGGCTTTGATGAAAACAAAGAACTTCTTTATTATGCTTCAGATGCACCTCGAAAAGTTCGTAAATTACAAATTGATAAAAAATATCCACGATTTTCATATAGTGAAGCACCATTTGGTTTTCGTAGATGGAAACATCCTGAATTCTTAAGTATTCCTGAAAAAAATATTCCGAGGGAGGCGGGATACAGTCTGGAACAATACACCTTGTTGTCTAAAGTTGGAAAACGACAAATTTTAAAAGAAATTCGAAATATTCTTCAAGCAAAGAAATAACTATTAACATTTTTACAAGTAAGGAATTATGAGAGCAAAAAATTTTAAAATATTTAAATTAGTCTTTTTTCATGTCTTGTTATTTTTGCAAATTGCATTTACTAATGCTTCTGGTGAGACAGTTGGTAATCCATTTGTAAATTTCCGTGAGGGACGGTCTCGTCTAATAACATCTGACCTAGTTGGAGAAGTTAATCAGAAGTATAAACAAACGAATAAGTTAAATATCTTAAAAAGTATTATTTCTGATAACAACTATAATCGTTGTGCTTCAAAAGTAGTGAAAGCAATTAAAGAAAAATTAGACCTAAGTCATGATCGAGATCTTCAGTTGGCGATTCTCGGTTTGAGATTAGACAATTCTCTTGATGATATTAGTGCAAGCATTTTATTAGAGACTATAAAACTAAATAAATTAATTCCAATTCCTATTGTCAGGGATGGATTAAGTGCTGATGAAGAAGATAGAGCCATGGAAATATTTCAAGATATAAGTGAAGCTCTGAAAAATAAAAACTTATGTATTGAAGATACATATCGAAGTTTAGTCGCAGAACTTAATCAAAAATCACCAAAATTTATTAAAAATCTAAAGCACATAAATAAGTTAGCATTAGAGAATGGAATTATTTCATCAACTGATTTTAATTCATTTGAACTTTTGCGATTCAATAAAGTTTATAACTGGCCTCTCTCGTTAGGTGAGTATGCAACTGGCCTTAGTAACATTTCCCGAATGTTTCCAACTAGAGAACATGAATATGCAGATTTAATGACAGATGTAAAATTGCGTGAGAAAAAGTCATTGAGACAAGCGCTTTACGAAAAATACAATAGCACACAAATCCTTTTGATAGGTAATTTAGTAAAAAGTTTAAAACACCGATTAGATGCTACTGAGGTAACAATAAACGTTAATTATGTTGACCAAGCAACAGAAGTTATTGCACTTTCGCCAATGGAGAAGTTTAGATTCATTCTTAAACTAATGAGAAAAGAATTAGCAGAAATCAATAATAGCAATGTGCTTGCTGGAAGACCTGCTACTTATATGGATATTATAGCAGCAAGTTATGAGGTAGGTTTTATTTCATCGAATGAAATAGCCACGATGGCATCATTACAAGAAATTTGGAACCCCTCAATTACACCGAAAGATAAAGCGATTTATTGGTCTAAAACATTTGGAGGTATTGCTTCTATCTTTTTACCACCACCATTTGGTTTTTTAGCAGTAATGGCCATTATGGTCATTGATCAACAAGTTGCAGATGCGCCTATTAATCATGACTCTGATTTTAATTTAATGTAAAAACCAATAAGGAATGCTTTATGAAAATTCGTTTTTTACTAATTTGTTTATTCATGCTTTCAAATTCAATTTTTGCAGAGGAGGCTAAAAGATTCGCAATTGTTCGCGACTCTGATTTTAATGCAGTCAAAAAAGAAGTTCTTCTTACTGACTTAATTAGTAAACATTCTTATGAGGGTAAGTATTTTAAAATAGTAAATGGAAAAAGTAATATCGCAATTAGCTTTAATGATAATGACGATCTTCAATTAAAAGCTGCAACATCCTACTTTCATTTAAGTAAAGCAAGGTCATTTTTTGTTAATTCAGCAAAATCTCAATATGTTGAAGAACTTCCTCAAGTTATAATAAGACTAGATATTAAAAATGTTTTTAATGAAGTTGGACATTTTGCCAATGATAATTTAAATCCACAATTTAACAACGCACTAACGGTGCCTGAAGGCGCCGGTTATGAACCAAAAGAAATTTCTCCTTGGGGAAAAGAAATTTGGTTTAGACCTAGTAAGGTTATCAATTTAAAAGATTTCAAAGGACAAGTTGATTTTGGAGGCAGTTTAAAAGGCTCCCTTCGTCTTTTTAGAAATCAAACTCATATGGTTAATCTTCAAAATTTTATCACTTCTTTGCTTCAGGGCCCACTTAACTCTCAAAGTAATCTTATTCGATTAGTTGAAAATAGTGTTCTTATTGAATTAATTTATCAGACATCTGATAAAGCTGCGGCCGTTTTTAATAGAAAAATATATCGATTAGATTCTGCGCTTGTTCCAGAAATTATTTATCATGAGTTTTCTCACGTTGCACTTAGTAAATCACTAGAGCTAACTCATTCAACTCCAGTCAATGAAGGTTTGGCAGATTTTTTTGCTGGCAAGATCTCTAATAGTAAAAAATTAGCGACTAATATTAAGGAGTATAATCTTTTTAACGGAAAACAAGTTCAAAAAAAGCAACAATACCAATTGCTTTTTGAAAGTGGTGATTTCGCCAATAGTGATTTTGTTTTTGGCCTACTTTGGAATATCGGACTTGTTGTAGGTAATGATTTAGAAACTCAATTTATGTTGAATGTTGCTGATAAATTAAATACGAATGTTTCTATTAGAGATGATCTTTTAAATGCAACTCTAAATACATGTAAAACTCTTTGTAAGGCATCTTTAAATGACCGAATAAAATTATATGAGCTTTTTCAGTCAAAAAATTTATAGTATCATTTTTCACTCAAATGTATTAATGCTAGGATTATTTGCTATTGCTGACTGTCTAGATTTTGGACAGTCAGCATATTTCATTCTTAATATTCAGGACTTATCGTTTTAGCTAGTAAATGGGTTATAATAGTAGATATGTATATTGGTGATAAAAAAATACTAAACAGAGAATACTATGAGCATGCAGGTGCTTTAAGAGATAAAGTTATGAAAACTCGAATTCATAATGAAGAGAGAATTCGAGTTTTTCACGATCAAGATCGCATTCTTGAAGGTAGAAAGTTAGCGGCAATAGATCATGAAAATTTACGAAAGCAAAACATCATTGATCTAGACCATGAGATTGATCAAAAATTATTAGTTGCTCAAAAAATGTTGGGTCTTAATATTATTTGATAATTAATTTATTCAAAATTATTCTTAAATTGAATTATTCATTCTAAATATTCTCTATCATGATCCTCCTGAGTCTTTTTAATGACCAGGAGTGAAAAAAATGAAAAATTTTCTTATTGGATTTATTCTCTTAATTACATTTTGTGTACAAGCTGCAGAAAAACGAAGCTATATTAAAATTAATTCTTCTGAAGCTCAAGTGACGATTGAAACTAATCTTCAAGATACAGTTCAAGCATCACAGTATGTAGACGGTAAAGAAAACGCTCAATTTGTTCAGGATTTACTTTCTGATAATAAATCATTATTGAACAAGATTGTTGCAGCGATTGAAATTGAAAATTGCAAAAAAAAATATTCTAGCTTTAATCAATCGATTGTTGATTGTGGAGCAATTACTATTACCAATGAGGTTTTGACATCTTTTGGACGTGATGGATGGATGTCTTCAGGTGGAAGTTATACTTTTTTTGTAGGCTTCACTAGCGAAGGCAGCGGTAGATATTTTGATGTATCACATATGGTAGTCATTTCAGAAAATGTTGAAGCACAAATTAAAAACGACGGTAATTATTCCGGTGTAATTATTAAAACTCTTAATTTAGTTGGTATTAAAAGGATTGATGATTTAACACCTCTTAATTAAATGAATCTGATTTTAAATCATTGAAGCCTTTTAAGAACGCTAAATATTCTCTTGCAATATTAGTTGGCTCAGGATTTATGGGTGTTTTTAAATGACAAGTTCCTAATGTTGGATCTTTATTTGAATCAGTGATACATATTACTTTTGCATTACATGATTTGAAGTCGCACATTAATTCATTGGTGGGATGTGATTGGAATACCAGATCATATCTAGCGATTGCATCTTGAACGCCATTTATGCAATTTGAATAATAAGATTTATCCAAAGATGTCGAACATAGCCAATCAAATGCAACTGAACTAAATTCATCTGTTGAAGAATTTATATTTATTGGATTTACAGATGGGAACGCCAGAAGTGAATTGGCCATTCCTTTTTGACATTGCCCTTCAGTATTCTTAAATTTGCAAAAAAATTTGTTAAAACTTAATCCACCTTCTTTGAATTCACCCCAAACAGACGAATAATTAAACCGGGAGGGTTTCATTCGATTACATACGCCCAATTCACATAATATTGTTTGTGTATAACTAAATTTATTTTTTGTCACATAATTTGATCGACTAGAATCTTCTTCTTTGTACCAAAAACCATCAGCTTCTATTCTTTCAAACATTGAACTTGTTAGTGCGCCAGAAACCGGTATTCCTAATATTTCACTTAAGTCAGGAGCAATAGTAAAACCAGTATTGCATGCATTGAGTGTTACATAGGCATTAGGTAATAATTTAGTTCTCAATATTTTTAAAGCAGCTAGATTATCATAAGGAGAAAATGCAGCTGTTGTGTCTCCGATTTTCATTGCCCAGGGAGATGAGTGACCAAAGAAATCAAAACTAGCAATTTGATTAAACTGATTCATTTCATTTAACATGTTTTTTGCTCGAATTTTTTCTAAAACTTTTTTGATAACTACAACATTAAATTTTTCAAAAACTTGATCATCTGGTGTATTGAGAACATCGGGGCTGCTGATAATGACAACTTGATGATTTGGATATAATTCTTTATAGCGATAAGCTCTAGAAATTCCGGATTGAAAAAATTGATCGGAGTCTTCTTTGACAGCTGAACCGACCACAATAAGATGAGTGATTTTATCTATATCTACGACTAAGTCTTGGTAGAGACCAATCCTGTATTCAGTACTTGGGAAATCTTGAGTACTCGTTACATCTCGGACTTTTGCTTGAGTCGTTGAAAAAATTAAGATTACGTTTAGAAGAAGTAAGTGAGTTATTTGTCTATAAGTTTTCATACTAGTTTTCCTTTTTGCAAGACACTTGTAAATCCTAGATGGAAATATTTTTTGAAAAAAGGATATTAAAATTATGTGTGACTTTTTTTTGCAATGACCAAAGATAAAAGGTCAATTATTTTTTTAAAAATAATTGTTATAGAAAATTTATATTTTTACTTTTAAATTTCTTGAGCAAGATTGTTTTTACTAATTAAAAAAACTTAATGAGGAGTTGAATTGATGAAAAAAGTGAAAACCATTATTAATCTTGCGATGCTAGTTTCTTTTTTATTCATAACTAATTGTGGAAAAAAAGCTGAACTAAATATAACTCCCGCTGTCCCAAATAAAGAAGAGATTCCTCAAAATAAAAGATTACCAAAACCTAATCTTGGGAACGCCGAGGATTTTGTTATCCTTGCTTATTCAAGTATCAACTCCAATTCTAAATCATCAATTAATGGCAAGATTGGTTTGAAGCCGGGGACCAGGGATCAAATAAGTATTAATTCAAACGAAGTTGTTGGCGGAGCGACTGATATTTATGGCAGTGATGATGATACAATACCAACAAATTATTTGAGTAATGCCAAAGTTGATATGGTTTTAGCCTATAAAGGATTAGTTGGTCTTAAAGCTGATGATGATAAAATTGGAATTAATCTAAACTTTAATGAAAATAAATTTTTAAAACCAGGATGCTATACCTGGAACACAGATTTAGGAATTAACAACAGCTTTACTATTAATGGAAACTCAGATGATATTTGGATTTTCAAAATTAAAGGTCATTTCCATCTTGAGAAAGGTACAAAGCTTTTTTTAAAAGGTGGTGCAATGGCAAAAAACATTTTTTGGCAAGTGGCCGGAGGTGCAATTCTTGATTCTGAAAGTGAAATGGTTGGAACCATTATTGCTCAACAGTCCGTAGAGATGATGAGTCATTCAAAATTAATTGGTCGAGCTTTTGCCAAAAATGGTTTTATAAATTTAGATCAAGCAACTATTATTAAACCTTAACTTATTAATAGATATTACTGGCAAATATAAGTGCGCCACCTTTAATTTTATCGATTATTTGGACTGAATAACGGGGCTCTACTGCTGGACAGCCCCAGCTTCTTCCAATTTTATTTCCAGGTATAACATAATCTGCTGGATGTATAACAATGGCCCTACTTCTAGCATTCGAGTTTGTGTTTGAGAGTCCATCAAGTCTTAATGAATACCCATGGCTTCCCTCATAAGTTTCTGCCGTTTTATAAAATCCTATTGAACTTGCATCTGATCCCGAAACATTAGAAAATGCCGTTGCGAAACCATCAAAATCTGGATCTGAATTTTTTCCGTGAGCAACTAAGTATCGCTCAACATTTCCAGTCTCCATATCGACAATATAAAATCTTTCTTTTGAATTGTGTTGCTTGAAATCTATAATTCCGATGACACTTTTATTTGAAATACTTGTTAAATGCCCATCATAATATTCAAGTGCTTTTTTCAATAAACTAAAAGGTACTTCATGACCTGGGTCTAAAAATGAATATTTATCAGTTATGGGAGTGACACTTCCTGTGTCATTTCTCCCGTTCACTGTTCCCGATGTTTGGTTGGGTGTTTGGGTATTAACGACAGTACCGTCCTTGGGTGTCGTTTGGGTTACAATTGGTAATCTTGACCCGGAAGCAAATGTATCTGAACTGATTGCTAAGGTTGAGACAGAGATGACTGCCGAGATTATCAATTTTTTCATAAGGTCCAGGCGAGGTGCCTGGACTTGATTTTTTTTCTGCTTCATCCTGAAGCTCCTTTAAAAAAAGTAATTTTTAAGTAATCAATCCTTGATTTTCATATTTCTTAGTATTGCAGTCGCTATACCAAGATGAATTGAGCTAAGTGGTGGAATGGGTCTAGGTGTTGTCAAAAAATATTGTTGAAACAAGTGCCATAAGGCCCACAAAGTGATCCTGATTTTTTTGCTATGATAGCTATTAGGGATGAAATTTCACCGAGGTGTTTCATCTTTTATGTGGTACAACTAAAATTAAATGAAAAACAAAACACATAATAAGACGTTAGTCGAAGATATTGAACTTACTCCTGATAATCCAGTTAAGTCTGGAATTAATTGGTATCCAGGACACATGGCGCGCGCCATTCGCGAAATTAAAGAAAAAGTTAAATTAGTGGATATTGTTCTTGAAATAAGAGATGCTCGTGCTCCTCTTGCATCAGGTAATAAGGCGATGGATGAGACACTACGACAAAAAAGTCGATTGATTTTAATCAACAAAGTGAATCTAGCAGACCCGCATATGATTCATCTTTGGGAAGAATGGTTTAAAACACAAGGTGAGCCTTATTTATTTCTCGATTGTTTTGACAAAGCTTCTATGAAGAAAGTGATGACAATGGCCCATCAAATTGTCGATCAAAAACGACTAGCATCGAATCCAGAAACTTACGTTTATAAAGCCAAATTAAAAATGATGATAATTGGTCTTCCTAATACAGGTAAATCAACGATTATTAATCAACTGGCCAATAGAGGAGCGACTAAAACAGCCGATCGACCAGGCCAGACTCAGGTACAGCAATGGATTGTAATTGATAAAGATTTAGATCTACTTGATACACCTGGAGTAATGCCACCACTTTTGGCAAAAGAAGAACACGGTCTTTGGCTCTCAGCACTTCATGCAATTCCAGATGATATCGTTGGTGTTGAGCGCCCTGCACTTTTTTTAATTGAATATTTTAAAAATAAAAATTCAAAGGAACTTAAAGATCGCTACAAGTTAACGACATTGGATATTACAGTTGAAGAAATAGTTGAAAAAATTGCAGTTCTTCGAGGTTGTGTGCGACAAAAAGGGCTTCCTGATTTGGAGCGAGTCTATAAACTTATATTACTTGATTTTAGAAAAGGTGAACTTGGAAAAGTTTGTTTTGGAATTCCACCAGTTGATAAAGATATCTAAAAAGAAATCTAGTTTATTTCTAATTCCCTTGCTCCAACTAATCCAATAATTGGAATCTTGTTTCCCAGAACTTTTATTTGATGAATTTCATTTCCTAAATAAAATAATTTCCATCCTGAAAGACCCGGACTGAGATTTAAATTATAAGTTTTTCTTTTTCCAGTAATGGCATTTGTCAAAATATCAATAGAGATAGTCCCACCAAGGGCCGTATCAAAATTTTCTCCACTTATTTTAACAAAATTTGGGCCATTTTTTTTGGGAAAAATAAATCCTTCACTAATAAAATTTTCAATTGGAAGTATATCTCTATTTAATTGGGCGGAGCCATTGTAATTGTCGATATAAAAAGCATCTAAAACCTGTTGATATTCACCTGAATCAACTACAAAATGATAACTTAATGAATTGAGATCTGTAGTAATTGTTGCTAAAACTTGCTCGGAAGCTTTTGTGGTTGAACTAAAAATCCAGAGAGAAATGAGAAAGGATATTGCCAGAAGTTTGTTTGATGCTATCATTTTCTTTTCCATCGTTTAGGGAGTTCATTCCAGGGGTTTAACCATGAAATTGAATTCATTGAAAAATATATAATAATTATTAGAAAAATAACTTATTTCAATCTAATTCTCGAACAGGTAAAAAAATGTTTAAATCTATAAAACTATTTATTAAATCACATAGCGACAACTTGTCAGTTTCATCAGTTGTTGCAGGCGCAATTGTAGCGTTGGTTGGAATGACAAGTTCAGCAGTCATTGTTTTTCAAGCTGCAAGTAGTGCCGGTTTAAGCCCAATAGAAGCAAGCTCTTGGATGGGGTCTCTTTGTTTGGGGATGGGGATACTGACAATCTTTTATTCATTTTATTATAAAACTCCCGTTCTATTTGCGTGGTCAACTCCAGGAGCGGCGATCTTAGTTACTGGTCTAAAAGATTTTTTGCTACCAGAAGCCATTGGAGCATTTTTATTTTCAGCATTTTTAATTTTTTTATTCGGAGTCACTGGTCTATTTGAAAAATTAATAAATAAAATTCCACAGGCATTGGCCTCTGCACTTTTAGCAGGAGTACTCTTTCATTTTTCTACAGATGTCTTTGTCGCTTTTAAATCTCAAACATTATTGATTGGTTTGATGTTGATAAGTTATGTTTTTAGTCGAAAATATTTTCCACGCTCTACAATGCTCATTGTTTTAATTATTGGATTTGCTATTTCTTTGTCGACTCATTTATTACGGTTAGAAGAAATAAAACTTTCTCTTGCACATTTTTATTTTGTGACTCCTGTTTTTTCTTTTGCAGCTATTTTAGGAATTGGAATTCCTTTATTTATTGTAACGATGTCCTCACAAAATTTAACAGGTGTGACCGTTATGAAATCTAATAATTTTCATATTCCCATATCTCCTCTCATCTGGGGCTCCGGACTCATGAATTTGGTGACTGCTTTTTTTGGTGGGTTTACTATTAATCTTGCAGCAATAACGGCAGCAATTGCAATGGGAGAAGATGCTCATCCACACCCAGAAAAGCGCTATTGGGCCGCGGTCATATCTGGCATTTTCTATTTAATTATTGGACTATTTGCTGGAACTGTAACTTCTTTATTTGCGGCTTTTCCTAAAGAAATGATAATGGGCATTGCTGGCATGGCCTTGTTTGGAACAATTTCTGCTTGTTTAGACCGGGCCCTTAATGATTTTAAAAATAGGGAAGCAGCATTTATTACTTTTGCAATAACTGCTTCGGGAATGACTCTACTAGGAATAAATTCTGCATTTTGGGGTCTTATTGCAGGTGGCCTTGTTCAATTTTTTCTTGTCACAGTGACACAAAAATTGCATTCTCGAGCACACTAAATAAATATCAAATTCAACTTTTCTAAAGGCACATTATGTCTCAATCACAATTGAAAAGAATTTTAACACCTACAGTTCTTATTGCTTCTCTTGGTTATTTTGTCGATATGTTTGACATCACGCTTTTTGGAGTCGTCATGTTGGGCTCGGTTAAGGCCATGGGAGTGTCAACTTTAGATGGAATGATTTCAACTGGTGTGAAACTTTATAATTTTCAAATGAGTGGAATGCTTCTCGGTGGTATTTTTTGGGGAATTCTAGGGGACAAAAAAGGTCGACATGTTGTGCTCTATTCATCCATTCTTATGTATTCTGTTGCTAATATTCTAAATGCCTTTGTGACTAGTACTGGTCAATATGAAATTTTGCGCTTCCTTGCCGGTGTTGGTCTGGCCGGAGAGCTAGGAGCAGCAGTAACAATGGTGGCCGAGTCTCTTGATAAAGATGACCGAGGATATGCCACTACACTTGTTGCCACTTTAGGCATGATTGGAAGTTTATGTGCTGCTTTAATTGGTAAATATTTTGCTTGGAATCACGCTTATCTAATAGGTGGAATTTTGGGGCTCGTTTTATTGGCGGCGAGATTAAAAAGTTTTGATTCAGAAATGTTTAAAGCACTTCAACATAAAAAAGTTGTTCGTGGAAATGTAAAATTATTTTTTTCTCCCTCGAGAGCTTTAAGATATTTAAGCTCTGTGGCCGTTGGGATTCCCATTTATTTTATTACCGCTATATTATTAACTCTGGCCCCACTAGTGACGAGCGAGTTAAAATTATCAGGTCCAGTAACTGCAGCAGATGCACTGATTTGGGGTTCAATTGGATTAGCTTTTGGAGATTTGGCAAGTGGGCTCTTGTCTCAATGGCTTCAAAGTCGAAAAAAAGCAATCGCAGTTTTTTTGGGAGTCGCACTTTTAACAGCAATTTTATACACTCAATCGATTGGAGCGAGTCCTAAATTTATTTATTTATTGTGTTTTATTTTAGGAACATGTGCAGGTTACTGGGCAGTTTTAGTCACAACGGCCGCTGAACAATTTGGAACTGATATCCGCTCTACAGTCGCTACCAGTGTTCCAAATTTTGTCCGTGGTTCAGGAATGATCATTGCCTCAACTTTTGTGTATTTAAAAGGGCATTATACAATCATTCAAAGTGTGCAAATAATAGGGGCCATTGTTTTTATAATGGGTTTTGGCTCACTTTTTATCTTAAAAGAAACTTATGGGAAGGATTTAGATTTTCTTGAAGAATAGAAATTAAATCCTTCTGGCACTTCTCGAAAATTCATCAATCATTTTTTCATTAAATGCTGGCAGATCTAGTGGAGATCGACTGGTTATTAAATGCTCATCAACGACTACTTCATTGTCTTCCCAAATTGCTCCCGAATTAATCAAATCGGTTTTGACAGAAGACCAGGAAGTTAAATGTTTTCCTTTTGTGAGTCCAGCTTCAATTAAAACTTGTGGACCGTGACAAATGGAGGCGATCATTTTTTCATCTTCTGAAAATTCTTGGACAAATGCAATTGCTCTTCTGTTACTTCTTAATTGATCTGGATTCATGACTCCACCTGGAATAAATAGCGAGTCATATTGAACGCCTTCAGTTTCGTCGACTGTCACATCTACATGAATGCTTTTTCCCCAATTACCATTACTCCAGGCTTTGATTCGTCCTTTGTGTAAAGAAACGATATCTACTTTTGCTCCAGCATCTTCCAGTGCTTTTTTTGGATAAAATAATTCAGATTCTTCAAAGCCATCTGTCGCTAATATGGCAATTCTGCGATTGAGAAGTAGTGTACTTTTTTCTTCATTCATAAAATCTCCTAAACTAAGTGAGTGTCTGGATTTGGCCAAGCTTTTATTGGAGTTGGGGGATGGAGAGCAGGTGTAGAAGAAATCATTGTTAAATCATTTACCGAAGGTCCATCTATCACTTTTCCATGGCAATCAAACCTAGAGCCATGACATGGACAATCCCAAGATTTTTCGGCTTTATTCCAATGAACTATTCCTCCTAGATGAGGGCAAACGGCAGAATTTAATTCGAGATTTCCAAATTGATCTTTATAAGCTGCTATAAAATGCATTCCATCTCTAATGACGGCTCCTTCTTCTTCTTGGATATCATCTAGATTGATTATATTTTTTTCAGTAAACCAATCTTTATATTGGGCAAGTGTGTTGGCATTTTCTTTTATATAATTTGCAGCTGTGGAAAGTGTTATGCGAGATGGACTGTATAAATTTTCCCACGGATTTTTTCGTCCAGCAATTAAATCAGTGATGATTAGTCCCGCGATCATTGAGTAGGTCATACCATTACCAGAGTGACCTGTAACGACATAAACATTATTGCTGTCCATTGGATTTCTTCCAATATAGGCAAGTCCATCTACTGGCTCCATAACATGTCCAGACCATTTATAGAAAACTCTTGAAGCGTCTGGAAATCTAATGCGGGCCCAATTCTCTAATCTAGTATAACACTGTTCCGGATTGTCATTTTGACCAGTTTTGTGATCTTCCCCGCCTATCATTAGAATTTCTTTTGTACTGTCTGATGTTTTTTCTAATCGAAGATAGTGATATGGATCTTCGTTATCCCAATACAATCCTTTTATGATTGAATCTTTTGGAATTCCAAGGCCTATGACATAAGTTCGATAAGATGCCAGTTTTGTATGTAGGGCAACGAGGTCATTAATTGGACTGTTAGTCGCAACAACAATTGATTCACATTTAACAACTCGTCCGTTTTGCAATCGCACTGTTGCATTTTCACCGCCGTAGACTTCAACTACATGGGAATTAGTAAAAATAACCCCACCTTTTTTCACTATTGCAGAGGCCAGTCCATTTAATAATTTTAGAGGATTTAATTGGTATTGATCGGGAAAACAAAGTGCAGGTCCAGCATCAAGATGACCAATTTTAATTTTTTGAGTGATATGGATATTTTGAATCCCGGATCTTTCTAGTGCGGCCAATTCTAAATTCAAAAAATTAATATTTTTTTCATATTCATCGACATCAATATTGTGAGATTTTTCTGGACTGCAAAATAGATATCCATTTATTTTTTCTAAATCACATTCAATTTTTTCTTTACGAATAATTTCTAAAATATGTTCGATGGCAGAGCTGTGACTTTCTGCCGCAAGTTTAGCTCCTTTTCGACCATGATATTTTTCAAGCTTATGATAAGGAGTATCAAGTGCGGTTGTGAATTGAGCTGTCGATCTTCCTGTTTGACCACATCCAATTTCAAAACCTTCTAAGACACAAACCTTTCGACCTGTTTGTAATATTTGATAGGCAATAGTCAATCCCATAATTCCACCACCAATAATGCAAACTTCTGTTTCATAGTTTTCATTGAGTGTGTTAAAAGTTGGTGGCGGTACAGAGCCCATCCAAGTTGAGACACTTTCTCCGTGGTGAATTGTAATCATTATTATCTCCTTATTTAGTCACACCTAAATAAAGATTGCTCTGATTACTGATTGTTGAAAAATAGATAATTAAAATAATATTGATTTTAAAAACAGAAATAATGGCAGATTTTTGTTTAAATTGACTATTCTAGACTTGTCTTCTAAAAGCATGACATCCATAATTTTTTCTATGATTTTGATTAAAAAAAATAAACGATTTCAATCTGTACTTAAATATTTAATTAAATTTGTTTTAGTCTTTTTCTTTATTAGTTTTAGTAGCGTTATTTTTTATCGATTTGTCCCTGTTCCTTACACTCCTCTAATGGCCTGGAAAAGTACTTCTTCACTATTAAGTAATGGAGATTTTAACTTTGAAAAAAAATGGGTTTCTATCGAGCAAATTTCAAAGCCAATGCAAAAAGCGGTCATCAAAGCAGAAGATGCAAAATTTTACTCACATTATGGTTTTGATTTTGAAGCAATTGAAAAAGCGATGAAATATAATAAAACTCATAAAAAGCAAAAAGGTGCCAGTACTATAAGCCAGCAAACTGCAAAAAATGTTTTTTTATGGCCATCTAGAAGTTGGCTTAGAAAAGGAATGGAAGTCTATTTTACAGTCCTCATTGAGTTAGTTTGGAGTAAAGAGCGTATCCTTGAAGTCTATCTAAATGTTATTGAATTGGGGCCAGGTGTGTATGGAGTTGAAGCAGCATCACAAAAATATTTTCATTCAAAGGCTCAACTTATAACACCAACTCATGCCGCCCTAATTGCTGCAGTTTTACCAAACCCTATTAAATTTAAAATCAATAAACCTTCGGCCTATATATTAAAACGCCAAAGAAAAATTTTGGTTAAAAACTCATCAGTTGTAGGCATCGTAGCTAAAAATCAATCGACCGATAAAATTCAAGAAAATGCTGATTCAAACTCACAAGAGTTTTTTGACATTAAGTTTGATAACGACGATGAAGGAGATGTTCTTGAAGTTAACTCTCAACCTGCAAATGATTAACTTACTTATCGATTATATTTAAATTTCGCCAAATCTAATCCTTTTTCTAAATCAATTCGTCCACCAGAAACCATTTTTTTCTTAAAACTATCAATAGGAGTAACACTTCTAATGAGTAGGTTTTTTAATTCTGCTGCAGTTAAGTCAGGATGATGAGATAAAATTTCAGCGGCCACTCCTGTTGTCGTTGGACTTGCCATAGAAGTCCCTGACATATATTCATACTTATTTCCAGGTACAGTTGAATAAACATTTGACCCAGGGGCCGCGACATCAACATTTACTTTCCCATAGTTTGAAAAATAACTTAATTTTCCTCCAATTGTTGTTGAAGCGACAATGAGTAAATTTTCATTGGTAAAGCTGGCAGGATATGTCGGAAATTTATCAATATCAGTTGAATCGTTCCCAGATGCCGCAATGACTAAGACTCCATATTTATCACCAATATATTTCAAGGTATCTGGAATTAATTGTCGACCTTCATTTGAATTTTTTCCAAAAGAACAATTAATAATTCTTGCACCATTACGAGCAGCATAAATAAAAGCTTCGGCCACATCAATATCTGTTTCATCTCCATCATTGGGTACAGTTCTTATGGCCATAATTTTTACATTAGAGGCAATGCCCGCGATGCCTAGTCCATTATTTTGTTTGGCCCCTATTGTTCCGGCCACATGAGTGCCGTGGGAGTGAGTATCAAAGTTTTCACTGGTAGCTTTGCCAGCAGAATCTCTTATAAGCGTATTAATACCGTTAATATCGTCAATATAACCATTGCCATCGTCATCAATTCCATTTCCTGGGATTTCTTTTTGATTCACCCATACGACATCTTTTAAATCTTCATGGCGATAATCTATTCCTGTATCTACAACTGCGACGATAACTGGACTTGTTGGTTCATTTCCATAATTTAGATAAGCACTATTAATTGAAATTCCATTATTACTAGCATCATCAAAGGCCCATACTTTATTTAAAAATGGGTCGTTGAACACAGTTTTAATATTAATATTAGGTTCGTTATTGATTCTTGCAAATGGGATAGGAGAGGGAAGAATTCTTTTTTCTGAGCGGTGATTTCTTTCAATCGTTAGAACATCTCGATTTTTTCGAAGTGCAGTTTCAACTTTTGCTAATTCATTTGTTCTAATGACATAAATATTTTCAAAAAGATTTTGTGTACTTTTAATTTCCTTTATTAATGGAATAGTTTTTCCATATTTCATTTTTATTATCAGGTCATTGGGAGTTGTCTCAAAAGCGAAAGATTGAAGTGGTATTAAAAGTAGTAAACTGAGAATTTTTTTCATAGCGACTCCTTTTTTTTTACCCTTAAATCTTATGTTTAAATGGAACTTTTTTGATTCTTAAAAGGCATATGTTTGACAAAGTTAGTGGTTAGTTTTACTCATCTAATGAAAACACTCGGGAATTGTATCGATTAAAAAAAGCAAGAAAAGATTCGATATTCAACATCTTTACCTAAGAAATTCTTAAATCTTATCGATAAGTAAGAATGAAATTTTCTCTTCTTTTCATTTTTATTTTCTGTATTTCAACTAAATGGGCCAAAGCAGAACATAAGGTTATCGATGTTGATGACGAACTTAATCTAAACGAATCTTGGTATAAAAAAAATAAATCAGAAGAAGAAAATTTTAAACGATTGATAGAAGTGCTTAAAAAAGTGCCGAGCGGAAAAAAAGTTTTAGAAAAAGCGACCGAAAAAGCGGCCCAAAAAGGATTCACTCTCTATGATGTTGTGACAACTGGAGATGGTTCTTTAACGGATACGACTTTAATAAGAAGGTTTGCCGCTTCTAACCCGGGTCTTGTTATGTATGAAACAAAATCCAAAGTTTACTTAAATCGCCATCTACGCACTCTTGATGCAGTCCTAGATTTTGCTCATGAGTTGACTCATTACACCTATCGAGAAGCTTTTAATCCTTATGATCATCATTTTGCTTTAAAAGATTTTATCAAAGGAACACTTGAGGGAAGAGGAGGAGAAGTTGATGCGTATATGGTCGAGTGTAAAGTATTATTTGAAATATTGCCTAATAGTGGAGCGGAAAGGTCGAATTGCCAAAAAGTTTTTGATAAAAAATTAGGGATAATTTCCAAAGATTTAGGCATCCAAGAATTCTATAAAATTGGCAATCACTACGGTGAGTTTAAAAAAGAAATTGAAAAGTTCTCATTAAATGAAAAAGATCTGCCATTTGCTTCAGATAATGAAGCGATCTTTATCTCCTCTGCTTGGGGTCTTCCATACCCCGTTGCAGCAATCAAGGAGTACACAAATATTATGGACCGTGTCTGTAAAAATGACCAAAATCGCCTCAGCCTAATGCAAAATAAGCTTTTGAGGGCCCCTGCTTCCAAAGAAAAATTGGATTCTCAAGGTACTGATGAACAAGACGCCTACAAAAATATGTTCGAAGATTTCAAAATCCGCTGTGATAAATTCACCCAAAATTAAAAGCATTAAGTCTATAAAATGCATGCTCTAATCATTGACGAGAAAGGGCGTCATCGGTAAATTTAGTGTAGAAAAGAAATTACAGTATTTTAAGTTTTTGTGCGTACAAAATTAGGAGCACGAGATGCAAGACAGCGTCGTATTAATGAAAGTTGATGATTTTTTAAATTGGGGTCGAAAGAATTCTTTGTGGCCAATGACTTTTGGTCTGGCCTGCTGTGCGATTGAAATGATGGCAACTGGAGCATCAAAGTATGATCTTGAGCGATTTGGTTGCGGGGCTTTTATGGCCACACCAAGACGTGCGGATTTAATGATTGTCGCCGGAACTGTTACTTTTAAAATGGCGACGAGAATTAAAACACTTTACGAACAAATGCCTGAACCTCGTTATGTTATATCGATGGGATCTTGTGCAAATAAAGGCGGCCCTTATTGGCAACACGGATACCACGTTTTAAAAGGTGTTGATGAGGTTGTACCTGTAGATGTTTACGTTCCAGGTTGTCCTCCAAGACCAGAAGCTTTAATCGAAGGGATCATGACTCTTCAAAAGAAAATAGCGAACGAGCGATTACTTCGCGATAAGTGGGTGAAAAATGCATAATCAAATTGCAGAATTTTTAAATAAAAGAGTTGATGGCGCTAATGCTGTTGTCAACGCTCCAGTCGCAGTAGTTGGGGACCACTCAATCACTGTTGATTCGTCTAAAATTTATGAAGTGTGTGTGGCACTTAAAACCTCATTAGAGTTTTCTTTTAATGTTTTACAAGTCATTACTGGGACAGATTATCCCGATAGAATTGAACTTAGCTATGTTTTAGCTAGTTACTCAAAAAATTTAGAACTTATTTTAAAAGCGAATCTTCCTCGAGGAGATAAAGACAATTTACCAAAAATTAATTCTGTCGTTTCATTGTGGAGTGCCGCTAATTTTCAAGAGCGCGAAACTTACGACATGATTGGTGTTGAATTTTTATGTCACCCGGATTTTAGAAGAATTCTCACTCCTGATGACTGGATTGGGCATCCACTTAGAAAAGATTATGTTGTCCAAGAAAAATATTTAGACATGGTAGTTGATCCTCCTGCTAAAAATAATACTTATGACCAAATGTTTGGAAAACGCCTGAAGGAAGAATTAGGTGACCCCAAACGCGTCTCTGCAAGTTGGAAAGACCATTCGGCAGGTGCCGATTCTGAAGCAAAGGATGGTGAGTAAATGTCAGCGCATTCAAATGAACAAGAAGATAAAATTATTTTAGGTGACCAAGAAGTTTTAAAATCTGATTTACTAACTCTCAACATGGGCCCTCAACACCCTGCTACTCACGGAGTTTTGCGAGTTGAAATTAAAACAGATTCTGAAATCGTGGTCGATGCCATTCCTCATCTTGGATATCTTCACCGATGCTTTGAAAAGCATGCAGAAAATTTAGATTATAGAGGAATTATTCCTTTCGTTGACCGCATGGACTACCTGGGCGCAATGAGTATGGAATTAGGCTATGCCTTAACTATAGAAAAAATGCTTGGGACTGAAGTGCCAAAACGCGCTGAATACATACGCGTATTAGTCGCAGAACTTCAGCGAATAGCTTCACATTTAGTTTTCTTTGGAACTTACGGCATTGACCTTGGTGCTTTTACCGTTTTTCTTTATTGTTTTGAAGACCGCGAAGAAATCCTTCGTTTATTCGAAGAGCTCTCTGGTGCTCGCATGCTTTATAATTATATTTGGATCGGAGGAGTGTGGAATGACATTACCGATGATCAATTAAATAGAATTAAAAAATTCTGTGACCGATTTGAAGGCGAGTTAAAAAAATACCATTCACTAGTTGGTGAAAATAAAATTTTTATTGGTCGTACTGCTAACGTTGGTGTGATTAGTGAGCAAATGGCCTATGACTATGGAGCAACTGGACCAGTACTTCGTGGGTCTGGTGTAAAATGGGATTTAAGAAAAAACCGCACTTACGGTATCTACGATAAATTTGATTTTGATGTACCAGTTGGTACTGGAGAAAAAGGTGTCGTTGGAGATTGTTGGGATCGCTATCATGTGCGCGTTCTAGAGATGTTTGAATCTCTAAAAATTGTTCGTCAAGCGCTAGATGGTATAGAAGAAGGGCCTGTCATGGGCAAAGTTCCAAAGATAATCAAAGTTCCGGCGGGCGAAATTTATATGCGTACTGAGTGCCCTCGTGGAGAGCTTGGATACCACCTTATTTCAGATGGTGGAAAAACTCCTTATAGATTAAAAGTAAAATCTTCATGTTTTACTCACGTTTCTATGTTACCGGCCATAGCTCCAGGGCTTATGATCGCGGACTTAGTTGCATCCATTGGAAGTATTGATATTGTTCTTGGCGAAGTCGATAGATAGTAAGAATTTTTTAATTTAGCTAACACAAAACGATTAGGAATATTATGGACACGATTCACCTTAAAAAAAATATTGAAGCAGATCTAACTATTTCACAATGGTTTAGAAATGTTTATGAAGCGGTTAAAACGACAATGATCGGTATGGGAATTACCTTTAAATATGTTTGGGGTAGAGACGTTGTTACGATTGAATACCCAGAAGTTAGAGAAGAGCTTCCTGCTAATTCACGCTCAAGACTTTATAATGACGCTGAAAACTGTATTGCTTGTCTTCAGTGCGCAGTCTCTTGTCCAGTTGATTGTATTTATATTGCAGCAATAAAAAGACCTACTGATGCTCCTAAAATGAAAACTAAAGATGGCACACCTATTCGTCTTGATTTAAAACAATACACAATTGATACTGCTCTTTGCTGTTATTGCGGACTTTGTACTACCGTTTGTCCAACAGAATGTTTAACTCACACAACAGATTATGAATTTGCTTCATATACTCTTGCTTCAATGAAGTATGATTACCTTGCACCTGATATCCGCGCGTGGCGGACACGAATTGTTAAATCATAAAAAATTATTTTAAAAAAAGCCCCTCCGAAAGAGGGGCTTTTTTTTAGACATACCTAAGGCAATAATGAATAAAACTCTCGATCAAGATAAAACAAAATATTACAAAGAAGTCTTATTTTATTTTTTGAGACTTGGAACTCTAGGCTTTGGTGGTCCACTGGCCGTAGTAGGTTCTATTCAAAAAGAATTAGTAGAAAAAAGAAAATGGATGGAAGAAGAAGATTTCAACGCAACTTTTTCCTTAATTAAGGCGATGCCTGGGCCTGTTGCTTTTCAAACGGCCGTTTTCATGGGAAGAATTCGCGCTGGCTTTTTTGGAGGTGCTCTGGCCGCTTTTGGTCTAGTAACTCCAGCTTTTTGTCTTATGATTTTATTCTCAATTTTTTTTAAATCAATGAATGATCTTACTTTTACTCATTCTATTCTTCAAGGCATGCAAGTCGCAGCTCTCGGAGTTATACTAGGAAGTTTAAAAGGACTAGTAAAAAATAATATTAAAGATTTTTTCTTTTGGGTATTAGTCATAGTCTCAGGGGCCATCAATTATAAACATCCTTCAATAGAGCCTATTGTTATTATAGGTTTTGGACTGATGATTATCGCGTTTAAAAAATTTCTTCGAGAATCAGCGTCTCAGTTAACAATATTTAGTCTTGCCGCTCCGTTAGTTTTAGCCTCAAACTCAATACGAGACTTGGCACTCGTCTGTTTTAAAGCCGGGGCATTAGTCTTTGGAACAGGTTTAGCTATTGTTCCAATGCTTCAGCATGATGTTGTAGTTAAATATAAATGGTTAACTCAAAGTGAATTTTTAGATGCGCTGGCCTTTGGTCAAATGACCCCAGGACCAGTTGTTATAACTGCAACTTATATCGGGCATAAAATAGCTGGAATGCCAGGAGCAATTGTCGCGACTGTGGCAATTTTTGCTGCGGCTTTTTTTCATATGTCGACTTGGTTTCCTCTCGTGGTAAATAAACTTCGAGGAAAAAAATGGATTAATGATTTTGTATTTGGAGCTGTGGCAGCTGTCGTTGGTCCGATCATTGTCACGGTTTTAAAAATGGGATCAGATATACCATTTAATTTTTTTCTAATTCTATTAGTTGTTTCAGTTTTTATTTTAACATTGATTAATAAAATTCCCCTTTGGCTTCTTATTCCAATGGGTGGTGTTATCAATTTAATTGTGTTGAAAATATTTTAAGGCGTTTGAGTTATTAAAATTTTGGCTTTCTTGAAAATAAAAATTTCATTTGATTGACCCATTCATTAAATAATCCATCGTTTGGATAAACTTGATCTATGACAACAGTATCAGCAAAAATATCATGTAGGGTAAGATGTTTAGAATTAAAACAAGCAACTAAATAGCCAAGTCCTAAAGTTATTCCAGATATCCATGATGTAAAATAACGAATATAAGCATCGCGCAAACTTAATTGATCACCATTGCTGCGACAAACAGAAATTTCTGCAAGGTATTTTCCCGGCGTAGCTCGGACTTTAGAAGATTCAAAAATTGGTTTATAAAAAAAATGTAAAATAAATGCAAATGGAAAGAGAACGACCATTCTTACAAATAAAGTGCTGATTGCAGATAAAATAAGTGTGTCTATTATTGCGGCACCGGCCCTTCTCCATAAATTTGAATAAGTCATACGTTTTCCTTAATGTTTTTATTTTTAAAATCGATGAGAAAACCTTTTAAGTAATCTCCTTCATGAAAGCCTTTTAAAGGTAGGCAGTCTTCACTTAATTTAAAACGCTTTCCAATGATCACTTTGTTTGAAAATTCCGTGGTTGCAATGATCGATTTTAATTTCTCTTCAAATTTATTCCAACTAATTGTATGGGTATTTAAAAAAACAAAAAGTGATCCATTTTGACTAAGTAATTTTAACATTAGTGGTAAAAGTTTTTCATAGGATTTGAGTGCATTTGTCGTGCTCGATCCGTCACTAGAAGCGCTTGGGGGATCACAAATAATAGATTCAAATTGAGCTTGTTCGTTAATTAATTTTTCTAAAGCTTTTTCAGAAGGCATGCAAAGACTTTTATGAAAAGTAGGATTTAGTTCTGTATTAATCGCAATATTTTCTTCAAGCCAATTTAAATATTTAGATGACAGATCAACTGAAACGACGTTTTTTGCTCCTAATTTCATTGCAAAAAGAGAAAATGCTCCAGTGTAGCTATAGAGATTTAATAATGATTGGCTTTTAACGAGATAGTTTTTCATTTGTTTTCTGATAGAGCTCATATCAGTATAAATTCCAAAATCATAATGCTCGTTTAAACGTATTTGATAATGAATACCAAACTCATTTAATTGAAAGTCTTTATGAGTTGATCCGGAGAGTGAGCGAATCGATTTAGACTGGTTAAAGTTCCGCTCTTGTATCCAAATATCATTCAATGGTAACTCAGGGAATTGCAATTGGATTTGATCTTTTAAAATTTTGATCAATTCAGTTTCTTTTTTTTTCCAAAAAAGGGCATAATATTGAATCAGGATTTGATCTTTTAATTTTAAAACAAGTAGTCCTGGTAAAAAATCACTTTCTGCATTAATTAAATAGAAATTATCACGCTCACTTATAAGATTTGTTTTAATTCTTAATTCCAGTGCATTTTTGATTCTTTTTTCAAGTTCACGGATAAAGTCTGGTGTTGAATTGAAATCCTCAGGAAGTAAACTCCATAGCCGGGCCTTTACATTTTTATGTTCTGGATCATTAATGAGTAAAGCAATGGGTTGGGAGCTCCGATCATCAACTCCAATTAAGAAAAAATCATTTTTAGGAAATCTTGCAGAATATGAATCTTCAGTAATCCAAGGGTGCCCTAGGCGTAAGTATTTACATGAGGCAGGATGAAGTTTAACTTTTGGTGGCATCATGTGAAATTAGTTATCACTAAAAGGTTTTAACAAATGAAGTTCATCAATTGTATCTTCAAGTAAAATTAAAAGAGCATTGGTAATTTTGAATGGATCATCAAATTCCAAAATATTAAATTCTCGGAGTCTTATTTTAAAATCATCTTTAATTGGTTCGTAGGGATTTAGGTCTGTGCAAATTTCCTCTAATTTTTGGATACGAGATTCAAGAAAAAGAATTTTTTCGCTGTTTTGTACAACGTCATGAATCGTTTCATGAATCAGGTCGTGATCCGAAAATTTGTCATTAGTTGATTTATTTTGCATGGATGTATAATTTCAAAAATGGAAAGTGTCGTCAACGGCCAATGCAGCAGTGGCCTCGAACTTGCTCATAAAATACTAAAAAGTGAGGTTTTATGTTCAAACTATACGTTTCGGTATTTTCCTATGCTGCATTACTTTGGGCCATGGCCTCGCTACCTGAAAAATCATGGGATAAATTAATCCAATTTGCTTCCAATTCATTGACAAAATTAAGAGAGAGTAAAAAGAATTGGCCAATTATAGGAGATCTTAACCGAGGTCAAGAGCTCTTATTAGCTTTTTCAGACTGTGAGGCTAAATTATCTCTAGGGCAAAAAATCCTGCCAAATTCTTTAATTCAGTTCAAGTTTTATACTCATTTATTAGAACAACTTTTAGATGCCAATCGCCAATTTGGAATTGGAATTAAAAAATGTATTCCTGAAATTCGATCTGGACTTATTAATGATTTGCAATTTGAAAAAAAAATATTAGATGAAATACTTTCAACTTTTTTACAATTTATTGTGATCGCAGCGACTACTTGGAGTTTTGTTTTTCTTTCACAATCTTTAGTCCAAATTCCTGTTTCAAAAACACTTATTTTTGTCATGCTGATGCTTCAAATTGGTGGCGTTTGTCTCTTTTTGTTTGCCATGAAAACAATTAAATTCAAGACTTTTTTTAAATTTAGTAAAGCTATCGAGGAGCTCTATTTATTCAGCAGCTTGCTAGAAATTGGTCAATCTCTCAATAGTATTTTAAAAAAATCAGGAATATTGGAGGGGGCTTTAGTCAAGTATCAACTTTTTAGCCCACTCTCAGATCGCATTAGTTTATTGATTGCAAGACTCAAAGAAACTGGGCTTTCTCCAAAAGATGAGACGCAAGAGATCATTCGACAAATATGGCAACTCCAAGAGCAAAATTTCCTTAAATTCACCAAGATTTTACAAGTTTTAAAGTTTAGTGTTTTAGCTTTTTTCTTTTTGCCTGCCTACTTCCTCTATCTCTACGCAATTTTTACATTTTTCATGGAACAATAGTGAGTTTTTAGGTAGTTTAATAACTCATTAAAGAATTTTGCCAAAAGGATGAATCATGTCTTACGTCAACGACAAACAAATTATTTATTCAATGAACAAAGTAGGAAAAGTCTATAAACAGAAACATGTTTTAAAAGACATTCGGCTTTCTTATTATTATGGTGCAAAAATTGGTGTACTTGGACTTAATGGGTCAGGGAAATCAACATTATTAAAAATTATGGCCGGGATAGATAAAGACTATCTTGGAGAAACTTCAATCTCCAAAAATTATACAGTTGGATATCTTGAGCAAGATCCACAACTCGATCCAGAAAAAACGGTTCGAGAAATTGTCCAAGAAGGAGCTCAAGCTGTTGTTGATCTCTTGGCCGAATTTGATGAAGTGAATAATAAATTTGGCGAGACATTATCAGATGCCGAGATGGAAAAACTGTATGGCCGTCAATCAGACCTTCAAGATAAACTTGACGCCTGCAATGCTTGGGATCTAGATTCACGTCTTGAATTAGCAATGGACTCATTGAATTGTCCTCCTGCTGATCAAAAGTGCGGAGTCCTCTCTGGAGGAGAAAAACGGCGAGTGGCCCTTTGCCGATTACTTTTACAAGAACCAGATATTCTTCTTTTAGATGAGCCAACTAACCATCTTGATGCTGAAACAGTTTGGTGGCTAGAGAGACACTTAAAAGATTACAAGGGTACAATCATTGCTGTTACCCATGATAGGTACTTTTTGGATAATGTTGCTGGTTGGATTTTAGAACTCGACCGCGGCCAAGGAATTCCTTATGAAGGAAATTATTCTGGTTGGTTGGAACAAAAATCAAATCGATTAGCAACTGAAGAAAAACAAGAATCGAAAAGACAAAAAGCGATGAAAGAAGAGTTGGAGTGGATTCGTTCGGCCCCTAAAGCTCGTCAGGCAAAATCAAAAGCGCGGATTAATGAATATGAAAAGCGCCAGCAAGTTCAGTCTGAAGCTCGCAATGAAACGAATGAACTCTTTATTCCACCTGGACCTCGATTAGGTCAACAGGTTATTGAATTTGACGGTATTTCCAAAGCCTATGGCGATAGACTTCTTTACGAAGGATTAAATTTTAAACTTCCACCTGGAGGAATTGTTGGAGTTATCGGACCAAACGGAGCAGGGAAAACAACTCTTTTTAGAATGATTTCCGGTAAAGAAAAACCTACGACTGGAACAATCAAAATAGGTGAGTCAGTAAAACTAGCTTACGTTGACCAAGACCGTGCTCTCGATCCTGAAAAGACAGTGATTGAATGTATCTCAGGTGGTCTAGATATTATGAAATTAGGTGGTAGAGAAGTTAATGCTAGGGCCTTTATCTCGCGGTTTAATTTTTCTGGTGAAGACCAAAATAAAAGAATCAAAGAACTCTCTGGTGGTGAAAAAAACCGAGTTCACTTGGCCGGTGTTTTAAAGGAAGAAGGTAACGTACTTCTTCTCGATGAACCAACCAACGATCTTGACGTCAACACTTTGAGAGCTCTTGAAGAAGCACTAATGGAATATGCAGGATGTGCAGTTGTGATTTCCCATGATCGCTTTTTCCTCGATAGAATTGCAACTCATATGATTGCTTTTGAAGGTGATCAAGTTGTCTTCTTTGACGGGAACTTCTCTGATTATGAAGAAGATAAAAAAAGGCGCTTAGGGGATAAAGCACTCACTCCAAGCAAAACTAGTCATAAAAAATTAACAAGAGGATAGCAGATAGTCTATCAGGGGAGGACTACAATGGAGAATAAGTGGGTTGTTTCTAAATTTGGTGGAAGTAGTGTTAAAGATGCAGTCAGTATGCTTCGATGCTCACAGATCATAGAAAATAATTCACTTACTAAAATTGTAGTCATCTCTGCGACTCAAAACACGACAAATCAATTAGAATTTGTCGCTCGAGCTGCCTCTGTTGGTGATATTGATGGAAATAATGATACTCTCCAAAAAATAATTCAAGAAATTATTCAAAAACATATTTCGATTGCGATTGAACTCTTTACAAGCCCTGCCGTCCTCAATGATCTTGAAGCACTTTGTGGAGAACTTAAAGCAATAGGGGAAACTATAAGTATCAATCAAGACTTTACTCCTAAAATTATGGATGAACTCTATAGTCTTGGAGAGCGCATGTCTTCGCTCCTAATGGCCGATTTACTTCGCTTGAGAATTCCCAATAAAACTATTCATTTTTTGGATGCTCGTAAAATAATTAAAACTAATTCTGATTTTCAAAAAGCCGAACCACAAATAGAAGTAATTGCAAAAAATACTGCACTAGAAATTCTTCCTCATTTAAATGAAAATTCAATATATGTAACTCAAGGTTTTATTGGTTCAGACCTTTTGGGTAATACGACAACTTTAGGAAGAGAAGGCTCTGATTATTCTGCCGCCTTATTTGGTGAGGCCATTGGAGCTTCGCTTATTGAAATTTGGACAGATGTACCTGGAGTTGCAAGCTGTGACCCTCGTGAAATTGATAAAGTGAACTATATTAAAGAGCTATCCTATGATGAAGCGACTGCACTTGCGACTCTAGGAGCAAAAATATTATTTCCAACAACACTTTTGCCTGCTAAACGAAAAAAAATCCCAGTTTTTGTGGGTTCTAGTCTCAATCCTCGCTTAGGAGGAACCACTATTACAGATAAACAACATACTGGATTTAGTTTAAAGGCCGTCAGTCAAATCCTCAAAAAGGATTTAATTATTATCTCATTTATCGGAACGCACTTAGATGAATTAGAAAATTTAGCAACTTCACTTCAGAACGATTTAGGTGAATCACATTTTGAATTCTATGATCAAACAGAAGTTTCAATTAGTTTTAAAGTTGCTACTTTTAAGATGGATAAAAAAGAATCACTTCTTAGGGCTCACGAAGTTTTATCTAAATTTTTTGTATAAAGAGTTTCATAGAAGGGTGTTTCACCCTCTGAACCAATAATCCGACAAATTTGATGTACTGATTTATTTTCCATATGAATGACATAATCGATGTTTTTACAAGCAAGTTTTGTAATCAAATTAAAATCAATATCGCTATTGCTAGAATATAATGAAAATAATAGTGCCAACCTTGAAATAGCTTCAATGGCAGAGTTGGAATGGATAGTGCTCAAAAGCCCTTTATGCCCAGTATTCATAGCTAGCATAAAAGGTACAACTTCATTTGATCTCATTTCTCCTAAAATAATTCTATCCGGACTCATTCTTAATGCATATGAACAATAATCTGTAAGGGATTTTTTCATTAAATTATTTTGTGCGAGAAATGAAGTTTGGTTGGGGGAAAATGTAAGAATTTCATAAGTATCTTCTAAAACGACGACATGTTCTTCTTCTGGGATTTCACTTAAGAGGGCCCGCAAAAATGTCGTCTTACCAGAAGACGTGCTTCCTGAAATAAGGATGTTTTTTTTTGTGAGAACTAAATTGATTAAAAGTTCTTGAATCTCGATTGATTCTTTGAATAAATTAATCGTTGGATTATTTTTTTGTAAAATACGTAAGAAAACTTTTGATTTCCGATCAGCTGAGGTTGAATAATGAATAAGTGTAAATCGAATTTCATATTCATTGATAATGGCTGTAAAACTGGCAAAAGGTTCAGAAAAGTTCCAGGCAATATTATTTTTGAGCGAAAAAATTTCTAAACTCAGTTGATAATCTATTTCCGTTAAACCAATTAAGTCTATAGTTTCTTTTTTATCTTGAAAGATTTTTTGAGCATTACAATGAGAGTGAAAAATGATCTCTTGAAGATAATCCCCACCTAAAAGATCACTAATAAAGTTTTGGAAATGAATCTTTTGAAACCATCGATTTAAAAATTGAAAATCATCTTTTTTAAAATTTTTAATTCCTAATTCATTTAAACAAGATTGCAATACACTTTCGAAGGAAAGATTTAAGTTATTTGCACTCATCTTTCTATAATGAGATTTAAACAAATCTAGAACTTCATCTTGATAGTTTTCTATTATTTTATCATTCATCATTTTCCACAACCTCTATTATTCCTGTTATTGTTTTAAAATTGCTTTGCAGACTTTTAGATTTAAATAATTCACCGAGGATTGGAATAGTATTTAAGAACGGCATTTGATCTGTTGCTTTCCCTTCAGTTTTAAGAGAAATTTGGAATATTTTGACAGCTGTTTTTAGTGAAATAACTACTGATGATTTTTCTTTATTACCACCAATACTCGCAACTCCATTGATGTCTGTTGTAGGTTGAGTTAATTCAGTTTCATAATTAATTTTTATCATTTCACCATAGTTTTCTATGGCCATTTTGATTTTTAGCCCGGCAAATTTCCAGTCTGTGCTCTGAATATTATTTGCGCTAACATTTTTAAAAGGTAAATCAGAGCCAATTTGCATTTCTGCAGGACTTAATGGTCTTATAAGCGTTTGAGGTTCAGCTAAAGTACTCATTTTTACTTTTTTTTGACTAAGTAGAATTTGATTTTTTTGGACGATTAAATCAAGTGGAGTTGAGAGAAATTCTCGCAAACTTCCATTGACTTGCTCAAGGCCCAGTCGTAATTCTTCACCATCAAGTTGCTCGAGTTGGATTAATTTAATTTTTATTGAATAATTTTTTTTGAGTTGTTGATTACTTTTTTGGATAAGATTTATTTTATATTTATCTATTAAGTATTTTTTTAAATTTTCACTAGGTGACTCATTTTCTGGATAGAAACATGAGATTTCGGAGAATTCACTTTGGCAATTGACTGATTCTTTGTAGTCTGTAAAAAAAGCAGTATAAACTTCGGCGATAATTTTATTTTTTAGATCACTTGATAACGTAACCTCATCAAGGAATACGTCCTTGTTTTGATCAAGAATTTTTTTATAATTTAGGTACTGCCCAATAGTTTTCACATCTCCTGAAGTCTTAACATGTGGTATTAAAATTTTAGATTGAAGTTGTAACTCAGAAACGGCTTCGGCCAGGTGCAAAAATTTTGCTTCTTGAATTTTTGAAACGATAAAAACTTGATAAGATTCTATACTTTTATCTTTGTTCCAGACCAAGATCTCTGTGTGGCCTAACTGAAGGCCTCTAATTAAGAGCATTTTGGTTTTATTATTGAATTGGTAAGTGAGAACTTGCTTATTTCCAACGTTAAATTTGTCCATATTTGAAAGCGAGATTTCAGTAGATTGTCCCCGGGACAGGATCAAGTCTCGAGAGATGGGTTCTGCGTTTACAGCTTTAAGGGGAAGCAAAAATAAACTTATCGTGCTAAATAGAAGTATTCCTTTGACACATAAGCTTTTGATAGGTAAAAAATAGGGCTTAAAGTTGTTATAAAGCGAATTGTTGCATCTATATCTAGAAAGGAGTTTTCGAATGGTTTCAAGAACATGTGTTACTACAAACAAAAGACTTAGAAAGAAAAAAAATGCTGGAGCAAAAAGAAAAGCTTCAAACAGAAATAAAGGGACGACTCCAAAGTTCGCTATCCACGCTGCTAAATAATTATTTTTAATTAAATATTTGATAGTTTTACTGTAAAAGCCGCCTTTATTAAGGCGGCTTTTTGTTTTATGTTTTTTCATTTTATTTCCCCACACTTTCTTCTTGATTTAAAAAGACTCCCAGCGAATTTTTTACAATATATTGATTCATTTTTTTTATGACTAATTCTCCGTCACTTTGTAGGCAAAGATGAATAACAGCTTCTGATCGCGCCTCACAGGCAGTATTAGTGTGCTTTAAAGTTATAAGCTCTTTTGGTAAATGAAATTTTGTGATTAGAATTTTCTTTAAAACTTCCCCTTCCGAAAGAGTTGCAAGATTTTCAATCAACACTATTTCTCGAGCTTCAAGTTGAACTGAAAATAAAATGAAAAATAATGCGAAAAGAAGAGATTTTTTAAATGTTAATTTCATAGGGAGATACTCTATTGTTAATATTTTTTTTATGAGACGTCCGTTTTGGTATTTCTGGAATAGCTATCAAGACTTCAGTGCCTTCGGCACTTAATTCAAGCAATTGATCCTCAGGTATTTCAATTTTGAAATGAGTAAGATTTTCTTGATCCTTTGGTATCAAAGGAATTGCTTCATGAAGATAGGCTTTTGCAACTATGATTTTTTTTGATTTATTAATCAATGTGACTGGAATTTCAATTTCTTGCAAGTGAGTATCTATTAGTAAAGTCAGAGGAATGACCACCATTTTATATCCGGAATGGATAGTTTTAGGGGATAATGTTCGCACCCCAGAAGTAGGTTCTGTATGTAAAAAGGAGAGAAAGAGAAATATGACGAAGAGATTTGTAGAAATTATGGCAATTGCAAATTTTACTTTTTGTCTTTTCTTTGAGTCAACATTTTTTTTTATTTCATCGTATATTGTTCCATTCATTTTTAAATTCCCTTTGTAATTTGTTGTGCTCATTTTTATAAAATTGATGAATTGAAAAAAAACCATTTAAAAGGAGAGTGATGATAAAGCTCCAGAGAAGCAATTCGAGCTCGATAAATCCACTATGGGAATTTCGGTTAAATTGACTTTTGTTTGTGGGAGGTAAGCTGAATAGATCGAAAAGTAACTTTTTAAGCAGAATGCTTTTTTTAGGCGGATTCCAGAAGGTCTTTTGAAATAGATATTGCTCCATTCTTTTTGCCTCACGATGCTAGTTTCATCACTTTTTGTAATTAGTGCGAAGTTTGGTTGAATTTTAAAGGGGGTATTTTTTAAGAAATTTTGGCCTTCTAGTTTTTTACAATTTGAGTTTTGGATCAAAGAATTAATATAAACAAAGTGTCGTATATTTCGAGTGAGTATTAATACCCTAAAGGCTTCTGTGGCTTCGGCAGTTGCAACTGCAATATGAAGAGCAAGATAAGCGGCCGTAAGTGCCACATTAAAATTGGCCATTTCATCAATATATTTTTGAGTTTTAACATTTAAATAATGAAAACAGAGATAACTATCTTTTCTATAAAGTGCTTCTTTGTATTCAATTTTCATTTTTGTGACAAAAAAGAGTAGAGTTAAGGATAAAAGGGCGGTGATAAGAGCCGCTGCCAAAGTTAGGCTCCCTTTTTGTTTATTTTTCGGAGTTTTGAGAAGAAGTTTAGTATATTCAACAAATTCTATTTCAATTTTTTGGAGTGCGCGGTCCGATCGGATAAATAGATCGGCCGTTTGGACGGCCGACAGAAGAACAAGACTAAATCCTAATAAATAACTTAAAATATTCATGAGTTTTTAAACTTTTAAGTTTTCGACAATTGAGTGTTTCATGTCATTAATTCGTGCTTTGACGACTTCCCCAAAACCTTTGACGGCAGTAATGCAAACTATGCCTACTAAGCTGGAAATAATGACGTATTCCATAACGCCTTGGCCTTTTTGATTTTTTAGAATTTTCTTTAGAAAAAAGTTCATTTTTACCCTCGCTTTATAATTGTTCATTTGGAAATGCATGCTGTAGGCCAAAAAATGTAAGGCCTAATTTGGCGAAAATTGATTAGTTGAGAAAAATAAGTGGTCTTCAATTTGGACTAAGGTAAAAAGTTGATTGCAGGAACTGAGCATTGCTATTAAAATTTAAGAATGGATTCAAAAACAAAATTATATGTCTTTGCGAAAAAAGAAGTAGCGCTCATTTTTATTTTCATGATTTTGATAGCGATAACCTCGTTTGTCATGGGGGTGAAAATTGGAAAGAATTATTCATTTGAAATGGCCGGTGTTACGCCAGAAGATCAGAAAAAAGTAGTCGAGCTACTTTCAAAAAAAGAAGAAGCTTTAGAAGACATTAAGAAAAATGCTGAAGCTCATACTGTCGAAAGCAGTGATATTGAACATAAATTGCAAGAAAAAATATCTGCTGAATTTGGCGGAACTGTTCAGGCCGCACCGGCCGAACATGGCACTTCGGCCTCTGCAGGCCATGCAGTAAATATGTCGACAGAGAAGTCGAGTCACGACGGTGGAAAAAGTGTCGATGGTTTAAGTGGAAAATTTACGATTCAATTGGGGAGTCACCGCACTTTAAAAGAAGCAGAAGATTTCGCTGAAGGATTTAAGGCCCGTGGTTATGATACAATTATCAATCAAATTGAAATTAAAGGAAAAGGCACTTGGTATAGAGTTAGTTTAGGTGCTTTTACCAGTATGGAAGAAGCAAAAACTTATATCAATAAAGAGAAAACACTTTTCATTGGGCAAGATTATACTGTTGTGAAAATGCCATGAATCTTCCAAAGAACTCAGTTGGATTTTACTGTTTAATAATGGCCGGTGGAAAAGGAACTCGCTTTTGGCCGGAATCTACTCAATCAAAACCCAAACAATACCTCAATTTATTAAGCACTAAATCTTTATTAGAAGAAACCCTAGATCGCTTTGATTCCTTAATAGGTATTGATCGTCGTTATATAGTTACGGTAAAAGAGCAGCAAGCATTATGCATTCAAAGTTCCGTAGGCAAAATTGCTAAAGATGGAATAATCTATGAGCCATCCGGAAGAAATACAGGTCCATGTGTTCTTATGTCGATAGCTGCTTTGTTAGACAAAGGGGTGAGTCCTGATGACGTTATGGCCATCGTTCCAGCAGATCATGTTATTTTAAATCATAAAGGTTTTCATGAGACCATGAAAAGGGCCGCTGATTTTTCAGTGCTTAAAAATAATATTGTAACGATTGGAATTACTCCAAACTTTCCACATACTGGTTTTGGTTATATTGAAAAAGGCGAATTGATTGAAGGTGAAGGTTTTCAAGTCACGCGATTTAAAGAAAAACCACATTTTGAATTGGCCAAAGAATATATTAGAAGTGGCAACTACCTATGGAATGCCGGGATGTTTGTTGCTCCCATTAAAATTCTTCTTGAAGAGTTTCAAATGCACGCTCCAAAGATGTATGAACATTTTTCTGAAATGAAACGAGTGATTAATGACCCCATAAAATTAAAAGCTGTTTATGAAAAAATGCCTTCAGATTCAATTGACTATTGTATTATGGAAAAATCTTCAAGAGTTTCGGTCATACCGGCCACTTTTGATTGGAATGATATGGGGTCTTGGGATGCATTGACTTCAGTTATTGATGAAACTCATGGGAATACATTAGTGAAGTCTGATGGCGCATTCTTTTTAAATTCTGCTGATAATGTTATTTTTGCACCAGATAAATTTGTCGCCTTAATCAATATGGAAAAACATATTGTTGTAGTCAATGATAAAGTTGTTTTAGTGGCACCAGTTGCTGACTCTCAAGAAATTAAAAAAGTTGTTGAACATCTTCGAGTGAATAGACCAGATTTGATCTAATCAAAAAAAGGCAAATAAAATTCGCATCATGAAACTCTCTTTATTCTTAATATTTCTTTTATTGACGAAGACGACGTCTGCCCAAGATTCATTAGGTGCCTGTATCCATGATCCAAGTGCTGAATTGCTTCAACAGCAATGGATGCATTATCATGAATTGAAATTAAAAAGGGCCCAAATCAATATTTCGTTAATTGTAAAAAAAATACGAATGGATCAAGAATCCTTAAAATTATTGCTTGCTCTTTCTGAAGTTGAAAAATTAATGGAAATCTTAGATGAATTAGAGAGAAAGTACCTAAAAAAAGCTTTTGTTGATTTGCGCTTTAACGACATGATTGCTCATCCAGATTTTTTAAGAAAACTTGAAAATAAACAAGTTGATAATGAAATTAGAACTTCGGAATTAGATTTTCGAAACGATGCTAAATTTTATGAACTTTTAGACAAAGTTAGACTTGAAACAAGCAGACCAGAAGTTCAATCGGCCTTAGAATTTTTTAGAAATACTAATTTGGGAATTCTCGAAAAAGATTATAGGAAAAGTGCCAAAGCTGCTTTGCATTTAATCAGAGTCAAGGGGGCAACCCTACAAGCTGTTCGGCATTGGATGATAGACCCGCCTTATTTACGAAATATTAAACTTCCGGCCAATTCTCTTGGACCTTTTGCAATTGCTTATCGATCCCTTATTAGTCAGTCCCTAACTAAGTTTATCGAAGAGCGAGCTGTAACACTTGCTGAAGCAAAAAGGATTTTTCCTAAATTAAAAAAAGAAATAGTTGAAGAGATGAATTCAATAACTCCTCCGACAGAATCTAATTCATTTGATGATCATATTGCCAAAATTGCTAATCAGACTGATGAAAAAAGTGCTATAGAGGGAGTGGTCAGAACTCTTTGGGGAGAAGCAAGTAGCTGCCAGCTTCAAGGTCTTCCTCAATTTGAAGCTATCGGTAGAATTATTGCTGATCGAAGTCTCGCCGTGGCACGGGCACAAAAAGAATTGGCCCAATATGACGAAAAAAGCACAGTTGTTCGAGAAGAGAATTGGACGGTCTTTTTAAAAAATTGGGTGGGGATAAAAAGACCTGCACCAGGATTAAAAAATAAACCAATAATGCATTTGAGGGGGTTGAGTGATTTTGGAAGAAAAGAAAAAAGTAATCTTCACCCCGCAGCACAAGTCATTTCAAAAAAAGGACAATTTTCAGTTTGGAATTCTTATTCGATTCAAAAATACCATACAGCTAAACTTCATCGCAATATACCAGAAGCTAATTATGAGATTCAAGGTCCACAGTCGCAAAATGATGATAAAGCTTTAGTCAGAATTTTATGCCCTCAACTCATTGGAGAAAAGCAAAAAAAATTATGGATTGAAGCTGAGCTTATTGCTAGAGAAATTGTTTTAAATCCAGAAAATATAATTAAGAAAATAGCCTGGCCACTTCCCGGTGAAATTTTGTTTTATACACATGAAGCTGGATTGCCATTTGCCAAAGAAATTAAAGTTTCTTATTTGCTAGTCAATAATGAGAAAAGGAATTTAAGGGGAACAGGCCCTGGGGCCTGTAATCAATTCCGATTATTCGTATCTAAAAATAAAAATCAATATTAGTGTTTTAAAGCTTGTTTGATTTTTTCACAATCAAACATTGGTCGATCATTATTTTTACTGATTAAGTTTGAGGCACATGTTCCAATCATTGGTCCAAATGTATAAAAATACAGTCCAGCTTGTGGAGCATCGTATGAATAATTTCCATCTGGAACTTTTGAATCAAATAAATGAAAAGTGTTAAAATGCGCAGGAGAATTTAATTCAGTTGCTGCAATATGAAGTCGTTCATAGACGAAATGAAGCTCATCCGAATTCATAGGGACTCCTACATTGTAAGAGTGAACTAAAAAAGCTGCGATATCTTGAATGTCTAGGTCTGGTCTTTTTGTAGGATTTTTAACTAATTCCATATCAATATCCATTCGTTTAGATAAACCAATCCGCAATTTATTAGTGATTTCAAAAAGTGAATTTCGTTCTGCTGTGGCTATGGCCGCAATATGATGAGAGCGCAAAATTTCAACCGCATCGTTTTTTAGGAAACCACTAACAATTTTTTCAAGCTTACTAATTCCATTACCACAATTAAAATCTTTTGGATCGTTAGAATACAACATTCTTAATGCTAGTTTTCCTGTACAGTTTGGATCAAATCCTAAAATTTTATAAACATTAAAATCGCCAATGGCGTTTTTGGGTGAAAAAATTTCAGCATTAAAGTTAAATGTTGGTATGATAAAATGAGCATCTTCAACACTCTTTGCCCAAGTCGCATAGAGAGTGTTCATTTGATCAAGATCTGCCTTAGCTTCAGCATTAAAAACATTTCGGCATGCTTGTGTCTGAGACATCGCTCTAACCATTTGACCTATATCATCTATTGAACGGTTATTTTTTACCCATGTATCTCCAAAAGTTGGATTGTTAGGTATGTGAACATAACCAGCAGATTCTCCATTTACTCCAGGCCGACTTGCATTGTAATTGACGATCAGGTCACGGCCATATTCATTTGATGAAAAACTTTCTGGGTAAAATGATCGAGATAAAATTTTAGGTGAATCATCTTTTGAACGAGCGCTTGAGAGAATCCAACCAGAAAATGCTCTTATTGTTCTTTGGGCCAAATGGGCGTATTGCTGCTCTCCTGTGAGGAGGTAGGCATAACAAGCGCCTTCCATCCATGGAGCAGTATGAATACCTACATTATCTGAGCCATTATTTTGATGAGTGTAAGTGACTTTTCCATTGAGTTTGGAGACTTGAACACCAGTCCAAAAGTTTGCCCACCAGAATTTTTTGGTGGGATCATTTTCTGGCCATCCATGAATACGTGAACTGCCAAAATCAAAATATTGAGTGTTTTTTAGTATTGAAATAATATCTTCAGTTGCTTTTTGTCTTTCAGCTTCTGTTACAGGCACACCTTTATCAGGACGAGTAAAAACGACACTTTGATCAGCAAAAACAGAACTGGTTAAAAGTAAAAATAAGAATAAAATTTTCAAGTATGGCTCCTTAGATAAGCACTTAAAGACTCTTCTATTTTAATCTAAATTTGAAAATTTACCTAACCAATAAGTTCGTCATTCATTTTCTTGACTTGTTTAGTTTGGTTTAGCCTAAAAGTATCTATTTTTAGAGCAAGGGATTGATCTTCAATAGATAAAATTTGGATGGCCAGAAGGGCCGCATTAGTTGCATTTCCAATGGCCACAGTGGCAACTGGAATGCCTTTTGGCATTTGAATAATTGAGAGCAAACTATCTATTCCTTGAAGATTTTTTGAAACGATAGGAACACCAATAACTGGTAATGTGGTATATGCCGCTGTCATGCCTGGCAAATGGGCAGCACCTCCAGCACCAGCAATAATTACTTTTATTCCACGCAAGCGAGCGTTAATGGCAAAATCGCGCATCTCATCGGGAGTGCGGTGTGCAGATAGAATCATATTTTCACAGGGAATTCGAAAAGACTCTAAGGTTGATTGAGCGTCTTTCATTGTTGGCCAATCCGATAGACTTCCCATAATGATTGAAACGACTGGTGCAGATTTCTTTTTCATAAACTATATTCCGATTTAAGATTGTTTAAAATTTGTTGCATTTCAATTGGATTATTACCTAAAAGAGTAAAGTGTCCCATCTTGCGTCCAATTTTCGAATATTTTTTTCCGTAAAGATGAAGATGGCCATCAGTTATCTTTAAAAAACGATCAGCATTTTTTAATTCCGCTGGAGAATTTGTGGTTCCTAGTAAATTAAGCATTTTGACATAAGGAGATCGAAGTGTTGTTACTCCTAGTGGCAAATGGCAAACACTTCGTACATGGTTGTGGAATTGTGAAGTCGCAACACCTTCAATTGTATAGTGACCACTATTATGAGGTCGAGGTGCAGATTCATTTAAATAAATATCACCAGACTTAGTGAGAAAAAATTCAAAAGCAAATATGCCTATGGCATCAATGGCTTCCATTGCTTGTTTGGCATATTGAATAATTTTAATTTCTAATTGATTATCTATCAAGGCCGGCACATGAACAAAATGACAAATAGAATTTTCTTGATAAGTATGAGCAATCGGATACACAACCATTTCACCGATTTTGTTTCTTGCGATCATAATGGCCACTTCTTTCTCATAAGCAATAAAAGCTTCAACTAAAAGTTCTCCTTTGAATAAGAGAAGTTTAGATGAAATTTCATTATAGTTATGAATGACACTATTGCCGTATCCATCATAGCCTCCTTTTGAAGTTTTTAAAACAATTGGGTAACCATGAATATTGGCAAACTTTGAAATGTCTTCAATCGTACTTACTTTTGAAAAAGGAGCTACTTTAATGCCAGCCTTTAAAAAATGTTCTTTCTCGGAAATTTTATCACCTATGTATTGAAACGTTTTTGAAGTTGGGAAAAGTCTATTCGGAAATTGTTCATCAATAGAATTAAGAATATCTTGATCAATAAATTCATTTTCAAGAGTTATAAAATCGCATTCAAGACAAAATAAGAGAATATTATTTTTATCAGCAAAAGAGCCTTTAGTCGTTTTTGAGGAAACTTGTTCTGCCGGACTAATCTCAGATTCTGGACAATAGATATGAGTCAAAATTCCTAACTCACTTGCGGCCATTGCGGTCATGCGCGCTAATTGTCCACTGCCAAGGATTCCTAGAACTAATTGGGATTTTAGTGCAGTCGAGGATTGATTCTTCATAAAATCTATTTTGCCTTTAATTTTTTAAAATTACCAAAGGTTTTGATTGCCACACTTAATAAAAAATTTTAGTCTCTTGAGGCGACATAAGAATAAATTTTCCAACCATGAGATCAATCAGAATGTGTGGAATCGTCGGAGTTTACGGAACTCCTTATTCATTTCAAGAAGTCTATCAAGGTTTGCTATTGCTGCAACACCGAGGACAAGACGCCGCCGGAATTCTAAGTTTCAATTTTAATTCAAAAGATTTTCATCATTATAAAGATTTAGGTTTAATCAGCGATGTTTTTTCACCCGAAATTTTAGCTGGGTTTAGCGGTCAAATGAGTATCGCTCACACTCGCTACGCAACGATTGGTCCAAATGAAGGCCCTAAAAATGCCATCGATTCTAAGCGCGATATTCAACCAATGATGATTAATTATCCATTCGGTATAGGGATGGTTCATAACGGTAATATTGTAAATTATTTCCAATTAAAAAAATATCTGTTAGAAGAAAAAGACCGCCATCTTTTTACTCAAAATGATTTAGAAGCACTCATTAATCTTCTCTCTGAAGGTTTAAGTATTAGGTCTAAATCTAGTTTTAGTTTTGACCAATTCCAAATGGCGATTCAAAGTATTTTTGATAAAGCTCATGGGGGATTTTCTGTTGTTGGTCTTTTAGCTGATAAAGGATTATTTGCATTTAGAGACCCCCACGGACTTAGACCACTTATATTGGGTGAGCGTATTTTAACAGAAGAAGAAAAAATAGCCTTTCCTCAACATTTTGGAAAAAGTTATATTTTAGCTTCAGAGTCTAATGCATTAAATTTTTTAGGTTATGAGGTTGTCAGAGATTTAGAACCAGGTGAAATTCTTTTTATCAATGATGAAGGTCAGATTTTTTCATCAACAAGTTATTCAAAAATAAAAAAAATTCCTAAAAAATCCTGCATGTTTGAGTGGATCTATTTTGCCAATCCAGAAAGTGTTTTGGAAAAACGAAGTGTCTATTCCGCCAGGCTTGATTTTGGAACTAATTTAGCTCGGGAAATCCAAGTCCTTATTGATGAAGGAAAAATCTCCCCTGAAATTGTTGTACCAATTCCAGAAACATCTCGAGTGGCGGCCATTAGTCTGAGCGAAGCTCTTAAAATTCCCTACCGAGAAGTTTTGATAAAAAATCGATATATTCAAAGAAGTTTTATATTAAATACTCAAGAAAGTCGCAATCGCGCTGTTCAATTAAAACTGACGGCAATCACCAGTGAGATTAAAGGAAAAAATATTCTTTTGGTAGATGACAGCATTGTCAGAGGAACTACTTCTAAAAGAATTATTGAAATGGTGAAAGAAGCAGGGGCCCGTGAAGTGTATTTTGCGACAACTTGTCCTCCCATTCGCAATCCTTGTTATTACGGTATTGATTTTCCAGATCCAAAAGAGCTGGTGGCCGCTTCAAGAACTATTGATGAAGTTGCTGATTTCCTCGGGGCAGATAAGCTCATCTATTTATCAGTTGAAGGAATGAAAAAAAGTATAGGAAATGATAATTTGTGTATGGCCTGCATCGATGGAGTTTATCCAGTTGATGTAAGTGCCGCAAAAGTTTTTCAAGATATGAGAAGTTTTCATAGGGAGTGAAATGTATGACTAATCTGCCGCCTCTTTTGTACCGTGGATCGGTAAAAAATGTCAGGGGAGAAGTGTCAGCAGAATCCCTACTTTTTGAATTTTCAGACCGCTATTCTGTTTTTGATTGGGGAGAAATGCCTGATCAACTCGATGGAAAAGGGACGGCCCTTGCCATCATGGGGAAATCTTTTTTTGAATATTTAGGTAATTCTGAAAATTGGAAAAATCTTTTTAATTCTGAAATAATTAATAAGACTTTTCTAGATTCCTTTTTGCTAGAGCTAAAAAATTCCAAAATTTTCAAAGATTATTGTCAATCAGGTCTTCCTCACCATGCCGATTTAAATGACCAAGAAATAGAATGGAACTCGCCTTATTTAAAAGTTAAAAATATAAAGATTTTAAGACCAACCCTGGCAGATGATCATAGTTATCAGTATTATGGTTATAATGACAGGCCAGTTAATACCTTAGTTCCGCTTGAAATTATATTTCGCATTGGTCTCTCTGTAGGAAACTCTTTATCAAAGCGCTTGGGACATATTAGTGAAGGATGGAAAGAATTTGGTTTTAATGAGTCGCCAGGTGTTGGAAGTTTGCTGAAAAAACCTCTCATTGATTTTTCAACGAAACTAGAAAGTGCAGACCGGTACTTAAATTATCAAGAAGCTAAAGAGATCGCAGGTCTTAATCCAGTAGAATGGAATGAGCTTCAACAAATGACTCAATTGATTGCATTAAATCTTTTCGATTTTCATCACCGTATTGGTCTTGAACTTTGGGATGGAAAAATTGAAGTGGCCTTTACAGAAAACCCAGATGGAACTCGCTCCTTTATGTTGGTTGATTCTGTGGGGATAGACGAGCTTCGATTAATGTATAAAGGAAAAAGTTTTTCAAAAGAATTTTTACGAGAAAATTATAAAAATTCTACTTGGTATTTGCAGTTAGAAAAAGCGAAAAAAGAATCCCTCCTTTCTGGAATCGATTTTAAAGAAATTTGCCGAAAGAATTATACAAGTATTCCTGACAAGCTTGATCCAATAGTAAAGCTTCGAGCTGAAGCTGTTTATAAAAGTTATTCAAATAGTGTGAGTCAATTTTTAGGACATAAGCCTTTTTTTGATAGTGGAATAAATTTAGATCAATATGCCTTGAGGTACCTTTGAATAATTCAATACATTCAAGGAAAATTCTCATAATTGGTTCAGGTGGAAGAGAGCATGCGATAGCGACTAAGCTCAGTCAATCGAGTCTGGTCTCTGCTGTTTTTGTTTGCCCAGGCAATCCAGGCATGCTTAAAAATAATAGTGGAATACAAATAAAAAATTTAGCAGCTGATGACTCAATTGGGTTACTCAATTTTGCTATTGAAGAAAATATAGCACTCACAATAGTAGGCCCAGAAGCGAGTTTATCTTTGGGGATTGTCGATCTTTTTGTCTCTCATAACCGAATCATTGTTGGGCCTACAAAAGCCGCAAGTCTGCTGGAGACTTCTAAAGCTTATGCAAAGACAGTCATGAATAAGGCCATGGTGCCAACAGCAGGTTATAGCGAATTCTTTGATGCTGAGAGTGCAATCAATTCCATTTTATCTTCTAGTGAAGAAAAAATGGTTGTGAAATGTGATGGGCTTGCTGCTGGAAAAGGAGTGATCGTTTGCCAAAATAAAATTGAAGCACTTCAAGCCGTGAATGCTTTAATGAAAGAAAATTTGTTGGGTACAAATATTGACCATATTATTATTGAAGAATTTTTAGAAGGTGTTGAAGTCTCAGCATTTGCTCTTTGTGATGGAGAGACTTTTACATTCTTAGGAACAGCTTGTGATCACAAGCGACTTCGCGATGGTGATTTAGGGCCAAATACTGGGGGAATGGGAGTCTATTCGCCTGCTAGTGTTTTTAGTGCAGAAGATGAATTATGGGTAAATGAAAAAGTTTTTGCACCAATGTTAAAAACAATGAAAGAATTTGGGACACCATTTTCTGGAATTCTTTTTGCTGGTCTGATGAAGACAAACTCAGGATATAAAGTTTTAGAATTTAATGTTCGTTTTGGGGATCCTGAAACTCAAGTTTTATTGCCCTTGATTAAAGAAGATTTACTTCCATGGTTTATGGCCGCTGCGACTGGGTCTATTACAAGTCTTCAAAAGAAATTATCGCGACAAAATCCTATAAAATTAAATTTGAAAGGAGTCCATGTTGTGATGGCCGCATTTGGTTATCCTGGAACTGAAGGAGTAAAGGTTCGGGCAGGGGATGAAATACGAATTGATCAAAATTTTAGATTAAATCAAAATGAATTTCTTTTTTATGCCGGAGTCGCAAAATCATTAATCAATGATTCCCTAGTAACGAGTGGCGGGAGAGTTTTAGGAATTACTGTTCTAAATGAAACGATTTCAAAAGCACGCTTTGATGCCTACGATTTAATTCAAAAAATTCAGTTTGAAGGCGCACAATTTCGGCGTGATATTGGCAGTGGACAATCATGATGAAAGAGTCAAAAAAAATAAAAATTGCAATTCTAGCTTCAGGAAGTGGGTCCAATGCTGAAGCAATTATGAAATGGGCACAAAATTGTGATTGGGTTGAAGTTGTCTGTGTAGGAAGCAATATTTCCAAAAGCCTCGTTCTTACGCGTGCACAAAAATATAAAGTGCCAACATTTTTTCTGCTAAAAAAAAAGAATGAAAGCCGCGAGAACTATGATGAACGATTAAAAAAGTCTTTATCGGCCTATTCTCCAAATTGGATAATTTTGGCCGGATATATGAGACTCTTAACTATTAACTTTTTAGCATCCTATAATTACCAAGTGATAAATATTCATCCCTCTATATTACCGTTGTTTCCAGGCCTTGATGGATATGGGGATGCTTATAGAGCAAAAGTCTCTGAAAGTGGATGTACCGTTCATTTAGTTGATAGTGGATTAGATACAGGGGAAATCATTGATCAGCGGAAATTTCCACTGATAAATGGTGAGAGTTTTGAAGATTTTAAAAAACGTGGCCTAGCGATAGAAAATGCGTTCTATCCAGAAGTTCTTGAGAAATATTTAAAAGGAAAATAATGAGTCTAATTTATCGTTTTGAAATTTATCCAGACATTCATCATTTAGAAGGCAGTGCCACACGAGAAAAATCTCTCAAAGATTGGATTGCCCAATATGAAAATCGAGAAATTAAAAATATCTGGGAAATAAAATATTTTCAAATAGAAGCAGAACAACCAATTGCTAATATATTAACTATTGCAAGAGAAGTATTCACTGATAGTGTTGTTGAGGTTATGATCTCTTCGTTAGAATTGGAGCAATCTAGTCAAATTGATTTATGGCTTGAAAAAAAGAATTTTCAAAAACCCTGTCTTATAGATATTAGTTTTCGACCAGGTGTAACTGATAATTCTGCGCTTGCTTCTCTTGAAGCCTTACACTGTATTCCTGAACTAAAAACTATTTCCATGAAAGTATCTTCCGGGATGATGATTTATATTGAAAGCACTCACCCGATGATCTCACTTCAACTCGAAGGTCTGGCCTATGAAAAATTTGCCAATAAGCTTTTGCATAAAGTGACTATTACGACACATTCAGAATTATCTCATAAAAAGAGACTTCAGAATTTAACTTTTCCAGCAGTTTCAATTATTGCTGAAAAGGCTAAAGTCATCAATCTTGATGTTGAAATTTCTCAATTAGAAAAAATGAATAATGATAATTGCTGGGCCTTAAGTCTAGATGAAATTCAATTTATTCAATCCTATTACAAAAAATTATCGCGCTCACCAACAGATGTGGAAATGGAAGTGATTGCTCAAAGTTGGAGTGAGCATTGTAAGCATAAAATATTTTCTTCTGAGATTACTTATAGTGAATCTCAATTACCTCCAGGTGTAAAATCCATTGGAGAATTTACAGTTAAAGGAATTTTTAAAAATTTTATCCGCGGTGCCACTTTAAAAATTCAAGAAGAAAGAAAAATTCCGTGGCTAATTTCTATTTTTCACGACAATGCTGGAATCGTCCGCTTTGATGACGTCTTGGATATATGTATAAAAGTTGAAACTCATAATTCACCCTCGGCACTCGATCCTTACGGAGGAGCGCTAACCGGAATTCTAGGTGTGAATCGAGATATTTTAGGCGTGGGGCTTGGGGCAAAACCTATTGCTAATACAAATGTATTTTGCTTAGCTGAAAATCAGTATTTTGAAGAAAATAAAATTTCTATTCCTCTACTTTTAAAAAATCCTGACCGGATCAAAGAAGGTGTCCATTTAGGTGTTCAAGATGGAGGAAATAAAAGTGGTATTCCAACTGTTAATGGAGCTTTTGTTTTTGACCGAGACTTTGTTGGAAAACCTTTAGTTTTTTGTGGAACAGTTGGAGTCATTCCCCAAGTAGAAAATGGAAAAGTGACTCATGAAAAAGGGCAGAGACCAGGAGACTTGATCGTCATGGCCGGTGGTCGCATCGGAAAAGATGGAATTCACGGGGCCACATTTAGTTCTATGGAATTAGTCGATGGAGTTCCTACTTCAGTCGTACAAATTGGAGATCCTATTACCCAAAAAAGGCTGGGAGATTTTTTAATTGAAGCCAGAACTCTAGGATTATTTAATAGTGTGACAGATAATGGGGCCGGTGGCTTAAGTTCAAGTGTAGGAGAGATGTCTCAGCTAACTAATGGGGCCCATGTTGATTTAGAAAAAGCTCTAATTAAATACCCAGGGCTTTCTCCTTTTGAATTAATGGTCAGTGAATCTCAAGAGCGAATGACTTTTTCAGTAGCACCAAAAAAAATAAAATTATTTTTAGATCTTGCTCATAAAAGAAGTGTTGAAGCTTCGGTCATTGGTGAATTTAATAATTCTGGATTTTTATCAATTTTTTATGAAGGAGAGAGTGTCGGAAATATCGACTTACATTTTTTACATGAATCACTCTTACCAATGAAATTGAAAAGTCATTTTGATCCAACACATATGGCACCTCATTGGATTAAACAAACAATTAAAAAACCAAGGCTACCATTAAAAGCTCAGAAATTTGATCTTGAAAAAATACTCCTAGAACTATTTCGCTCTCCAAATATAAGAAGCCATGAAAACTATATTCGTCGCTACGATCATGAAGTAAAGGCGGCAACAATTGTTAAACCTTTTACGGGAACTAAAGAGGTAGGTTTTTCTGCGCCTAGTGATGCCGGTGTTATTTGGATGAAACCTCATGGAGGAGGAGCAGACAACTCAATCGCCATCGCTTGTGGACTTTGTCCAAAAGTTTCTAAGTTTGATACTTATTTAATGGCAGAATACGCTGTTGATGAAGCAGTTAGGAATGCTATTTGTGTTGGTGCCAACCCTGATGAAATGGTTTTAGTTGATAATTACTGCTGGCCCGATCCAATATCTTCTGCACGTAATCCAGATGCAGAATATAAATTGGCCCAATTAGTCCGGGCCTCTAAAGCTCTGTACGATATCAGTCTTGATTACGGAATGCCGTTTGTCAGTGGCAAAGATAGTATGAAAAATGATTTTATAGGAATAAATGAATTTCAAGAAACAATAAAAATAAGTGTTCCTCCAACACTATTGGTTACGGCATTAGGAAGAGTGCCTAGTATTTCCATGATCAGGACTTCTGAAATTAAAAAAGAAAGTGAACTTTTATATCTTATTGGTGAAAATTTAATTCAATTCCAATCTGCTTTTGAACTTGGAGAACTTTATGAAGACTATCAAGTTCAATACCCCTTACCTCAGCTAAATCCAAAGTCTCAAATTGAGATTTACCGAAAAATTCACCTTGCTTTAAAAGATAAATTAATTGAAAGCAGTCATGATATTTCAGATGGAGGATTACTTCTCGCTTTAGCTGAAAAGATGATGGGGACGACTTTGGGAATTAAAATAAGCATAGATTTACCAGAGAAAGAATGGATAAATTTTTTATTTAATGAAAGTGCTGGTCGAATTTTAGTCACAGTAAATCCTAAAAATCAAAAAGCATTTGAACAGATTTTGCATGGTGCCCCTCTAATGCTTTTGGGAGAAACAACCAGTTCAGGACATTTAGTTGTGAAGTCTAACCGGGTTGAAATTTTGAATGTCAGTGGCGTTGTGTGCATGAAGAATTACAAATGCCAGGTAGGAGAAATTTAATGAATCGCTCAAATATAAAAGTTCTCGTTTTAACAGGGGACGGAATTAATTGTGAAGAAGAAACGGCCAATGCATTTAGAGAGCATGGAGTTCAACCACGGATTATTCATATTCAAGATTTAATTGAAAAGCCCACACTATTAACAGAAGCCCATATCCTGGCATTGCCCGGAGGTTTTTCTTTCGGAGATGAGATTGGCTCAGGACAAATCCTTGCCCTAAAATTGAAATATTCATTAGGCGAAGCTTTAACTACATTTATTAAAGATGGGAAATTAATTATTGGGATTTGCAATGGATTTCAAGCATTAGTTCGATTGGGATTACTTCCAAAACCTTTTACTCAAAGAGAAATGACTCTTACTCATAATCGCCAAGGTCATTTTATTAATCGCTGGGTTGATTTAACTATTCCTCAATCAAAATGTGTTTGGACGAATACTCTTTATGGCCTAACAATAAATTTGCCCATTCGCCATGGGGAAGGAAAAATCGTTTTTGCGGGTGATAAAGCCTCGCAAGATAAAATTTATGAATCTTTATTAGAGCAAGGCCAGATTGCATTAACCTATAAAGAAGATATTAACGGATCTAGTTTTAAAATTGCAGGAGTAAGTGATCCCAGTGGACGCATTTTAGGCTTAATGCCTCACCCAGAAGCTGCCACAAGTGAATGGCTCAATCCATCCGGTGGAGAAAAATCAGGTCAGATCGGAATTGGCTCTAAGATTTTTGAAAGTGGTATCCAGTTTTGTGAAACAAATTTTTAAATTTTTATAAATTATATTTTGAGGGGAAAAATGAAAGAAGAAAATCGACTCATTAAACGGGCCTTAATAAGTGTTTCAGATAAAAGCCATTTAGATTCGTTGGTCCTTGCTCTTCACCATCACAAAGTAGAAATCATTTCAACCGGTGGAACTAAAAAATATATTGAAGATTTAGGTATTCCAGTTACTTCTATTGAAAAAGTAACTGGGAATCCAGAAGCATTCGGTGGAAGGATGAAGTCCATAAGTTTTCCAGTGACCAGTGCCTTGCTATTTAGAAGGTATCACCAAAAAGATCTAGAAGAAGCGCGTGAATTAAAAGTAAATGCCATCGATTTAGTCGTATGCAATCTTTATCCATTCGATCAATATGCTGGAAAAAATAGTGAAGAAGATCTCTTAATTGAAAATATTGATATTGGTGGGCCTTTAATGTTGAGGGCCAGTGCTAAAAATTATGAATCAGTGGCCGTTCTATCTGATGTGAGTGATTATGAAATTTTTCTTAATCATTTTAGTGAAAATTCGGGTTTAATTTCTTTTGAAATAAGACGACTTTTGGCCATTCAAACATTTACCAGAGTGGCCCAATATGATTGCTTAATTGCTGAAGAATTAACCAATCGATTTATAAAAGATAGCTCTCCTGGAGACCTACCATGGCTTACGATAACTCCTAAAGAGACACTTCGTTATGGCGAAAACCCTCATCAATGGGCGCGTATCTTTAAATTAAAAAATACAAAATCAAATCATAATTTAGTAGATGCAGAAGTTATTCAAGGCAAAGAACTTTCCTATAATAATTGGGGAGACTCGGATGCTGCCTGGAGAGTCATGAGTGACGTCACACATATGAGTAAAGGCAGAAGTGTTGTGGCCATTATTAAGCATGCTAATCCATGTGGTTTAAGTGTTGCCAATAATTTAATTGATGCATTAACAGAAGCTTGGAATGGTGACAGTGTTTCAAGCTTTGGTGGAATCGTTGCTTTTTCAGGCCTTGTTGATGCTGAATGTGCAAAGTTTTTGAGTGAGCGATTTATTGAAGTTGTTATTGCTCCTGATTATTCACTTGAGGCCCTAAAGTATTTTCAAAAGAAAAAAAATGTCCGTTTGCTTAAAGTACCTGTGCGAGAAAAAATTGAATCTGAATTTATTGTTAAAAGTATTTCAGGTGGACTCCTCATGCAAAATGAAGATGAAAGTAATGGTCTGCAGGAGACTTTGAAATGTGTGACAAAAATGGAAATGACAGATGAGGCACGTGAGTTAGTCGATTTTGGGATTTTAGTGTGTAAACATTTAAAGAGTAATGGAATTGCGCTGGTGTATAAGACATTGGCAGGAAGACTAACATTAGCTGGTGCTGGAATGGGGCAGCCAAATCGGTTAGATTCTTTAAAGCTACTTGCAAAAACGAGAGCTGAACAAAAAGGATTGGATCTTGGTAAAATGGTTTTAATTTCAGATGCCTTTTTTCCATTTGCTGACTCTGTTGAAGTTTGCCATGAAGTAGGAATTCGCTCAATTGTTCAACCTGGAGGAAGCATCCGTGATGATGAAGTGATTGCGGCATGTGATCGCTTGGGAATTGCCATGATGACGACTGGGACAAGGCATTTTAGACATTAAAAATAAGGATAAGTTTTATGGGAATTAATTATAAAGAAAGTGGTGTTGATATTGAAAAAGGAGATTTGTTTGTAGAGCGAATTTCTAAAATGGTTAAATCAACTTACGATAAAAGAGTTGTTTCTGGCATAGGTGGATTTTGTGCTTTATATGCTTTAGACGAAGATCGCTATTTAGCTTCATCAACTGATGGTGTGGGGACGAAAATAAAACTTGCTATTGAATTAGGGTTACACCATACAATTGGAATTGATTTAGTTGCAATGTGTGTGAACGATTTAATTTGTTCTGGAGCGCGTCCTCTTTTTTTCTTAGACTATTTTGCTTCAAGTAAACTTGACCTCGCGGTTAGCGAATCAGTTATTGAAGGAATTGTTGAAGGTTGCAAGCTTTCAGGGATGGCCTTAATTGGTGGAGAAACGGCCGAAATGCCAGGGATGTATCAGTTAGGGGATTACGACCTTGCTGGTTTTTCAGTGGGAGAAGTAAAAAAATCAGAAATAGTCAATGGATTGACCTTAGAGTCTGGTGACACGTTAGTCGCAATCGCTAGCAGTGGTTTTCACTCTAATGGTTTTTCTTTAATTAGAAAAATCCTGGAGCAAAAAAACTGTCCAGATGATTTAAAAAAAGAGTGCCTTACTCCAACAAAGATTTATGTCAAAACGATTCTCAATTTAATATCGACTCAAAAAGAAAAAATAAAAGGAATTGCCAATATAACTGGTTCAGGTTTTCTAAATATACCAAGAATCAATGATCAATTTGATTTTCATGTGGGACAAATGAGTAATCGAGTTAGTTTTATTGATAAGATTTGTAAACTCTCGGGCCTAAGTGACCTCGAACTACACCGGACTTTTAATATGGGCGTGGGAATGGTTGTTGCGACAAATGATCCAACCGCAATTATTAATCACCTAAAAAGTTTGGGAGAAAAGGCCTCTATCATTGGGCATGTCACGAAAGGTTCAGGGCAACTTCTATTTAATGGTGAGAATTTATAAAACTCTCTTAAAAATAGTTTCAACTGACTTTAAGTAAATTTCTTTGAGTCCAGCTGGAGTGACTTCAGGCAAATGTAGATCGATCTTTTTATTTTTTAGTGAATTTTGAATAAAATTTCTAAAACCTTCTGGACTTGATTTTGCTGTTTGGTCAAATGAAGCCGCTTGAATGATAGTATAAAGTTCTTCGCGAGTCACAGCTTCACAATTCGAAATTAAAAAATGTAAATAATAACTTGAAAGGTAGTGAGTGTGATTCAACACTTTTCCTTCTATGACTGCAGTATCAATTTCAAGTAAGTTGAGAGTCGTGGTGAATCGATCAAGAGCATAAACCAATATTCCAAAGTGATCTGGCAAATAAAGTCTTTCTGCACTTGAGTGAGAAATATCCCTTTCATGCCATAAAATTGCATTTTCTAAGGCCATGGTTAAATGCGATCGAAGATAACGAGATAAACCTGTTAAATTTTCACTTGAGATGGGATTTTTTTTATGAGGCATTGTAGATGAGCCTTTTTGCCCTGCTCTAAATCCTTCGGCCACCTCTTTGACATCAGAATGATGAAGATGTCTTATTTCTACGGCAAGTCTTTCAATTGCATTTGCAAGTAGTGATGTAATTGAAATTAATTTTGCTAATCTGTCTCTTGGAATAATTTGGGTTGAAACATCTTCAACTTTCACTCCTAACTTTCGGGCGACACTTTCTTCAATATCTGGAGTGAGAATAGTGTAATTGCCAACAGCACCTGAGAGTTGAATGGTTAATTCTTCTTGATAATATGTTTCAAGTTCCATTCGTCGTCTTTTAAATTCAGCATAATGACCAAGGAGTTTTTGACCAAAGCTCATAGGTTCAGCATACATTCCGTGAGATCTTCCAAGAGTCATTAGCATTTTAGTTTCCAGGGCCCGGGATTTTAATGCTTCCAAAAAAAGATCTAAAGATTTTAAAGTGACTTCAAGGGAAGCTTTTATTTGAAGAGTAAGTGCACTGTCTATGACATCAGAAGAAGTAACACCGTAATGAAAATATTTTCCAATATCGGCCGGGAGTTGCTCAGTTATTGAAGTGCAAAAGGCAATAACATCGTGGCGAGTGACTAATTCAATCTCATCAATTCGAGTTGGATTTATTTTCACTGTGGATGATATTTTTTCAGAAATACCTTTTGGAATCATTTTTCTTTCTTCAAGACAACTTAAGAGTTCAAGTTCAATTTTTAGAAAAGTTTGATATTTGTTTTCATCACTCCAAATGGGAGTAATGCTTTTTGCTTCATAACGAGGAATCATAATTCACCATTTTTTTAATTAAAGATAAAAACTAATATCAAAACCTGTAGTCAGTGTACTAACTGTAAGGGATCGGCCTGCACTATTTTCAGTTTCATCCACTGCTGAACGTTTAACAACGGCCAAGTTATAGACAAAATTTGCTCCGACACTAAAATAATCAGAAAACTTCTTGTAAAGTGAAAATTTGGCCATAATTCCAGGTCCAGTAAAAGATTTCCCTGAAGTGGGCTCTTTGAATAAATTATATGTTAAATCAGCGGCCATTAATTCATACAAGTTCTGAATTGGTATTAATGACTTTGCATATTGCGACTCTCTTCCTACACCCAATCCAATAGTTGTCATTGAGCTTTTAGACTCGATAAGGTCATTATTTGTTAAGCCTGTAGCTAACTGATTATTCGTTGTCATTTTGCTAAACAAGCCATTTGTAAAATTCAAATTAGTATCTAACCAAAAGTCATCCATCTTTTTGATATAACTTAGAGAGTAATGTGTGACATCACTAGAGTGAATGATACTTGGATTAACTCCAAAAAGGAGGGAAAAATGATTTTGAAAAGTTGGATTAAAATTAGAATTTGAATTAAGGGTAAGTTCAGGATTGGCCATTGCTTCTGAAAATACACTTTGGAGAAGCATTAGCAGAACAAAAATTATTTTATACATAAAATTCTATTTCCCTTTTATTCTTACGGCTAATTGCTCAAAATTTTCTCCTGGAAAGTCTTCAATCCCAGAGAGTTTGGCCAATGTGAGCTTGTTTTGTAAATGCTGAAGTTTAATTTGTTCAAAAAGAATTTTGGTAGTTGTTAGTTCATCTAAGATAAGATGAAAATCGTAATATTTAGTTTTATTACTTAAATAATTTTCTAAAACACTATCAAATGCTTTTTGTAAACTTGGAATCCTCGCCTCTAGAATGACAATTTGGTTTTGAAGGGAGAGGATAGATACATAAATTTGTCGAATACTTGATTGAGTATAATGACTGTTTTTTTCATATTGTTTAAAAGCAATTTCTTTCCCAATTCTACTTTTAGCTAATTTATTTGAATTAAACAGACCATCTTCTCCTGTCAAACTCCATGAGGCATTGATAGAAGCAACTAGCTCAATATTACTACTACCGCTATATGTCTCATATGTTGTTGAGTTACTGGTTGGACCAAATTTTTTACTATAGGCCCCTAAGTTAACGGTGAAGGCGGGTAATGGCATATTTTCTTTTAAAGCAATATCGTAAGCTCTTTCACTATTTTCAATCTGAGTTTTATTTGTAAGTAAAGTTGGGTTATTTTTACTTGATAAACTCAATGAATCATCAAGTGAGATTTTTATGCGTTTATACTCAAGGGATTCAGATAATACATATTTCGTGCCTATTGAATCGGCAATGAGAAAAGACATATTTTCATCTGCAGCTTCTGATGAAATTTTTGCATCATGATAGTCGTTTTGAGCCTTTAAATATTCACTACGGGCCAGGTAGTAATCTTGTTTGGACGTTTTTCCAATTGTTATTTTTTCTTTGTTTAATCGATAAATAAATGAAGCTTGTCGTAGTTGGTCTTGGCGAATTTTTTCAATGTTTTTAAATGACAGCAATGAAAAATAATTACTGATTAAATCCAATTTAAATTCACGTTTTGATTCGTCAAAAATTTCTTTATTTCTCGTGTAGAGTGATTTTTTATTTAAATAGAGGGCATAATCTTTTCCCCAATTAAACACAGTGTAACTTCCTAAACTCAAACCAAGTGCGCCTGTAGGAGTTGTCGCTGTAGGTGATGCCGGAGGGGTTGATCCTTCGTGGAGGGTAGAAATGCGTTGATTACTCGTTGTTAAATTTACTTTTAACTCTGGAAGCCAAAATGCACTTTTTATTCCACTGAATTCAAGTTCATTTAGGGAATCATATTGTCCTTTGATATTTTGGTCGTAATTTTTTCTAAGGCCTTGCTCAAGGACATCGTTGAGTTGAAGATTCTTATAATTATCAACTAATTTATATTTGTCAGCTTCTTGGATATAAATTTCTGACTCAGAGATTTTTTTCGACTTAACTTTGGTGTTCAAATTTCTTTTTTTACTTTCAGGAGAAGGTTGCAGCAGCTCGTCTTCGGAAACTATGGATGTGGAATTTTTTTTAGGGGACTCTATAGAAGTATCTTTTGCAGCATCTTTCGAAGCTTTTCTCGAAGCTTCTTTCGATATTTCAGGAACATTTTCTGGAGGAGCATCGCTAACTTCACTGGTTAATTCACTTGGTTTTTCTACTGGCGCCGCTTCAACAGGAAGTGTCGCTTCTGCATTTGGTGAAGGAATTGCTTCAGTTTTTGGCGTTGTATCAGCAGCTGGTAAGGTTTGAGGTCCATCACTCAATTCCGAAGTTGCGGCTTCTTGAGTGAAAGCCAACTTTGAATAAGCGAGTAGGCTCATAATGAGGAGTAGTTGAATCTTATTTTTCATACTAAAATGATAAAGAATTCATTTAGCTATGAAAAGAGTTTTTGCCCAATTCTTTTAAGTGTTTTTAGAGCGCAATTCCAGGACAACCCTTTCTAACGATATTTTCTTCGTGGTATTGGATTTGAGTTAAAGTAAGAATGAGTTCATGTTCCAAATGACCAAGGTTAGTTTCTAATTTTTTTTTCAAAGAAATTTTATTATCAGGAGTGATTTTTTGGAGATGTTTGTTTCTTTCAATTAAGCCAATGATTCTTTGTTTATTACTGATTTTTTCTTGCCTTTTTTCTGTGAGTAGCTCACATCTTCGACTAATACTTGGATCAGTAATGACTGTGCGCTTAAAATCTTCAGCATAACAGATTTGAACCATTAAAATTGAGATTCCGAGTAAAAAAATCGGGAATTTCGGGCGAATTCTTTGGGCCATTCCAGCTTATCTCCTCTATAATGACAAGATTAATTATACCATTCAAATGGAGACCTTTAAAGTGAGTAAAAAAAGAATCCTCATTTTAATTCCTGCTCGTTATGCTTCTACTCGTTTTCCTGGGAAACCATTGGCTAAAATCCATGGAATATCGATGATTCAACGAGTTTTGGAAAATTGCTCAAAGGCCCAATCTGTTGGATTTGAGTTTGAAGCTTTTGTTGTGACCGATGACCAAAAAGTTGAAGAGCACATTCAAAGTTTTTCTCCAAATGTCGTTCGCGTCGATGACGATGTCCCGACTGGAACACAAAGAATTGAATTAGCTTTTAAGCGCTTTTTTAAAGATAAAAATTTTGATCTTATAATCAATGTCCAGGGAGATGAACCATTACTGGGGGCAAGAGACATTGAAAAACTTGCGCAATTTCATTTGAATTCATCCTTTCATATTGCCACATTAGTAAAAAAGCAATTGAAGTTTGATCAAGTCTTTCATGATTACAATAAAGTGAAAGTCGTTATGAGTGAAATAAGTGGAGCTGCTTTTTACTTTTCGAGAGCGGCGATTCCTCACAGACGTGATAGTCATCAAAATAGAGCAGAGGATCTCGCTCTAGATTATTGGTTTCTCCATATTGGAGTTTATTCTTTTAGACCAGACTCATTATTACAATTAACCTGCGGGTCTGAAACGAGGCTAGAACATTTAGAAAAATTAGAACAACTGCGCGCTCTTGAAATGGGGCTTACGATTGGCGCCATCCAAATTGAAAGTGATGTAATTGGAGTTGATCGTCTGGAAGATATATTAAAAGTAGAAGAGGTTTTAAATGGTAGACAATAATAAAAAGCACAAAAAATTTATCTTCATAACTGGAGGGGTTGCGAGCTCTTTAGGAAAAGGACTTGCCGCTGCGAGTATTGCAAGTTTACTTGAAAGACGTGGAATAAAAGTGGCCATGCTTAAAATGGATCCCTATATCAACGTCGATCCAGGGACAATGAGCCCGACTCAACATGGTGAAGTTTTTGTTACCGATGATGGGGCCGAAACAGATTTAGATCTTGGGCATTATGAAAGATTTACTTCTTTGACACTTAAGCGCGAAAGTAATTTCACGACAGGGCAAGTGTATTTAAAAGTAATTGAAAATGAAAGAGAAGGAAAATATTTAGGAAAGACTGTTCAAGTTGTTCCTCATATTACCAACGAAATCAAAAGACGGATTCATATAGCAGCAGATAACTCAGATTTATTAATTGGTGAAATTGGTGGGACAGTTGGAGATATTGAGTCCCTTCCTTTTATAGAATCAATAAGACAACTGGCCCATGATGAGGGTGCTGATAATGTTTTATTTATTCATTTAGTTCTTTTACCTTATATCGCTGCAGCTGGAGAGTTAAAATCGAAACCTGCTCAACACTCAGTGAAAGAATTAATGTCTCAAGGATTATCTCCTCATATTATTATTAGCAGATCAGACCGAGTTGTTGATGAAGACACACTCGATAAAATCTCTAGATTTTGTAATGTGGCACGGAAAAATGTTTTTCAATCTATAGATATGGATTCCATTTATAAAGTCCCTCTTGAATTTCACAAACAAGGACTGGACCAAAGAATCAGTGAACTTTTAGGAATTTGGGTACCAGAGCCAAAAATAGAAGATTTAGAAAAAGTTGTTTATAATTTTACTCATCCACTTCGAGAAGTAAAAATTGGAATTGTCGGAAAGTACACTGACCTAACTGAATCTTACAAATCTTTAGACGAAGCACTTAATCACGGGGCCATTGCCAATCAATTAAAATTTAAACCCATTTATATAGATTCAGAAACTCTAGAAAAAAATGCCAATCTAGATGATATTTTTAAAGGGGTTCAAGGAATTTTAGTTCCAGGAGGGTTTGGCGCTAGAGGAACAGAAGGAAAAATTAAAGCGATAGAGTATGCAAGAAAAAATAAAATTCCATTTTTTGGAATATGTTTAGGATTGCAATTATCAGTTATTGAATTTGCTCGTAATGTTATTGGTTTAAAAGATGCAACCTCAGAAGAATTTCAAAGTGGCGGCTCGCACCTTATCCATTATATGGAAGGACAAAAAAGTGATGGGGCCAAGGGCGGTAATATGCGACTTGGTTCATATGAGTGCTCTTTATTAGAAGGATCTCTAGCTAAGAAAATTTATCAAGCAGACACAATTCATGAGCGCCATCGCCATAGATTAGAAGTCAATAATATGTATATGGATCAATTTGCGAAATCAAACTTAGTGGTTTCAGGTTTTAATAAAGAATTAAATTTAGTTGAAGTTATTGAACTCAATGACCATCCATTTTTTATTGCTTGTCAGTACCATCCAGAATTTAAATCAAAACCTTTTTCTCCTCATCCACTCTTTAAGGCGTTTATTGAGGAATCAGATAAAGTGGCATTAAAAAATAAAGGATCTTTATATGATGAATAAACCCAAATTAAATTTTTATATTGGCTCTTGCGTTTTAGAAAGTGAAGAGCTCGCTCTTAAAATTGCCGATCGATTAGTTAAAGATTTATTACCTTTTGAAAATAAGATAACTCTTACCTATAAGGGAAGTTTTGATAAAGCAAATCGTACGTCTATTCAGTCTTACCGAGGCCCCGGAATTGATGAAGGTATGCGAATTTTAGAAAAAATTAAAACAACTTTTGGTCTCCCTGTTCTAACAGATTTTCACGAAGCCTCTCAAGCGATGAAATTAGCAACTATCGTTGATGTGCTACAGGTTCCCGCATTTTTATGTCGTCAAACCGATATGATCGCGGCCGGTGCTGTTGCATGTGCTCATTATGGTCGAATTTTGAAAGTAAAAAAAGGGCAATTTTTGTCCCCTGAAGAAACGAAAAATATTGTAGATAAAGCAAGTACCATTTTACCTAAAGAGCAAATTCTACTTACTGAGCGCGGTTCGAGTTTTGGTTATAATAATTTAATTGTTGATATGGCTTCATTTCAAATTATGAAAAGTTTTGGTGTTAAAACAGTTCACGATGCTACTCATTGTGTTCAGCGACCTGGTGGATTAGGCCATGCGACTGGTGGAAAGCGCGAGCAAATACTTGTGTTGGCAAAAGCGGCCATTGCAGCAGGTGCCGATGGAATATTTATGGAAACACATCCTACGCCTGAGCTAGCTCTGTCGGATGCGGCAACGAGTTTGCCTCTTGATTCCATTAAAGCTGTCGTTGAGCAACTCATCAGAATTTACGAGGTAGTTTAAATATGGCGAAACCATTAAACGAAAAATTGAGGCTTAAAGAAACGGCTGAAAAATTCAGTGAGAAATTAAAAAAAATTAAAGTTTTAGCTTTCGATATAGACGGCATTTTAACAGATGGCGGAATTACTTGGGAAGGTGAAAGTATTGGTTTTAATCGTACTTGTCATATTCATGATGGATATGGATTTAAAATTTTAAGAGATGCTGGTCTACTTGTTGGTATTATTTCTGGTGGCGATAGTGTCGGAATGCGAAAACGTTTTATTGAAACATTAAAAATGGATTTTGTTTTTCTTGGAAATGAAGACAAGAGAGATGCCTATAAAAAGATTTTAGCATTGGGCTACACCGATGAAGAGATTTTATATATGGGAGATGAATTCATTGATTTACCAATTCTTAAAAGAGTAGGGTTTTCGGCGACAGTTCCTAACTCTAGTTATGAAATTCAAGAGGCAGTCGATTATATTACTTATAGAGAATCTGGAGATGGATGTGCTCGTGAGGTTATGGATATTCTTAGATATGCTCAAGGAATAGTCCCCGTGGTTCTGGAGTTCTAATGGATCCAATACAACGAGCGGCCATCGATGCAGATCGACTATTTAAATTAAAACTAGTCATGGATGAAACTCTTCAATTTCCAACTGAATATTTATTCAAATTTATTGTCCCAGTTGCTGAAGTTCATCAAATCCTGTTGGTGCTTGAAGGAATGGATGTTGATGAACGGGCCTCTAGTAATGGTAAATATATTAGCGTTTCGGGAAAAAAAATATTTCAATCAAGTGATGAGATCATTGCTATTTATCAAAAAGCCAGTGTGATTAAAGGAATAATTTCATTATGAGTTCAGCTAAACATAAAATTGCCTTAGTTATTGGAGCAGGTGCATTTGGAACGGCCATGGCACAGGTCTTGGCCCATAATTTTGATAAAGTTATTTTAAAAGTCCGATCTGTTGATGTTTATCAGGCCATTAAAAATGGAGAAAATTCCGTTTATTTGCCAGGCTTAAAAATTGCAAAAAATATTGAAGCAGCTCTGACTTGGGAAGAAGTTGATAATTATAATGTTTCTGAAATTGAACTTATTGTTTCTGCTCTACCAACCAGTGGAATTGCTGATTATTTCAACACCCATTGTGAACGTTTTAATTCTTATTTTAAAAAAGGAATACCACTTGTTTCACTCTCAAAAGGGATTGATCCTGAAACTTTAGAATTATCGGATGATCTTCTTTATGAGATTTTTCCACATTATAAAGAACTGTTTTGTTTTCTTTCTGGGCCTAGTTTTGCTCATGAGATTATGCAAGGTCAAATTACTTTAGTGGCCATGGCCGGGAGGTCAAAACAAGTTTTAGAAAAGGTCATTGAAATGACAACGACATCTTTTTTTAGAGCTCTGGCCAGTTATGATATCAAAGGAGTGCTCTTAGGTGGCGCTCTTAAAAATATTTTGGCCATTGCTGGTGGGATAATCGAAGGCCTAGGATACAATCATAACACTCGTGCGGCGCTGATTACTCGAGGAATTCAAGAGATGTTACAATTTGGAACAGTCTACAATGCTCGTCCTGAAACATTTTATGGTTTATCTGGAATGGGGGATTTAATCCTCACAACCACTGGAGAACTTTCAAGGAATAAGTCTTTTGGATTAGAATTGGCCCGCGGAAGAAAAGCATCTGAAATTATAAGTTCTCATCGCAATGTTGTCGAAGGATACAAGACTGCAAAAGCGGTTCATTTTATTATTGAGAGATATGAATTTATTGCTCCAATCTTTAATGGAGTCTATGAAGTTTTATATGAAGATCAACCGGCCAAAGAAGTGATCACTAAGATAATGAGTTCGCCTTCAAAATTTGAATAATTGCTTATAAGTTTTCTCTAATTCTTTGGATTGAAACAGTTTCTCCTAAATTAATAAGAGTACCATTTTTTTTCAAAATAAAATACGCAGGAACACCTACTAATCCATTTTCTCTTAAAAATGATCCAATCACTTCATCTCTTTTTGTCCAATCACCTATAAGGAGTTTTAAATTATTATCAGTTACAAATTGTTTAAATTCATCGGTATCTAATACAAGTTTCTCGTTTATTTTACAAGTGAAGCACCACTTTGCAGTGAAATCGATAAAAACATTTTGTTGATTTTCTTTATACTCCTTCATCTTATCAAAAGACCATGCTTCCCAATTTAACCCACGGGCTTTTTTATCTCTGATGAGAGAGGTCAGTTCGTCTTTGCTGGAAATAATTGTCGTTGTCGATAAGTTTACTATAAGTAAAAGTGAAATAAGAAAAGAAATAAGTGAGATCCATTTTTCTTTTTTAAGAATTAAAAAACCAGCAAAAATAAAAACGAGGGATGTACTTAATTTTAACAAATGCGAGGACCCATCAACAAGAGCATTGTAAACATCAAGTAGCCAAAAAATAGTTAGAACTAATGTAAGTCCTAATATTTTTTTTAAAGTGTTCATCCAATTACCTGGACGAGGTAAAAAAGCCACAAGTTGAGGGAAAAAGCCTGTAAGAATAAATGGAAAGGCAAGACCTAACCCGATCATCGTAAAAATGAGAAAAATAGAACTTGTACTAGAAGTGAAAGCGAATGTAAGTGCTGTTCCTAAAAAAGGAGCACTACAAGGAGTTGATAGAATAGTAGCAAGCACTCCACTAAAAAAATCTCCAGAAAATCCGTCTTCAGTTTGGATATTTCCCAAGCTTTTTCCACCTGGAGTTGAGAATTCAAAAAGCCCGAACATATTTAAAGAAAATATAAAAAGAACAATAACCATGACGGCTATAAAGTTAGGAGATTGAAGTTGGAAACCCCATCCGACTTGAGTTCCAAGGGATTTAAAGGCCAGGATAACAAAAGCTAATACCATAAAGGTAAAAAGGATTCCTAAAGTATAAAAAAGATTATGCTCAAGAATCCTTTTTTTGGATTCATTTCGGTATTTAATTAATCCAAATAGTTTTAGTGAAATAACTGGAAGTACACAAGGCATAATGTTTAATATTAATCCTCCTAAAAAGGCGACTAATAAATAATATACCAATGAGTTTGTACCTTGTGGAGCAAGTGGGGAACTAGAAAATTCATTTTTAGTTATTTTAGAGGTATCTGTAGTTACCGAGGTAGTAGGAGGAGGAAGCGTCATTGATTGTGTATCAAATTGAGTAAATTTTTTCTCAACAACAATCATTTTTCTTTGAATCGGGTCATTGAATAAAAATTTAAGTGTATAAGGTTTTTGAAATTTTCCATCGAGTGGAAGTGCTTGCGCTGGAGTTGAGTATTCTCCATCCCAATTAATTTCCACAATACCGGAAAGACTTGCTTCTTTAATAATTAAATTTTCATGTTGAAAATCAAAAGGTGGGGAAGGAAAAGAATAAATTAAATTAGCATCTTTTAAAAAAGTAGCGTCTGTAGTTTTTTTAACTTCATAAATGATTACCAAAGTTTTATCTTTTTGCCCTTTGATTAGTTTAAATTCCAAGTATTCAGGTATCAGTTGAGATTTTGGTAAGTTCATCAATCGAGAGCTTAATTCTAAATTATCAAGAGGGGCCATTAAATCTGGTGTTTTTGTTTCTACTTTTCCAGAAGCAATTTTAAAAGAAATCTTTTTTTGTCCAGGAATACAAATGTTTTTACAAACGAGCCAGGTTGAATTTAAATCAATAGTTTGCCCAGAATATTTATTTAAGTCTGCTTTTTCTAATTGGTAAAAGAGAGTATAGGTTCCTATATAGCCATAGGCCCATTGAGTTCCATTTTCAATGAATCTTTTTGGTGCAGGCCATTCCTCTTCGGATAGCTTGATATCTTTGCCATTAATTTGGAATTGATTTTTGATAGCAAGTCCAGCATCTCCTGGATTTTTCCAATAAGTGTGCCAGTTGGGAAAGTTTTGAAAAGTAATTGCCAAGTACGTTTTATTTTCAATTTTAGTGCTTTGAATGGCCACTTGAACAGGTTTTTCAGGAATAGCCTCGTCCGCTTTTGTCACTATAGAAAAAGAATTGAGAAAGAGAAAACTGGATAGTAAAAGCAGTCGCATAAATATTGGCATGAAGACCCCTGTTGATGTCTTAAATAAAGGTAAGATAGTCACGTTATTATCTGATCAAATTAAGACAAAAACAAGTACTCATTCCCTTGCTTCTATGTTTACAAAGTGAACCTCAATAAAGGATAATTAAGCAATGCGAGGCTCAATGTTTATTAAGTTCTTTAAAAAATTGGATTATTTTTTACCAATTCAACTTACAGAATCCATTCCAATTGAACTTCAATACCGAAGTAGGCTTACCGTTCTCGTCAATTTAATATTATTTTTGATCCATACTCTTGTTTTGCCTTTTTTTTATTTTACTGGTGCTTCATCAGTACTGCTTTCATTTCTTCTTTTATCTTATATAACACTTCTTGGTCATTTGTATTTTTTGAAATTTCAACCTTTAAAATTAGAAGAAAATCTAACTAGAGGAGCTATCATAAATACTCTTATTCCTACGCTTCTTTTATATACGATTGGATTTTCAAATAAGGGAATGGGGTTTTTTGGGTTAATCTGGCTAATCCCAATATTTTTGGTAAATGCATTTTTTTTTAAAACACGAATTAGTTTTTCTATTACCCTTTTTAATTTTATTGTTTATTTAGGATTCACCGCTCTAAAGTTCGAAACATTTTTTGATCCTATAAAAAATAATGTCTATTTTTCAAAAGTATATTATGTGATTCTTACAATTGTACTTATAATGTCTTACTTGATTACATTTATATTTGTTCATATAAATGAAAACCTTCAAAGTGAAATTTCAAATCAAAAAGATCTTTTGTTAGATAGTGCAAAGTTTCAATCATTAGGGAAAATGGCCTCTAACCTGGCCCACGATATCAACAATCCCTTATTTACGATTCAAGGAAAACTTCACCAAATTCGGCACTTATTAAGTAAAGATGAGTTAGACCTTCATAAATGTGACCAGATAGTAAATAGTGTTGAAAATACTATTTTAAAACTTTCTCAAATCGTAAAAGGAATAAGTACCTTTGCAAGAGAGGGTGCTGGAGACCAGATGGTTTCTATCAATGCCTCTGATTTAATTGAAAGTACTTTAGTGCTCACAATTGATAAAATTGAAAATGCAGGAATAATTTTAGAACAAAAAATTGATCCTAATTTAACGATAATTTGTTATCCATCTTTTATATCTCAAATTATTTTAAATTTAATTAGTAATGCCATAGATGCTCTAGATTTTGCCAATGTTAAAAAAATTGATGTTAGTGCACATCTAGAAAATGGTTATGTTTTTATTGCAATCTGCGACTCGGGTCCAGGAGTGAGCAAACAAAATGAAGCTAAGATTTTTGATCCATTTTTTACAACAAAAACTTTTGGTAAAGGTGTAGGAATTGGGTTGTCTATTTCAAAAGGACTCGTTGAATTTCACGATGGTGAACTTCTGTATGAAAGAGTGAATTCTTTTAGCCGCTTCATTATTAAACTACCTAATTACGAATAATATCTGATTTTATTTGTCGGGAAATAGGTTTTTTCTTCTGCCATTAAAATAACCCCTCATTTTTTTCTCAAATACTCCGAAAATCCGATAGTGATACGCCTTTTATGGCAATTGATTACCTAAATCGGGACAAAGAAAATGAAAAAAATGACTCAATTAAAATCGTCACTTTTGGTTTTACCATTGCTTGCTTCTTGCAGTATTGATTTCAAAAAAATCGAAGCAAAAGCAGCTGTCATAAATCATTATGAGCAAGTTTCACTACAACTTGCCAGAGACAATCGCGAGCTTCATGCAGAAATCAAACGATTAGAGTTTGAAATAGAAAAATTAAAACAAGACAAAGGACACTCCAGTTCACCATCAGGTCATGAAGAAGTGGCCACCCATGAAAATAAACATGGTGAAAAGGCAGAAGCAGTAGCTCACGAAGCGAAACAAGAAGAGCACGGCAGGTCAATTGCGAGTGTAGGCCCTTCGACAATGGTCAACGATTTAAAAAAAGATTTTGTCGAATTTAAAACTTATAAGTGGCATGCAGATGATTTATTGAAAATTGCAGATAAAGAATTTAAAGAAAAAAATTATGAAAAAGCCGCGCAGTTTTATACATCATTAATTAATAACTATCCTGGAAATAAAAATATAAATGATGAATTTTATTTCAAAGCTGGAATAGCGTCCTATGAAAGTGGAGCACATCATGACTGGACCCTTTCTCATTTTGAAGCTTTGATGACAAAATTTCCAACTTCTCATTACTACAGAAGTTCTAAATTATGGGTGGCCTTGACTCATATGAAACAAGGTGAAAAGAAAAAATTCTATGCAACAGTCGAAGAATTCAGAAAGAAATATAGAAATACAGACGAGTGGAAAATTTTAAGTTCATATTATGAAAAAATTGAAGAGAAAACCAATGAATAAAATACTAATAATTGCTTCATTCATTTCTTTAAATGCCATGTCTTCAGAAACGGCAAATTCTACTTTTGGTAGAATTGTTGATTTAAAAGGTTCAGGTTTTATTTCATTTCAAGGAAAAACGCGCGAAATAAAAAAAGGCGATTCCATTGAAGTGGGAGCAGAGATAGTTATTGAACACAAAGGTCAAGTCAGTTTTACCGATAATGCCGATCACCGCTTTCATTTAGGGAATGCGTCTTCTGCTGCCTTAAGCGCTCACTCACTCGAATTAAGATCTGGAGATTTGTGGTTTCAATCTTTAAATAAAAACGATGATTATAGTGTAAAGACAGTTAATGCAATGGTGAACTATCAAGGTGGAGAAGGAATCCTTTCTTATGACTCCAATAAAGGAAAAACTCAATTAATGGTTATTAATGGAATGATGAAGTTGGCAAATCTTAGTCAACCAGAATTAAATCTAAGTGTGGCCGAAGGCCATTTTTCTTTCGTCGACAACTCATACGATGAAGGGGCCCCGAGAGATCCAACACCGGTTGGAGAAAAGACTTATGGGCAATTAGTTGGATTATTTAATGCAATAGCTCCAATGGATAAAAATTCATCAGCGATATTTAAGGATCATGACAAACATGAGACCCATGAAGAATCTCCAAAGAAAACTGAAACTGCAATGCGAGCAATTGCGTCAGTTGAAACTGAAAATTCTAAAAGCAAATCACCAAGTATTGATCCAAAATTTCTAGAAGATTATCAGAAATCTATTTTAAATAAATCTGTGACAAAAAAAGCTGTGACATCTAAGAAAGCTGCATCTAAAATGAATAAAGTAGCAAAGGTAAAAGATATTTCAGGAAAATTGGATTTCCATATTTATGGCCAATCAGCTTCCACAATATCTATGTCAGTTGCGACTACAACTGAAAAGACTCCTGAAATAAAAACTCGGGCACCAGCTTCTGTCTTAGAACAAGATGTACCAGTTGATTCTTTAAAATTAAATGAAGCTAATCAAGTTGCTCCTGATCTTTCTCATGAAGTTGCTCCATATAATAAAGATTACAAAATTCAAAATAAAGAAAGTGATAAACTGATCGAAGAATTAAAAAAATTATAATCTAAGGCCTTTATGACAAAGATCGCAAAAGAAGCCGCCCTCACTTATGATGACGTTCTTATCAAGCCTGCTTATTCGGAAGTTCTTCCTAGTGAAACGAGGACTGAAACTAAGTTTTCAAAAAATATTCCACTTAATATTCCGATTGTATCCGCAGCGATGGATACAGTTACCGAAGCACCATCGGCCATCGTTTTAGCTGAAGAAGGTGGAATCGGTGTTATTCATAAAAATTTAACACCCTATCGCCAAGCTGAAGAAGTTGAAAAAGTAAAAAAATTCGAAGCCGGCATGATTCTTAATCCAGTTAGTGTTGATGAAGAAACAACATTGAGCTACGTAATGGACTTAAAACATCAAAAAAAAATTACAGGTGTTTTAGTCGTTGATAAAAATAAAAAATTAGTCGGTATTTTAACAAACCGAGACCTGCAGCTAGAGTCTAACTTTGACCAAAAAGTTAAAGACGTTATGACTAAAAAAGATAAATTAGTCACAGCTGAGCCCAACATTACAGTCGAAGAAGCAAAAAAAATTCTACATAAACACCGCATCGAAAAACTTCCTCTGATTACTAATGAAGGGATCATTAAAGGTTTAATTACAGTTAAAGATATTTTAAAAACCATAAGTTTTCCAAATGCTAACAAAGACTCATTTGGAAGATTGCGAGTTGCTGCGGCGATTGGCGTGAGTGAAAAAGAATTTGAAAGAGCGAAAATTTTAGTCGAAGCTCAAGTTGATGCTTTAGTTGTAGATACTGCTCATGGACACTCTAAAGGTGTCATTGAAATGGTTCGCATGCTTAAAAAAACTTTTCCCCATGTTGATATCGTTGCTGGAAATGTAGCAACAGCGAAAGCTTGTAAAGATTTAATTGAAGCAGGAGTCGATGGAATAAAAGTAGGAATTGGCCCAGGTTCAATATGCACAACTAGAGTTGTGGCCGGAATTGGTGTACCTCAATTTTCTGCTGTACTTGAATGTGCAGAATTTTGTCGCAAAATGAATGTGCCTATAATCGCCGATGGCGGAATTAAACTCTCAGGTGATGTAGTAAAGGCCTTGGCCGCTGGAGCAAGTTCAGTGATGATTGGTTCTCTTTTTGCGGGAACTGATGAAGCTCCAGGAGAAATGGTTCTTTATCAAGGTCGAGCTTATAAAGTTTACCGCGGGATGGGATCATTGGGTGCGATGACTTTAGGTTCAAAGGATCGTTACGGCCAAGGTGCCGTTGAAGATATTGGTAAACTTGTACCAGAAGGAATAGAAGGACAAGTTCCCTATAGAGGTTCTCTTTCAAGTAATATTTTTCAATTAGTCGGAGGCCTTCGCTCAGGAATGGGTTATGTGGGTGCCAATAATCTGTTAGAGCTTTTTCAAAAATCAGAATTTATCACGATTTCCAGTGCTTCATTAAAAGAAAGTCATCCTCACGATGTCTTTGTTACTAAAGAAGCGCCAAATTATCGAATGAGTTAAACTATGTTGCACACAAAAATTTGGATCGTGGACTTTGGTTCACAATATACTCAACTAATAACGAGAAAAACTCGAGAGCTTGGTTACTCTTCGGAAATTATAACTCTCGATGAATGCCGCAGTCGATTTGAAAAAAAATCGTTGCCTGAATGCTTAGTGCTTTCTGGGGGGCCTCAATCTGTTTTTGAAGATCCCAATGATTACTCTTTTATGTTTAATGAATTATCACTTCCAGTTTTAGGAATTTGCTACGGGATGCAACTTTTAGGAAAATATTTCGGCGGCGTAGTAGAGAAAGGGATTATTGGAGAGTACGGGCATGCAGATATTCATTTCTTAAATACATTTAGAATAAATCATACTCCAAATACTATGAGTGTTTGGATGAGTCACTCTGATCATGTTTCTGCAGTTCCCAAAGAATTTGATATTATTATGAAAAGTTCAAATGGATTAGTCGCTGCGATTAAGCATCTAACGCGACCAGTTATGGGATTACAATTTCATCCTGAGGTTGAACACTCAAAGCATGGCAAACAAATTCTAGATTATTTTTATCAAGAGATTGCAGGAATTAAATCAGATTGGAATGCTCAGGAAATGCTTAATGATGCCTTAGCAATGGTTAAAAAAATTGGTAATAAAAAAGTCTTATGTGCTTTTTCCGGCGGGGTAGATTCTTTAGTCGCCGCAACCTTGGCCCAAAAAGTATTGGGTGAAAATCTCCATTGTTTTTTTGTCGATAATGGACTTTTAAGACTTCAAGACCACGAGCATATTAAAAAACTTCAAGCCGAAACAAATTTAAAAATTGAAATTATTGATGCAAAGATTGATTTTTATGAAGCACTTGCCAATGTAGATGAACCTGAGAAAAAAAGAAAAATCATTGGTGCCAAATTTATAGATATTTTTGAAACCAAAGTTAAAGAATATCAAGAGAAATACCAAATTCATTTTGAATACTTATTACAAGGGACACTTTATCCGGATGTAATAGAGTCGATTTCGCCTCATATCGCTGGAGGAAAATCAGTGACGATTAAGTCTCACCATAATGTTGGTGGTTTACCTGAACGAATGAAATTAACACTGCTTGAACCGTTACGATTTTTATTTAAAGATGAAGTTCGAGTTATGGGATTGGCCTTAGGTTTAAAAAAGGAATGGATTTTTCGCCATCCCTTTCCAGGACCTGGTCTAGGTGTGAGGATATTAGGAGCAGTTGAACCAGGAGCGATCCGCATGGTTCAAGAGTCTGACCAAATTCTCTATGAAGAATTAATTGAATCCAAATTATACGATTCAACTTGGCAAGCTTTCACCGTTTTTCTTCCTGTTAAAACAGTTGGAGTCAAAGGGGATGGACGAGCTTATGAGAATGTTATTTGTCTCCGGATGGTTAATAGCTCAGATGGAATGACAGCTAATTGGTCGTATTTCCCGCATGAATTTTTAGAAGAAGTTTCAAGACGAATTACCAATGAAGTAAAAGGTATTACTAGAGTTGTGTATGATATAACGTCAAAGCCACCTGGAACAATCGAATGGGAATAAAATTAAAATAAATTATCAGATTAGTTGAATCTCTAATCAAATAAACTTAACTGAGGCTTAGTTGATTCTTTAGCAGAAATAACTTCTCGTGTTTCATGAAGCAACACTTCTCTCTTTGAAAAAGAATCTTTAAAAGTTTCAATCACAAAAAAACTCATTTCGGGATATTTACTTTTTAAATCTCGCATCTCTTCGGTAATGAGTTCGACGTTTTTATGGTCATCATCACTCATTCCAAATCGGTGGAAAGGAGAATGTCCATATAGCTCAATGGCTTTTTCAACACTTGCTCTAATGGCATGCTTTTTTAATTCAGCTACACTTTGTTTGAAATCAATATCACCTAAGGTTTTTCTCACTTCAGGATTAGAAACAGGATAAATACTATGATAATTTGGCGTATGAGGAAGATGGCCCGCATAAACTAATTGATTAACTCCATCGATAATTGTTTGAGGACTATGCCCTCTGGCGGTAATTAATGAAACCGGTCGATGGTTATAAGTCGCGTGATAAAAATATTCCCACGATGGAGCTTTCCAATGAGTGTCTAATTCTTTTAAAGCTTTAAGAATATCTTCCACAAATCCTTGCTGCTTTCCATTTTTAATTTCCAGAGGATGAAATTCTTTATCCCTAAAATGCCTGAAAGATCCATGGGCATCATTGAAATCCATATAGTAGTCAGCATAAGGACCACTTAATCCAATATGTTTATTTTCATGAGCAAATTCACCGCTTGATAAAGCAATTTCGGAATTTGTTTTTTTGTGAAAAATAATAATGGGGGTCGATAAAAAAGCGACATTGTCGTCAAAATCAAAAAAATAAAAGGACCTTCCACCTAAGTGAAAATTGCGGTCAGATTCTTTTGGTATAAGCATATCAAAAGTGAGCTGGCCCGGACCGTTAGAATTTTTTGATCTTTTTATCATATATTAAATATCGGTTACCATTTTTGAGAGTTCAATTAAGCGTTGTGGGTATTCAGCTAAATTTAAACTTTCATTATTACTTTTTTTGATAGCAATTAAATTTGTTAAACACATGGCCCTGACAGGAGTTGTTCCTTCATCGTCTTTTGCACAATTCTCATAAAAAGGAATAGCAAGTTTTGTGTATGAACCATGAGATTTTAAAACTTCTTTGATAACTCCGAGATCTCTGCCAGCTTGAATGATTAAAATAGGAGTGTGGTGAAGAGCTCCTGGTGGGAGTTGTTTAATATCACTTAATTTAGGTAATTTTTTTTCTGTTTCTTTTAATAAATCAGAAAAATGTGATTGAGTCATATTTTGAAGTTCTTGTTCTGTATAATGTCTTTCTGCCGTGATGAGATCTGGGGTTTGGGATTGAGAATTGTCAGATGAATTTTCTTGTTTATTCCCTTGCTTATCTTGTTGTTTCTCTAGTTGCTTAGCAATAATTGTTTTCAAACCAGGTACTTTTTTTGCTGTATTTAAAAGAGTCAACTGACTTTTATTAACATTGATAATTTCATTATTATTTGTTCGTAAATAGATCAATGAGCCAACAATGATCAATACCGTTGTAAAAAGAATTATTTTAGGCAAAAAACTACTGTTTTTCATAGGTTCTCCGTCGTCCACTAGAAGTAGGGCAATTTTACGCTAAAAGCCAAAAAGATTCAAAATTCAGAGAGTAAACCATGTAAAAATAGACCCAGATTTCGCTGACTTTATTGGTTGAAAATGTTTAAATAAAGCCTTCACACCTATAGGCTTTAAGGAGTTAAGGATTATGTCCTTTCTTGAGACACACCCCGAGAGTTTTGTTCACTTACATTTACATACCCAATACTCATTATTGGATGGGGCCATCCGCCTCAAAGACTTAATAAAAAGAGCACAAGAACTTGGTGTTCCAGCTATTGCTCAAACTGATCATGGAAATATGTTTGGGGCCATTGATTTTTATACCCAATGTAAGGCCGCTGGTATTAAGCCTATTTTAGGAAGTGAAATTTATTTTACACCTGGATCTCGTTTTGAAAAAGGTGCACTAAAAAAACAAAAAGTTGTAGGTTCCCAAGATGAAATGGAGTCTCGTCACCAAATTCATCATTTAATATTGTTATGTAAAAATGAAACTGGATATCAAAACTTATGTAAACTTCTTTCCCGCGCTTACATGGAAGGATTTTATTATAAACCTCGCGCTGATTTTGAATTATTGCGCGAATTCAGTGAAGGTCTTATCTGCACGACGGCCTGCCTTAAAGGAGAAGTGGGGTACAATTTTTTTACTGAACAAGATGATCGTGCGATTAAAGCCATTGAAAAACTCCAAGGAATTTTTGGTGAAGATTTTTATTTAGAAATTCAAGAAAATGGAATTCCTGAACAAAAGATTGTGAATCAAAAAATTCTGCAATATGCCCAAACTCACAATGTTCAAATTGTAGCAACAAATGACTGCCATTATTTAACGAGAGAAGATGCAGCAGCTCAGGAAGTTTTACTTTGTGTTCAAACGGGAAAAACACTTTCTGATGAAAACCGCATGCGGTTAACTACCAATGAATTTTTCTATAAATCTCCTGCTGAAATGCGCGAGTCATTTCATTATGCACCTACTGCTTGTGACAATTCATTAAAAATTGCTGATAAATGCAATGTTGAATTCAATTGGAAAGATGAATCGGGCAATCAAGTTTATCATTTACCAGATTATCCAATTGAGACAGATGAATCGGCCCCAGATTATTTTCGACGCAAATCTCGAGAGGGAATTGAGCGGCGTTTCAATGGACCGCACTTTGCAAAATTGCGCTTACAAGACAATTGGGAAACGGAAGTAAAACCAAAATACCTAGAACGCTTAGAAGACGAACTTTCCATGATCGTAAAAATGGGATTTCCTGGATATTTTCTTATCGTTTCTGATTTCGTGAAATGGGCCAAAAGTAATGGCTGTCCAGTGGGCCCAGGACGTGGGTCTGGAGCTGGATCAATTGTTGCTTATGCCTTAGAGATCACTAACGTTGACCCAATTCCTTTTAATTTACTCTTTGAAAGATTCATAAATCCAGAACGAGTCTCTATGCCAGACTTTGATATCGATTTTTGCCAAGAAAATCGCTACAAAGTTATTGAGTACGTGACTAAAAAATATGGAGAAGAGCGAGTTGCTCAAATTATTACCTTTGGAAAATTGCAGGCCAAAGCAGTAATCAAAGATGTCTCTCGAGTCTTTGGACTTACTTTTGGAGAAGCAGATGTATTGTCTAAATTAATTCCTGATGAATTAAAAATGACTCTCGAAAAAGCATTAGAATTAGAACCAAAGCTAACTGAGCTAATGGAGAGTGATTCCCGTATTAAGCAAGTAGTAAATATCTCTCGACGTCTTGAAGGTCTACTTCGCCATGCTTCGATCCATGCTGCTGGTGTTATTATTACCAATAAACCGTTGGTCAATTACTGCCCATTATTTAAAGGCCGAGAAGGTGAGCGAGTCATTCAATTTGATAAAGATTTTTCTGAAAAGATAGGCCTTGTTAAATTCGATTTTCTTGGACTTAAAAATTTAACTGTCATTGAAAATGCCAGCAATTTTATCAAACGAGATAAAGTAGCGGACTTTGATATTGAATCAATTGATCTTGAAGACCCAAAAGTTTTTGAATTTATTTCAAAAGGTGAGACAGTTGGAGTCTTTCAGCTTGAATCATCTGGTATGATAGATTTATGTAAAAGAATAGCTCCCGGATCTATTGATGATATTTCGGCCATCAACGCACTTTATCGTCCAGGTCCACTCGAATCTGGAATGGTCGATGAATTTATCGAAATTAAACATGGTAGAAAATTAACTCACTATCCATTTCCTTCTCTTGAAGCCGTTTTAAAAGACACTTATGGTGTTATTATTTATCAAGAACAAGTAATGAACGTCGCGCGAATTGTGGCCGGCTACTCTTTAGGCCAAGCAGATATGCTTAGACGGGCAATGGGAAAAAAGAAAGCCGACGAAATGGCCAAGCACCGCGAGTTATTTTTAAAAGGAGCTAAAGAGCGTCATTACAATCTTGAAGTTGCCAATGACCTCTTTGATAAAATGGAAAAATTTGCGGAGTATGGATTTAACAAATCCCACGCAGTCGCTTATTCAGTTATTTCTTATCAAACAGCTTATTTGAAATATTATTATCCGGCCGAGTTTTTTGCGGCCCTTCTAAGTTCTGAACTTGGAAATATGGATAAAATTACTCAATATATAGGGGACGCCAAACATTTTGATATTGAAGTTATGCCTCCTTCAATTAATGAATCTCTCTGGCCGTTTAACGTTGTTGGAAAAAATATTCGTTTTGGTATGGGTGCCGTAAAAAATGTTGGTGCCAATGCTGTTGAAGAAGTTCTTCGAGAACGAAATGAAAATGGTCACTACACAGGTTTCGTCAATTTCTGTGAACGAGTGAATTTAAAAGTTATCAATACGAGAGTGATCGAATCTCTCATTAAAGTTGGTGCATTTGATGAATGTGAAAAATTAAATAGAAAAACATTATTAGAAAATCTCGATATGATTTTGGCTTATTGTAAAAAAAGACAAGAAGAAACTTCTCTTGGTCTTGTTTCACTTTTTGATATGTCTGGTGAAAATGGTGAAAGCTTCAACCAAACTGCTGAAGCCAATCTTGATATTCAAGAGGTTCCTGAGTTTGACGATATAGAGCGACTTTCTCATGAAGCTGAATTGATGGGGATTTATATTTCGGGACACCCCCTTGATCGCTATGCTAGTCTGATGAAAGAAATGGCGACTATGCCAGTGGCCCATGTTCAAGATTCACTAGGGACAGATCAAAAGCGCAATATGACTTTAGCAGGAAAATTTACTGCTAAAAAAGTTATCCTCACTAAAAAAGGCGACAAGATGTGCTTTGCCACACTTGAAGACTTAACAGGTAAAATTGAGTGTATTGTTTTTCCAAGGGCCTTTGCTGAATTTGAATCTATTTTAAATAGTGATGAGCCAGTACTTGTTGAAGGAGTTGTAAACCTTCAAGAAAGCCCAAGAAAAATTCTAGCGGACAAAATTTATTTGTTAAAAGAGCATGCTGAAAATAAAATATCAGGTGTGCGAATAAGTGTTAATCTCGATGACTTAACTGAAGTAAAGCTTAATAAACTTCGCCAAGTACTCTTGTCATATAGAGGATCGACTCCAATGCACTTAATTTTTGAATCTATTGAAGGAAGAGCTCGGCTTCCGCTCGGGGAGCAATACTTAATAAATCCCACACCTCAAATGGCCCATCAAGTAAATGAAGTCTTTAATAAAGACACGGTTAAATTTATAATTGACGGCAAACTAGAAGATGGAAAAATTGAAGGTGTTCATGTCTAAATTATTCTTTAAGAGACTAGTTGTATTATTGCTTTTTTGTCTAACTTCAATTGGCTATTCTAAAGAAATTACTATTGAAACATTTGCCCAAAGTTCTGATCTCACTAGTGAGATGAATGAAGAACTAATCCTGAGTTTAAATGGTTTTAGGCAATCAGTGACAGCTGAATTGATTGAATTAAAACTCGACTCAGAAGTTTTTTGGAAAAAGATCGAGCAAAAGAAACTATCACCTAAAGAAGAATACCTATATTTAAAAAATATGTTTGAAAATATTGTCGTTATGATTGCAGTCAATCCCATCGACAAGGTTCAATCTCCAGCAGGGGATACGAAAAAATTAAATGGAACTTTGAAAGCCATTTTGGATTCAGAAAAATGCAAAGCCCTCTATTTTGAATTAGTCAGTGAATTTGGAGACATGAAAATTAAAACGTTTTATTTACTTCCAAATATTGAGTTAGATGACTCTATTCATTGGGAGGATTTAGGAGTCTCAAAAGCGGAATCATTTAGAGGTGCAGTTATATCTTCGTGGAAGCAATTGTTTGATAAAGAAATAAAAGGATTCGAGAAAGTTATACTTCTTGAAAAAGATTTTAATCAAAAATTTGAAACAATGAATGCAAAGTCGGCCATGTTAAAATGGACGTCTACATTCAAGAAAGTTGCTTTTAATAATGATAATCAAACAATGACTTATGAATTGTCTGCTCAATATGTTTTACTTAATCCAAAATCAGGAATCGTGATGCAATCCTTTGATTTTCCCACTCAAAAAAGAGAATTGAATACTCAAAATAAAAAAGCCTTAAGTTCAAGCCTTGCTAGTTTAGTTTATAATTTACTATTGTCGCAAATGTCTAAAATAAATAGTGCACTTGAAAACAATGCATTGGGAAGTGAGCTTAAAGAACTAGAAATAAAAATTATTTCGAAAGTGGGTTTATCTGAAGTTTATCAATTGAATAATTTTCTTCAAGAACGCTTTAAGAGTTTAAAATTAACTTCTCAAATGAAAACTTATTCAAGTCTTGGCTCGACGATTTTAATTCGAGCAGAGGCAAGTGAAGAGAAAATTCTTTCAAGTCTTGCCGCTAATGGTGAAAAAATTCCATTAAACGAGCAAAAAGTTCTTCTTTTTAATCCAGCAGATAAAACTTTTGCAATTCTTCCAAAAGAGTCGAATAATTAATTAGTGCCTTCGAAAACCTTCAATGGAATCAAAATGGTCAAGTATATAGTTCTTACTCTAGTAACAATACAATTTCTAGTAAGTTGCGCGACTGGTGTAATTAACCGAGACGGACAGGGAAAGCGCCCAAGAATTGACGAAAGAAAATATTTTTCAGGAGTTAAAAAGAAAGTAGCTTTATTGCCATTTTTTAATGAGTCTCCATTTGAAAGTGAAGATTTAGAAATTAATGCAACCGAAGAATTACGAAATGAACTTTCTCGCACTGGCGAATTTATTGTTGATTCAAGTTCTTCAAAATTATTTGGGGCCTCAAAAGAAATTTATGTTGGTGGTGGGATGAAGTTAGTCCAACTCACACGTCAGGCTAAAATAGCAGGCATTAATTTTGTTATTTTTGGTAGAGTCATTGATGCTAGAGTTCGAGAAAAAACTGACGAGATTGGGATTGTTAGACAAACAAAATCTTATACCGAATCAAAAGTTGAAGTTCGAGTTTTCGATGTTAATGCAGGTAAAGAAATATATACTGAAACCTTAGGTGGTTTTGCCGACGATAGTACATTTCGTTTTTTTGCCTCAGACCGCGAGGATTATCTTTCTTATCGACGTGATCTTCTTCGATACGCAGTTAGAGTTGCTGTTCGAAAATCTGTCCCTAAAGTCCTAGAACTTGCTAGTAAGCTTGATTGGGTAGGACGAGTTGCTAAAATTATTGGCAATAAAATTTATCTCAATGCAGGTAGAGAAAGTGGAATTAATATTGGTGATATTTTAAAAATCATTACCGAAGGCACCGAGATTTATGACCCTGAAACTGGCGCACTTATTGGGATGAGTAAAGGGGACATGAAGGGGACAATTGAAGTTGTCGATTACTTTGGAAGTGATGGTTCAATTGCCATTCTTCACTCTGGTGGACAAGTCCTAGAAGGTGACTTCGTTCAATTGTATTAAAATGTTTAAATCATCACTTTATCCTTTTTTTAAAAATATGGCCTTCAAGCTAGATGCTGAAGTGGCCCATGAATTAACCATTAAATCAATGAACTACTTGGCCCCATGGGTAAATAACCGACCAAGTGATCCACGATTTCACTGTAGTAGTTTTGGACTTAATTTTAAAAATCCCATTGGTCTGGCCGCAGGCCTTGATAAAAATGCTGAAGCTATTAGTTTTTTATCTTATCTTCCTTTTGGTTTTATTGAAGTAGGAACCGTTACTCCAGTGCCTCAAGCTGGTAACGCAAAACCTAGACTTTTTAGATATCCAGATGAAGAGAGCTTGAGAAATTGTATGGGCTTTAATAATTTGGGAATGGATCTCGTATTTAAAAATATTGAAAACGCAAATCGACGTGAAAAAATTCTTGGAGTCAATTTAGGTAAAAATAAAATTACACCAAATGAATTAGCAAAAAATGATTATGCAACTCTATATCAAAAATTTGCTCCCATAGCAGATTATTTAGTGATAAATGTTTCTTCCCCCAATACGCCCGGTTTAAGAGATCTCTTACAAGATTCAGGATTAAGAGAAATCTTTCAAGAAGTCGCTCTCAAAAGAAAAGTATGTGCAAGGCCTCTATTAGTTAAAGTTTCACCTGATATGACTCATGAAGAGTTAACTTCTGTTGTGGAATTAGTGAAAGAATTTAATTTGACTGGGATAATTGCGACTAATACCACAATTATGCCAGAACGAGGGGCCGGTGGGGTTTCTGGGAAATTGCTATTTCAAAAGGCACGACTCACACGCCAATATTTATTAGAACAATTAAAAGAAACTCCAGAAATTGAACTCATAGGTGTCGGAGGATTTGGAAGTTTTGAAGACTGTTTAGACTTTTGGAGCCGGGGTGGAAAACTTATTCAGCTTTATTCATCTTTTGTTTTTCAAGGACCAAAAATTCTTCATGATATTGAAAGACAGCTAGGCCTAGAGATGACTAAAAGAAAAGTTACGAGCTTCGAAGAATTTAGAAGCTCGCTAAAATAATTTATTAATAATTTAAATTTTCTGAGCAATTGGTATCAATAGTCACAGTGTTATCATTGTGAACAATCCCTGATATTTCACAGTACCCAATGTTATTAGAATTTTTAACGATAGAAATACCGCTGCCTTTAATAATACTTTTATCAATTGATAGTTTGAATGAATTTTTTAAAATCGTATTTTCACATTCTACATTTAATTCATTGTTTAATTGAGAGTTAATAACTTTCACATTACAGATGATATTTCTATTGAGTTCAAATGCTTTCTTAATTGAACTCTTAATTTCAGCTGCTTCAAATGCAGAGAAATTTCCTTGGATTTTATGATAAATAACACTTGGAGGCACTGGTGGGATTGCATGTGCTCCAAAAGAAAACAGAGCAAATACTAAAATCAGTGTTTTATTAAATAGCATAGGAAACTCCCTTAGATCATTAAAGTTAGGCACAGATTAGCATGTCTTAAATTTTTAGGGGAGACCTTGTAAAAATTATAAGTAATTAGGTCTTTGAATATAATCAATAGGATCATTAATTTGGGCCTTTTGAAAACCCCGTAAGCGAAGAGCGCAAGAGTCACAAACTCCACAGGCACGGTCATTTTTTTCATAGCAAGACCAACTAAATTCAAGCGGAGCATGGAGTTCGATAGCTTTTCTAACGATTTCATCTTTTTTTAAAAAGATGACTGGAGTAATCACTTCAATATCTCCGTTTTTGGTCCCTTGTTTAATAAGTGCATTCATCGCTTCATAGTAACTTGGGCGGCAATCGGGATAACCAGAAGAGTCTTCGTAGACGGCCCCAATATAGATTTTTTTCGCCCCTATGACTTCGGCCCATGAAACTGCCATCGAAATGATATGAGTGTTTCTAAAGGGCACGTAGGAATCCGGGATTTCGGTATCTTCACCTTTGTATTGTTTTACGTTGATTGAATCATCTGTTAGAGAAGATCCGCCAATTTGTTTTAAAAAGCTTACATCAATGATTTTTTGGTGATTTGCCGGAACATGGTAAAATTCTGCAATTTTTTTAAAACTATCGAGTTCTCGTTTTTCAGTTTTTTGACCATAATTTAAATGGAGAAACGCTAGTCGTTCATGTTGAGTTGCTGCAATGGCCGCAGTGACTAATGAGTCCATTCCGCCACTGACTAAACAAACTGCTAAATCTTTACTTTTCATAAAACTACTTCTTTTTAAATTTATGCCTTTTCTGCGATCTCTTTAATAAAAGATAACAGTGCTTGAGTTTTTTCAATTGCCTTTTTTTTCTTTTCATCAAGGCTTCCACTATGCTCCTGAATCATGACATAAAATTTTATTTTCGGCTCAGTTCCCGAAGGACGCAAATAAAATTGGTCGCCATTTTCAAAGAAATATCCAAGGACATTGCTTTTCGGTAAATCCGCATGGCCCAGGTTATAATCCCTAATTTCAGAAATAGTGTTACCTACCATAGTCTTATGGCCGAAGGTTCTAAACTTTGTCATTATCCGTGAAATTTTTTCTTGGCCCTCAATACCAAAATAATCCAAAGAGAGTAAAGATTCGTGGGAAAACCCATATTCTTCATAAATTTTATCTAGGGCCTCGATTAAGTCCAAACCTTGAAGTTTATAAAAAAGAGCAACTTCTGCCATTAAGGCGACCGAGCTGATGCCATCTTTATCTCTGGCAAAAGTATGAGACAAGTATCCAAATGACTCTTCGGTAGCAAAAATAAATTGTTTGTTAGGATCAGACTTTTCAATCTGATTCATTTTTCCACAAATCCATTTAAAGCCAGTTAAAGTATTATAAACTTCACATCCAAATCCTTTAGCGATGATATCCAAAAGGGAAGTCGTTACGATACTTTTTACAAAATAACAATTTGAGGATAATTTATTTTGCTTTTTTAATTCAGAAAGTATGTATTGAAGTTTTAAAATTCCAATTTGATTACCTGTTAAGTATTCAACTTTTCCAAGATGCTTTATGGCCACTCCTAATCGATCTGTATCGGGATCAGAGCCCATCACAATATCGGCATTTGTTTTTTCCATTAAGTCGACGGCCAGTTTTAAAGCAGAAGGATTTTCTGGATTTGGGCTTTTTACAGTGGGAAAATTTCCATCGGGAAGAGCTTGTTCTTTCACAATATGAAGATCATTAAAACCTAAATCTAATAAGGCCCTAGAGCAGGGAACTAGGCCTGCACCATGAATAGGCGTATAGACAATTTTTAATTGTGATCCTTTTTCTCGGCAGAGTTTTGAATTAGGAGCTTTGGTATTGATGGCTTCGTGATAAAGGTTTTCGACTTCGGCCCCAACCCATTTTATAAGCCCCTTTCTTTCTGCTTCAGAGAAATCCATAAGTCGAATATTTCCAAAGTCTAAAATTGAATTATAATTGTTAATGATATTTTGATCATTTGGAGGAATGACTTGAGCTCCATCTGACCAGAAGACTTTATAGCCATTATATTCTGGAGGGTTGTGAGAAGCAGTAATCATAACACCGGCCATAGATTTATGGTGTCTAACGCTAAAAGATAACATTGCAACAGGATTTAATCTTTCAAAGATAAATGCCTTAATCCCATTGCCGGCCATAACTTCTGCGGCAACTTTAGCAAATTCAAATGAAAAACGGCGTGAATCATATGAAATACAGATACTAGGGAGGCTTGAGTTTTGCGCAAGTACTTCAGTGCATAAAGCTTGGGTGGCCTTTCGAATGGTGTAAATATTTATTCGATTGATTCCTTGACCTAAAATGCTGCGAATACCACCGGTACCAAATTCTAAATCTTTATAAAATCGTTCATTGATTTCATTTTGATCATTTTTATCGATGAGGGCTTGGATTTCTTGTCTTGATTCTTGATTAAAAATAGGGTTATTTGACCAAGCGTGTGCTCGGGCCAGTGCGATCGAAGTTGAGTCAGAGTTTTCCATTGGCAATCCTGTCTAAAATATGTTTGCGAGAAGGAATGGAAATTCTAAGAAAAGTGGGTCGCTTAGGCAATCTTTTATCGTAAATTCGCGAGACTTTCTCCTTGTTTGATCCTAAATTTTCGGTAGACTCATGGTAGTTTTTTAAAATAAACTATTGAAAAATATTATCTGTGGAGGACCTAATGGCCAATAAAAATATGAAGCATAAAATGAATATTCCAGGAGCTTGGTTTTGCACTGATCCTGATGATGATAATGGAGAAGGTTGTATTGCTTGTAATGTTTGCTACACCGGAGCTCCAGACTTTTTCAAAGAAGATGAAGATGGTAACGCTTACGTCTATAAGCAACCAGTAACTGCTGCCGATATTGAATTATGCCAAGAGCAACTTGAGGCTTGCCCAGTTGCTTCGATTGGAAAAGACGGGTAGTTTTGCTTCTTAAGTTTCCAGCATCTGGAATTGAGCAATTTTCAACTTTTCTTTTTTTGTCCGCGATTCTTCACACTTTTTTTGTCAATAAGTTAAAAAAAATCGCGGCACATTTTCCTAAGAATTCAGTAAAATATAAATTTGCTCATCTCATGTCTGAAGTAGAACTAGTCTTTGGATTGTGGTCGATATTTTTTCTTATTGCCTATTTTTTTATTCAAGGCAATTCTGCAGTATCTACCTATCTATTTAGTTTAAATTTTACAGAGCCACTTTTTGTTTTTGTGATTATTTGTTTATCTGCCACAAGACCAATTTTAAATTTTTCTAAAAGATTAATAACTTCAATCTCAAAAATCCTTCCACTTGAAGCTTCCATTTCATTTTATATTTCGACTCTAGTCATTGGCCCAATCTTGGGTTCTTTTATTACTGAGCCCGCAGCGATGACAGTGACGGCCTTAATTTTATTTGAGAATTTATTTCAAGAATCTATTTCAGCAAAATTTAAATACGCAACGATGGCCTTGTTATTTGTCAATGTTTCTATCGGTGGTACACTTACTCCCTATGCTGCTCCACCAGTGTTAATGATTGCATCAAAATGGCAATGGGATCTCTCTTATATGATTGGCCATTTTGGTTATAAATCTCTTTTATCTATTATTATTTCTACTTTAATTTATTCATTTATATTTAAAAATGAACTAATAAAAATAGGGAAAACTAAATTTGAAAATAAAAAAAATATTCTTAAATTTTCTAATTCTCCTTCATGGATAATAGCGGTTCATTTATTGTTTTTATTATTAGTAGTTCTTTCTGCCCATTCACCAATACGTTTTTTTATTCTCTTTGGCTTATTTTTACTTTTTGTTTATTTCACCCGTAAAGATCAAGATTCACTTAAATTTAAAGAATCTTTTTTAGTTTGTTTTTTTCTGGCGGGCCTAGTTTGTCTTGGAGGGATGCAAGGCTGGTGGTTGAAGCCAATTCTGTCAATGCTTGGGGACTCGGCATTACTAATAGGATCGACTGTTTTGACAAGTTTAACTGATAATGCGGCATTAACTTATCTCGGTTCATGGGCCAATTTAAGTGAGTCTGGAAAATATGCTTTAGTTGCTGGAGCAGTGGCCGGTGGAGGATTGAGCATCATTGCAAATGCACCAAATCCAGCAGGAGTCGCTATTCTCGAAGAAAGTTTTGGTGAAGAGGGAATTAGTGCTTTTTCACTCTTTAAATGGGCATTACTGCCAACATCAATTACATTAATTTGTTTTTTATTTTTACCAAATTTATTATAAGTGCTTAGGCTCAATTGGGACGATCCAATTGTACTTATCAGATGCTCTACCTTCTTGGATTGATAAAAGCATTTCACGAAGGACTAAGGCCATTTTACCTTCGTTATCTCTAAGTGGGATACGCTCTCCAGTTTCTTCTGCAAGATAATCAATTGGTGCTATGATAGCTGCAGTTCCACAAGCAAAAACTTCAGTGCATCGGTGAGCTTTAATATCTAGAATTAATTCATTAATATCCATCTTTCTTTCAACGACTTTTATCCCAGCTTCGCGCGCTAGAGTTAGAATGGATTTACGTGTAATTCCTTCTAAGATGCTGTCGTTAATTTCAGGTGTATGTAATTCATTATTAATAACGGCCATAAAATTCATGCCAGACATTTCTTCAATATATTTTTTTTCTTTTCCATCAAGCCAAAGTGTTTGAACGAAGCCCAGTTGTTTTGTTTTAATCGCAGCTTGTAAGCTAGCTGCGTAATTTCCGCCGGCTTTCGCATATCCGGTTCCACCTGGAAAAGCCCGTGCACCATGGCGTTCAATTAATACTGAAACTCCACCAGTGCTAAAATATGAACCTGATGGCGAAGTTATAACCATAAATCGAAATTTTTCAGAAGGCTTTATTCCCAATGCTTCTTCAGTGGCAAACATAAAGGGTCTTAAGTAGAGAGATTCTCCACTGCGCTTTGGCACACAGCTTGCTGAATAAGCAGTGACTTCTAGGTTTGCTTGCATAAATAAATCAAATGGAATATGGGGCATCGCCATCCGTTCAGCTGAACGATTAAATCGTAAGTGATTTTCATCTGGGCGAAAAATATAAGGGCCATGACCGTCTACCCGGTAAGCTTTCATTCCTTCAAAAATCTCTTGGGCATAATGAAGAACTTTGGCGTTAGGGTACATAGAAATTGGTCCATAAGGTAGAAGTTCTAATTCACTCCATTTCCCGTTTTCATAGGTACAGCTTGCCATAACAGGGCCCATCACTTGACCGAAACCAAGATAATCTGGAAGTGTAAATTTTTTAATGGAATCTGCAATAGCGGGATCTATTTTGATTTTATTCATTCTCTTTCCAGTTTTTATCGTTAAAGCCTGACCTATTATATCTAATAATAGAGAAGAATCAAGTTTTGTCGGGTATTTTTCAAACTTCTTTCAAGCCTTTATCCAGCTTTAATTAAGTAAATTTAAGCCAAATAAAAAGATTTAATTTCATTGTAAAAAAACCCGATAAATTGCCATAAAGATGTGAACTTAAATCAACCGAGATTGAAAACATGGATGAATTTGAAAAAGAAGTAAAGTTGGATTTTTTGGCCGAGGCCATTCAACTTCTCGATGATGCTGAACGTGCCTTCTTAGCACTAGAGAGTGATAAGAATAATGCCAACCTGATGAATGAAATATTTAGACTTGCCCATAATTTAAAAGGCACTTCTAGAGCTGTTGGATTTGGCGATGTTGCAGAGTTTACTCATGAGATGGAAAATCTCATTTTAAAAGTCAAAGAAGGCCATGTCGAAATTACCGATGAAATCGTCTCATTACTTTTGGAATGTAATGACCACGTAAGTGTCATGATTAAAACTTTAAATATGGATCTTGATTCAAGATTTAGCTCTGTCGATATTATTGCCAAGATCAAAATGGCACTTTCCGGCCAACTTGTAAAATCTTCTACATCAGAAGTAAGTACATCTGCAATGGCAGAATCAAGTGGCTTTGAAAGTGAATCTATTTCAGCAGAAGACATTGCATTATTAGAAAATTTTGAACGAGAGCTTGCGGCTCCGAGTAGTGAATTATCGACTGATCAAAAAGAAGAAAGAGCACGCTCGTTTTTTCCATCAGAAAATTCAAATGAGCCAACACTTAGTATTGTTCCTGAAATGGCCGCTCCTAAAAAAGTAGAAAAGTCAGCAGAGCCAGCTGCCGAAGGCAAAAAAAGTGCATCTTCAAAAAATAATACAGAAGATGATAGTATCAGAGTTAGTTTGGCCAGAGTTGAAACACTGAATAACGTCGTTGGAGAGTTAGTCATTATTCAAACAGTTTTAAATCAACACAGAGATGAAGTTCAAAATCCATTGATGTTAAAATCCCTTTCTCAGTTAGAAAAACTCTCTAAAGAAATTCAAAATATTTCTATGAGCTTAAGAATGATACCACTTAAACAAACTTTGCAAAAAATGCAAAGAATTGTCAGAGATACATCAAAAGCATTAGACAAAAAAGTTATACTTGAAATCATTGGAGAAGAAACTGAAATTGATAAAACTGTTTTAGAACATTTATCTGATCCACTTGTTCATATTGTTCGAAATGCTGTTGATCATGGTTTAGAAAGCACTGAAGAAAGAGTAATGTCTGGAAAATCTGAAGAAGGGCGCGTTTCAATAAAAGCCTATCACGAAGGAAATAACCTTGTTATTGAAATTCGAGACGATGGAAAAGGAATCAATCCAAAAATTATTAGAGAAAAAGCTATTGAGAAAAAAGTCATTTCAGCAAATTCAAATTTAACGGATGATGAATTAGTCAATCTCATTTTTCACCCAGGGTTTTCAACGAAGGCCGAAGTTTCAGAAATTTCAGGCCGCGGCGTTGGTATGGATGTTGTAAAAACTAATATTGAAAAGCTTTCAGGAGAAGTTAAAGTTGTCACTGAAATGGGAACAGGTTCAGTGTTTAGAGTTGTTCTTCCTTTAACTCTTGCGATAATTGAGGCGATGGTTACTAAAATTGGTGATGAGAGATATATTATTCCATTGGGTCAAATTCATGAGTCACTTTCTCCAACTTCAGAATTGGTTCATCATGTTAACGGAATTGGTGATTGCTTAAAATTAAGAGGTCAAGTCATTCCAATGTTTAAAATTAGTACAGCACTTCAAAGACCAATTAAAGAAAAACCTGTTCATGAGCAAATCGCAATTATTGTCAATTCTGATGAACGAAACTTTGCAGTTTTGGTCGATGATATTCTACATCAACAACAAGTCGTTATTAAAAAACTTGGTGGCGAAATTAAAAATCAAAAAGGTTTTATGGGAAGTTCAATCTTAGGGGATGGTCGCCCGGCGATTATTCTTGATTTAATTGAATTATTCTCTGGAACTATGAAAAAGAAAAAAACAAATTTTACAGAAGAATTGGCAGCATAGGAGTTTTAAATGGAAAAAGATAATGTTACAAAAATAAAAAAAACAAATGCGGAATTAAGTCGCTTTATTGAATTTAGCTTAGGAAAAGAAGACTATGCGATTCCATTGCTAATGGTAAGAGAAGTTATCTCTGTACCCGATACTACGCCAATTCCAAAATCACCAAGCCATTTTTTAGGAATTATGAATTTGCGAGGCCAAGTTATTTCAGTTGTTGATCTTCGTAAGAAATTAAAAGTAGAAGCAAAGCAAGACAAAGAAGAAGCCGTTATTATAGTAGATATTGGTGGTATGAATATTGGTGTTGTCGTTGATTCGATAAATAAAGTTCTCGCTTTTTCATCTGAAGATGTAAGTGAAATGCCAGAAGTCGAAAACCAATTAAATACACATTATATTTTTGGGGTATACAAAAAAGAGAATTCATTAACAGTACTTCTTGATATCGCTAAAGTTTTAGACTTAAAAGATATGGAAGCGATTGGTGCAACTAAAAAAGCGGCATAGTTTTTCTAGTTTATTTAAAAAAGGGTATCCATCATTTTCGTTTACGGAGTCTTCATGTCTCAAGCACAAATTGGTTCAGTTAATTCATCATTTGTAAGTGTCATTGATAAAGTATCAGCGATTGTTCACAAAATTACTGGTAATCGGTTGGGTGAAAAACAAGCCTATATGGTTGAGACTAGAGTTAAAAAAAGAATGATGGAGCTTGGAATAAAAGAAGCTGCTGATTATTTAAAATATATTGATCAACATTTAGAAAACGAATCAGGGATTTTAGTTGGATTAATCACAACTCATCATACGTTTTTCTTTAGAGAGTTTCCTCATTTTGAAATTCTAAAAAAAATGCTCCCAGATTTAGTGAATCAAGCAAAAAAAAGAGGGGAAAAGTCATTGAAGATTTGGTCTTCGGCCTGTAGTAAAGGGCAAGAGGTCTATTCATTAGCAATGTTTTTTGAATATTATTTAGGTGAGATTGACCCAACAATGTCTTATAAAATTTTAGGAAGTGACATTGATGTAGAGTCTGTCAAAATTGCAAACAATGGCGTTTACCATCAAAATGAAATTAAAGAAATTCCGATGAATTTTTTAGGCAATCACTGGGCCCGGGGCACAGGTGATATTTCAATGTATGCAAAAGTTAAAAGTACTATTAAGTCGAAATGTGAATTCAGACCAGGCAATTTACTTAAAATTAATGAAATCGTTAAAAATGACAAATTTGATGTTATTTTTTGTCGAAATGTTTTTATATATTTTGAATCCTATCAAGTTGAACAAATTACAAAAGACTTAATGAGCCATCTATATCCTGAAGGTATTTTCTTTTCTGGTATTTCAGAGCCATTGTCTGGGCTTAAGTTGGAAGTGAGTTCAATTGGACCATCGGCTTACAAGATGAAATCTGCAATGGTAAATTCTACTGTATCCAATGGGACAATCGTTAAACCTGGAAGTATTGTAATAAATAAAAGCACAACTGAAATTTATAAAGTCATGTGTGTAGACGATTCACCAAGTATTATAACTCTTTTGAAAAGAGTATTAACTAAAGAGCACGGATTTGAAGTTGTTGCGACAGCAATAAATGGTATGGATGCAATGGAGAAGCTTAAGCATCAAAAAGTTGATATTATAACTCTTGATATTCATATGCCAGAAATGGATGGAATTAGTTATCTTGAAAAAAACTTCAGTAAATCTCATCCACCTGTAGTAATGATTTCTTCAGCATCTCGTACTGATTCCGATGTTGCGATGAAGGCATTAAAACTTGGAGCTTCTGATTATGTAGAAAAACCGGCCTTAAATAACCTCGAAGAACGCGGGGAAGAGATACGAACAAAACTTCGTTCAGTGGCACAAGATTATAATAGAAAGCCGGTCATCACTTCATTTGATAAGGAAAATCAGCAGCATTTTACAATTTCAAATCCTGATAAAAAAATGCGAGTTATATTAGCTTCAATATCAGATTTGCCAAGGCTAAAGGCTTTTTTTAGTAATATTGACGGTGTACAACCTAGCACCATAATTTTTTTTGAGGGACATGGTGAAATACTGGAAGCATTTGTAAAAGAGCATTCTAAGGATTTTAATAAAGAAGTTATCTTTCTTGATACAGTAGAAAAAAAGTTTGAACAAAATAAGATTTACTTTACCGATTTTAAATCGAATTTTTCAAATATTAATAAAAAATTTGCGTCTTTTCCTTGTTCAATTCTAGTCTTTGGAAATATTTCGACCCATTCTGCCAAAATGGTGTCTGAATGGAGAAATGTTCAATTATTATTAGAAGACTTAGGAGAAAAATCAAATAAGGTCCATCCATTAATGAGTTTCTCGAGTGATGTTGTACCAGCAACAAGTTTCTCTTATATGTCTTGTCGATATTTGAGTATGAAATAGAGATTTATTTTTATGAATAAAATGAATTCAAAAGAATTAGTTACAAATAAAATTGAAGGCGAGTACCTCATAGAGCTTACTTATGGCGATGTTTTTGTATCTCTTCATCACTCAAATGGAAATTGCTTTGGATTTTATCTTCAAAAAAATGATCTTAAAGGTATTAATTTAGATAGTCTTTATTCAAAAATTTGTAATGAAATTAATTCCTTTGATTTAGCTCAATTTGAAGTGAAAATGATTGGAATGGCATCATCTATAAATTTAGTTTCTGATTATTTTGGCCAAAAAAAAATACGCAATATTAAAAGAATTGAAAAAGATAGTGCCGTTGAAGTTATGTTTTTGCCTATGATGAATAAGGTGAGAGTAAGTAAAGAAGCTAAAACAATTTTTTCTCCAAAATTAGTTCAAAATAAATATAAAATATTAATTGTCGATGATTCTAAAACAATACGAAATATTTTAACACGTATTTTTTCAAGTGATCCTAGGTTAGAAGTTGTCGCCACAGCTGAACGACCAAGTGAAGTTGAGGCACTGATCGCTAGGTTTAAACCAGATGTTATTACTCTTGATATTCATATGCCTGAAATGGATGGAGTTGCACTATTAAAAATAATTGCTCCAAAATATAATATTCCTACCGTAATGATTTCTTCAATCAGTATGGCAGAAGGTCCAATGGTCTTAGAAGCCCTTGAAAATGGTGCCATTGATTATATCCAGAAGCCCGAAATGTCAGAAATCGAAAAAGTAACACCATTGATATTAGAAAAAGTTCGAACTGCGGCCATGGCCAATTTAACTAAATCGTCTCGATCTAAAAAGCCTCAAGTGATTCAAACAAAACTTCAGTGTGACTTGAATTCACTAATTGTTTTAGGATCCTCTACAGGAGGAACAGAGGCGATTAGAGATATTATAACGGCATTACCTAATCAAATTCCACCTATGCTTATTGTGCAACATATCCCGGCCGTTTTTTCGGCAGCTTTTGCTAAAAGAATGAATGACTTATGTGCCTTTGATGTCAAAGAAGCAGCAGATGGAGATGAAGTACGAGCTAATCAAATTCTCATAGCTCCAGGTGGAAAACAGATGAAGTTTGTTATGAAAAATGGAAAACCTTTTGTAGAAATTAACGACGATGAACCCGTCAATCGCTTTAAACCATCTGTCGATTATTTGTTTTTTTCTGTGGCAAAAAATCTTTATACACATACTGTTGCGGTGATATTAACGGGGATGGGAAAAGATGGAGCTAAGGGAATGCTTGAGTTAAGGAAATCTGGTGTTCGGACAATTGCTCAAGATGAATTTACTTCTGTTGTTTTTGGGATGCCCAAAGAAGCAATTGCCATTGGAGGTGCAGAATTTGTAGAACCTTTAAATGAAATTGCCGAACGCATTACTTTACTCACAAGAGATAAGTCACAAATTAAGAAAATCAGTTAAAGCCCCAATTTAATTTTTATTTAAAGCCGAGTCAATTCTTTGAATCATAACATCTAGACTTAATGGATTAATAATTTTGTAATCAACAAAAAGAGTGGGCGAAGTATTTACACCTAATGCCGATCCTTCTTTTTTATCTATTTCAATTAATTTATCGATAGATTTGTTTTTCATATCTCTTTTAATTTGTGAAATATTAATTTTAGGGACACTTGCGACGATTTTTATGAGTTCTTTTTCTTTTTCAACGGCTTCAGCTGGATCATTTGTTTGAGCTGCCCATTTCTCCTGATTTGAGTAAATATTTTCTAATACCTCTAAATACAATTTTTGTTTTCTTGCAGCTTCCAAAATTTTAATCGCATTTTTTGAGTTTGGTTGACTTGGGTTGTATCGAAAAGTCCAATTAACATTACTGCCATAGTAAGTTATTTCATTTTTTATATATTGATGAACTTTAGCGCAAGTTGGATTTTCAGGATCTAAGAATTGTATGACATGGACTTTTGCATCAATTGGTCCGATGGAGAAGTTTTTATTTTTTGTGGCCTTAAACATAATTGCGGCCAAAGCTGTCATCTCTTGGCTCTGTTCAATTTGTGGGGGGGCCGGGTTTGGTTTTTTTGAACCAACTTGACTTATATCAATCGGGGTGCTTTCAACATTTGTGCTTTCATTTTGTTTATTTTCATCATGGGTGATAAAATAAAATCCTAATAAACTGATCAAGATAAAAGAAATAAAAAAAGCTATAAGTTTAAATTCTTTGAGTGTTTTCATCGTTTAATTATTTATTAATTGTTTAATTTAAGTCAATAAAAGAAATAAAAAGCAGACTTTTTAAAGCATTTTTGTCAGGAATAAGTCATCTTATAGGCAAAAATATCTCAAATACCATAATAAGAATGGACCGCTAACTATAATAAATAAATTTTCCGAAACTTAATTGATATTTAATCTTAAGGAAACGATATTCTATGAGAAATTTATTATTAATACTTTTTCTATTTCAACTATTCATTTTTCAAAAAGTTAATGCCAAAGAAAGTACCGAATGTCCTCAAAATGGACCAGGATTAGAAAATTCAATTTTTTCATTATTTTCATCTGTAAAAAATGACGTCTTAGGAACTGTTCCTAAATTTTGTCGAAAAAATGATGTTGCTACACTTAGTGATCAGACTGACGCCGGTGAAAAATCCCTTAAAGATTTTGTCGATAAGTTGAAATCATTAAAAAATGGTGACACTGATATTATAGCAATTGATCAAGATAACGACGTGAAAGTTCAGGAAACATTATTTAATACTTTTAAAATTGTTATTTTAAAAAAGATGTGGAATCAAACAAATAAAAATGAGCAGTATAATTTGTTAACTTCCCCTGAGTGCTACTCACTTGGTTTAAATCGCTTCCTACTTCATCAATATGATTCTAGTACAAAAACTGATCCTAAAAATATTAAAGCTGCCTACGAAAAAACGACATCAATGTGTAAGGCCCAAGAGTTTAAACAAATTGCTCCTTATATAACGAAAGATGTCTTGGCAGAAGTCATGATTAATTTAAAAAATTTATTTCCCAAATCATTTGATACGATGGTTGATTCAGTATGTGAAGAACTGACTGGATTAGACGAACTAATTTTCAAAAAAGATGAATATGCTGAATTTGGAACAGCTGAAAGATCAATTAAGTCAGTTGAAGATTTTTCAGGTTGGCTTAAAAAACTTTATGAACAAATGAATTCTGAAGAACCGAAGCTTTCAGAAAAAGCATTGGCAAATCAAAACCAATCATTTTTCACACAATATTCAGCAGCTGATTATTTCAAAGCGCAACAAAAAGAAATAGAAAAGATCTATAAATCAAAGCTTAAGCCGGGAGAGGCAGATCACCCAGTTGCAGCTGATAATTCTGGTAACTTAATTTATAAAAACTCAAAAGGAAAATATTTTTATAAAAAAACAAATGAGTTAATGGCAAAAGAAGAAGCAGAAATAGAAAAAAATAAATTAGCGACTGATAGTTATTTGCAAAAAATGGAAAAGGTCAATTATGAGAACGAACAAAAAAAATTAGGCACTTTGTATACTAAACTATCAAAAGATTCAAAAGATAGTTTGGTTCCTTATCCGGACTTCCCTGGATATTTCATAGGAAAAAATACAGATGGTACATTTTATTATAAAGTTGAAAATTTGGAAGAGTTAATTGCAAAAATTAAGAAAAAAGATGAAATGGCTGAATTACAACATAAATTGAATATTGAAAAACCACAAACACAGGCTTATCTAAAGCAACAATATGACCAACAATTAATTTATCAAGATGAAGATTTGCCAGTTAACGGGAGTGTCATAAAAGATGAAAATGGAATTTATAAATATAATGTTGGTAATAATAAATTAAATCTTTTGGGTGGTATGTTTGGAGCGTATTCATATACTTCTTCTGATAAGTCTGATAATTCAAGTAATGTTATGAGTAAATTATTTTATAATAACCAGCCGATTCCCTTGCCAAATGAAATGTCGAAAACTGTGACTTACAATGGAAAAGGATATTCATTTAATGAATTAAAAACTGGGAAAATAAATAGCAATTTATATGATATATCAGAAAATGAAAGTTCTTCTAGCGAAAGCGAAGCAATATCTTCACCTCAGAAAGCAAAAGTTAAAGTGAAGTTGACTATGCCAAAGCAAATATTAAATCCAAATCTATTAACCAAGATCACTCAATCTTATCAAAGTAGAACGACTGATATTAAAAAATATGAAGATCTTACTAAAGAAGAAACGGCCAATTTGCAAGAATATACTGGTAGTGGATATGGAAGTTTAAACTCTTGCTTAAGAAAAGAAGCTTGTGATTCAGATCAACAGAAAAAAATTACAAATATTGTTACCGCTTTAGAGAAAATAAAAAAAGACAGTTTGAAAGATGAAAATGGGAACGAGCAATTCCAAGTACTTTTTAGAGGGACTAGGTTTATTCCAGCTGAGATTAAAGAACAACTTGATAAATCAGCACAAGGGCTCGTATTAGATAAAGGATTTATGTCCTCAACTGGAGATGTTAATGTCGCGAAAGGTTTTGCTGGTTTAAGTACGGTTGGCACAAAAAATTTAGGCATATTATTTATTATGAACACGAGAAGCTGTATTGGGATTTCAATAATTTCAAATTATAAAAATGAAGATGAGTTTTTATGTCCACCAGGCATGAAATTTAATGTGACTAAAAAACCAGACCAAGAAAATGTTTATATTTTAGATCAAGTTAAATAAGGATAAGTTTCAATATGTTTTTTAAAATTATATTTATATCCCTTTGGTCAACTTGTCTTTTGGCCGAAACACAGACTGGTTGTGTTGAGATGCCAAAAATAAATTCAGAAATTGAATTGTTAAAGGAAATAACAGTAAAAACGAAAGAGCAAGAGCTTATTAATTTTGCAACTATAAATAAAGATAAAGTTATTCAAAATTTTATTGAACCCACTAAAAAAACTTGTTCTTCTGTTAGTTATAAATTTCCAGATATAAAAGCTAAGCCCAATGACTCAGTCTATTTTCATGTTCCTGTTGATCTTAGAGACCGAGGAGTAAGATTTATGATTTTGGGCCACCGACAAATTCCTGGTCCTGGAAATGTGGCGGGGGAATATGATACTAATCCGGGGTTAACATCTGTTCAAATTCATTCTAAAGATTCTTGGAATTATTGGGGAGGCCCTTCAAGTGGAAAAAATGGTGCCAAATTTGCTGAAATTGGCAATAGTGCTGAGATTGAAAATCTCTATGATTGGGATCACTATGGGCATATTAATCTTTCATCTAACGAAACTTCAATGGATCAACTTTTGCCTGATGCTGTTAAAATTACCTCTGTCGGAACCGATGATGTTATTTGGAGCGAATTAACTTTAAAAGTAAATCCACCTAAAGAAGTTGAAAAACAAGAAGTCATTTATTCGGAAGGGACAAAGTTTACTCCAGACAATCATGATCAGAAATACATTTTATCAGGTGGGCAGAACTTTCAAGGGAAATTTCCAGGTGCCAAAGTAATAAGTAGTGGAAAAAGTATTTCAATTCCAATTAAGCCAGGAATGAAAATTTCAAGTATTGATATTGCCTGTGGAGACTCTCATTCTGATGGACAAAAAAATTCTGACGGCGGCTGGGGTAAGCAAGGATGGGCCAAATTGAGCATAGGAATTAAAAAATCAAATGGATCTATAAATTGGATGATGAATAGAGATAATGTACCACCAGAAGGTGTACTGATGACGTCTCCGGTAAATTGTGAAGAAAAAACAGAAGAGAATTCTGAAATTGTCATTAAATCTGAAGATGACACTACTTACGTAATGGGGGTACATATTGGGTATTCAAATTAAAGGATAAAAGTGAAGTTTTCTTCTATTATTTTCAATATTTTAATTTTGATTTCCTATTCATCAGTGAGCTTTGCTACGCTTGAAACGGATGTTCTTTCTGGAAAAATTCCTTCTGAACCAAGTTTAAGAAGTAAGAACTATTGTCCGGAATGTGCTTCTGTCACAAAGCAATCTGAAGTTTTATGTCCGCCAGTTATAGATGGAATTGTTAATCAAACATTATCGAGAACGGTCTATAATTATATTATTGGAAAAAAACTTTTGGATGTCTGTTTATCTTCATCTGTTAAAATACAATTAAGTAACGAAAAACTAGATTCTAATTTATCAACTATTTTAGGTCATGAATTCAATGTCTCACAAAATCAAATAGAAGCTTGTTTTGATAAAAATGACATAAATTTTGAGCATGTACAAATAGGTAAAGACGGTGCAAAAAAAGTTATTACGGCCTATTTGCATACACTAAATCGTAATATTTTAGACCAACAATTAAATGATTTGCAACAGATTTCATCCATTGATCAGCTTCTTGGTAAAAAGCCACTTGAAAATTTTGAATGTGATAAAAGCTTTGAAAAAGCATGTGGAGAAATAAGGAATTGTTCAAATCCTGACTCAGTTGAAGATATTAGTCAATTCACGATTCAAGCACTTTCTGAAGTGACTAAGCTAGAATCACAGTATGAAGAATTAAATAAACTGCAAGTAGATGGTAAGATAAGTTTTGACCAAAAAATTGAATCCCTAAAAGATATTAATGAAAAAATAAATTTTCTTAATTCACTTATGCCTTGGATGAAGGGAGATATCTTAAAAAAAATTAATCGACCAATGTTAATATTACTCAAGCAAGAAAAAAATACTGAAGCAATTGACACTTTCAAAAAGCAACTAACCGCACAGCTCGTCCAAACAAAAGATTTAATTTATAGTCATTTTCATGAAGCCGGTGTTGCTCAAAATTGTTTAAAAAATAATACTGGTTGTAGCTCAAGGCTAATAGATAATATAAATGATTATTCTATTAAAAAATATTCAGGCAATTCTATAAACTTAAAAAATTTTACTTCTAAAGGTATTGAATCAAGAATCATTGCCCAAGAGGCGTTAGAAACAGAACTTTTATTAAGCTCTGGAGAGTGCGTTGGTCATTTAATGACCGGAAAAAAAGAAATAGATGAGATGTCTATGTTGGCAGCTTCAACTGGTCTTGGTCTAGTAACAGGTGGATTAGGTGGAGTTTTAAAGTTAGGACAAGTAGCATTGAAGTTTTATCAAACCGGTACTAGACTTAAGGCGGCCGGAAGTTTAATGCTTCTTGGAGCAGAAGGAAAAAGTCTTTCACGATCTTTATCTACAGTTGCTAATAAATGTCAAATTGCCGTAAAACATTTAGAGAAAGCATCTGAAACAGTTGATTCAAGTTGTTCAAATAAAGGACTTTCAACATTTAAAGTTAGTCAACTGAGTTCTTGTGTGGTGGATATATCTCTAACGACTCTTCCTTATTTGTTAAGTCTAAAAGCAACTGGAATTCTGTCATCAACTTCCAATGATGTAAAAATAATTGCAAAAAATATAGAAGATCAACGAGAGTTTTTTTCCTTAAAAATTACAAATCCTTATATTAGTTCACTTGATCGCGAAGAGCTGTCCCTTGCCCTTTCCCAACTTAAATTAACCTCAGAAGAAGGTAGTGACATAGTAAAAAAGCTTAATGACGTCATCAAAAATGAAAAAGATAAAAATCGATTAAAAAATTATATCAATTTTGTTCTTTCACTTAAGCCAGAAGAACAAAAAATGGCCATTGAAAAACTTCACGAGGTGGCACTTCTTTCTGGTGAGTTTAATCCTGGTGGATATGTTCAAAAATTTTATTTAAAAGAAAACAAGTTTTATTTTTATGAAAAAGTAAAATCTAAAATACTAAAAGATAAACTTGTTGCAGAGGGAAAGTCAGAAGTCGTGGCCACTAAAGAAGCAGAGTTAATGGCCCGAGACAGTCGTAGTAATTTACAAAAAAGATATTATGCATGTCAATCTAAGACAATAACTCCGGAATTGAAATTAGCAGCTAAAAGATATACTGGTTTTACGATTGCATTAGGCGTGGGGGGATCTTCTTTTGGATATATAAAAAATAACTTAGATAAACTCAAAGAGAATAAGACAGAGTTTTTTGGAAAGCTAGGTTATGATATTGCTATATCTTATGTTTTATCTAAATTAAGTGCTGAAATTATGAAATCCCCGGATGGTTCAATACTTAATCGATATATTACTGCAAATAGTAGTTCTGCTCAGGTGGGAGTTATTGATGCTTTAGTTTATTCAAAACTTTATGGTGTAAGTGAAGAAGATGCCAGAATTAGAGTTGAAAAAATTACTCATTCCAAAGAAGCAATGGCAGAATTAAAAGAGTTAGATCAATATATTAATAAAAAAAATATGATCGAGGAATTTAAAAATAATATAATCGAAACTTATAAAAAAATATTGAGTTCTCAAAATAAAGAAGTACTAATAGGAAGTCCTCCATATAATCTAGAAATTGAAAATTTTTCATCTTTGACAATTGAAGATTTAAACCGCCCAGAAATTAAGGAAAAATTAGTAAAAGCAGTTGTATTGCAACTAAATAGTGGTGGAAGTTCTGCCCTACTTAATACAGGTGATAAAGGAATTGATCGTTGGATCAATGACCGAGAGTGGAATGCTGTCGTGGGTATCCCCAAAGGTATTGCTGTGGGAATGACGATTTTTCAAGTTTTGTGTTTAGGTGCAGATCGGCCTGTTCTCAGTTTGGGAGTAGCATCAGGATTACAATTCGCAAATCAATTTTTATCTGGTGATGGATATTACAAATTTAGAAAAGAGTTTATTGGTCAATAAATTAAGGGAAAATATTTCCTTTATGTTCAATTAATAAATTTAATTAAATCTAAAGTTTCTATGCTATTGCAAATGAATTGATCAATTATACCTTGATGTAATCTTTATAAATAATATCCAATTGTCTTGAATTAGAATCTTTTCTTCCTAAAGTTCTAATATTAGTTCGAAAATAAAATAGTTTTAATTTAATTTGGAAAAATAGATTTTAAAATCGATGCTCATCTTTATGGTTAATTATCCGTTAGACAATAAAATAATAGAGACTAAATACTATTGTGACTTATATTTTAATGGAGATGTAAATGGAAGCCCTCAAAGTAATAAACAACCAAACAAGTGAACTAGAAACTAATCCATTTTTAACAGCAATAGGTCGATCGCAAGTTTTAGCTGAATTGAACTTCGATGGGACTTTAGCTTACGCTAATGAAAATTTTTTAAAAATTTTTGGTTATTTGAATGATGAAGTTGTTGGAAAAAAAATATCTACCTTTTTTGACGAATCAACCAATACGCCAGAATTTTTTAAGGAAATCTGGAATAAGGTTGTCTCTGGTGAATTTACATCTGATGAATGCAAGATGCTTAGTAAGTTGGGACGAGAGGTTTGGCTAAATGTTTCTTTAAGTCCGATTATGGAAGAAGGCAAAAAAGTTACAAAAGTAATACTTTGTGCCTCTGATATGACGGCGATAAAAGCTGAACTTCAAGTTAGAACAGATATAATGAACATCACAAGCATTGTCTCTGAATCTGATTTAAAAGGTAATATCCTTAATATAAATCAAAAATTTATTGAATTGTCCCAATACAGTAAAGATGAATTAATCGGTCATCCTCATAATACGACAAGACATCCTGATATGGCCAAAGAGGTTTTTAAAGAACTTTGGTCTACTATTGGGAAAGGGAATATTTTTAGAGGTGTTGTTAAAAATAGAAAAAAAGACGGGACGGCGTATTATGTTGATGCAGTAATTGCTCCAATTTTAGGGGCAAATGGAAAACCAAGAAAGTATCTTGGAGTCCGTTATGATATTACTGAAGCAGAAATTGATCGTCAGAATTCAAGAGGAATAATTGGGGCGATAGATGCTTCTTTTGCTTTTATAGAATTTGATACGTCTGGAAATATATTATCGGCCAATGATAATTTTTTAGTCACTATGGGTTATAAAAAAGAAGAAATTGTTGGAAAACATCATCGCATGTTTTGTCATTCAATTTTTTCTAACTCGAATGAATATTCACAATTTTGGATGGACCTAAAAGATGGGAAAAGTAAAAATAACGTTTTTACCAGAATCAACAAAGAAGGAAAAGAAGTTTACTTACAAGCAGTCTATGCACCAGTTTTTGATGAAATGCACAGAGTAGTAAAAGTTGTTAAAATCGCAACTAATATTACAGGTGAAAAAATGAAGCAAGATGCTATCAGTAAATCTCAAGCCGTTATTGAATTTAATCTTGATGGTATTATACAAAATGCAAATGAGAATTTTTTAAAAACGGTTGGTTATAGCCTAGAAGAAGTTAAGGGTAAACATCACCGTATGTTTTGCGAAGATTCTTTTACTAATACCGCTGCCTATAAAGAATTTTGGAATAAATTAGGTAGAGGAGAAGCTGAAACTGGACGTTTTAAACGAGTCGGTAGAGGTGGTAAAATTATTTGGCTTCAGGCCACATACAACCCAAGTTTCGATCAGTTCGGAAAACCATGTGGAGTGACTAAATTTGGTGGTGATATTTCAATTCAAGTTGAAGTTGAAGAAACAGTTACAAGACTTGCAGAAGAGTTTTCAAAAAGTACAAAAGAAATTTCAGAAAAAGCAACTGGTGTAGCCAGAGGAGCACAATCTTTAGGTGCTACAACTGAAGAAATGAATGCCTCTATTGAAGAATTAACAGCATCTATAAATTCAATAGCTCAGAATTCAAAAAATACAGACATCGTTGCAAAAGCAACTCATCTTGAAGCTGAAGCAGGAGCTAAAGCAATTACAAAAGCAATTGAAGCAATGGAGCTAATTAGTAGATCCTCTGAAGACATTAGTGAAATCGTAAAGGTCATTAGTGAAATTGCAGGTCAGACAAATCTTTTGGCCTTCAATGCTGCCATTGAAGCTGCAAGAGCAGGAGAACATGGATTAGGATTCTCAGTCGTTGCAGACGAAGTGAGAAAACTTGCAGAGCGTTCTTCACAAGCGACTAAAGAAATTTCTAAATTAATTAATGAATCAGTTAAGCGAGTTGCCCAGGGAAGTGAAATCTCAAAACAAGCTGGAGAAGCCTTTGAGAAAATTGTAACTGGAGTAGTTAAAACAACTCAGGCCATTTCAGAAGTTTCTTGCGCAGCCGATGAACAGTTGGTTGCAGCTAAAGAAATTAGCTCTGCGATTCAACAAGTCGCTGAAGAAACTGAAAAGTCAGCATCAGCTTCTGAATCTATTGCCAATGGAACAAAAGATCTGACAAAAGGAGCTGAAGAGTTAAAAGTTACAGTTGCTAAATTCAAAAATTAAAATTTAGGTAAAAAAATGAACTCAATTGAGCAGCTAGAGTTAGAAGGAACTTCCTTAGAAAAAGTGCTTTTGTTAGTTTACAAATTAACAGGTATTTCAATGGGAGTTAATAAAAAAACACTTATCCAGGGGCGCTTGCGCCCTAGGATTCGCAAACTTGGGCTCGGGAGCTATGATAATTACTTAGATTATTTAAGTAATAATAAAGAAGAAATTCAAGAGTTTATAAACTTAGTGACCACAAATGAAACATCATTTTTTAGAACACAAAGGGTATGGGAATATTTTACAAAAGATTTTCTTCCAAACTGGTGGTTAGTAAATCCCAAAAAAACTTTAAAAATTTGGTCAGGTGCATCTTCTTCAGGTGAAGAGGTTTATACTATTGGAATTTGCTGTGAAGAATTTAGAAATAAAAACCCGGGTTTCAGTTATCAGATTTATGGAACTGATATTTCTTCGGATGTTGTTGCAGTTGCAGAAAAAGCTGAATATGCAGGAAGATCAATAGAACTCTTTAAAACTACAAATAGACCATTGTTTGATAAATACATGCAGCCTCATGGAGAAGGTTTCAAGGTTCATCCAGATGTTAAATTAAAAATTCGCTTTGGACTTCATAATCTATTTTCAATTCCAAGAGAGCGTAACTTTTACGATATTGTATTTCTTCGAAATGTACTAATTTATTTTGAACCTCCTGATATTGAAAAAGTTTTATCTAATATAAGCAAGGGACTTGTCTTTTCTGGAACTCTTATCATAGGAGAATCAGAATCTTTAAGTAGTTTAAAAACTCCTTTTAAATATAAGCAGGCATTAGTTTATGAAAATGGAGAAAATCATCATGGTTCATGAAGGTGATATTCATGTAAAAATTGGTGAAGTCAAAATTGGAAGAAGTGGCGATATTTTAAAAGCTACTTTGGGGTCCTGTGTTGGTATTGCTTTTATTTGGAGAAGAAAAGGAGTTATGGGGCTTGCGCATTGTTTGCTTCCAGATGCACCTGCTGAAACATCAAATATAGGTGCAAAATTTGTAAGCCAAGCGGTGCCTTCATTAATGGCATTATTAAAAATTAAACCCGATGACGTTAAAGAAATTGAAGTTTTTTATGCTGGAGGTGGAAATATGATGACACAGCTTTCGAAGAGAAATGTAGACCATATTGGATTATTAAATATTGCAGCAGCAAAGAAATACTTATCGGCAAAAGGATTTAAATATAAGGAACTAGATGTTGGTGGAGAAGTCGGTCGACAAATATTTGTAAATTGTACGTCTGGAGATGTTTACGTAAATAGATTTGAGAAAGCTGTGTAGCCCTAGATTGCATTTTTGAGAAATTTAAGGAAATAGAGATGGATGATAAAATAGATGAAAAAATATTGAAAAATAAAAAAGATGAAATATTTGGCTCATTTTATGTTGGCACTATGGAAGTTGCAATAAACGTAAAATCTATCCATGAAGTTGTCAATTTTCCAGAAAAAATTATTCAGATGCCCTTAGCACCAGAGTTTCTTTTAGGAGTTTTTAATCTACGTGGATTAATAATTCCAGTTATCAATTTAAAATCTTTGTTAAAATTCGATGATAGTACAGTTTATTCTTCTCAGAAAATTGCAATTATTGATCACGAAGGAGCAAAAGTAGGACTAGTTTTTGATTCAACGAGTGAAATTATAAGAGTCAATCAACAAATTTTAAGTGATTTTAGCTATAGTAATGAAAATTCCCACAAAGTAATTTCTGGTGCCATAAAACTCGATTCTGGCCGTCGTATTTTACAAATTATAGATCCATTTGCATTAATCTCCATAGAAAATATTCCACAAATAATAGATCAACAAAATAAAATCATTAAAAATAGTGTCAGTAGAACATTTCAGCACGAACATAGAAAAAAATGTATTTCTTTTTCTATTAACGGTATTAAACTGGGATTTGAAATTTCAGGTATTCATGAAATTATTAAAACTCCTGAGATTTTGCAATCTTCTGTAGATAGTACGATTTGCATTGGAATTATTAATCTAAGAGGGCAAACAGTACCAGTCATTAATTTTGGTCTTTTATTAGGAATACCTATAGTCAATTCTAAAGGTATTGATGAAAAAAGAATTATTATTTTAAAAATAGAAAAAGAACTTTTTGGACTTTTAGTTGATGCAGTTGAAAGTATTAATTCTTATTCTATAGATAGCATTATGCCAATTCCACTTATCAATAAAGAAAGAAGTAGTATGTTTTTAGGTTGTATATCTATTGAGGAAATGGGAGATATTATTCTATTAAATTTTATGGAAGTATTTTCGAATAAAGAAATTACTGAAATTACCCAGGGACATAGTAAAATATATAGTTCAAATGCGCTTGAAACAGAAGAGACATCAAAAAAGAAAATTAATAGACAAGCCTATATTTCATTTAAGTTAGATCATTTATTTGGAGTTTCTATTAAAGATATCAGAGAAATAATAAACTATTCTGATGAAGTTATTTCTGCCCCTGGAATGCCATCATATGTAAAAGGTCTCCTTAATCTAAGAGGAAAACTAATTACAATTATTGATACTCGTGCATTGTATTTAATGGGGGAAGCTAAAGAAATAAGTGAAAAATCTAAAATACTCATTTTCGATTGCGGAGAGGAACGTTTTGGACTTATTGTCGACTCCGTAGAAAGTATTATAACGATTGACGGAGATAAAAAAATGAAAGTTCCAAGTCTTATGGTACAAAATATTCAAGATAAATTTGAAAAAGATATTAAAGAAATTATTTCATTCAAACAGTCGGAAAATAAAGATGCTGTTTTAGTTATTCTTAATATGGGGCCAGTGACATCTCGGATAAAACTCTCGATTGCTGCGTAGTTTTTTGATGGTTAGCGGCTTAAGTTTCGTATAATTCCCTTTTCTGGATCAGCGATGAAAAGTGTACAAGCATAATTTCCATCTGGATTAGATACATCTGATGAGCATTGATACGAAGTTCCTCTTTTGAAATATATATCGGCGCCAGCTTCACCTTGGTCGTTTTTAGCTGGTTCATTAAGTGAATCATAAAGTGCTTTTGCTGATTTTCCAGATATTTGAATCCAATTATTATTAGATTGTATTACTGTTATTGAGTTTCCATATTCAGGCATATTGTTTGAGGGAATTGTATTCGCAAATATATATAATGAAGAAAGTAATGTCGTAATTATAATTATTAATTTCATGTTATTTCTCCTCGTTAATAAGCTCCATAGCATCATTTTTGAGCTTCATTAAAAAAAAATTGTAAAGTATGTATTTTTTATATCTTATGTAAATATAAAATCGACATATTGATTACATAATGTTTTGATAAAATTTTCATATATTTTTCACCATATAGAAGCTTATGCCGGAGACGAAGGCTATGAGCTTGGCATAAATACATCACTTTTTAGTGCTTGAATTCATGAAGCATCAAACATGTTAAATAATGGGAAAACAACTTTGAATTATTTAGAAGGTCAAATTCAAAATCTTAATATGCGAGCTATTTTAACTTGCAAGTAATTTTTTAACAATTTAGAAAATGAATTTTTTTTATTTAATTTATTCAATCTAAAATCTAAATATTATCAAGTATTATATTCATATACTGTTTTTCTATATAATTAATATGGTAGTTTCAGGTTTATGTTATTTGATAGGAAGCATATGAAAAAAGTAGTTTTGATATTTATTATTTCTATAAATGCCATGGCATCGGTTTCAACTGATCTAAGGTTTTTAGAGGAAAATACACCAGATAGGGTAAAGTGGATCAATCAAGAACAAGCTAAGTTTATTAAAAGATATAATGAGACATCAATTCACCGGGATATTGAAAAAGAATTAAAGATAATTGATTCCAAACCCATAATTCTTTCAAGGCTTCTAACTAGTCACAGTCAAGATATAGAGATTAAGCAAACAGGTTTTGGTAAAGAATTTATTTTAACAATTAATGATGAGTTAATATTTGGTAGTCATGAACTAGATCGGCATGGGTATTTTCAATTTAACAATATTAATTTGTCACCTAATGAAAATTACTTAAGTCTTTCTTTTTATGAAAAAGGAAATACTGAAGATTATAATTTTCTTATGTTTAATTTAATTACAAAGAAAATGATTTTTCAACGGAAACTTTTTTCATCTGCAAATAGTTGTGTTTTTGTAGATGATTTTCATTGTTTAATTAATTCACCAGATAGTCGAAAAGGCGAATATCATTTAATAGAATATGATTTAAATAATTCTACCGCAAAAGAAATTAACCTATACGATAGTTTTGAAGAAGGGGATCTATTCTCATTGGTTAAATTTAAAGGCGAAGAGAAATATAAAATCTTATTTCCAGATGGAAAATTGTTCCAAAACGACAATCAGTCTCTCTCTCCGAATATTGCATTTTCGGTCGATAATCATGATATTTATCAAGCGTACAATAACCTCAGTGGGAGTATTACTAAGTTAAGTATTGAAAAAGTTTCATTGTTTGAAAATGAAATGCCAAAGATAACGTTGATAAAAAGTTTTGATAATGAAATAAAATATCAAATTATGAAAAGTGGAGACGCTTTAGGTTTAATTACAACTTGGGGGCTTGTTAGAAAGTTGCGTATTTTGAATAAAAGTGGAGACGTTCTGGTTGAAAAGTTAATTCCAAATGATTTTAGATATTCTATTACCAATATAGATTTATCGAATAAAGTATATACCTTATCAATTTCAGCTGGAGATAAAAAAGAGATTAAGAAAGTTTCGTTTAATGATTCAGATTTATTGCCTAAGAACTCCTTGTGGAGTTTTCAAGGCCTTGATCTTGAAGTTAAAAATTTTGAAGTCGAAAGTAAAGATGGAACATTAATACCATTTCAAACAATTGGAATAAAAAATTATCCACAAAACTTGCGACATGCTTTTGTTCAAGTTTATGGTGGCTTTAATATTCAAGGCTATTTATTCAGTTATAGAAGTCTAGAGCAGTATTATCCTTTTTTGAAACGAGGGGGAATTATTGTTAATACAGGTGTTCGAGGTGGCAATGAATACGGTTCAAATTGGAATTTAGTTGCCAAAAAAGAAAAGAAAATTAAAACATTTGAAGACGTCGATGCTGTTGCTAGTTTTCTAATTGAAAAAGGAATTTCTATTAAAGAGTGGATTTCTTTATTTGGGTCTTCCAATGGTGGATATGTTACAGCTACAACTGGTCTTTTATTTAGTAATCATTTTGGATTAATCATTCCTCACGCTGGTGTATTAGATCAGCTTAATAAAAAAGTTCTTGATCCAGATTATACAGGTTGGGTTAGAGAGTATTTAGATGAAGATATTGTTGGTGAAAAAGAAAAAATTCCTGCCATATCACCACTTGAAATTGCTTCAAGTTCAGTAAATATTCCTTTTTTAATATTGGCCGAACAAAATGATACAAGAGTTAATCCAGCCCATAGCTACAAACTTTATTATCAGTTGCAAAAAACCAATAAAGCTGAAACATTTCTCTATTCTATGAAGAATTTTGGGCACTACACTCAGGGGTATCCAGTGGGATATGTAGCTTCAACACGAATGTGGTCAATGATTTGGAGTACTATTTTTGATTCTCAAAAATAGCTAAGACTTTTGACAATAATAAATTTAAATCCCAAGAGTACTTCACTCTTTAGAAAGAAAGACTTAATTTATCTTTACCAAGATTGCAAATATTCCTAGGCATATTTCATTATAACATTTTGGTTTTGATTGAACCAACAAACGGTATTTAGTGAAAAATGGCAAGGTTTACATTGCTTATTAAGTAACAAGTTACATCGTTTGATATTTAAGAGTTAGCTCTTAGTAATCTGGGTTTTTTATTTAGAAATTAATTTTTAATTATTTTGTAATTAACTTCAAATATTTTTCAGTATTAAAATATATTAAAGCAACTTGATTACTTCAAAAAAAATATTCAGCTTTTATTTTTTAGCTTTAATTTATAAAGGTATTTTATGAAAAAAACATTACTTAGTCTTTTTTTGTATGGATTTTTAAGTAATGCAATTGCTGGAGGAAATATTCCATTTATGTTTATTCCATTACCTGGGTGTTCAGGGTCACAGACTTTTACTACAAGTGGAACATTTACACTTCCTTCTGATTGCTCTTCTTTTACAATTACTGCTTATGGCGGCGGCGGCGGTGGTGGTGGGCAAGAAACTGCAGATAATACAGCTGGTGCTGCTGGAGGGTCCGGTGGCTACATAGTTGTGAGTTATTCTAGTCAAACCCCAGGAAGTTATCCAGTTACAATTGGAGTTGGAGGTGCTGGTGGAGCGAGCGGCTCGACGTTAGCATTCGGTGGAGTTGGTGGAAGCAAAACAGTCATTCAAAATACAACTGCTACTACGATGGTCATTGCTGCCGGTGGCGGCGGCGGCGGCGGCGGCGGAAATAAAATAACAGCAGGGGCCGGTGGAAATGCTGGAAGCCCTGGATCTAATGGATCAAATGGAACTGGTTCAAGTGTAGCAAGTATCGGAGGTGGAGGTGCAACAGTATCTGCCAATGGTGGAGCTGGAACTAGTGGTGCAACTGCTGGTACAGGCTCTGCACAGGCATGTACACCAGGGACATACACTGGAAGTTATTCTGGTGATGGAAAAGGTGGTGCTGGAGGAGTCGGTTACTTTTGCGGTGGTGGTGGTGGTGCCGATAGTGGCGGAGACACATCTGGGGCAGGTGGTGGTGGTGGAAGTAATTATATCCTTGCAACAAACGCTACTATTACTTCGAATACCTTTGCGGGCAGTGTGAGTGGATTAGGAGGAGCTGGTGGAACTGCTGGAGCAGGTACAATTGGTGGGGCGGGTAAGGTCGTTATAACTTATCCTTGATATCTTAACAATTTTTAAAGATATAACTAAATTATTTTTTTCATAGCATGAACGCCGAATAAAGCTTCGATGTAATTTAAGTTAAATGCTTAACATTTGAAATGCCATTAGAGCTAATACACTTGCACCAATAAAGTTCATAATGGGGCCAAATTTACTAGAAAGTTTTCTAGCAAGATAAAGTCCTGCCAAAGTAGAAACAAATGCCCAAATACCAATTGAAGCTATAAATGGAATTATTGGCTTATGAGCTATACCTAGACTTATACCAACTCCGAATGCATCTAAACTTGTAGCTAATGAAACGATTAATATTTTAGTAAAACTATGAAATTCTAATGTCTCCGATTCTGGAGGATGGCGTAGATGTTGAATGCCTTCATAAAACATATGTAATGCTATAATTCCTAGAAGTGTGAATGCTATCCAATGATCTATAGCAGAGAAACGACTTATTATATATGTTCCAGACAATACACCTATTAACGCGACTAAGGCTTCAGCGCCCCCAGATGAAAAAGCAAACTTTAAAGCATCTTGACGTGTATATGGTCTTAATCCCATAGCAATGGCCGCTGAAAATGAATCAGCACTTAATACTAAACCAATGGTAATTGTTTCAAGAAATAGATTCATAAAAATTCCTAAATTAAGTTTATTAAATTTAGATTTGTAACTATTGTGATATCCCTCTATATTATATTGTAAATAGCAGATGTCACATACAATCAGAGAAAAAAACAAAATTTTCGCTCGAGTAAATTGTTAAAAGGTCATCTAGATGTTTTTTCAAAGTAATCGAAGTGAGCAGGATAGTTATAAAATTATTCAATTCTTAATTGCTAACTTAATTATATGTAAAAATTTCAAGACTTAACAAAGTGACATCATTTTCAATTAAAATATTATTATAAATTTTATAAATAAATCCGGAGCCATTATGAAAAGTTTACTAGTTTTAGCTACTTTATCACTTCTTTCAATCAATTCAATGGCCGGAACAATTTCAATCTCGGATAAGCTTAATGGAAAATCTGCTTCTTCTTTGAAATCCATCCTTTCAAGCGCAATTGATAAATCTGCCAATGGTGTAAGTGTTAATATTACTAATTTATCTTGTTCTAAAAGTGCTGAAGTAGCTTTAAATGTAGTTTGTAAATTTGTTGAAGATGGAAGACAAGTTGAATTGAATTTACTCTCGAATGTAAAATCGACAACTTTATATAATGCTCTTCTTAAAGCAAAAGTAATTGAATCTTCAAAAAGAACTGGATCATTAATTGTTTCAAAAATTACTGTTAAATCTATTGATTGTTACAAAGATATGTCAAATGCTACATCATGTACAATCATTCAATAAATTGAAAAAAATATTTATAGATTTGGTTGTTAGAGTAATTTTTTCTTATGATAAAGGTGAATTTTAATTTATGTCACCAAGAATTTCTTGATTCGTATAGAACGTTTTTTTATCAATTGATAACGTCTTAAAAAGAAATTTAGCAAAAGAGTGTATTGCTAGTTTGGATAATTCTCCTACTTTTGAATTAAGAGTATAGATAAATTCGACGAATCCGGTTTCATTTGAAAATAAAATTACATTCTTATCAGCAGTTGTAAGCAATATATTATTTATATAGTTATAGTTATAGTTATAGTTAAGTATTGCTTCCCTCAGTCTCTAAGTGTTATTAGTTCAATAAAGTATTTACCTGGAGATATTATGAAATCATTTATATCAACTACTACTAGCATGGGATTAATGTTAATTACCCTATCTTTTGCTGAGGCAAATTCTACTTCTTGCCCTAAACTTAATGATGCAAAACTTTTAGCTAGCTGTGATCAAATTGTTGAAAATTGGAATTCTTCAGTCACAACTTCTCCAACATCAGAAGCAGCTTTTTGTATTTATTCTGGACAAGATGATTTAAGTCCTAAATTAATTGTAAAGGGATCATATATAGATATTATTCCAGCAAGTGTTTATTACCCGGAAAGACGAATTCTTAATCAAGTTGATTCTTTTCTTGAGAACAATGTTCCAACAGATGTTGAATATAAAGTTTCTGTTTCAATTGAGAATGACCATTCAATTACTGCCTCGGCGATTAAACAAGGTGGAGACTTTGGTGTCTATGATCAGTACAAACGTGTTCAAAAATTTAGCTCAGACAAAAAGTTTTTTACAGAAACAAATTTCTGGCGTGGTGGTAGATTTTCTTTATGGGATCCAATTAGTAAATTTTCTCTTAAGTGTTCTCAAAGTAACAATTAATTGTTAGAAAAAATTTAAAAACTAATAAATTGAAAACTATGCAAAAAAAAACCTCGTAGGTTAGACGAGGTTTTTTTTACACAAAATTTGGTGCCCAGGGACAGAATCGCACTTGCTAGTTTTTCAAAATTTGTTAAGTCCCAGTAAATTATCAGATTCCTTTTTGATTCCGACGGTTTATTTAAATTT
>CANCFT010000006.1 GCA_947377285.1 Bacteriovoracaceae bacterium
TGACATGAGTGTGAGCTGCCGAGTCCAAGGGGTCGTTAAGGGAGTTCGTGAAATTAATTAAAGTCTAAAATGATTAAACAGTAAACCTACAATAATCCGATAAATACCAAATGGAGCAAGTGAGAGTTTCTTTAAAATAGCTAAAAATCCTTTTATCGCAACTATGGCAACAATAAACGACACAACAAAACCTACTAAAAGTCCTATTGAATCATCTGCGCTAAAACTAGAATATGACTTTAAAAATTCATAAACTGTCGCGATTGTAATAACGGGAACTGAAATGAGAAAAGAGAAATCTGCTGCCGTGATAACATCAACTTTTCTCATCATCGCTGTCAACATCGTAGCTCCCGAGCGAGAGACGCCAGGAACTAAAGCAAAACATTGAGAGATTCCAATAATAAAAGCATCTTTGTAGGTAATTTGGTCGACAGTGATCACTTCGGCTTTAGGTTTAATTTTTTCAACTATCAACATGATTACCCCAACGATCACGAGTGAGTAGACCACAACTTTAGGGCTAAAAAGATGTGCCTTAATATACTTGTGGCTCACAAATCCAATGGCCAAAGTAGGGACGATAGCAATAGCTATATGGAGAGCGTTGAAGCCTTTTTGATTAAGATTATCTTTTAGGGATTGAAGCTTTTTTAAATCGAGTAAACTCATAAAGCGTCGATGGTATAAAAAGACGACGGCCAAGATTGCCCCTAATTGGATAATAATATTAAATGAAGCATATTTTTCTTGGTCTAAATGGAGTAAGTCAGAGGCCATGATGAGATGTCCAGTTGAAGAGACTGGAAGAAATTCAGTTAAACCTTCAACGATTCCTAATATAATGGCAGTATAAATTGTTTCCATGAAATTCCTAAAGCAGATATTTATAAATTGAAATTATAAATAGTATGAAAGCTTAGGAATTGTTTGTAAAGATTACAGTTTCCTTAATTGCCACAAGTCACAATCCGGATATCTCCACCGGAATTACCTGAGGACTTAGCAGGAAAGCAATAAGCGTGGTTATTGAGTTTGAGTCCATTATTGTATTGGTCAAGAACTCCACTTAGATTGTCTTCGCTTGCTCCTTGTAAAAAGCGTGAAGGCTTTTGTGGCTGTGTTGACTGTCCTGGTACTTTTAAATTTGAAACAAGGACCCCAAAAGCTACGACACCTGAAGCACACATTTGCTTTTCACAAGCAAGTAATGCTGCGGTATCAGCATCTTTGATATATCCATTTTTATCAAAAAGACTGTTATTTAATTTTCGAGCTTCTGAAGAAACATAACGATTGGTATATAAGCTAATGTCGACATAGTCAGGAAGCTGACACTTATTAGTTAATGAATTAATGACACCTGTACAACATAGATTCGCATCTGCACCAACGGCCATGGTTGTTCCTGCAGGTAAGCAACTAGAAACTTCATCCGCTTTAAAAATTGTTTTAAATGACGTTTGAAAATTATTTACGTAGGCAGCAGAATAAAGTTGAGTACTAGTTGAACTATCAAAAAACTCTCTCTTAGGACTTCCAAAATTAAAAATAGTAGGAACTGGACGGTAGTTAGCTCCACCAGTTGTTCCCCCAGGATATGTTTGATCAGTGATATCATCTGGATTAGACAAACAAGACATATCACCTTCAAAAGATTTATTGTAAAAATCTTCAGATTCAACTGCAATTTGAGGTATTCCCATTAATTCAAGTTTACCTAAAAAGTTCATAACACCTAGAGCTTTTGAGGAATTGGCAATTGTTTGAACTAAAGCACAATTAGGATCATCCGCTTCAAGAGTGGCACAGGTATAGTAATAATCAGTTGGTCTCCAATTTAAACATCTGAACATTGTAGGAGCATATTTTTGAACAGGTCGAGATGAATCCCATTTATGAGTTCCACTTGGTGCAAAATTTCTAACCCAATCACCAGAGCAACTTGTCTTTTCTGCATAAGTTGCAAATGTTTTATACTGAGTTCCAAGTGAACTTGTATCAATATCCACACAATTAGTTTTAGTCGTATAGTCACTACACTGATCACTGGCCGCAGATTTTAATACTGGAAGGACGCCATTTTTTTGGTCTTTATAAACAGTCGAAACTCGCGAATAACGATTGATATTCGACATTGGAGTATCGATTCCAGGCACAAGCGACATTTCTAATTTGTTAGAGATATCTCCTGTTGGAATTGTTATGAGTTTTCCGACTTCTCTACAGCAGTGATTATCAAAAGCGCTATAAGTTGATTTATCTTTTCCAATAGACTGAGAACAAATTAAATCTTCTTGCCAGAATTTAAGTTCATAAACATTGATGATTTTTAAAACATCGAGATCTGTAGTAGTCAGCATTTTCATCTTATCAGCAATAACTTTCGATGGTGCACAATCTAAATCAGAAAAGCAGCTGGCACCAGGAGCACGAAGGCATCTATTTTCACTAAAAGTTTGTGTCGAAAGGACTGCATTTGGACTTGAGTAAAGAGTAAAAGGTATACCTTTAGAGTTAAAGATTGAACTAAAAATCGACAGAGCATTCGTCGATATTGACTGAGATCCAGAATTATAAATTACATCGGTATTATCTGCATCTATCAAACTCAAATCAGCTTTTGCATAAAAGTAATTATTGGTACTATCCATAACGGAGCAAGATGCTAAGTATTTGGGTTGCACAGACAAAGTGCTCTTTTTATAACTCATTCCAATTCCTAAAACTTTATCACCAAAATATTCTGGACTTGGAATAACTGTATTTTGATCAACAAACTTTTTTGATTCAGGGCTTCTGCCTGGAACACAAATTGAAGCTACTTTGTTACTATTGAAGTTTCTGGCAGTCTCAGATCGAATGGCTTCTTCAGCGTTAAATTCCATTGGACGACCTGGAATTTTTGCTCCAAGACCAAAACTATCCGAGGCAGAATCTGTACGTACTTTTCCATAGCGAGAAATTCGGTTATTAAATTTGCTATTAAGGGAGCCGTTTGTCGTAATCGGTTGGCAATAATTATTACTACTGCAGGTGTGAAATGCCTGAGTTTGAGTTTGATTAAATGTTGAATTGACATTGATAGCACTTGATAAATAATTCTGAGTACAGGCCGCTCCACGCCCTCTATAGACACATCTCTTTCCAGGTGAAGACATTCCTAAAATACTGGCAAGTCTATTATCATCTCTTTGAGCATCAGGAATTTCCTTAGCATTTTGATCAAATCGCGGCCACGAAGTCGTGATTTCATTTGCGTTTGAGCAGATATAATCCCAACCAAGTGTTGTGGCACAATCATTATCAGTTGAGCATTGATGAAATTTCTGGCATTGAGCTCCATCTGATTCAAAGTCAGATGTCACCATATTTGAGCCGACTGGATTAAGAGAGCCGTCATTAACAGTTACGGTAAATGTACTTTCTAAAGCAAGGTCTCCAAAGACACCATTAACAGCTATAAAAAGTTTATTACTATCAGCTTTTATACGACGATTAGAACCGATCGAAAACCATCGAACTCCATCAAAAGAGCCAATGACAGATCCATAATCAAATCCATACCAATCGTACTGGTACCCATTAGAATAAAGAAAATGTTGGGCCCTCATACGACTTTGTCTTTGATCAGTTGCATCTGAAGAGATTGCATGTGAAAAAGGAAGCATGGTTGCTGGAACTAAACACGCTCGGCCAAATTTTAAATCGTCTGAGCGGACACCATTACTTTCAGATCTGCTCGTCCGAGATTGTAAAGGGACTAAGCCTCCAGCTAATTGAGTAAGTGGAAATAATTTATTAAGTTGTGAATAATAGTCATTACCACATTGAATACAGTTTGAGTAAGTTCCACCATCTACATAAATGTCATATGTTTTTCCGACAGTCACTGGAACTTCTTTAGCAGGTTTAGCAGCGTTACTAGCATAACTTAAAGATCCGTATATTTCGTTAAAGCCAATATAGTTTGATTCACCTGCGACTGGATTAGTAATGTCTGGCATATTATTGGGATTGAGTAGATTATCTTTTCGGTAAGAAAAAGCATTTCCTTCTTGTGGAAGAGTTGATCCAGTAAGTGTTGACTGAGATGCACCTGTGTTATCAAAAAATCGAACTGGAACCGCTTTTGAGCTTAAGTAAATAGTTTGAGAGATAGGAGGCACTATGGGCGTAGGATCAGGATAAAGACAGGCATAATCAGTCAGTGTCCCCGAGGTGTTTTTAACTGGAGTTAAGCTGCAACTTAAATCAGCGCAATGACAAATTGTTTGAATTTGAGTTAATGCACTTAATTTTGAATCCATGACATGATTAATTGTAAGGTCAACATAAAATGTGATCTTAACTTTTTGACCATCGAAAACTTTTAATCCACCGTCAGCTGAAATAAATTCAATATTGAGGGGACTTAAATCATTTAATTTCCAATCGAGATCTTGTTTTGCTTGTATCCCATCTACTTCTACTTTTATTGTTTTATTTGAGCTAGCGTAATAAGGAATAAGAAATATATTTGAAGCAGGGTAGTGATCAGTGACTCTTCCACGGCGATTTAAAATAATTGTATCGCCACTTTTTTGTTGGCCTTGAATATAATACTTTTCACATTTTCCTAATTGAGTATTAACTTGGGTACAGCTTGCATCTGTTCGGTAGCGAATCACTAATTCGTTGCTAAGGGCGTTTGTTGGTTTGGCCGTCAATGAAACAGTTGTTCCCGAAGCATTGTCGTCATTATGTTGACCATTAAGAGTCAAATAAGTTGAGACTATAAATGGATCAGGTCTTAGTAATCCTTCATTTGTGATTTGGTCATAGTTAAATAAAGTTACATCTCCAAATATTACTTCTTGAATGCTTACTAAATCTTCTTTTGCACTTGGTGAATAATTAGAACTTGATTGGTTGGTATATGTATTAGAAAAACTTCGGTCATCAATGCCTGCACTATAGACACTTCCTACTGTTGCATTAGAAATTCGTTTGGTACAAATCCCTAATTCACCTTCGATTTTCGTCGTACAATTATAAAGGTCAGTTAAATTATTTAGGCGAATAATGGCGGCCGTCGTTGCATTGGTTGAAGTTGTTGTTGTAGATGTACTGGTCGTAGTCGAAGGCATCGAGCAGATATAATAATATTGCGGATAAAGATAAATATGATTTGGATTATTTAATATGTCTTGAAGGGCCTGAACATAATCAATTGAAGTTGTCGTCACTCCGCTTTTTAAGGCCAAATCTTTTACACATTGACCTGAACTACAGCAGTCAAAACCACTGCTCGTGCATTCAGAATTCCCAGTGCAAGTTTTTGCTGTTGAATTTGAAAGTGCGGGCAAATTGGAAATATTATAATTGAGTTGAGAAGTTGCTATTTGAGTAATTGCTGCTCCACTTTGACTATAAATTTCTAGAGCTTTACTTGAATAAAGTGAGCTGACACAGACTCCTGTAGGGCAAAGGTCCTTTGATTTATAAGTAGGACTAGAAAGTGGATAAAGTGAATACAACTTATTTATTAAACCTGTTTTCTGACAAAAGTTTTTATTTGTAATTTCGTCTGAAGGGGCGAGGCTATAATAATATTCAAGGGCCTGAGTGCTGAAATTATAAACAGAATGCGGATTTGCAGCGACTATAAAAACTTGTTCAACAGATGCAAACCGGCCGACGAGACATGTTGATATTTGAGTACCTGTACTTCGAATATAACTATCAACATCCTTTCCTCTTAACTGCAATGTATCCGAGAAACTCAAATCAAAATTAACAGAAGTCGTATAAACGACACCGCCATTTTGGATGAAATTATTCCCTTCGGTAAAAACTGGTAATTTCGTATCCGGCTTGGTTGTAGAATTGGCAGTTGTTAATATTGATTTTCTATTATTGGCCGGACTTTTAATACATGAGCTTAAAAAAAGTAATTGAATAATAAATAGCAAAGACCAAACTATTGTTGGAACTTTTATAAAAAAAATTGTTTTCAATTTTTTTAGAATAACCATTTTCTAATTTACCTTTCCCCTCTGCAGAATTATCGGCATTTCAAGACTTTGGTTGATTTTATTTTAATCCCTGAGACAAACGCTTCATTTTTATTCTTAGATGTATATGGGTTTCATGGCCTTAGAAGGATTGAGAGTTAAATAACATATGAGTCATATGCCCAGAATTCATGGCTTCAAGTGATTATTGACTTTTTTTAGTGATTTTCTAAGCTCTTGAAAGAGTGCTTGGTTTTATAAGATTGACTAAAGAACTCAAGTTTTTAAGCGTGAGGCCCGATAATCTAACCAACTCTTTAATAGGAATAATTTACATGAAAAGACAATTCGGCCTCATCCAACAAATCTTATTCTTTGTGGTTGTTGCAAGTTGTTTATCTTGGAATGTTAAGGCTTCAGAGTTTACTGGAGTTGAGTATAATAATTTAGACCAAATGACGGGCTCAATTCGCTTAGAGAAAAAGCAAGTTGAATCGATGCTTGATAAATTAATTTTAAGTGGACGTCTTTCAATTGAAGAAGGAAATAAGGCCAAAAGAGAAATAGCCAGTCTCAAAGATAATGATCTTGAAAATATTAAAAAAACAGCGATCGCTGAAGTGATAAGAAAAAAAGACCTCGATCAATAATAAATTTTTTTATTTTATTTCACTCATCATTAAATCCAAAAGTTGCAATAAGGCCATATCGCTAAAGCGCTCTTTTCTTCTTATACGGTCTCCTGGAAATAAATAGACTCGGGCCCCACTAGAATGTTTAGAAGCAAAACCGATGACAACTGTCCCTGTAGGTTTAAGCTCACTTCCTCCAGTTGGACCAGCTATTCCTGTAAGAGAAACTGCAAAATCAGTGTTGAATTTACTGAGTGCTCCACGGGCCATTTCTTGGGCCACTTCAATACTTACAGCTCCAAATTTCTCTAGAGTTTTGGAATCAACTCCTAAGAGTTCAACTTTTGCATCATTAGAATAAGTGACAACACCTCCCTTAAATACAGCTGATGAACCAGAGAGATCAGTCATTTTAGAAGCCACTAATCCACCAGTACAAGATTCTGCAAATGAAAATGTTTTTTGGTTTTCTAATGCATAATTTAATACCATTTCATTTATGGCCCTATTACCATATTGCCAGACATGTACGGCCAGGGCGCTCGACTTGATTAATTGATGTATTTTTTCTAGTTTGATTAAATGTTCATTCAAATTTCCATTATAACCAATAACTATATCTATTCCGATAGTGTGAGGAAGCGAGCTCACTTTTCCAAATATCTCTAGTTCACTCCAAAGTGTAGGGCATAATTCAAAAAATATTTTTTCTTCTGAAATACCTTTGGTTCGAATAACAGTCTGAAAATTTTCTTGGAAACGATTTTGAAAAAATTGTTTAATTAATGGCAAAAACTCACTAGTAACCATTTCATGAAATTCTCGAGGAACTCCCGGAGCAGACATAACAAGTTTTTGATTTTTAGCTTCAAAATAGACAATTCCAGGGGCCAGGCCCAAAGGATTATTGGTCGCTATAAAATCTTCAGGAAAAAAATGATAATGATTTTGTTCTGGTGCCCAAGGTCTGCCAAATCGTTTGTAGTTTTCAGTGACTATTAAAGCTACGTCAGGTCTTTCAATAATATTTTTTTGAAAATAATCGGCCAGAGATTTTTTTGTTTTATCATCAACTGTTGGTCCAATCCCGCCAGAGGTTATCACGATATCACTTTCTTCCAATGAAACAATTAATGCTTTATTGATTTCATCAGCGTCATCATGAATAAAGCGCAGGGCCTTAAATTCCATACCCATTTTAAAAAGGTATTGGGCCAGCCATCCTCCATTTAAGTCAGAAGTTCTCCCATTTAATATTTCATCTCCAATGACAATCATCGATACTTTTAACATTTAAAAACCTTTTAAAAGTGTATATTACTAGGAATTTTGACACAAATTAGCTAAACTTTACACTTAGTTTTAGCAATGATTACCCTATAAGTTTAGCATGACGAAAAAAGTTCAATTCACCCTTGATTATAACGAAGATGTAGAAACACATCTGGAAAAGAGCTATCCTGGTTTTCTAGACTTTCGCATTCTCAATCAAGCTCTCGATGCTAGAGGCGCTAGCCGAGGCAAAGTTCCCCGCTATACATACAATATCGAATTGCTAGAAAGCGGAGAGCAATTTGAAGCTGTTCAAGAAAAATTCACCAATGTGGGAGCGATTAATCTCCCTCCAATTATTATTGGTGGAGGCCCTGGTGGATTATTTTGTGCTCTAAGACTGGCCGACTTTGGCGTTCCGTCAATTGTAATAGAAAGAGGTGACCGCGCCCACAACCGTATGCTTCATATTGCAAAGTTTTGGCGATATGGCGTATTTGATCCAGAAAATAATGTTTGCTACGGAGAAGGTGGTGCCGGCCTATTTTCTGATGGTAAATTAATTACCCGGATTAAATCTCCATTTGTTCAATACGTAATGAATAGATTTGTTGACTTTGGTGCACCTAAAGAAACAGCGTATATTTCAAATCCTCATTTGGGTTCAAATAGGATCAGAGGTCTCATCAATAAAATGACTGACTATCTCCAGTCAATTGGAACGCAGGTTCGATATAATACAAGAGTTGATAAATTACTTTTTGAAAATGGAAAGGCCGTTGGTGTTGAATTGCATAATGGTGAAAAACTTTTTTCTAATTCTATTGTCTTGGCCGTCGGTCACTCCGCTAAAGAGATGTACCATCATTTAGCAGAGCTAGGTGTCGACATGAAACAAAAAGATTTTGCCATAGGTGTTCGAATTGAACATCCTCGCGAGCTTATTGACCAAATTCAATATGGAAAATTTGCGGGTCTTGATTTAGGTGCTGCTCGGTACCGATTGAGTTATGAAGACGCTCAAACCAAAAAAGGAACTTATAGTTTTTGTATGTGCCCTGGGGGATATGTTTTATCTTCAGGGACTGAGGCCCAAGGAATTGCTGTTAATGGAATGAGTAATTATGCACGAAACTCTCGTTGGTCAAATGCGGCCCTCGTCGTCAGTGTGAAGGCCGGAATTGATTTTGACCAAACAAATCTTTTAGCTGGCTTAGATTTTCAGCATTCTATCGAGCAGCGTGCCTATGAAGCTTCAAAAGGCAATGCGACAGGCAGAGAGTTACCGGCCCAAACTCTAAAAGAATTTATGGAAAACAAAATGTCAGTTAATACTCCAATTATTAAAACTTCAACTCCATCTGGAATTGTTAAGACATCATTGCGAGAGATACTGCCAGAATTTGTAACTAAACATTTAGAGAATGCTCTGTTAAAGTTTGATGAAAATTTGAAAGGATTTGTCTCTGATAAGGCCCTATTGATAGCACCAGAAACTAGAACGAGCTCGCCAATAACTATTTTGCGAGACAAAGAGACACTTGAATCAACTAGCCATCATGGCCTTTATCCATGCGGAGAAGGAGCTGGACACGCGGGAGGAATTACCTCTGCAGCTGTGGATGGAGTAAAGATAGCGATGTCTATTATTAAAAAAGAAAAAGGATTTGAATTGTGAAAATAAGTCATTTAGTTAATCTGTTTTTGTCATTAAGTATTTTAGGCATACTAAGTTTTAATCAAACTGCATTTGCCACGATTTCTCACTATAACCCACCAGAAATTTTGGCACGGGCCAATATCACGGATGGTTTTAATATCCCCCCGATGAGTTTTTTAAATAATACCTCTCCAGTTATAAATAATAATGGTGATGTTGCTTTTAAAATTGTCTCAGTTGGCGGTGTTAATACCCAAGTTATTTGGGTAAAAAAACATGAGGAAGCTAGTGGCACTATACTCTATGAAGCACCCGATGAAAGATTTATTACAGAACCTTCAATCAGTAATAATGGTAAAATTGCCTTCAATCTTTATGATGAAGGTGTGACCGACGGATTATTTTTGCTTGATATAGAAACTAAAGATGCCGAGCAAGTACTCGATCCAGATAATCGGCCTATTCAATTTTATACTTACCCTCAAGTTCTCTCTAATAATTCAATTTACTTTCGTGGTACTGATGATTTTAATGACAGAAGTTATTTTGAATACAATGGAGTTAAACTTAATAAAATTATCAGCGAAGGAGTTGAGAGTTTAGGAATTAAATCTTCTTATCTTTTTAGACCAACTGTTAATGAAGTTGGGCAAATTGCTTTTAAAGCTCGTCTTGGAGATAAAGGTCAATGGGATGAGTCCAATCCGGATTCAATTATTTTACTAACTCCTGGAACTTCTCCCGTGCAAACGAACATGACCAAAACAATAATTGCGAAAGATACAGACGGGGATCCACATTCTGTCTATACCAAATTTGGAAATTCTGTTTCTCTATCTAATCATGGTCTAGTGGCCTTTATGGGCGTAATAAGTGACTCTAAAAAAGTTATTGTTGTCTCAAAAGATAATATCCTAACCACATATGCCAAAGAAGGTGAAAGTGGCATTTCTGAAATAGAAATGTTTGCTCCGAAAATTAATGACCAAGGTACTGTATTATTCCGGGCACGGGATATTGAAGGTAAGCGAAGTCTCTTTTTAGCCGACGGTGTAAATGTTAAAAGAGTCATTGGTGAAGGAGATGAAATACAAACAGATCTTGGGACTGGAAAAATTTTATCAAATCCAAATTTTCCAGGTTTTGGTGGAGAAATTGATATGAACGACCAAGGTGAAATAGTCTTTTATTGTTTTATAGTATCAAGTGATAATAAAGAATTGGGTTCAGCTGTTTATAAAATCACACCCAAAAATAATTAGTAAAAATTTTTATGCAATATTCTTCTAGAGATAAAATTTCAAAATCATATGATGTTATAGTCGTAGGCGCAGGCCTGGCCGGAATGACCCTCGCCAATAAAATGGCACGTGACGGGCGCTCAGTATTATTATTAGAGTCTCATAATAAATTAGGTGGGTTTGCTACATGGTTTAAGCGACTTGAAGGAGAACATATTTTTGATGTTTCTCTCCATGGTTTTCCTGTTGGAATGATTAAAACCTGCAGAAAATATTGGAGCCGCGAAATCGCTGATCGTATTCATCAATTAAAATCTGTTCGTTATATTAATCCTCAATTTGAAGTGGAAACAGATTTCACCAAAGAGCACTTCATTAAAGTTTTGAATGAACATTTTGGTGTGAGTATAGAGAGTGTACAAGCTTTTTTTGATGAATTGGGCGCTATGAATTTTTATGATAATTCTCAAATGACTAATGGTGAATTATTCCAAAAACATTTTCCCGGTAGAAATGATATTACACGTTTTCTCTTAGAACCCATTGTTTATGCCAATGGTTCTAACTTAGAAGATCCGGCCATAAGTTACGGAATTGTCTTTTCAAATTTTATGAGTAAAGGCGTTTATATTTTTCAAGGGGGGACAGATTTGATGATCTCCATGATGAAAGATGAACTTTTAAAAAATGGAGTAGACATCCAAACTCAGGCCCGGGTAGATAAAATTTTAGTCAATAATGATAAAAGAGTTTATGGAGTAGAAATTAAAGGTCATCAAATTATTTCTCACTCTGTTGTTTCTAATTCAAACCTCAAATCGACTGTCCAAAAAATGGTGGGCGAAAATTATTTTAGTGAAGAGTTTGTTAAAAAAACGGCCGCAGTTCGCTTAAACACTTCTTCGTGCCAAGTCTATATGGGAATTAAAAAAGGGGAGAGTATCCCTTTTGTTGGGGACTTGGTTTTTACCAGTGAAGATTCAAGTTTTTCTACTGATTTGATTTTATCTCCCAAAGTTGGTAGTCAAACTTTTTCAGTTTATTATCCTGACTCTAGACCCCACTTAGCGCCCGCACACGCAGTGGTATCATCTTCCAATGCTCGTTTTGAAGATTGGATCAACCTAAGCGAAAGTGAATACCAAAAGCAAAAAGAATATATAATTGAAAAAGCGATTTCAGGACTAGAGAAAATTATTCCAGGTGTTCGCCAAAAAATTGATTATGTAGATGCTGCGACTCCATTAACTGTTGAGAGATATACATTGCACGAAAAAGGTGCAAGTTTTGGAACTAAATTTGAAGGTCTTGATGTCTCAATGAATATGCACAAAGAACTCGATGGTCTCTTTCATGCAGGATCAGTGGGTATTATTATGTCTGGTTGGTTAGGGGCCGCTAACTACGGTGTCATTCAGGCCCATGAAGTTGATAATTACTTAAGCCGACTTGAAAAATCTGGATCAAAGGAAAAATAAAGATGAAATTTAATAATCAAACGGCCATTGTTACTGGTGGAACTCGTGGAATTGGCAAAGGTATTGTTCAAGCTTTTTTAAAAGAAGGGGCAACGGTCATCGCCACTTATGCTGGCAATGATGAAGCTGCAGCTAAATTTAAAAATGAATGCCTTCTTTATGGTGATAAATTAATTATAAAAAAATGTGATGTTCGCGATGAAGTGGCCATTGTCCATTTTTTTTCTGAAGTTGAGTTAACTCATCCGCAAATTGATATTCTTGTGAATAATTCTGGAATTAGAAAAGATCAATTAACAGCAACAATGACACTTGCTGATTGGAATGATGTGATCTCAACTAATCTCACTGGAACTTTTTTGATGAGTAAACATGCAGTTCTACAATTTATGAAAAATCGCTATGGCAGAATCGTAAATATGTCTTCGATTGGTGGATCTTTAGGTTTAGCGGGCCAAGCCAATTATGCGGCCTCTAAGGCCGGACAAATTGCTATTTCAAAATCCCTTTCTAAAGAAGTCGCCAAGCGTGGAATTACCGTTAATAATGTCTGTCCTGGATTTATTGATACAGAATTATTGGCCGATCTTCCCATAGATCAAAGAAAAGAATATATGAAAGATGTTCCAATGAAGCGTTTTGGTACAGTTGAAGAAGTAGCGGCGGCAGTTTTATTTTTGGCCAGTAAAGAGGCCAGTTATATTACTGGAGCAAGTCTTGAGATTTCAGGAGGTCTTTAATGGACTATCCAAAAATCACGGATTTGATCCCTCAGCGACCTCCTTTTTTATTTGTTGATAAAATTACCAATCTTTCTGAAAATAAAATTTCAACGTCTCTGACTCTATCTGGTAATGAAGATTTCTTTAAGGGGCATTTTCCAGGAAACCCCATTATGCCGGGTGTCCTTTTACAAGAAGCTTTATTCCAAACAGGGGCCGCATTAATGTCTCAAAAAACTGGAACAGGTCTTGGTGTAGTGACGAGAGTTCAAAATGCAAAATTTAAAAACATGGTGAAGCCTCAAGATACATTAGAAATGGAAGTAGAGTTAGTTGATAGTCTTGCTAATGCTAGTTTTATGAAAGGGACGACTCGAGTTAATGGCAAAATAGTACTAAGTCTTGAGTTTGCTGTGGCCAGTATACAAGGATAAGATCATGAGCTTTCTTAATTTAGATAATAAAACATTTTTAATCACGGGTGTTGCAAATAAAAAATCAGTTGCCTATTTCACTGCCAAACTTTTAATAGAAAACGGAGCGGATTGCCTCTTTACAGTTTTAAATGAAGAGATCAAAGACCGAGTTGAAAAATTATTTCCTGGGAAAAAAGTCTATCTACTTAATGTTGAGCAAGTTGAAGATATTCAAAATTTTGGAGAAATACTAAAACAGGATGGAGTGAAATTAAATGGTTTTTTACATTCAATTGCTTTTGCTAATTATTCTGAAGGGATGAAGCCTTTTCATGAAACGAAATTACGTGATTATTTGCAGGCGACTACTATTTCAAGTTTCTCTTTAGTCGCCATTTCAAATGCAATCAAAGACTCACTTGATCCAAAATCGTCAGTGGTAACTATTTCCATTTCAAATACTAAGGCCACCAATTATGGATATATGGGACCAATTAAAGCCTCACTTGAAACAACTGTATTATTTTTAGCGAAATCTTTTTCTACTTTTTCTAATATAAGATTTAATGCAGTTTGTGCAGGTCCATTAAAAACGAGTGCCTCGGCGGGTATTCCTGGATATATAGACAATTATCTTTTTGCAGAACAATTAACGATGAGAAGAATTGCTCTGGAAACAATTGAAGTTGCCAATACAGCTGTGTTCTTATTAAGTAATGCTTCAAGTGGAATTAATGCTAGTGGGATTGTTGTAGATAGTGGGATGAGTTCTAATACGTTTGATGAAAAAGTAGTTCATGCTTTTTCAAAAAATTCTTAAATTAAGTCATTTTTTTTAATATAAAAATGATGTTTAATAAGTATAGGACGATGGCCCCATAAATCATGGATAAATAAATTTCGGCATCGCGCGCCTTTGCTTCAATAGATTCTTGGTAATATTTTCCCACGATTATTAATTCTTTATTGATTGAGGTATCGAGATTAAATCCCTCTACAATATGATTTATTTCCTTAGTTCTTTTTAAAATAATATCAAGATAACCACTATATCTTTGAATAATTGGATTGGGAGAAGTGGCAAAATTAAGAATTTGTCCTAACACTTTTTTGTCTTGAACAAGACGATCTTCGTTTAACGGACTTGAAATACTGATAAATAAAAGTGCATCGTTTAAACTTTCTCGGTAAAAATCTTTATTATCGACTGAAAATTTTATTTTATTTTGAACAAGCTCATTATAAATTGGATTTAGAGCATTGACGGCTTTATTTAATTCATTCAATCCCATTTGTAGTTTATTTAATTCAATTAATTTTTTATCAAAATATTTTTGAATTTTTCCAATTGATGAAGAAAGCTCTGGGGTGCTTTTGTTTACATCTGTCACGATATTCAAAAGTTCATTTAAGCGATTCATTTGAGCTGCAAGTTGATTCGTTTCACTATTTAAATTCATTCTTAAAAGTGCTGCACTTGCATTAATTTGCAAATCCGTATAGCGGAGTTCTTCAAAATTGACCTTTTGATTTTTAGTAGGCGGGTCGAGAAGAAAAATATTTTTGTAGAATAATAAACCGCTACTTATCGTTAAAAGCACCACTGACAAAATAAAAATAATAATCCGAAATCCTTTCATAGACAGTATTCTAACAGGTTGCCTGGGAATGAGAACTATTTTTGGCACTATTGCCTAGAGTTTTAAGCGCTAAATCACAGGAACTATTTCCGTCAAGTTCTTCCTTGGTCCTACCGATGAGTCTGTCATAATGGCGACTAGAGGCATGGTGACTATGAATAAAAAATTATCGATTTTTGCAGTAGTTTTAACATTTTTAATTTTAAATTGGGCAAATTGCCTGGCCGCTGAAGATTTTAATTATTTAAGTGTAGTAAATCCAATTGACTCAAAGAGTGATCTCTACCAACAAATTCTCGATGAAATGAATTCAGAATATGAAACTATTGGAAAAAGAGAAGCAGCGCGAGTTCTTCAAAATAGTACGACTAGTGTGACTGGAGGTCTCAATAGCATAGGTTTTTCTTATAGAAAGCCTTTTGTTGATTTCTCAATTATTGTCGATCGGAACCTTTCACCTGAACTTAACAGTGACCGCTGGATCGTTAGAGATACTTTTTCAATCTTTATTGACGCTTCAAAAGTCATTAGTCACTTAAAAGACCAGAAAGTTTTAGATATCACTGATAAAAATTTAGCGGCATTTGCAGGAGTCGTTTTTAAACGGACATACACTTGGGTTCACTTTGCTGATAATTATAACGACGGGCTCACCCTTCATTTTGAAAAATTATTTATGCCCTTTAAGGCCCTTGAATTTAATAATGTAAAAAACTTGCAAAGCAATGAAATAGTTTTAAAAGAAGACTCACTTTCTTTTAATGCAGGTGGATTAGTAACTACTCCGCTCTATACAGGAGTGACTGCTATGGCCGGAGTCTTGGCGAAGTTTGAAAAACTCTCACGTGTTGAAGTTATTTCAATGCCAAGTCTTCAAACAGGCTCTCCTGATAACGTTTTATTGTCTTACGAAAAATCGAAAGTTACAACGGCCGGTTTTTCGATGGGAATCCAGGCTGATTTTCTTAATATTTTAAAAATGACCTTACTTTCTTATGACTTTAGTTATCAATTAAATTCAAGTTACAAAATCTCATTGAATCTCTCGCAAAATGTTTTGTCTGAAATGCAGCCGACGAATCCAGTGGCCATTGAAATTGGAGAGATCCTAAAAAATCGCGAAGGCAATTTATTAGTTTTGGCGCCTTATATTGTTTCAGAAGAAAAGAGATTAGCTGAAACTGTTGCTCATAAATATAATTTTTTACTTTTGGGTGGAAGTAAAAGCTCCCAAACTCAACAAATTGAAATTACGACCGACGGAAAAGTGAAAAATTTCTTTCGCCATTATTATGAAAAAGTAAAATATACTGAAAATCTTTTTTCAAGAATATTTGCGAGCTTTATTTATGCTTTAACAAATTCTGATATAAGTGCAGGGAAATTAGCAAGTGATAGTAAAAAGGTGACAATTGAATATGATAGTGAAAGAAATTTATTAGAAAATCATGAAGACTTAAGTATTAAAGAAAATGAACAAAAACTTTCAATGACTTTCAGCTCAGAGTTCATGACAAATAAAAGTGCGGGCACTGGTGGAAAAAAATACCGAGACAGGGCCTTGTTTGTCCTAGAGCGATTCTCGGGAGTGGCTCCAATGGCCATCGATATGCTTGGAAGAGACTATCTTGTCGCTCCTCTTAAAATAAATGGACAATTTCAAGTGAATACAGAAGGAATTCGGTATTTAAATTCATTAAGTGTAGGTTCTGTTTTTGATTATGTAGATGGCCTTTGTAATGAATATCCAAAAACTTCATTTATTGATTTTAGAAACCTATTTGATCATTGCCGCCGTTCACTTCAAAACGATTATATCGATTATTATAAAGATCTCTCTCATCAAAAAGTAACTGCTGATGCAATTACGGTTTGTGAAGCAAGATCTAAACATTTCATATTTTCTCCAGCTAAATCTCGAGCTTTTTTAAAAAATTGCTTAGGCCAATTAACTTATAAAGATAAAGAAAACTGGAGTGAAATTCCATTGTGGCAATTAAAAACCTTAAGCAATAATATTGTTAATAACTCTTATAGTAAGGTTCATTATTTTAATTTATTTGGGATTCAAAATGTCTTTTTCTACGGATCTTTTAATGCAATGACTACTGATGGAAGAGATTTTGTGACAAGTTTTCACGAAGGGGCATTTAAAGGCCTAGGTGCAGTTGATCATTATATGCGTTTAGAAAATTTACGAGCACCTTCATCAGTAGTCGTTGATGAACAATAATTTATAAGTTGAGTGTGGAAAATTAAAAAATTATCTTTAAAATCAAATTTTATTTTAAGTATAATCCTTCTAACAAGTATTAGTTGCTCCCAACTTATATATTCTTCCAGAGATATTACCGAAGTTGAGAAAAACTTTGACCTGAATTATGTCAGTTCAAAGAGTATTACTGCTGACAGTTTAAGGTCTCCCGCCAATTTTAAAGACTGTGCAGCTTTCGTTTCTAATTTCTTTAAGCCTAAAGAAGTTCCACTTGTTAATAACACGCTCCATGAACTCACTTTACTTACTCCAGAAATTAAGAAGTTTCCCAACGGAAAACAGTATATTGAGTACACGGCCAATATCAATATCATGAACAAATATCCAGAATATGATGAATTTTTGAAAAATACAGTCGAGGTTATTTTTGAGCCAAGCGAGCCGTTTGGACATATTAGGCTTCGAGTTGGTGAAAACGTTTATTCTTTTAATAATGTAAAATGGACTTCAATAAATAAATATTCTCCAAAAATGAATCAAAGCAGAAATGATGATATGCCTAGTTCAACTGGATTTATTTTTCAAATGGATAAAGAAAAAATTGCTGCAACTAAAAATGAAATAGACGCTTTTTATAAATCTTCGGTGAGTCACAATGTCCCACCTTTTGATGCTTATTCTCCACTATTAAAAATTGTTGAAAGTGAAAGTATAATGGGAAAAAAAATATTAAAATATGAAACAACTTCTCCAAAATTTGGAAACAATCTTGAGTTAAAAGGGAAAATTGTTGAAAGCGGGAACATGACTTATTTGGATGCTGAAAATGGAGTGAAATTGCCTATGACAAAAGAGGGTAATGATCATTTTCTTCAAAGCTATTCTTGTTCAACTTCTGCAGCTTATATTTTGAAGCAGTATTTTGGTATTTCGATTGGAGGAGCAGGGGCAGCTAAATCTATAAATAAGGCGCTTTTAAAGGGAAATTATGACGGAGCAGCCTCGCCTGTTGCCATCATAAAGTATTACCTGGATTAACGATCGTTATCTCAGAGATCTAAAATAGCGCTCAATGCCTTCCTCTATACTGACCTTAGGATTATATCCTAAATCCTTGCTTAAATTCTGATGACTAAAATAATGGGATTTCGCTAATTGCAAAGCTATAAATCGAGTCATTGGTGGATGTATATTATTTATTCGAAAAAGTTTCAAAAAACTTTCAATCAAAAATCCTATTATATAAGCTCTTTTAAAAGATATTTTTTGGGTCACTGGTGGAAGCCCTGCATGTTTTAGTAGATCATTGGTAAAATCCCATAGCTTCACAGGTCCTTGTCCTAAAAAATAAGCTTTCCCTGCAATTGGGTGCCCAATGGAAAGTTGTTCAAGTGCCATAATATGAGCATCCGCAGCGTTTTCAACATAAGTAACATCAACTAGGTTTTCACCATCACCAATTATTTTTAGCCGTTTTTTTCTTTGTGCCTCTAAAACTCTCGGTATGAGATTTAAATCCCCAGGACCGAAAATTAAGTGGGGACGAATGGCCATTGTGAGAAGTTGATGATTAGTACTATCATTAGCAGCTAAAACTATTTTTTCAGCGATTGATTTTGTAGTAGCATAATGAGTTAGGTATTTAGTTGGGTAGGGAGTTGATTCATCCACTCCACATAAACTTTCTCGCTCAAAGACCACACTAGGTGTGCTGGTATAAATTAATTTAGAAACACTATGTTTTTTCATCGCCTTAATAAGATTTTCGGTTCCGGTGACATTGGCAGCAAAAAAATCTGTATACCGCCCCCACATTCCAACCATTGAAGCTGTGTGAATGACAGCATCTACGCCTATAACGGCAATTTCAATTTCGTTAAAGTTAGCAAGATCTCCAATGAATTGATTGACTCCAAGTTCATTTAAAAAAGAATATTTTTTTCGTGAAAAACTTGAAACAATATAGCCTTTTTTGATTAAGTCTCGAGTGATATAACTTCCTAAAAAGCCCCCTGCACCGGTCACTAAAACTTTAGTTAATTTCATGATGTTCAATTTCTTCTTTTAATTTAAGTCGGTCAATTTTAATATTATGCCTAACATCGACTGGAAAACTTTTGCTTAAGTAAATTTTATGAATATTTTTTGTGTGTGGATATTTTTTAGCCACGGCTAAAAGTTCACTTTCAAAAATAGAACGGTTTTTTCCTGATAAATACTGTCCATCTCGTCTTTCAATCACGATGGCCGGAGTTTGTGATCCAGCAGGCCCTAGGCCCACGAGTGCAGATCTTTTTACCAGAGGGTGTTTATTAAATATCGCTTCACATGGAATAGGAAAAAGAGTTTGGGTTTGAGTAGTCACTAAATGAGATTTTCTCCCACAAAACCAAAGAAGACCTAAATTATCGATATACCCTAAGTCTCCCATTCGGTGCCAGAAAGTATTATTCGAATCAGGTATTTTGGCTTCACGAGTTTTTTCAGGAAGATTCAAATACTCTTTTGTCGCCACTATGCCTTTGACAATGATTTCTCCAACTTCTTTTGGGGCAACTAAAAGACCTTCATGAAATTGGGAAATACTTTCATCAGTTATTTTAATAATTTTTATTTCTATTCCTGGAGTTGCTAAACCAATACAAGTTCCAAAGCCTTCGTCGCTTAAATGAGCTGTATTTTTTAAGACAAATTCACCTGAAATATTACTGACGGGAAGAGCTTCAGTTGCACCATAAGGAGTATAAGTGGTTCCGTTAGGTAAAATAGATTTAAATTTCACATGAATCTTTACAGAAACGGGTGCTCCAAACATGACGACGTATTTTATTGAAGGAAGAACGATTGATTCTTCCAAGCAATAGTCGGCGACACGCTCCCAAATGGCAGGAGAGCCAGCAACAAAAGTAGGTTTTAATTCGCGAATATTCTGAACAATTTTTTGGGGATTGCAGCTACCTGGTTTAGTTGGATCCATATCTGGAATACAAGATGTCATCCCCATAGCAATTGTAAAAAGTGAAAAAAGAGGGAAGCCTGGCATGTCGATATCATTTGAAGTTAAATGATACATCTCTTGCAAGAGAGTAGTCTGTTGTTCAAAAATTTGATGAGTATAAACGACTCCCTTAGGTGAACCCGTTCCACCAGAAGTAAATAAGACTGCTGCCATATCATCGGATTCAAATTCTTTAGAAGGAAAGTTTTGTTTCTTTTCTTGTTTCATTTTTTTTATACTGATCATTTTTCCCCAAGTAAATGATCCATTCGTCACATTCATTTTGATGGATTTAAAAATGCTTGGGTAAAAAATTTTAAGTAGATGGACTTGTGATTCAGCAATAAGGCCGATTGGCCCTGCTTCTTGAATGCATTTTAGTAAGTTTTTAATCCCCATACCTGGGTCAATAAAAACTGGAACGACTCCCAATTTAAATAAGGCAAAAGTCATGGCGGAAAATTCTAGACTTGGTTTTAAAAAGAGGAGCGTTTTATCTCCGGCCTTAAGACCTAGTTTTTGAAGACTGGTGGCAAATTTATTTGAAAGGATATCAAGTTCTTTAAACGTTAAAGATGAATAATTATATTTTTGAGTTTTTTTATCAAAAGTAGGAAAAATGACAGCTTTTTTATCTGGAGTAGATTTAGCAAATTGAGTTAAGCGAGTGGCAATATTCATTTATGAGTCCTTTAAAAATGTCTCAATCTCACTTATGACAGCACTGGTTTCATCTTCTATTAGGTAATGTCCGGCATTCGGATAGGTAATTGAATGGGCGTTTGGAAAAATATCAAGCCAGCGTTTTTGAAAATTCATGGTGAAACAAAAATCTTTTTCACCCCATAATAATAAAACTGGTGCTTTTATTTCAGGAAGTTTTTCTTCAATTCTCTTCAAGGTTTTGTATGTCGGGTGTTGATCATTTAATGGGATATCGTCGACAAATTTTGCAGTCGCAATCCTTGATTCATAATCATGATAGGGAAAGATAAATCCTTTTTTTACAATAGGACTCAAGCCTTTTTTGGAGGCCATAAAAGTTGCGGGATACGCAAAGCCATTAAACTTTCTTATAAACCATTGTCCAACTGGATTTTTTAAAATATTAATTCTTGTTGGAATTTCTAAGGACCTAAAAGCCGCAGTATTCATTACGACCATTTTTTTGATGAGCTGTGGATATTTGGTCGCAAGCCCCATACCTATAGCTCCACCCCAATCATGAACAACTAAAGTAATATTTGTAAGTTTTTCTTTTTCAACTAAGTGGCATAAATTGTCTATATGAGTTTGCAAAGTATAGTTATAGTCCTGAGGCTTACTCGAGAGGCCACACCCAATATGATCAGGAACTATTACTCTAAAATTTTTTGAAAAATGTTTAGTTAAATTGCGGTAGAAAAATGACCAAGTTGGATTACCATGAAGCATAAGGATCACTTCGCCCTGGCCCTCGTCTATATAGTGGTACTGCTCATTTTTAATTGAGAGAAAATGAGAAGCGAACGGGTATTCTTGTTTTAAATCTTGCGGTATACTTGAAACGTTTTTTAGCTGATTCATCACCATTGTACTCCAAGCATAATTGAACTCAATCCAGATCCTATTCCTAACAAGGCAATTTTATCATTTTTTTGAATTAACCCTAAATCATGGGCCATCATCAACGTAATAGGTAATGCACTTGAACCAGTATTTCCAAGAGTAGGATATGTCCGATATGTTTTTTTATTTGTTAATTCTAGAGATTCGAGCGACATTTTTTCGTGGGCCGTTCCCACTTGATGAGTCAGCACAAAATCAGGAGTTTCATTAGTCCATGATAATTCATGTAATAATTTTTTCCAAGTTGATTGGGCCAAGGCAACACCATACTTTAGTAATTCTTCCGAATCTGTTTCCATGACTAGGGAGTGAGTATTGCCATCTCCTCGGCAGAGGTGATTGGCACTAGAATCTGTCTCATGAGCTCCACCTAAAATTTGTGGAGAATGAGGACTAAATTTTTTATGCGTAAGCAGAATTGCTGTTGCAGCAGATCCAATTGTTAAATTGGCGATGTATTTTTTAATCGATTTTCTGTCAATTGATTGATTCGTTAGAAGCTCATTAATTGTATTTTCTAATAATGGCCCGCCATTTTCACCACTAACAATAAGGGCAAATTGAATCTGGCCGTTTTCAATCATATTACCGGCCACTACGATGGCATTTATGACTCCCAAGCAAGCATTGGAGAGATCAAAAATCATGGCATTGCGATTGAGTCCGAGATTGGCGTGCACTACCGATGCTGTGGCAGGTTCTAAGAAATCTCGGCACACGGATGCGTGGATAAGCAGATCTATTTTATCTTTAGAAAGATTTGATTTTTTTAAACAATTTTCTGCTGCCATTGTTGAGAGATCACTAGGTTTGGTCCCTAAAGGCCAAACTCGTCTAGATGTTATTCCTGTCATTAATTCGAGTCTTCCCTCCGGAAGTTTTAATTTTTGATAAAGGGGTGTTAATCGGTCTTCAATCGCGATTGAAGTTAAGCTCACATCAGAAAGTGCGTGGCCCATAGATTCTATAACAACATTATTAAATTTCATAAAGCACTCTGAAGAACATGAAGATTGGCCATGGAAATTCCTGAAAGCATAGAACCTACAATCCCTAAAAATCCCTGATCAGTCCCACATATATAAAGTCCAGCAATTGGAGTTGTGCCATTTCTTGATTTATCAATTGAGCCATAAACTGCTCCATTGAAATGATTGGTATATTTTTTAACGGTCGTAGGAGTAAATATGTCTTTAAACTTAACTTCAAAGTTTGAGCTCATTCCACAATTTTTTAAAATACTAAGGCCGTGATTATACACGTCTAGTTTTTTTTCGTTATAACCAACTTTTGAAAGTAATAATTCTTGGTTCCACAATTCAAAGTTCGCAATATTAGTTACCCTTAAAACACCTTCATCAAAATCATCATGAAGAAAATTATTAGGGAAACAGACAACAGCACTCTGGTGATCAAATAAAGTTTGTGGTCTTTGGTATAAATAGGTTGGTCTATTATTATAAAAAATAATGGTGGCATCGATGCCTAAGTCTTTTGGTTTTTTATCAGTGATTATTATACTTTCTGTAAATGACAAATTGCCAGTTCTGGGTGAATAATCCAATTGGGCATCTAGGACACTCATTGTTTCTGGTAGCCCCATAGAAGACAAGATTGAGTTACATTCAATGATTTCACTTCCATTGATTTCTACTCCAACAACCACTCCATCTTTTGAAATAATGCGAGAGACTTCAGTTTTAAAAAGAATTTCGCCGCCACAAGTATCAAGTCTTTTCAGGAGCAAATCAATGATTGTACGCACTCCGCCCTCAGGTCGCCCGAAGCCTTCAAGGAAAATACTTTTGAACATAATCACAAATTGTGAAAAATCCATGTCGTTTTCCCAGGCACTTCCATAAATAAGGAGTGGACAAAAAATCATTTCTACCAGGGCTTCACTTTTTATAAAATTTCTTACGACAATTTTTGCCATAATAACTTCATTTGAAAGATCTACTTCATTAAAGTTTTTTATATGATTTAAAAGGCTAATAAACCCATCAATTTCATCTGGAAAATGAGTTCTTATTTCCTCAATGAAAAAATCAATTTCATTGGTAAATTTTAGAGTTTGATCTGGAAATTGAATTAATGAGTGACTCTGGGGATGAATTTTAAATTCTTCATACGGAATGCGAAGCTGCTTCATTAATTTATTAAAAGGCTTTCCTCTTTGATTGGGGCCTACAAAATTAGTCAAAGCATGAAGGCCGACATCAAATTTTCTTTTTCCGCGAGAGTAATAGGAATTAAGCCCTCCGGATATAGAGTGTTTTTCAAGAATTAAAATTTTTTTATTATACATTGAAAGCCGAATGCCAGCAGCTAAGCCTGACATTCCGGCCCCTATGATAATTGTGTCGACCATTTTATTCATTAAGAATTAAATTTTGGTGCTAAATACTCAACACAAGATTGCATTGAGGCAAGTCTTGTATAATCTTCTTGAGGTACTTCAATTTTATGGCGTTTTTTTAATTCCATAACGATGTCTAAAAAATCCATTGAATCAAGATCAAGTTGTTCTCTTAAAGAGACTTCATCTTTAATCCCTGTCACATCATCATCAAGAGCGATATCGGCAATAATATCTAAAACTTTTGAGCGTACTTCTTCATTTGTTAACATAATGACTCCTTAAACTTTTGAACAATTAACGTTGAATTTATTCCGAGCATACCGAATGAATTATTTAAAATGATTTTGACGTCATGAGCGACTTTTTCGCCATTGACTAAATTTTTCACATTGCACTGAGGATCGAGATTGTGAATTTTTTTACAGGGGTGAATATAACCATCAGTAAAACTAGGAATATTTCCTGCAAGCTCAAGGGCACCTGCAGCTCCCATGGCGTGTCCAATAAAACCTTTAGTTGCATTCACATGAACGTTTGGTTGATCGCCAAAAAGTTTTTGCACGGCCACACATTCTTGGATATCTCCTTGAAGTGTTCCAGTGGCATGCATACTGACAATATCAACTTCATTGATTTCAATCCCAGCCTTTTTTATGGCCATGGTCATGCATTCAATTTGGCGTTCAGTATTAGGTAAAACAAAATCACTAGCATCACTATTGCTATGATAACCAATGATTTCGGCGACAATCTTAGCTTTTCGTTTTTTTGCATCACTTAATCGCTCAAGCACATAAACGGCTCCACCTTCCGAGACGACAATTCCATTTCTCTCTATATCAAGAGGTCTGGTGGCCAAAGCAGGATCTTCATGGTGTCCTAAAGCTCCTTGGGCCTTAAAAGCCGCAAAGATTCCAAATGTTTCAGTAGATTCAGAAATTCCGCCTGCTAGGGCCAGGTCGACTTCATCTAATAAGAGTTGTTGAACCCCTTGAATGATCCCTAAATTCCCAGCAGCACAAGCTGCACCGATTGTATAATGAGGGCCAGTAATGCCTAAATTAAGTGTGACTTCACCTGCAGGATTATTGGCAACAGTTCGCGGGTTATGGTGATGTGACCATAAAGAAACATCCATTTCGTGTGAGTGATAGAGATCGTGAATTTCATTTTCTGTTTCAACATTGCCGTGTTCAGTAATGCCTAAATAAACACCCACTCGGTTTTTATCAATTGAAGCAAATTCAATTCCAGAATGATTGATGGCTTCATTAGTACAATAAATAGAAATGGCCCCTGCTCTTGTGCCTCTTTTTCTCATTTTTTTGGGTTGGTATTTTGCTTCATCAAATTTGCACAACCCAGCAGCCACGACACCCATATGACGAATTTCGGTATGAGAAATTCCAGATCCATTATTTAAGAGTCCATCTCGTAATTCAGCTAAATTATTTCCCATGGGAGAGACAAGGCCTATTCCGGTAATAACAATTCTTTGATTGTCTGGTTTCATGTTAGCGCAGTCCTTTAAAATTATTTTTTAGTGTGTTCGTTAAACTTTCTTTTAAACTAGTAGTCATATCTGCAATAGGGCCAGCAGTTCCAGCAATTAAATCGAGGGCCTTAGGCAATTTTTTGATAATAGCTTCATACTGGGCCGAATACAGCTCATGGTGCTCTCGAGATTTATTTTGAGCAATGGTGATGACAAAGTTCATAACTGATTCAGCAATTTCACAAGTACTAATAATAGAAATCATCCGTTTTCTTCGAGCATCGTTAGCAGGTGTTTGTTGGGATCTATCTAAAACTCTTTGGGCCATATTTTTAAATTCGACAATATATTCTTCTTCTCTTTTTCTAAAAACAGAAGCGACAATATTAAGTGAATCTTCTCTCGCAGAGTGGACGCGTGCCTTAGAATTTTCTCGTAAATCCTTGGTCTCAATGGCACCAAAATGGGAGAGTGTTTTAAGTGAAAGTGACACGGCACTTTGTGAGAGTTTAAGTGCGGCTTCAATTTCTTCTGAGGTGAGTGGTTTTTGGGCAAGAACTAATAAGCCAAATACTGAACCATCGATACGTTTAAAACCTATATGGCTAAAAAACATTTCGAAATGCGGCAATTCTTTAAGAATTTCGGGTTCAATAAACACGGCAGACAAATCCTTTAAACTAATATTACAAAAATATAATAAATAGAATATTTGCGATTTGTCTTGAGAATGTCCAGTAATTTATAACTAATTTTAAAATGATTTACTAAAAAATTATCCGTCGTATTCTTCGACATCATTAACTGTTGCTGAATCACTTTCGTCAATGCTAACTGGCGGAGTACCAACACCCGAATTCGGAGATATCATTCCTTCACCATCATTTGGTAAATCGTCTTGCGCCTTTAGTTTTAAAGGGGCCGCAGCGGCCAATAAAACAACTAAGCCCACTAGTGATAAATAAGACAAACGAGAAAAGTTATTTAATTTAAACACGAAAACCCTCCATACATGTTCCTGATATCAGTATACCACTTACTAAACGGGCAAGAAAACTTAAAAATTTCACCAAAGTGTTGATTTTCTAGTGATTATTCTGAATATTTTAGTCTAAGATAGTAAAGTAGCGAAAAAGATAAAGGTATTTTATTAAGGGGAAGACCTGATTATGGGTGGATTCAAAGACGAATTTGAAGATGGGGATGAAGAAACTGAACTGGATACTGATGGGGGAGACGACGAGTTTGCCTTTGATGATGAAGACGGTGAAGGCAAATCTTCTGGCAAAAAAGGTAAATCAGATGGATCGGGTTTTAACCGAGACAATTACTATTTTTATAAAGACAAACTAGTTCAACTTTCAGGGACAATTCGACCGAAAGAAAAATCTAAAGAAGGTCGAGTTTTATCACTAGATTTTAAAACAGAAGATAAAATCTATAGTGTAGTCATGGATGATATGGGTAAGAAATTAACCAGCTCGTGTTTCCAAGAATTATTAGTGACGGGACTTGTGAGTAAAGTGACAGAAAAAGAATACACAATAGCCATTAAAACTTATATTTAAACGAATCAAAATGATGGAAATTGGGCCTAGAATCTTGATGGATTAGGGCCCAATAACTATTGTCTTTAGATTGATCTTGTATCACACAGCTTATTCCACAACTCAATTTTTCATTATTTCCAAAGAATCCTTTTGGAAAATAGCCTTTTTTTATTTCAGCAAATAAAAAGAAATGCTCCGAGCTTAAGAGAATGTCTAAGATAGGCATTTTCATAGACTCCAATTCTAAAAGGGGACTACCAGGTTTTTTAAAATAAAAACAATTCCATTGAAAATTAGGTGAAAAATTAAATTCCACATATTCATCTGATTCATTTTTTATGAAAAGTTCAAAACAAGTTTTTTCCCAAAGATTAAGTGTACGATTTTTAGCTGGTGTTGCATTCCCGAGTTCTATTAAATGAAGATTTTTTTTAATTCTGAAGCTCACAAAAATAGAGTCAATATTTGTATTAAGTTCTGATTCAATCACAGTCTCAGGCGCAGTTTCAAGATTGAAGGGAATAAGGGAAAATTTTGCCATTTCTGTCTCAATTTTGATTAATGGTTTCTATTTATAAAAATTTATTTAAGACAACCGATATTGTTTCTATGAAGAAAAATTTTATATTTATAATTATGTCTCTCCTTTCATTTAATCTCAATGCTTTTGACGATTTAAATAATGTTAAAAATTTAAATGTCACAAATTATACTGATTTAAATGATCCAAAACTTAAGGTACTTGTCGATAAAGCTAAGCTTGCGGGCTATAACTTTAATAAAAGCTTTATTCGCTCCGAAGAAATAAGCGGCGATAATGTTTGTATCCATTGCCCAAAACATATTTTATTAACTGAACAAATTAATAATGTCATTGATAAATTAGCACTTGATCCAAAATCCAAAATGAGCGATGAACTGCCTGCAAAAATTAACCGACTTAAATTTCTTTTTTATACTGAAGCTATTAGAAGTAAAAAAGGTGGGTTTGATTGTCAGCGCCATTTGGATGTCACACCTGACTTAAGACCAACTAAATTCGATGGACAATTTAAAATGCTTGCCGAAGAAGTTCTTCCTTTTAGGGCCATTACTGAAATTCAGTATATGGATCCATCGTTAGAAGAAATGGTTTATTATTACCGAGGAGAAGGTGATGATAAAAATATCATCGTTCAAGCAATCCTCACGAAAAAGGGCGGAAGATTTCGTTACTTCCGATACACTCCTTCTGAATCAGAATCCAATCCTTACAATCTTCCTGATATGGATAAACCAATAGAGGCCGTTGCGATGGAGCCGCTGCCTACAATTCCTGTTTCAACTTCTGGTCAGCTATCTGGAACTACTCCAGCTAAACCTGCAAGAATCTCAACAACCTCTGTGTCTTATAAAACTTTTATTGAAAAATCAGACCAACAAATTCCGAGCAACGTCCATTTTATTAAAGCAGATTCAACTCAAGAATTAAGCCAAGGTGGTTTGCAAGTTAAAGGCACTTCTGATGTAACGATTAAAGGGAATATTGCAAAATTAAATTTAATTACTAATGGAAATAAGAATCTAGCTTCACTTGATCTCAATACTCATTTAGATGGCACTTCCGAAAAAATGATTGTTGTTCCGTTTTCTATAAATATTCCTGCAATTTCAAAAGATATATCTGTGACGGGAGCTGGACAAATTCTTAATAATGCCCAAATTCTCAATATGGCCATCACTGATAAAAATGCAGTTGTTATAAGAACTGAGTACCATAAAAATACAACTACAGACAAAGAAACAATACTCATAGCTCGGGATGTTCAAATAGATAAATCTCAAGTGTTGAGTATGGTTTTAAGAAAAGATGAAGCCGATAAAGCTTACGCAGCTCTTACCCACGTAAAAACTTTAAAAGAGAATGTAACTTTGGTTTTAAATGTCTCTGTTAATCCTGATAAAGTGGTGACCCTTACTTACCAATTAAATGCCAAATTTTAATTAATCTCAAGCCAAACTGGACAGTGGTCACTACCTAGAACTTCTGGGCAGTGTTTAATATTTTTTATTTTTGGCAAAAGTCCACTCGAAGCAAAAAAATAATCGAGCCTCCAACCAATATTTCTTTCGCGGCAGTCGCCTCGGTAAGTCCACCATGTGTATTGTTCAGCTAATTTTGGATGAAAATGCCTAAAAACATCGGTAAATCCATTGGCAATAAGTTCGTCTATAAAGGCCCTTTCATTAGGTAAAAAGCCAGTTGTTTGACGATTAGCTTTGGGGTTAGCTAGGTCAATTTCTTGGTGAGCTGTATTGATATCCCCAGTAATGAGAATTTCTTTTTTGTGCTTTTTTTGAAGCTCAATAGCTAATTCCATAACTTTTTTAGAAAAATCTAATTTAAACTCGACTCGCGAATGATCTCGTTGTCCGTTTGGGAAATAGCCATTCATTAAGATAAGATTTTCAAGTTCGACAATTATAAGTCTCCCTTCATTATCGTATGCCGGATCTCCAATGCCGCGTATAATTGACAATGGATTTGTATTTTTTTTAATCAAGAGACCAGTTCCGGAATAACCTTTTTTAACTGCAGGATATAGGTGAACATCGTAGAGATCACTCCATTTATCTATTAATGAATGGACGTCTTGTTCTTGAGCTTTGATTTCTTGCAGTGCGATAACGTCAGGTCCTTGAGTGCGAAACCATTCTTCAAATCCTTTAGTAGACACTGAGCGTAATCCGTTTACATTCCAGCTTGTAAAAATCATTTTTGGGCCTCGATAAAAAAAGTTCTAAATTATGTTTATGTTATCTCAATAAAATGTTAAGGTAGTCTAAAGATTTCTTCCTTAACAATCTAGAAATCATAACGCACAAACATTATTTGTTAATAAACAAAATAAAAGGACAATAAAATGAGATCATTTAAAAATATCGCTACTTTAATACGTTCAAAGAGAATTGGACATACAAAAAATTATTCTCAATCTGATTTGTCTCTGCTTTTAGGTTATAAAAACGGCCAGTTTATTTCAAACGTTGAACGAGGACTTTGTAATGTGCCTTTAAAGATGATGAAGAAAATTGCAGAAGTTTTAGATATCAATCCAGAAGAGTTAAAATCAGCAATCCTAAAAGACCATGAAGAAACTTTAACGAACTATTTCAACAAAGCTTCAACAGCTAAGAAATTAGTTGGTAAAGACATGGATAATATAAAAGTTCTCTAGTAGAAGAGTACTTTTTCAAACTAAGTTCTTATATTTTAAATAGTCATCATAAGAGCCCTTGCTTTCTTCTTTGTCAGCCGCGAAATCGGCTAATTTTTGGGATTGAAGAAAGTGTGGATCTGCTGATTCTGTCTCAGGCGGTGGAGTATCTCCAATAGGCGGGATATCATGATTAGAAGTATAAATATTATCTAAAGATAAACCATTATTTCTTTTTTCAAATAATATTCGGGCCTCTGGTGCCAAACGGCTTTCAAAATCTCTAATATCATTTAGGGTATTATAAAAATTTCTTTCTAATTTATTTTTTTGGCCATAATCCGCACGGTAAAAAAGGTCGTGGTATTTTCTTCTAGCTATAAGATGCTGGTCAAGTAAGTTTAAGTATTTCTCATAAATTCGTTCAATATTTAATCCCTGAGTGCCACCTGAGTTGGGGTTAGTATTAGGGTTTTGATTAGGATTTCTTGGACGATTATGATTGCGGTTTGGCCGTCTTCTGTTGTTATTGTTGTTTGGAGATCCTGCCCCAGCTGCAACTTGAGATTGTGGCTGATTTTGTCCTTGATGCTGAGGTCTTGGGCCATTGTGTGGGCCTGACTGAGGTCGTCTTTGGTTGTTCTGTTGGTTGTTCTGGTGATTATTTTGCTGAGGTCTTTGATTAGGGTTTGATTGGTTTGTGCCCGCAGGTCTCGGGGAGTTATTATTGCCTGAAGATGGTTGGTCGCTCATGAAAATCCTATTGCGTATAAAAATATGATTAAAACCATTATTGGTTATAATAGTTTTAAGTCAATCCGCACATCTTAAAATTACCCAAAAAAATACAAATTATGCTTATTTACCTAGGATAAACAATTCGTTAATATTATTTTAAGTTATTTTCCCCTTTACCCCATTGGAGATTTTATGAGCGCAAAAAATCGCGTTAAAGTAGCTGTCACAGGCGCAGCTGGACAAATTGGTTATGCATTATTGTTTAGAATTGCATCGGGACAAATGTTTGGCCCAGAGACTGAAGTTGAGCTTCAATTAATTGAACTTGAAGCAGCACTTCCGGCACTTAAAGGTGTGGCCATGGAACTAGATGATTGTGCTTTTCCATTGCTTAAAAAAATTGTTTGTACAAATGATTATGCAGTTGGATTTAAAGATGTGAATTGGGCAATTCTCGTTGGTTCTGTTCCTCGTAAAGAAGGAATGGAGCGAGCGGATTTATTAAAAATTAATGGTGGAATTTTTACAACTCAGGGGCAAGCAATTGCCGCTCATGGTGCACCTGATGTAAGAGTGTTTGTCGTTGGAAATCCTTGTAATACAAACGCACTTATTTGTATGAATGCAGCGAAATCAGTTCCATCAAATCGATTTTTTGCCATGACGATGCTCGATGAAAATCGTGCAAAAACTCAATTGGCACAAAAGGCCGGAGTCGATGTTACAGCTGTGACAAATATGGCGATTTGGGGAAATCACTCAGCTACACAATACCCAGATTTTTATACTGCTAAAATCAATGGCAAGTCTGCGAGTGAAGTGATTACTGATGCAGAATGGTTGAAAACTACTTTTATTGAAACTGTTCAAAAAAGAGGAGCGGCCATTATTAAAGCTCGTGGGTTATCATCTGCAGCTTCAGCGGCCAATGCTGTTGTCGATGGAATTTTTGCACTTACTCATAATACAGCTTCTGGAAATACATTCTCAATGTGTCTTGCTTCTGAAGGACAATATGGAGTTGATAAGGGACTTATTTTTTCTTTCCCTTGCACTGTCGTTAATGGAAAATTATCAGTAGTAGAAGGAATTAAACTCAATGATTTTTCTATGGAAAAATTTAACGTTACTTTAAATGAACTTCGTTCAGAAAGAGATAGTGTTAAAGAATTAGGCCTAATTTAATTTTATCGATATCTTAAAACTTTAAGCTCCAAAAACTATTGGAGCTTAGAGTTTTATCAACTTTCATTTCTAATTTCTATCAGCTACATATTCTCTATTTTTTATTTTACTAGTTGAGTGACCACTTCCTCTAGAGTCTCCTTCAGGGGACCTTAAAACTTCCTTATCATAGGCCAATTGAGGCTTTGAGAAGTTGCTTGCACAACTGGTAAGTGAAAGCAGACCCATTAAGCAGATTGTAATCGATAAGAAATCTTTAGATAAGAGTGAACCCATAAAACCTCCGTGTACTATGAGCAAAGAAATCTTTTCTTTGCTTACATCTTACATCTGCGAGTTCAATGCCAAATTAAATGGGGCCAATTTTTCACCGAGGGATTTATTTAGTTTTAGGTTTATGCTTCTCAACCAGCTTAAAATAGCGACTTTGCTCTTCAATAGTGAGCGGTTTAATCGACTCTAAGTTTTTTTTACGGATTCCTTTTGACCTAATTAATTCATCACCGGCCCTAATTTTACGGCTTAACTGATGACCGATTGTTTTGAGCCAGACAGGGAGCTTGTCAGACATATCTTTAGGTGAAATGCGATAGAATTCAGTTTTTTCCAAGCAAATAATACTAGCACTTCTAGGTTCTTCATCAAAAAAAGATAATTCCCCAATGTATTCTTTAGGCCCAAGGTAAGCAATGGGAGTGATCTCACTGCCTTTTTGGACAAAGACCATGACCTTACCAGTTTTAATAATGAATAAATCTGTTTCTTTCTCGCTGGCCAGAAAAAGAATTTCATCTTTGTTTAAGGTTATTATTTCGGATCCTTCCATTCAATCCTCCTAATTTATACTCAATATTTTTTTTAAATTATTTTTTAATTCACTGATCATTGTTTGATAGAACATTGATTGTGGGAAAATCTCATCAATGAATAATCCATCTTTCGATAACGCCGAAGATAAGTCCATATCAAAATCAATTAGAGGTAACTGATACTTCAATGCATTTTTTTTAATGATAGCATTTAAGACTGCATTGCCTCTCCAATTCGAACAATCAAATACAGACGACTTCGCCAGAGACGAGCGGGCCTCTGCTAAGTTACCAAGTCCCATCGCTGCTTTTCCTAATAAATAAAAAGATAGGGCATTACTTACGGTCGCTTCAGAGAGGGCAAGTGCCTTGGGATAGGCTTGTTTGTAATTGCCAATTTTTAAGAGTTCTTCGATCTCATTTTGCAGATCGACAATATCTTTAGATGTTGTGTTTGAGCAAATCTCTTTAGGTCTAAGTTCTAAATTTAGAGGGGTCGTCAATAAAATTAAATGGCTTTTATGGTCATGGGCGAACTCGATGAGCTCTTTGAGTTCATAATCAAAAATTTTAAATGAAATTTCTTTTTCATCTAATTTTAAATTACCTGGCAATACATTTTTATATTCTTTAATGGCCCCAATTTCAAAATAGTCCATTTTTTTGTAAAAGATTTTTGATAACCAAGGAAAAGTAATGATGAGTGAAATTAATTTTTCATCATCAAAAAGAGAAAAGTTTTTGAAAATGGAGTCTTTATCAGTAACGGCAAAAGTTTGTTCATAAAGCTCAGAGCTGGCCCCATGATAAATAATTATAGTGGGGATTTTTTTTAATGATTTTAATTTATTAAGAGTGCGGTGTAGACCTTCATGGGCCTTTGACCAATTATAAATAGTCGGAGGGTATTTATAATTTTTTGCCAAATCATCCATAATGTCTGGTGTATATTTTGAAAGGGCCTCTCCCATCATGTCCCCCATAATGAGAATCTTGGCATTTTCGGCCAGAGCTAGTTCCTTTGTGGCCTTTGAGTCATTGATTCCATTGAAATAATAGGGATAGGGGGTAATTACTGTCCGCTTATTGGAGTATTCATTAAAGAAAAAAGCCCCTAATGATACAAGTAAGAGAATAAGGAAAATGAAAAACTTTTTGATCATTCTTTGATTGTATTCAAAAACTTTGGTATCTAAAAGCTTAATAAAAAGGAAAATGCATATGAGTCATTGGACGCCTGAATTACTTTCTCCGGCCGGAAGTTTAGAAAAATTAAAAGTAGCTGTCTTGTACGGCGCCGACGCTGTTTATTTAGGTGGTCAAAAATTTGGCTTGCGCCAAGCATCTGATAATTTTACCTATGAAGAGCTTGCTGAAGGTGTGGAGTTTGCCCACTCTCGCGGAGTTTTAGTTTATGTAGTTCTTAATAGTTTTTTGCACGACAAAGACCTTTTGGAGTTACCGGAATTTTTAACTTTATTAGTCGATTTAAAAATTGATGCTGTTATTGTTTCCGATTTAGGTGTGATTGAAACTGTTTTGAGTTTGACAGATTTAGTCGTCCATTTATCTACCCAGGCCAGTTGCCTCAATATTGAATCAGCTAAATTATGGCAACAAATGGGTGTTAAGAGAATTGTTCTTGGAAGAGAAGTAACGATTCAAGAAGCTCGCAAAATAAAAGAAGCAACCAGGCTGGAAATTGAAATGTTTGTCCATGGTTCAATGTGCATGTCGTTTTCAGGAAATTGTGTAATCTCAAATTATACTCAAGGCCGAGATTCTAACCGAGGAGGATGTGCTCATTCATGCCGATTCGAATACTCACTTGATTTTAAAAATGAAGATTCAATGGAGAATAAAAAAGCTTACTTTATGAGCTCAAAAGATTTAGAAGGTATTCGACTTTTGCCAGAATTTATAGAAGCAGGAATTGATTCCCTAAAAGTAGAAGGAAGAAATAAAAGTCATCATTATGCAGGGACAATTTCAAAAGTTTATTCTGAAGCTCTTGGGCATTATAAAAAACACGGTCATTTTCTTTCGGATGATATGCTTAATTGGGAGAGTGAACTACGCAAAGTTTCACACCGCGATTATACAACTGGAAGCCTAGATGTTTATGCTGGAGTTGATTCAATCTATAACCAGCGGGTAGATGAAGATAATGAATATGTAGTCTCAGGAATTGTTTTAGAAGCTTGTGTTGGTAAACACTTACTAGTAGACGTCAAAAGTGCTTTCATGCCAGGAGATATTCTAGAAGTAATGCCATTTAAAACTCCTATAGAAAATTTATCAGTGACATTTTTAGAAAGTCTCTCTGGAGTGAGTTTGCCGAAATCAAAGCCAGGTAGTGTGGTTAAAATTCCCTATATTCTAGGTGCCGAAAAATTTAATATCATTAGAAAAAAGGCATAAGAATGAATCACTCACAGACACTCGTTACTTATGTTCGAAATATTGCTGAGCTTAATTTTTTAGCCGAGAATCACAATCCGCAAGTGAAAATTGAATTAATTTTAGGCACATCTCTCTTGTCACGCTTTTTTGATAATTCAGAACATGAGTTAATTGAACTGCTGAGAAAAGCGCGTCAGATGAATTTTTCAGTCACTCTAGAATGGGATGTTCTCAATCAAGAAGATCGATTTTTGAAAACGATTCAATTGATTGAAAAATTGCCGATGCATGATTTTTTTGCCATTAGAGTTCAAGATCCTGGAGCCGTAAGTTTTATCAAAGAAAAATATCCGTGGCTTAAAATTCATTTAATCCTGGAAAATGGGAATCATAATTTAATAGGTTTAAAAAAATGGTCTGAATTTTTAGGACCACAATTAGACAGACTTGTTCTTTCTAATGAATTGTCTAAGGAGTTATTGGCCGACTATTCTAAAGCCTTATCGATTCCAATTGAAATTTTAACTTTCGGACGAATTCTTTTGTTTTATTCACCGAGAAAATTACTTTCTCCGGTTGAAAAAAAGGCTGTTCATGATCAAACGATTGAAGCTTTTGGGACAAGTGAAGAAAGTCCACATTCTGGTTTTCCTCTCATTGAAAATTTACACGGGACATTTATGTTCAATGTTAAAGATCTTTACCTTTTGGACCAACTTCAGGCCTTAAACGAAATGGGGATACATTTTCTTCGAGTCGATTTACGTTTTGATGATTCATTTAATAAATTTTCTAAAACTATTCTAGAGCTCTTTGCAGGAACTATTACTGAACCAGAAATGTCTTTGCGGCAAAATAACCCAAGACCCTTGATCAAAGGTTTTTATAATATCAATAAATCGGATGTTCTTTTTGCTAAACTTAAGAATAAAAGAACTCAGCGCTTAGATGATTTTTATATTGGAGAAATAGTCGATGTTGAACGAGATCAGCAATTGGCCTTATTAGTTAAGTCCACTCATTGGGATTTAAGCCAATTGCCTGAAGTGAAAATGATTACTCCCGAAGGCAAAGAAAAAATATTGCAATTTACCTGGGTTAAATCTTCTCTTGGCGAATCGGTGAAAAGTGTTGAACAAAATGATTTGGTGCTTGTTCCCTACGTCAATGGAGTTACAGTTAAAACTCAGGTTTATTTAAACCCTAAAACATAAAACACCACATCGATTCCACCATTTTTAAAAAGGCGAGCAGAGTGAATGTTAAAATCACCATTGGACTTTATAAGAAAATCTTTTGGAATAATAATCCCCATAATTTTTGGTGAAAATTTATTTTTAACTGATTTTATAATATTTAAATAATACCCTAAATTTATGTCTCCAACTTCATCACTCCGCTCTCCTATACGTACACCATAGGGAGGATTTATGACTACGACTGGATTTGATAGTTGAATGGGAGAATCAGCACATAAATCGGCTTGTTGAATTTTAATTTTTTGTGAATCACAGTTTTTCTGGGCCTGGAGTGTGACGGCTGCATCTTTTTCATAACCCATAAAGGCGGTAAAAGGATTACTTAATGGCAATTGAATGAGCGGAGTATGCTGAACAATTGAATCTAAATAGATCGGTGTATGAGAAAAAGCAAATTTTCGGTTGAGAGTGAGAGATTGGTAGTCATAGGCTTCTTTTAAAAAAGTCCCAGATCCGCACATCGGATCTACCAAAGTGTTAGGGCCTGGTGCTAAATGACTTTTTAATTCCATTAGTAATAATGCTGCTAGATTTTCTCTAATGGGAGCAAGACCCATAAGAGTTTTTTCCCCTCTTAAGTGCAGGCGCTCTCCAGTTGTATCTAGACTTAATGTGACAAGGTCCTCAACGGATCTAAAATAAATTTTAGGCATATCTGATGACTCTGTAAGTGCCAAATGTTCTAAGTATTTTTTCTTCGTAGGCTTATGACGGTAATATTGAAGAACTCCATCTTGAATGGCCTTTTCAATTTTTCTTGAATCAAAAAGGCGAGAATTCGTTGCTGAACTTTCAACCTCTGGTGTTTGCCCAATTAACCATGAGGCCCAAGGAAATTTTGATATTTTTTGAAACAGTTTAGGTGCGTCTCTACATTTAAATTCACCTAATCTCAAAAGTAGGCGAGTGGGGCATCTTAGGATTGAGTTAAGTCTAAGTCCGACAAATAAGGAGCATTCAATTTCTAATCCACCTGGAATTTGTTTAACTAAATGAAACGATTCATTGGGATAATAGAGCGAGAATTTGTCCCTTAACTCAATGAGACCTAAGTCTTCTAGTCCGACAGGGTAAACAATAAAAAAAGTAGAGTGGGCGATTTGATTCATAGAACTTCTATAGCATAAGTTGTGTTCTTTTTTCATGCCTATTTTAAAGTAGTATAATTATGAATCGACTTTTGTTAGTTTCCTCATTATGAAAAATAGTGGAATCCTGACTCTTATTCCGACCCCTTTGTCTGAAGATGGTATTCTTGAGCCAAGGGCACATGCCCTATTGACCAAGGCCGCTTTAGAAGATCATGCCAATTCTGTGTTCGTCATTGAAGATTTAAAACCAGGTCGACGAAGATGGCTTCAGTTCAAGTTACCTCGTGAAACAGTCGAGAGTTTTATCCTCTACAATGAACACACGGCCAACGTTGTGGCAAAAGAACTACTAGCTAGTCTTCAATCTGGAAAAAATGTTTTTCTTATGAGTGATGGAGGCTTGCCAGCTTTTTATGATCCAGGTGTTGAGCTCGTTAAAATGTGCCACCAAAATCATATTTTAGTGACATCAACTCCATTTTGTAACTCAGTTGTATTGGCCCTCGCTTTATCTGGATTTTCCCATAAAAAATTTTGGTTTGAAGGATTTCTCCCCCTCGATTCGTTAGAGCGAACTCAAGTGATTAAAAAATTATTAACTCAAAATCATACCAGTATATTAATGGATACACCTTATCGCATGAAACGAGTGCTCGAGGAGTTTCAAGAAAGTTGGGGAAGTGTGAATCACTCTAAAAAACTTTTTTTGGCCATGGATCTCAATAGTGATCAGGAAAGTTTAAAATTGGGTACACCCAAAGAGCTCTTGGGTAGCATCACGGATTTCAAGCGCGAATTTATCTTGCTAATTTCCGAATAAAAAATCATTAGTTTTGGATACTTAGCATTCGTAAAAGATAGAAAAAAACATGACGAAAGTAGTCTCTTCATGCTAAATTAGGGGCCCATGGTAGACAAATTACAAGAGACTCGAAAATTAGATCATATTGAGATGGCACTCTTGGCGCAAACTAATCGCCAAGAAGTGGATTGGCGTTTTTATTATGAGCCACTTTTTTCTCCGCATCCAGATGTCCTGACTGATTTATCTGTTCAATTTTTGGGTAAAAAATGCAAAGCTCCTTTTTGGATTTCTAGTATGACTGGTGGAGTGGGACCAGCTCGCCATATCAATCAAAACTTAGCTCGGTTATGTCGAGAATTTGGTTTAGGAATGGGGTTAGGATCTTGCCGCGTTCTTCTTGATGAAAAAAATAATGAAACCTATTTTAATGATTTCAATCTTCGGCCGCTTTTGGGAGCAGATCTTCCTTTTTACGCCAATCTTGGTATTGCTCAAGTAGAGGATCTTTTGATCCAGGGCCAACACGAAAAATTAAATGATTTAGTCGCTCGCCTAGATGCTGATGGTTTAATTGTCCACATTAATCCATTACAAGAATGGTTTCAAACTGAAGGCGACCGTTTAAAACAATCTCCAATCAAGACTCTCACTCATTTATGTGCTGCCTTTAAATATAAAATTATTATTAAGGAAGTTGGACAAGGAATGGGCCCTAAAAGTTTAAAGGCGTTACTTGAATTACCAATTGCTGGCATTGAATTAGGTGCCTTTGGCGGGACTAATTTTACTAAACTAGAACAACTTAGAGTTCGTACAGACGTTATGCAGCCACTGTCTAAAGTCGGTCACACTGCGCCCGAAATGGTTACTATGCTAAACTCTCTGTTGAAGGCAAATCCAACATTTCAGGAGAAGCAAATTATTATTTCAGGTGGAATTGAAAATAGTTTAGATGGTTATTTTCTCCGTTCAAATCTTAGTTTTACTTCAGTGATTGGCCAGGCAAAAAACTTTTTAAATCACGCTGAAAATTATGAAGAACTTAAAAAATTTACTGAAGACCAAATCTCAACTCTCAAGATAGCTCAAACTTATCTCGTTGCTAAATCAATTGTGGACCAAGAGGTTTCATTATGAAAAAAATCCTAACACCTATGAATGGTTTTTCTAAACTCTCTAAATTTGAAAAAATAGATTTAATAGTTAAAAATTATTTTTCTGATTCCGAAATCGCCAAGGCACAGTTTAAAAAGTTTTGGCATTCTGATGAAGCCGTTCAAAAAACGATCGATGAATTTAGTGAAAATACACTTACCAATTTTATATTCCCAATGGGAGTTGTTCCAAACGTTCTTTTGAACGGAGAACTTCTTTGTGTCCCAATGGTTATTGAGGAGAGTTCAGTAGTTGCTGCTTCTGCTCGTTCCGCAAATTTTTGGTTAACTCGAGGGGGATTTAATTCTGAAGTCATCTCGACAACTAAAGTTGGACAGGTCCATTTTATTTGGAATGGTGAACCAAGTAAGATGATCCAATTTTTTGAAAAAGTGAAATCAACTCTTTTAACTACCACCAAAGCACTATCAGAAAATATGGAAAAGCGCGGTGGAGGAATAACTCATTTTTCAATTATCGATAAAACTCATGAAGAAGTTGGCTATTTTCAATTATTGTTAGAATTTGAAACCTGCAACGCAATGGGGGCAAATTTTATCAATTCTATTTTAGAAGTAGTGGGAAGAAATTTTAAAGAACTTGTAATGTCAGCAGAGGAATTTAATGATGCTGAAAAAGATTTACAAATAATCATGGCCATTCTTTCCAATTATACACCTAACTGCCGAGTGAGAACTTTTGTAGAATGCCCAATTGAAGATTTAAATGATCCTAGTCTTGGAATGAGTGCATCTGAATTTGCTGAAAAATTTGCCCGTGCAATCCGAATTTCTAAAATTGATATCACACGAGCTACGACTCATAATAAAGGAATCTTTAACGGAATAGATGCTGTTGCTGTAGCTACAGGAAATGATTACCGGGCAATAGAAGCTTGCGGCCACGCCTATGCTTCTCGAGATGGCCAATATAGAGGCCTCTCAGATATTAGCCTTGCGAACGGTAAATTTCGTTTTAGTTTAGAAATACCTATGGCCTTGGGTACAGTTGGTGGTTTAACTTCACTCCATCCATTGTCTCGATTGTCTCTAGACTTACTAGGACAACCAACTGCCGCTGAACTGATGTCAATTGTGGCAACCATAGGCCTTGCTCAAAATTTTGCGGCCATTCGCTCTTTAGTGACTTCTGGAATTCAGAAAGGTCATATGAAAATGCATTTAATGAATATTATGAATCATCTTGAAGCTAATACGAATGAACGTGAAGCAGCTAAAAAATATTTTGAAAATGAAGTTATTTCTTTTAAAGCAGTCAGAGAGTTTGTGGCCGATTTAAGGAATTATGAATAAAATGAATGAGATTAATTTGAACCAAATAAATAGTGATTTAAAAAAGTCTTGTCCTGAAAAAAACCAATATTTTTTTGGACATGGAAAACTTTTATTAACCGGTGAATACTTCGTGTTGGATGGAGCACTTTCCTTGGCACTTCCTACAAAAGTAGGTCAGTCACTCGCCGTCAGTTATACTCCTTCTTTTTCTCCAACTTTGAGTTGGAAGTCTTATGATGTGGCCGGAGAATGCTGGTTTGATAGTAAATTTGAATTTTGGCATTTCAAATGCCTTGATGAAAATCCAACAGAAGAAGCATTGTTTTTACAAAAAATATTACAAGAAGTACGAAAGCAAAACTCTCATTTTTTAAGAGATGATGTCGATGTAAAAATTGAAACACGTTTAGGTTTTCCTCTTACTTGGGGACTAGGAAGCAGTTCTTCACTAATTTATAATATTGCCCAATGGGCCTATATATCACCATTTGAGTTATTATTTAAAACCCATGGTGGATCAGGTTATGATATCGCATGTGCTCAATCAGATGGACCAATTGCCTATAAAAAAATTTCAACGGGGCCAAATTGGTCACCTATTTATTTTCATCCAAGTTTTAGAGAAAATCTTTTTTTCGTCTATCTAGGTAACAAACAAAACTCGCGAGAAGCAATAAAAGAATATACTTCTAAAAGACCAATCGATGCTTCAATTATTGCAAAAATAACTGAGCTTACTCAAGAATTTTTAAATGCAAATACTCTAAAACAATTCCAATCAGCTATGAATAATCATGAAGAAATCGTTGGAAATGTTATCGGTATGACTCCGGTCAAAGAGCGATTGTTTTCGGATTTTCCAGGTGCCATTAAGTCTTTAGGTGCATGGGGCGGGGATTTCGTCCTTGTCGCAACACAATCGAATTTATCATTTGTTAAAAATTATTTCGGTAAAAAAAATCTAGATGTAATTTTTAGCTATGATGATCTCATTTCAGCGCCGGCCACAACATTATCACAAGACTCAGTAAAAATGGGCTTTTCTAACCACCTTATTCACTAATGAAAGTGACATGGATATCTCCTTCAAATATAGCTCTAGTTAAATACTGGGGTAAATTTGGTATTCAATTTCCTAAGAATCCGTCTTTAAGTTTTACATTGAAAAATTCTGTAACTGAACTTTCAATTGAAACTACGAATAGTGAAAACCAAAATAAAAGTATTTCATTAAATTTTTATTTTAATGGGGAATTGAATACAAAATTCAGAGATAAAATAATAATTTTTTTAAATTCACAGCTCGATCGATTTCCTTGGCTCCTTAACAATCATTTGGAAATACATTCGAAAAATACATTTCCTCATTCTTCGGGTATTGCTTCTTCTGCTTCTTCTATGAGTGCTCTTTGTTTATCGCTTCTTTCACTTGATGAAATGATTAATGGTGTAACTGTAGAAAAGTCTGAATTTTATAAGGCCGCTAGTGAACTTTCACGAAAAGCCTCCGGCTCAGCATCACGCTCAGTGTACGGAGGGCTTGTTTCTTGGGGAGAGATTGAATCTATTCCTTTGAGTTCTAATGAATACGCTCAAGTCTTTTCACATGGGCATTCTCAATTTGTAGATTTTTGCGATTCAATTTTAATTGTTGATTCTGGAGAAAAATCTGTTTCAAGTAGAGCAGGTCACGGCCTGATGGATAACCATCCCTTTGGCGATATAAGGCATAAAGAAGCCTTTGCTAATCTCGAGAAGCTAATTGCCGCTTTAAAAACTGGAGACATAGAGAGCTTTATCTCAGTCGTCGAAGAAGAAGCACTTACCTTACATGCTCTCATGATGACTTCGCGGCCTTCGTATATTTTGCTTAAACCCAATAGTTTGGAGTTGATTGAAAAAATACGACATTTTAGAAACGAAAAAAAGATACCTGTATGCTTTACTATTGATGCTGGACCGAATATTCATCTTCTTTATCCAAAAAAATTTAAGACAGAAGTTTGCCAGTGGATCGAAACTGAACTTGCTCATTTTTTGGTAGGTGTAAGATGGATCCATGATGAAGTGGGAAATGGTCCAAAACTTTTAGAGAGTATCAAGTGAGTCAAGTTAGACCTGAAAAAAAATTCTACTCAAAAATCATTCTCTTCGGTGAATACAGTGTAATTCAAAATTCAATGGCATTATTAATTCCCTATTCTCTTTTTGAAGGAAGGCTGACATTTAGAAGAGATAATACGACAGTTATTGATTCAGAGTTGAAAGCCTTTTCACTTTATTTAAAGCAATTAATTGAGTCAGGGCAGTTGAATTTTCAGTTTGATCAAACATCTTTTGAATTTGATATTTCTCAAGGTTTATTTTTTGATTCAACGATTCCACAAGGCTATGGAGTTGGTAGTTCTGGAGCTTTAGTTGCAGCTATTTTTGATCGATATGAGCAAGAAAATCATTCAAGTCTAGATATTAAACGACTTAAAAATATATTTGCCCAAATGGAATCACATTTTCACGGGGCCAGTTCAGGTGTAGATCCACTTATTAGTTATTTAAATTCGCCTATTTTAATTAAAAATAAAAATGAAGTAGGGCCGGTTTCAATTCCCAAGTTTAGTAAGGGGAGTGGTGGTATTTTTCTTTTAAATACAAAAAGAAGTAGAAAGACTGAACCATTAGTAAATTTATTTTTAGAAAAATCAAGAAATGAACTTTATTTTAATCTATGTGAAGACGTCTTAAAACCAATTACGAATCGGTGTATAGACAATTTTTTAGCAGTTGATATCGATTTATTATTGAAAAACTTTAAATACCTTTCAGCGTTCCAACATGAGCATTTTTCGCCTATGATTCCTAAACTCTATCGAGATTTATGGAGAGAAGGACTATCGACAAATGATTATTCGCTTAAACTTTGCGGAGCAGGGGGAGGTGGTTTTTTAATGGGTATCACAAGCGATTTTCAAAAAACAAAACGTGTTTTAGCGGCGCACGAGCTAAGACTTCTTTTAAGTTTTTAAAAATAATTAATTAAGATTTTCACTATCAGCAATCATTTTTTTAAATTCTGATGGATTCATAAAATCAGTTTCTTTAGTGTAGTCTCCTGACTTAACCACAGCATTAAATAATTTTTTTTCAATTTCTAATTCATCTTTATGCACTGATTGATGGATTCCAAACAAACCTCTTTTTGCCTGCATTCGGGCAATCGGCGATTGGCCGAAAATAGACATTAATATTTGATTTGAATCTCCTTCAAACTCAGTCCAACCCCCAAGGGCGATGAGGCCTTCTTTTTTGAACTCAGTTCCAGATAAGAGCAATGATCTCAAGACATTCTGATTGATAAAAGGTCTTAAGAAAGAAAATAAACCACAATTAGGTGTCAGACCAATACTTAAATGATCAAGGCAATAAACAGAATCATTTTTTGCAATTCGAATATCTGCGGCCAAAGCTAGCTCTAGTCCGACTCCACGTGTTCCATTTTTCATATCGATGACTATGGTTTGAGGAAGACATAAAAGAGATTGGGCCAAAGAAGAAACATCATTAAATTGTTTTTTTAGTTCAGTACTACTCAAAGTTTTAATTTCTTCAGGATCAAATCCTTGAATAAATTCATTTCCAAAACTAGTTATCAATAAACTTTGAATTTCAGTGTGGATAGCTGCCCATGAAAATAATGATTCTAATTCTATAAGTATTTCTGCATTTAAATATTTTTTTCGGAATTTGATTTCAAGGGATTTGGTCGGAATAAGGAGAGTAGAAGAGAATGTATTATAGTTAAAAATGGGAACTCGAGAGAGTGCTTTCATTAAACCGTCCTTGGCTTTTCAAAATACATAGAAGGGAGAAATTCTTTTTCTTCCACTTTACTATTCTTTCAAATATTAAAAATGTATGTCAAAGGTGCATTATGATTTTTTGCATAATTTTAAAATTATTATTAATTTTAGAATAGTTTTAGGCGCTTACAAATCTTGCCGAGTGTTTAAGTAGGTTATTGTTATTAAGAAAAGTTGATCAAGTCTTTAATTTGAAAGCCGAAAACTAACTATTAGAAAACATAATGTCACTATTGTTAATTTGATAGGCAAAATTTTATAATGATAGATTTTATTCGAAATATTTTAATCATTGATAAAGATTCTGATCAATCAGTCTTAATCAAAAATTTGTTGCTTAAAAATAGTAGCAAGTTTTTTGTTTTTATACTTAATGGCCGTCAACAATTAGCTGAACTTGTTAGCCAAAATGAAATTAAATATGTTTTTTTAAATGCTAATATTGGAAAAAAAGAAACGATTTATGTTCTAAGGTTTTTTTCAATGTTAAGGGAAAAAAGTCATTACGAGATTCCTATATTTTTTACTTCTGAAGACTATGAGTTTATGCAAGAAATGTTAGAGCTCTATTCATTGGAAAAACTCCAAATTTTACACACACCATTAGATTGTAAAGATTTAGTAGATAAGATACATACACTTGCTTTTGGTAAAACAAACCCAACTCAAAAATCAAAAACTTCTCAAAGTAATTTAAATGTAGATCTAGAATTTATGAATGTATTTATAACAAGTACTAAAAAAATTATTGCCGAAATGGCTCATCTGCCAGATTTAGTTCACTCACCACCAGTATTAATGGCAAATGTTACAGGGCCACTTGATATAGTTATTTCTGCTAAAATTTTAATTTCTTCAATCTATTTTAAAGGAAGTTATTATATAGCATTCCCAAAACAAACATTTCTCAATTTTTATGAAATTGTTGTCATGGAAAAATGTTCTGAAATTAATAATGAGAACAAAGACTTTGCAAGTGAACTAGCTAATATAATTTATGGGCAGTGTAAGAAAAAGTTTTCTGAAGCAGGCTATAACCTCGAAATGGTTATTCCTTCTCTCCATCTTGGAGAGATTAATTATTCAATTGTTATTCTCATCCCTTTTGAAAGTTCATTAGGAAAATTTTATCTTGCAGTAGCACCTGGTCTTATTTAGTGAGTTAAATCGTGCTCATCTTCAAGAAATCTTTCCGCTCTGATGGCCGCTTGGCAACCTGATCCGGCAGCAGATATGGCCTGACGATAATAGGGATCTTGAACATCTCCGCAAGCAAAAACACCTTTAACCGATGTATCCGGATGTGTCCCTTGAGTTTTAATATAACCTTGTTCATCTAGGGCCAATTGACCTTTAAGAAATTTAGTATTTGGTTCATGACCAATACCTAAGAAAAACCCATCTGTTTTTCGTTCAGTTGTCGTTAATGTTTTATTGTTTAAAACTTTTAAACCATTGACACCTGAATTATCAAAAAGAATTTCTTTAACTTCTGTATTCCAAACAACTTCAATTTTTGGATTATTGAATGTTCGTTCTTGCATAGGTTTACTGGCCCTAAAAGAATCTTTTCTATGTATTAAATAAACTTTTTCTGCAAAACGAGTAAGAAAATTAGCTTCTTCAAGAGCAGTATCGCCACCGCCAACGACATGGACGATTTTCCCCCGGTAGAAAAATCCATCGCAAGTTGCACATGCAGAAACACCTTTACCAATTAATTGCATTTCATTCGGTAGACCTAAGTATTTAGCAGTTGCACCAGTAGAAATGATTAGCGTATCAGCTAGGAATTCATTTCCATTTTCACATTTAAGTTGAAAAGGTCTTTTAGATAAATTAACTTCAGTGACTTTAGTTGAAAGGAATTCAGTACCAAAACGCAAGACTTGCTTCTTCATATTGGCCATGAGTTCTGGGCCCATGACACCTTCTGGAAATCCTGGAAAATTATCGACATCAGTAGTAGTTGTTAATTGACCGCCAGGCTCGTGACCTTCAATGACGATTGGATTTAATCCAGCTCGAGAAGCATAGAGGGCAGCAGTATAACCTGCTGGTCCAGATCCAATAATGATGACTTGTTTGGTATCCATATTATATATCCGTTGATAATTGAATTATTTTTGGGTTTGTTGTTGTCTTAGTAGATTACTCAGTTAAAGCTTTAAAAGCTGCATCGTCTTCTTCTTTAGCTTTGACTTTAATTTTTATTTCTATGGGACGATCATCGTTTTCAGGGTGCATTTGATAATATGCACTTACTGTAGTTAATTCCCCAGGGTGGGCCGCTTCAGCAGTGGTTTTGAAAGTTTCACCGGTAATTGTACATTCGTATTTGTAAATTTTTTTGATCTTCTTCTTGCTCATTTGATCCCTTTCTAAAAACTATCTTAGCTTATTAATTTTAACTCTATGTTATAGTTAAAATTTAGCGGTGAAGCAAGGATTTCCCTAATATATGCATAGCGTATAATCATGATAAACTTATAGTAATATGAAAATTTTCAGCTCACTTATCTTTGTTTGGGCCATATGCCTTCAATTGCCGACTGTTGCCGCAGTAGGCCTGGATAATGTGACCATAGAAGATCTCAGTAGTTCTCAAAAAACGATGGTTATTGACCGCGGTCATCTTGATGATTACACCGAACAAATTGTCGCTAAATTTTATGTTCAAGCGGGAGATTATCAATTTCCCAAAATATTTCTTGTGGCCGAAGGAAGGCTAGTGAAATCAATGCCAAAAAAATCAATTTGGTATTTAAGTAAAATTCAATTACCTAGGTTAATAAAAACTCATGAGCATTTACTTGTTCTTAATTCGAATCATGTAAAAATGGGCCGAACGATGACTATTAAACAAAAGCATGTCTTGATCCCCGAAGAACAGTATGCAACTCCTGATCAGTATTTAGATGAAAATAAAAATTCGGTACCAGATCACTTTTTAAAAGATCTTTCTAATTATGATGAATCTAATGAATTATTTGAGACCAAAAAAGTACCAGAGGCCGATTTAAAAATTCAAACCTTTGAGCACTTAAAGAAAAATACAATTGCTCGTTTCAATGATGATTTAAACGATGAAGTATTTGATAATTATTTTGTAGGATCAAGAGAAGTAAAACTTGGAGATATAACAAAGAATGAGGATAAAAAACTTCTGGATTCAATGGCCCAAGGATATGAAGAGAAAATAAATTCTGAAAAATATGGGCTAATCAATGGTCTTTATAAAAATGCCCAAAAAAATTCGAGTATAAAAGATTTAAATAATAAAATATCAATCAATTCAGTTTATGATAATGAAAAAGAAAGAATTAAAACTCAAGAAACAATTAATCCAGAAGCAATTGCTAAAATAAATAATGAAGGCCCTCAATGGTCTGCCGATATGGATAATGATACACTAAGACGTTATTTTATTCGGACAGGTCTTGAACATGAAGTTCGAAGAAGAGAATTAGCAATTAATGAATTAGATGGAAACGAAATCTTATTTCATTATGCAGGTTCTATGAGTGATCATACTTCATCAATTGATCAAAATTATAGAAACTTAGGATATAGTTTAGGACTTGGGTATGACTTACATTTATCAAGAACATCTGCAGATTTGAAAAATTGGTCAATTCAATTTTTCTTAGAAACTGGAGTATCTGATTACAATGTCGGAGGAATGAATGCCAGAGGGCAAGAAGGTGATTATGGAGTCTTTTTAAATTATTATTTTTTTAATAATCCTCTAACTTTAAACACAGTTAATTTTTCTGCAGGAATTGGTTTGAAAGCTGGAAGTATAAAAATGGAATCATTAATTTTTTCTAAAGCTTATACCTATCAAGTGTTAACTCTGCCAAGTTTTCAGTTATTAGGTAAATATCGATTCAGGGCCGGGGATCTCACCGAAGAGACAGCAAATGTTGGAGCAAGCATTAATTTTGGAATAAACCTTGATGCAAAACGCTTAAGTGTGATTGATACATTAGATGATAATATAGAAGGTAAGTTGAATATTAGTGATTTAAAATATTTATTAGGAATGAGTTTTTATTTTTAATTAATGCTAGGGGATTTAGTAATGAGATCGATTTTTGTATTATTGATTTTTTTAAATTTGAATAAATCCTTTGCTCTTGATATTGACGAAAAGTTAACTTTACGTTTTTTAAAAGTTTCATTGTCCAAAAAAACTGTATTAGTTAATCGCGGAGCTGAAGATGGTTTAGCGATGGGGGACCATGCAAAATTCTTTGTAACAACAGGTGTAATCGCTCGAGGGGTCGTTGAGAAAGTTTCTCCTTCTAGGTCAGTTTGGTCGTTGTATAGAGTGGTTGACCCGGCCGAAATATCAGACGGAAAAGTCCTAAATTTAAAAATTTCAAGCCCAGTTAAAATCACTGAAGATCCGACTAAAAGTATGAAAGATGAGCAAAGTTCTGCAGGGTCTGAAAAAATGAATCTCAATGATGCTTCTATTGAAAGTGAAACTAATGCACCAGTTAATTCAGCTGATCAAAAAGAATTAGAAGGACTTGGTATAGAAGACAAACCAGTGGTTCCCAAAAAAGAAAATTCGACTAAAACAAGCAAGTCTCGCGAAATGAAAGAAGTGAGTTCAACAAATGATCAAGTCATATTAGAGTCAGCTAATTTATCAAATTTATGGGAAGTTTGGGGGACATTTTATATAAATTCTCTTTCTGGAACTGTAAGCAGTACAGATTCTGCTACAACTGGCTCAACAGCAGTAGCTAATTCAACAATGGATTTTTCAGTAGGATTAGAAAGATATTTTTACCATACTGAAAGTTTTTTTAAAAATGTATCACTAAAAATTTTCCTGCATAAAAAATCAATAGAGTCTGGGCAAGATATAAAAGTGATGACGAATTATTTAGAATATGGTGGTGGACTAAATTATCACTTTTTAAATTCACCTGGAAAAACGAATCGATTAATTGCGTTTGGCTCATTGGACTTTGGAATTGGAAGTGCAACCGAAACGGACACTGTCATTACAAATGGAGTGTCTACGCAATCTGCAGATATTTCAGGAACCAATAAATTTTATTCTTTTGGTGTTGGAGCTAAATATATCTTAAATAATGGTTACGGAGCAAAAGTAATACTTGATTACTTCAACTCTAGCGAAAGTTTTAATTTTCCTGGAAGTATAGTCGTTCAAAGAAGTTTAAGTGGCCCAAGAGTTCAACTAGGGCTTTCTTATAGATTTTAGAGAAAATTGATTATATCTTCTTTTGAGATTTGAATATAATTTTTAAGTAGATCAAAGTGTTCTATAAAAAAATCATTAAATTCGATATCTTTAGATCTCAAATTCCAATGAGCTCTATTTGAGATAGAAAGTCTTCTAATGACTAAGTCTTCAAATGTTTTTGGCATTTCATTAATACAAATATTTTTTAATTCTTCGCTTGTGGGTCTATGCCATGCAAAAGGTGTAACTAGAGATTTTGTTCTCAAGGGTTTTTTCGAAAAATCTTGGTTATAACTTTTTCCATGAAGATGACAAATTTGGCGGGTAATCTCTTGGCCCATTATTCTGAATGTTGTGTATTTACCACCTGCAATGACAAAAGTATTACTCATTGGTTGATAAATTTTATGCTCTCTAGATGTTTTACCAAGGCTATTGTTTCCTTCGCTTACTAATGGTCTAATTCCTGCAAATGAGGAAAGTATATGTTCTCGTTTAAGTTGAGCTGTTGGGAAATAGTTATTTACTGCATTTAATAAATAGTTAATTTCATCTAGGCCTGCTTGGACATTAAAATAATCTCCATCAAAGGGAACTTCTGTCGTACCCACTAAAACTCTATCACCATGTGGAATGACAAAAATGACCCGACCGTCATTAGTTGTTATAACGATTGGAAAAGTTAAAGGTAGATCATCTGCTTTTATCCAAATATGTGATCCTTTCGAAGGAAGCAAAATGTTTTGCCAATTATACATTGGGATTTTAGACAAAAATCGATCTGTAAATGGGCCCAAAGCATAAATAACTTGATCGCTACTGACAGTCGAAATTTCTTTGGTAAATTGGTCTTTGATTTGGATAATATTTAATTTACCAGAAATAGTCACATCAACCACTTCAACATGAGACATAGCTTTTACATTAGCTTCTTTTAGAGCGTCATAAATGACTTCTAAAGTTATTTTGGCATCGTCCATTACTCCATCATAATAAACGCCGGCGCCTTTTAAACCGGTTTTTTTAAGACCAGGTATTTCTTTTAGAACATTGTCCGCAGAACTAATGCGATGGGGAGAGTTTTGAAAACTGGATAATAAATCATAGAGAAACATTCCAATTTTTATCATCCATAATGGTCTTTTTGCATCTGAATAGACTGGCAAGTAAAACGGGACTTCGTGAGCTAAGTGCGGGAGGAGTGAGAGTAATAAATTTTTTTCGTGAAGTGCTTCAAAAACTAATTCAAAGTCCATATTTTCGAGATAACGAATTCCACCATGAAGTAGCTTTGAGCTACTTTGACTAGTTTGTGAAGAAAAGTCATTTTTTTCAATTAAAAGTGCTTCTACGCCATGGAGAGCAAGGTCGCGAAAAATTCCTGCGCCTACAATTCCTCCACCGATTACTACTGCTTGATAGTGTTTCATTAATTCAGACTCACAATGGCCATAGTTCCAGTACAAGTAATTTGATAACAATTTTTCCCTAGTAACGTTTTTTCAAAAGGAAGTGTGAGTAATTGGTAATTAAGTCCTAATAGAGCATTGGCATTCTCTTTCATTGCTTTTACTTTTATTTGGTCAAGTAAATCTGTAAAAATGAGTTCAAAAGACTTTTGAAAATCTTGGTAAATTGAATTTTCGGTTTCTTCTTTTGTATCTATGGAGTCTAAGTTAAAAAATTTACTTCGATCAATTTGTTGGACGTATCTTAAACGTTCTAATTCATCTTGGTCTACAATAGTAAAGCTAGTTTGAACTCCTAAATATTGGACTATAGTATGATTTTCTAAGCTCGGAGTTGTTGTAACGATTATATCTTCAATAGAAATATTATTATTGGACTTATGATAACTTTCACTTTTATTTTGTCGTAAACTTTCTTTTTTTATTAAGCCGCGCGGATTTATTTCTCCAGATTTGGAAGGATGAATTTCATCTGATAAACCAACTTCAATATCACAATCAAAGCGACGTATTTTATGGGCCAAAATTATTGCTGAATACTCACTTATTTGTGGGATCAAGACAGAGCCCAGATTGAAACTATTGGATATTTCTTCGGCATTTTCATCTGTAACGATTCCAAAATCTTTTAATAGTATTAAAATATCGTCTTTATCTTCAGTAAATTTAAGATTTCTGATTACTAGACTAAAAGGAGGATTGCCGCCTCCTTGAATCGTTCCATAGGAAAAATTTTGGGCAAAGTTTTTAACTTCTTCAAATTTTTCTTCTGTATGATAAATTATTGGTTCAGGTTGAGATATTTCATTTTGATTTTCAACGATTTCACTGCTTTCATAATTAATATTATCATCGATTGATTTAAAATCAGTTACAGAATCTGAGTCAAAATTAGTGTCTTCATCGTCACTTAAGACAAATGGTGTATCAATGATTGCATCTGCATCAATATTTGTTTCAAAATCAATTTCTTCAGGTTGAACTTCAGGTTGAATATCTTTAAAATCAAACGTCGTATCTGAAAAGTCGATATTTTCATTAGATTCAGAAGTAAATTCAGGTTCATTCTCTGCTATGATTTCACTTTCTGAATTTAATTCAACACCTAAATCTATTAATGATTGATCACTTTCAATTCCTTTTGAAAGTTCAGAATTCAAAGTTGTGTTTAAGTTAAATCCTCCAAATTTTTCATCTATGCTTTCGTCCTCTGTATGAACGAATTCTGATAAATCTTCGAGTCTTGTTAGATCTTTATTTTTATCATTATCGTCATTTTTGTTTGAGGACATTAGCTATCTACTCCATGGCATTGTTTGTATTTTTTACCAGAGCCACAAGGACAAGGATCGTTGCGTCCTACTTTATTATTGCCTCTTTTAATGGCGAGATTTTCTTCTTTTTTTGTCTCTGCCTCTAATAAGTTTTTGTGGGCCTGAAGTTGAGCTTCTAACTCTTCAGAGTGCTTTCGTTGAAGTTCATCTATTTCTTCTTTTGTAAAAAGCCTAACAGTGAAAATATTTGTGACGATTGATTTCTTCACTTCTCCTTTCATTGTTTCAAAAAGTCCAAATGACTCTTTTTTATATTCTGTCAGTGGGTCTTTTTGTGCATAAGCTCTTAGATTAATCCCTTCTTTTATATGATCCATCTGGAGAAGGTGATCTTTCCAATGTTGATCAAATGCAGATAAGAGTATTTCTCGAATGGCATATTTCACTTGTTCAACTTCATATTGTGCAAATTTTTGAGTCATTGTAGACTTCGCAATTTCTGCAAAATAATGCTCGATTTCTCCATCAAAAGTTTTGATACATTCTTGTAAGTTTATATTATATTCAGTGTTAAATGCATGATTGAAACCAGACTTCATTTCATTCCAATCCCAAGATTCAAGAGGGACTTTTTTATCTGGTCGATAGACATTTAAAAGCTCAAGAGCAACGTCTTCAACCATTTCACCAATAAATCCTAGATTGTCTGAATCATTTAAAATATCTCTTCTGATTTTATAAATAATTCGGCGTTGCTCGTTCATTACGTTGTCGTATTCAAGTAAATGTTTACGAATGTCAAAGTTATGGGCCTCTACTTTCTTTTGAGCCTTGGCAATAGCATTCGAAATCATCTTATGCTCAATTGGTTCGTCTTCTTTCATCCCTAGTGTATTCATAAGGCCAGAAATTTTATCTGATCCAAAGATTCTCATTAAATCATCTTCTAGAGATAAAAAGAATTTAGAAGTTCCTGGGTCACCTTGACGACCAGATCGACCGCGAAGCTGATTGTCGATTCTTCGCGATTCATGTCGTTCAGTTCCTAAAATATAGAGTCCACCAAGATTTTTAGTCTCTTCACTAAGCTTAATATCTGTTCCACGTCCGGCCATGTTAGTGGCAATGGTGATAGATCCCTTTTGACCAGCATTTTTGATAATTTCTGCTTCTCGTTCATGTTGTTTTGCATTTAAAACTTCGTGAGGGACACCAGCTTTTTTTAATTCAGCAGAGAGTAATTCAGATGTTTCAATTGCAATCGTACCAACTAAAACTGGTTGTCCTTTTTCATGAAGTGTTTTGATAAGCTCTACAACTGCTCTGTATTTAGCGGCGCGATTTTTATAGATAATATCTGCTTGGTCATCTCTTCTTAATGGAAGATTTGTTGGAATGACAACAACATCGAGATTATAAATTTTTTGGAATTCTTCTGCTTCTGTGTCAGCTGTCCCGGTCATCCCAGAGAGTTTTTTATATAATTTAAAATAGTTTTGAAATGTAATCGAAGCAAGAGTTTGGTTTTCGGACTTGATATTTACGCCTTCTTTGGCTTCTACTGATTGATGAAGTCCATCTGACCAACGCGACCCTTCTTTTAATCTTCCTGTAAATTCATCAACGATAATAATTTGACCATCTCGATTAACATAATCCACATCAATTTTAAAAAGGCTGTGGGCCTTTAGCGATTGGTTTAAATGGTGAAGTAAATTTGAATGTTCAACATTAAAAAGATTATCTATTTTAGTGAGTTCTTGAACTTTGATAATACCATCATCAGTAAACATTGCCGATCGCGCTTTTTCATCAACAGTATAATGAATATCTTTTTTCAACTGAGGGATTATATCATTAGCGACATAATATAGAGAAGCATCTCCTTCACTTGGTCCAGAAATAAGCAGGGGAGTTCTCGCTTCATCAATTAAAATAGAGTCAACTTCATCTACAATACAGAAATGGTGATCTCTTTGAACATATTCCTCAAGAGAAAATTTCATATTATCTCTAAGATAATCGAATGCAAATTCGTTATTTGTTCCGTAAGTTATGTCAGCGTTATAGGCTACTTGTCTTTCTTCATCACTGATTTGAGAAAGAATACAACCGACACTCAATCCTAACCAATTATAGAGTACACCCATTTCTGCAGCATCTCTTTTTGCTAAGTAATCATTGACCGTAACAACATGAGCTCCGCGTCCTTCAAGGGCCACTAAATAAAGGGGAAGTGTTGCTGTTAGAGTTTTACCTTCTCCCGTTTTCATTTCGGCAATTGAAGCATTAAAAAGGGAGACACCTCCCATTAATTGCACATCAAAATGTCTCATTCCTAAAACTCTTTTTGAGGCTTCTCTGATCGTTGCAAAAGCTTCTGGAAGAAGTTCAACGGGAGCTTTACCTTCAGCTAATAGTTTTTTTAATTTTGGAGTTTGATTTTTTAATTCCTCATCGCTCATTTTTTGCATTGAAGTTTCAAGTGCATTAATTTGTTCAACAAAAGGTTTTAACTTTTTTAAATCGCGGTCGTACTTAGTTCCAAAAATCAGTTGTAAGGGGTTCATAACAATTAGCTCCTAAAAATCTTTAACAAAATATTATAAATAATTAATTGAGTACGTAATAAAGTGGATCAACTGGAGTGCCATTCACTCTGACTTCATAGTGGACATGTGGCCCAGTTGAATATCCTGTATTTCCCACAGTGGCAATTTTGTCGCCGCGAGAAACTTTTTGCCCTTTTTTAACTGACACCGACGACGCATGACCAAAAATAGTTTCTACGCCATAGCCGTGGTCTATTTGCACAAAATTACCAAATCCAGGTTTGGCCCCAGAAAAAGTAATAATTCCATCTGCAGGTGCGACAATAGGAGTTCCAATTGCTGCTCCAATATCAAGTCCTTCATGCATTTTAATTCTTCCAGCATATGGACTCATTCTTGGACCATAACTTGAAGTTAAATGACCATTTGTTGGCATCAGTGTTGGCGTTGAGTGGAGAAAAGATTCTTTATCTAATAAATGCTGATCTAATTCGTGAATATGAACTTCAACTTCTTTTAAGAATCCTAGGACAACTTCGTATTTAAAATCAAATTCTGCATAGAGTGGGGCCATTGATAAGCTTTGGCGAGTCAAATATGACCATTCTTTTGTGTAGCTAATATCATTTCCATTACCGAAAGAATTGGCAATTTTTTCTTCATAGAGTTTTTTTGTATCAAGGTATTTTTTATCATCTTCAAATTGAACTAATTTTTCAGATGCTTTTTTTGGAATTGGTTTAAAGGCTTTGATCATTGAGCCTGGCGCATATTCACGATCAGGTTCTGGGATAGCGTTTGATTGCATTTTAGATGTCATTGGTGAGCTATCAATTCTAGAGCCTGTATCTACTGTCGTCGGACGAATTGCTTCAAGACCTGTAATTGATCTTAATTTTCTTTCAAAGACATTGATTCTCTCTAAATCTTCAGTGATTGAATTCAACTTCATTTGGAATAACTGAACTTGTTCTTTTAATTGTCTATTTTCTACAAGCAAATGTTTATTTTCATAAACTTGGCTTAAAACATTCCAATAGTCGTATGTTAAAATTCCTAAAAGTATAACGAATGTAATAAATAAAAATATTAAACTTTTAAAAAGGAGTCGTGGGATTTTGATAGACCGAACTTCTTTATTTTTTTCAGGAATGATCATCAATGTATAATAGCGATCCAATGGGTGTCTCCATTTTGGTATAAGTTATGACAAAATAACTAAAGCTTTAAGCTAAATTGTAGTTATCTTAGGGGGGTTATGGCAATAATTATTGTGCAATAATTAAAATTGCAGTGATGTTGTCTTGTCCGCCATTTTCATTGGCCTGGGATATCAGCCCAGAGATGACTAAATCAGCGTCGTTTTGTGTTGCCGCTATTGGGTTGGGAATGATTTTATTGATCAAAAAAACAATATCTTCATCACTGACTTTTCCATGCAGTCCATCAGAACAACAAAGGAAAATATCGCCCCTATTAACTTTATAGACAAAGACGTCAACTTCTACATTTTCTTCGAATCCAACGGTGCGAACGAGTACATTTTTTTGTGGATCTCTTGCCGCTTGTTCTCGGTCATAAACCCCATAATTTAGTTTTTCTTGGACAAGTGAATGGTCTTTTGAAAGTTGATAAATTCTTTTTTGGTTTACAAGGTAGGCCCTAGAGTCTCCGACGTTTCCAATATAGATATTTTGTCCCTTAAAGAAAAAGCAAACAATTGTTGTGCCCATTCCAACTAATTCAGGGTGAGTTTCTCCGAAATTTTTGATGCTCCGGTTAGATTCTTTAATCGAACCGATAATGAGAGGAATTGGCTCCATATCTATATTTTTTTCAACATATTTGGGGAGAATATCAACTGCCATCTGCGAAGCGATATCTCCACCATTATGGCCACCCATTCCATCGGCCACAACATAAAGTTTACTTTCGGGCCCAATAAAAAATGAATCTTGGTTTGTTTTTCGTTTTTTACCAATATCAGTATTGCCTGAGGCAATTAGTCCCATTTTAATCCACCGTTTTAAAGATAAAATTTTAGTTATTTTATTATTTAAATATTCTCAAGGCCTGATTAATTTTTGTCAACCATGACTTTTTACCAATTGAAATGAACTTTTTTGCTCAGGTTTATAGTTTTAGGAAATACTTTAATTTTATGCCATAATTAAATTAAGTTAGCTCTATAAATTGTGAGGGGGATAAATGTCGAAGTTAGATATTAATAAATTCATGGATGAGAATTATAAAATTTCAGATTTCTCTCATCTTCATTGGACAGGTACTTTTCAAGAATATCTCGATCTTGTTACCGAAAATCCTCGCATTACGAGAAATGCTTTTCAGCGAGTTCACGATATGATTATGACGTACGGAGCGACAAATTATACGGAATATAAAAAAGAAGTTTTACGCTATCATTTTTTTGATGATCCTATCCAAAATGGTAAAGACGCAGTATTTGGGATTGATGTTCACTTGATGAAGTTAGTAAACTTTTTTAAGTCTGCGGCCGCTGGTTATGGAACTGAAAAACGTGTTTTACTTTTGCACGGGCCTGTTGGTTCAGCAAAATCATCCATTTCGAGAATGATTAAAAAAGGATTAGAGCATTACTCTAAAACCGATCAAGGAGCCCTTTATACTTTTGAATGGTTTGATGATCATGAGTCAGATATTTTAGGTGGGCAAAAAATCTTTCCTTCTCCAATGCATGAAGAGCCATTAAAACTACTTCCTATCGATGTGAGAAAAGCATTCTTAGAAGAAATTAATAAAGGTAAAAAGGACGGATATAAAGTTAATATTAAAGCAGAAGTCTGTCCAGCTGATCGCTATATTTTAGGTGCTTACTTAAAAAAATATAATGGCGATTGGAAAAAAGTTTTAAGCCATGTTCGAGTAAAAAGATTATTGCTGTCGGAAAAAGACCGCATAGGGATTGGTACATTCCAACCAAAAGATGAGAAAAATCAAGATTCAACTGAATTAACTGGGGATATTAACTATAGAAAAATTGCTCAGTATGGATCTGACTCAGATCCACGCGCATTCAATTTTGATGGTGAATTTAATATTGCCAACCGTGGTATTGTTGAATTTATTGAAATGCTTAAATTAGACGTCGCTTTTCTTTACGATCTTTTAGGTGCTTCTCAAGAACAATCAATTAAGCCAAAGAAATTTGCTCAAACTGATATTGATGAAGTTATTTTAGGCCATACAAATGAGCCTGAATTTAGAAAACTTCAGTCAAATGAATTCATGGAAGCTCTTCGCGATAGAACAGTTAAGATTGATGTTCCTTATATAACTAGACTTGATCAAGAAGTTAAAATTTATATGAAGGATTTTAATTCTGAGCGCATTCCTCACGTTCATATTGCTCCTCATACTATAGAGATGGCCGCCACTTGGTCAGTCCTCACTCGATTGGAAGAACCAAAAAAATCAGATCTTACGAAATTACAAAAATTAAAATTATATAATGGAAAAACTCTTCCGGGTTATAATGAAGATAATGTAAAAGAATTAAGAAAAGAGGCAATTCGCGAAGGCTTAGAAGGTATTTCTCCACGTTATATTCAAGATAAACTTTCTAACTCTCTAGTTAAAAATGGTCACGTTGGGTGTTTGAATCCATTCATGGTTTTTAATGAACTTGAATCGGGTTTAAAACATCATGGACTTATTAATTCACCTGAGCAACTTGATCATTACCGAGAAATGTTGGCCATTGCGCGCCAAGAGTATGAAGATATTGTGAAAAATGATGTTCAAAAAGCAATCTCTGTTGATGAGTCTGCAATTCAAACTTTATGTGCAAACTATATTGATAACGTAAAAGCCTATACTCAAAAAGAAAAAATACGCAATAAATACTCTAATAAACTAGAGGATTCTGATGAAAGATTCATGAGAAGTATCGAAGAAAAAATTGATATTCCAGAATCGAGAAAAGAAGATTTCCGTAGAGAAATTATGAATTATATCGGGGCTCTCGCCATAGAAGGAAAAGTTTTTGATTATAAAATGAATGAAAGACTTCACAGAGCTCTTGAATTAAAACTTTTTGAAGACCAAAAAGATTCAATTAAATTGACCACTATTATTTCTAAAGTTGTCGATAAAGAAACTCAAGAAAAAATTGATGTAGTAAAATCACGCTTAATTAAAAATCATGGCTATTGCGAAATTTGTGCGACTGATGCACTTAATTTCGTAGCTTCGATTTTTGCTAAAGGTGATTCAGCTAAATCATAAAAGACTATCAAGGGCGAGAATAAGAATGGATCATCCAATTAAACGAGACCATGCACGCTTTAGAAAAATTGTTAAAGGTCGCATAAGAGATAATCTTCGTAAATATGTTTCCAAAGGTGAAATGCCATCACCCAAAGGTGATGGCACCTTTAAAATTCCGATGCCTTCTATTGATACTCCAAGATTTAAATTTGGAGATCGCAATCAAGGTGGAATGGGTCAAGGCGAGGGGGCCGAGGGCGATCCAGTTGATGGCGGCAAAGATGGCGAAGGACCTGGAAACGGTAAAGAAGTTGGAAACTCAGCAGGTAATAAAGAATTAGAAGTAGATTTAAGCCTAGAAGAATTAGCAAGTATCCTGGGGGAAGAATTGGCATTGCCAAAGATAGAACCCAAAGGAAAGAAGGCCATGCCTTCAGTCACTAACAAATACACTTCCATTGGTATGACAGGGCCGAACTCTCTAAAGCATTTTAAACGTACATACCGAGAAGCAATGAAGCGCCAAATTGCTTCTGGATCATATGATTTTCTCGATCCGAGAGTCATTCCTATAAAAAGAGATTTTAGATACCGGGCCAGTGATGCCAAAGTTGAATTTGAAAATTCAGCTGTTGTTATTTATATGATGGATGTCTCAGGATCAATGGGTGATGAGCAAAAAGAGATTGTTCGCACCGAGAGTTTTTGGATAAATCTATGGCTTAAAAGTCAGTATAAAGACATTGAAGTCCGTTATATTATCCATGATGCAACTGCCAAAGAAGTTGATGAAGAGACTTTTTTTAAAACGCGTGAAAGTGGGGGAACTCTTATTTCAAGTGCACTTAAACTTTGCCGCGAAATAATTCAAACTGACTACGATCCATCAGAGTGGAATATTTACCCATTCCATTTTTCTGATGGAGACAATTGGTCTGCAGATGATACGAAATTATGTCTTGAAATCCTAGATCAGGATCTGCTACCTGCTTCAAATGTTTTTTGTTACGGACAAGTTGAAAGCCGCTATGGTTCGGGGCAATTTTATAAAGACCTAGTCACTCGTTATGGTGAAGATGATGACAAAGTTATTTTAAGTAAAATAAAAAATAAAGAAGCAATCCTAGATTCAATCAAAGATTTTTTAGGGAAAGGAAAATAAACTTATGAGCGGAAGAACTAAACCACTTGAAGGTGAGCTGCTAAGAATTCGAGATGAAATTCATGGTTATGCTCTAGAGTTTGGTCTTGATTTTCATCCTGTAAGATTTGAAGTATGCGATTACGATACAATTAATATTTTAGCGGCCCAAGGTGGATTTCCAAATCGATATCCTCATTGGCGCTTTGGAATGGATTATGACCAGCTCTCAAAAGGCTATGCTTATGGACTCCAAAAGATTTATGAAATGGTTATCAACACTAACCCATGTTACGCCTATTTATTAAATGCAAATCATATAGTTGATCAAAAAATAGTTATGGCCCATGTTTATGGTCATGCAGATTTTTTTAAAAATAATGCATGGTTTTCAAATACCGACAGAAACATGATGGCAGTCATGGCCAATCATGGAACTAAAATACGTCGATACATGGAGCGTCTTGGACAAAATAAAGTTGAAGAATTTATTGACCGAGTTCTCTCTATTGAAAACTTAATTGATGTTGGTGTCTTGTTTGAAACACAAGAGTTAAGAAGACTCAGCGATGAAAGAATGAAAAAAGCGGCCAGCGAAATAGCCAATGAAGCAGATGAGCGCTCAACTGCTTTAAAATCTTTTATGAGAGTTAAAGAACGAAGCGGTAAACTAGCAGAAGAACAAGTGGCCAAAGAGCGAGAAGGCGCCGATCTGCGAGATAAAAAAATCAATACTCCACGTGATGTGATGTTTTATCTTTTAGAAAATGCTCCCTTAGAAGAATGGGAATCTGATATTCTTGGTATATTAAGAGATGAAGCCTATTATTTTCTTCCTCAGCGTCTAACTAAAATTATGAATGAAGGTTGGGCAAGTTATTGGCATTCTCATATCATGACAAACCGTGCTCTAAAGGCTTCAGAAATAATCGATTATGCTGATCATCATGCCGGTGTAATGGCCATGAGTAAGCAAAACATTAATCCATATAAAATTGGAATTGAACTTTACCGTGATATTGAATTTCGATGGAATACTGGCCGATTTGGAAAAGATTACAATAATTGTGAAGACATGGTGACAAAACATAATTGGAACAAGGAACTTAATCTAGGACGTCAGAAAATATTTGAAGTGAGAAAGACTCACAATGATGTTAGTTTTATTGATGAATTTTTTACTGAAGAATTTTGTGAACGTCAGCAATTATTTACTTATAAATACAATCCAAGAACTGGGCGAAGCGAAATTGAAACCAGAGATTTTCTAGAAATAAAAAATAAATTACTTTCTCAATTATCAAATTTTGGATCCCCTGTGATTGAGGTGGAAAGCGGAAATTATCAAAATCGAGGTGAATTACTTCTTCGTCACAAGCATCTTGGTGTTGATCTTGATTTTGGTTATGCATCTGATACACTTCGAAATCTTTATGCATTATGGAAGCGTCCAGTAAATATTGTGAGCAAACAAGAAGAGCAAATTCTCACACTTAGTTTTGATGGCCGGGAATTCAAACAAACCAAATAATGATTGGTTATTTATTATTTCTTAAAAGTTGAATTCCTGATCCGTCTAGCTCTTCAATATCTTTTTGATCAATATTGACTGATTCTTTGAGAGGATTAATTTCTTTTTTTAATTTAAGTGAATCGAGTGTCATCTCTTTATCTATAAAAATATCATCTTCTCTTTTAATGGTTTTTCCAAGGTTTTCCCACTGAAGAGATTGTAAAGCTAGCCAACAACTAAAGCCATCAAATGATTTACAACCAAAATCGTTGGCCTCTTCAATTTTTCTTTTATCAAAATGATTATCTTTTTCACCCATTATTAATGAAATATAACTGTCCATAATACTGACTTCTAATGGTGGTTTGTGTTGAAAATCAATTTTTAGAAGTGTGATTTCTCTTTCTGCTTCAATAAATTTTTTGTCTCTTATTAAAAAAGCAATTTTTACTGCTCTTTTATTTCTAGAATCAAGATCTTTATTAATATTATTATTAAGCATACTAATACCATCGCTCCATTGATTCAGTAACCAAGCGAGGGGAATTGAGCGTTCGATCGAGTTAGTAGAGTCTTGTTTTTTTTGTAATGCTAATTTGAAATGACCAAAGGCCAATTCATATTCTTTTTTTTGTAGGTTTATACTTCCCTTTATATTTTCGGCATTGGCCGAATCAATATCATCTATAAATGCAAGGGCTTTTTGAATATTCTCTGGATTTTTTGATCTCAAATACATAAAGGCTACAATTTCTCTTAACCTTTTTGATTGATACGAACTTTCTGGTAAAATTGATATTAGAGAGAGAAACTCTTTTTCTTGATTTAAATACAGACCGGATTTTAGCCACAGTCTTGTCATTTCATCATCTGAAACTAAATTTACTGAATCATAAAAAAGATTTTGTCTAATTCCATTTTGATCGTTTAGATTTAATTTAATCATAGTATCTAGCCAGTAAGCTTCATTTTTAGAAGTTTTCATTGAATATTGCAGGCAATTTTCGCTTTCATTTTTAAGAGATTTACGGTCTTTTGTGGCCATATAATTAATTAATTTAAGAAGACATACTTGTGGGTAAGAGGAGTCATTAAAATATTTTTTATCACTTAAGTGACTTAGGGATTGATTAAAATTTCCTTCAATAAAGTCTATAATCGCAAGGTATCTTTCTTTGACGAAAAAGAGCTTACTTTTACTATTGCTAATCCGATTTAAATAAAATCGAGCAATGCGAAGATCCCCACTTATTAATTTGTATTTGGCCCGAATCAAGCTATCTATATCTGAACCTCTCGTGAACGATTCGTTTTGGAGTTGAGCTTCAACTCCGGCGGATTCACCGTATTCATCATCATCGAACCAAATTTCTTTTAGATTAGCGTTTGAAACAAATTCATTGATTTCTGCGAACCCAGAATTTGTTAGAAGGAATAAACCCACTATTACGGTCAGGATATATTTATTAAGTATGCAATTCATATTCAATTTTTCGGATAATCTCCCGATAACTTAAATAAGATTTTATTGAGGCAATTCGATTGATAATAATTAAGTTTTCGATAACACTAATTTTATTTTTATGCTTAACGCAGAAGAATGCTTGGGCCTTAGCTCCTATTGAGAGTTTAGTACTAGGCGATTTTTCTGAAAACTATACTGAATCAGAAACTGATCCACTTAATTATGTGTTTTCGAAAGGAAAGTCAGATGCGAATCAATCTGAGTTCAAAAAAGAGCTGGCCTATTATCGCGGCTTCTATGATGAAGGAAAAAACATACTCAATTATTGTAAGCCTACTAGACCAATAAGGTATTCTTCAGAATGGGAAAAACTGCAAGTTAAGCGCTCTCTTATGTCAGAAATTCAATATATAGGTTTAGATATCGCTTCAAGGGCCCTGCCTCAATATGCCAAGGCCTTGGATTTTACTAAAGATGAATTTACCAATTTGGTAGATGGATTAGTTGGAAATTTTTGTTCCGCAAATCTCTCAGTAATCAGTAAAAAAGAATTGAGAAACAATTTATTAATTAAATTTAACAAAGATAATAATTTTAAAATTCCTAATAATGCTGGAAATTCTTTTTTTCCAGATAATCTTGAAAATTATACAAGTCCCAAACTAGCTCTTGAACAAGAATTTAAATACACGGTAAAATTATTTCAATCTATTTGCTCTTGGAGTGGGGATCCAACAAATCCAGGACTCATGGTTCCTATTTTAAAACATCCTTCATTAATGGCATTTTTCTTTCGACAAATGAATAATCAATCAATTGAATGGAGAGAATTTGATAATAAACTTTTCATAAAAGAAGACTTTAATACTGTTCAAGTTGTCTGCGACAATTTAGTTTGTCGGAAGTCTAGTCGTGAAATGTTTTTTCAAAAAATATATTTTTCTATTGGTGGAACTAATTTAAGCGAAGATTTGAGAAGGCTTTATTGTGAAGATTTTCAATTGAGTGATTATAAGACTAACGAACAAGATGAGCGTGTAAAAAAGATTATTAATTCAAGAACGTTTGATGAAGAATATTTTATTAATTCACAATTTATAGCGTTGCTAACAGGTGTTCCAGATTTTCTCATAAAAGTGGATAAATTTTCTAAAGGTGTAGACTTGTTACGAGCTGGTGTTGATTACACATGGACTAAATGGGCCAAATCTCAAACTGAATTTTTAAACCGAGAACTATATTTTGAAGAGCCACTTTTACTTGAATTAGTAGATCGCAAATTATCTTTCGATCCTAATAAGCCAAAGCTAAAAGTTTCGTTTGATATCAATTTAGGTGAGTTTGATCGTATCAATCAAAAAGTAGGCAAAGTTAAAGTGTCATTCAATATAATGATTCAAAGAAACTTGATTCTCTATTTAAGACAAGCCTTTAAAGATTTAGATCCAAGAAATATCTCTGAAAAAGAAAGACTCATTAAAAGATTAAAATTTCAAATAACAAAAGATATCATTCTTGCTAGGCAAAAATTTATTATTCCACCGTGGAAAGGTGATTTAGAAGGACTTATCGCTACTGAGCTTTCTGAAGAAATAATGCAGATTTCAGATAAAAACTTTGTAATGCCAAGCACAGGAGAAGAGTTAGTTACTGTAGACTTAAACTATGGTCTATTTGCATTAAAATATATTAATCACCAAAAAATAGTACAAAATGCTCAAAACAAAAAATGATCAACAACTATCGATGACAAATCTGAGTCATTCGTTTAAACTTCCTCCATGCCAAAAAAAGTAAATTCAAAGAAGAAACTTCAGGATGATTCACTACCAACTGTTTTTCCCTCGATGTCGAGAGATTTAGAAATTGTTAACCGAGTTTTAAATAATAATTCTAAAGACACAGTTGTAGCTCCCTCTACAGATCCACTCACCCAATATGTAAAAGAAATAAGCAGGTATAAACTTCTTACTATCGAAGAAGAAGAAGCCCTTCTTAAAGAAATGAGAGATTCGGGCGATATCGAAGTTGCTAAAAAATTAGTTTTAGCCAATTTACGCCTTGTGGTAAAAATCGCTCTTGAATACCGCTCTGCTTGGCAGAACGTTATGGACCTCATTCAAGAGGGCAATATTGGATTGATGAAAGCTGTTTCAAAATACGATGCTACAAAAGGTGCCAAACTTTCCTATTATGCTAGTTGGTGGATTCGCTCTTATATTTTAAAATTCATTCTCGATAACTTTCGCTTAGTAAAAATTGGTACAACCAATGAGCAAAAAAAGCTTTTCTTTAATCTTTTAAAAGAAAAAGAACGCCTGATTGGCATGGGGATTAACCCTGACAATAAAATGATTTCGGCCAATCTTGGAGTTTCAGAAAAATCAGTGGCCGTCATGGATAGGCGCTTGAGTAGTGGAGGTAGTGAGCTATCAATTGAATCAAAACTGGACGCTGACGGACCGAGTCTAGGTGAGAGTTTAGCTGACTTGAATTCAGAGCCAATTGACGAGCGACTCAGCAATCTCCAAGGTATTGAGATCTTAAGGGATCACCTAAAGATTTTCTTAGATGATTTAAAAGAAAGGGACCGTGAAATCTTTGAAAAGAGACTTTTAACCGAAGTTCCTGCGTCGCTTCAAAGTATTGCTGATCAGTATGGTGTTTCTCGGGAGAGAATTCGCCAAATTGAGGAGAGATTGATCAATAATTTAAAAGTTTACATGTCTGAGTTTATCCGCTAAAACACTAAAACTATTATTAAACACCTTTATTTTGGTCTGAATCAAAATTCAAACTAGGATCTTGGCGAGGAGACATTATGATTACTTTAGAACAATCAAAACAAATCGTATCTGAATTCGGTAAAGAATTTGGTTCAAGTGAAAAAGACAGTGGATGCACAGCTGTTCAAGTTGCATTAATCACAGCTAGAATTTCTAACCTAGCACCTCACTTTGCAAAAAATAAACATGATTACTCTGGAAACCGCGGATTAATGAAATTGATTGGTCAAAGAAAAAGACTATTAACTTATATTTCAAGAACTGATGCTCCAAAGTACCAAGCTTTGATTAAAAAATTAGGCTTAAGAAAATAAAAAAAACTTACCAAAAAAGGAACCTTCGGGTTCCTTTTTTGTTTTAAACGGTTAAAATATTAGAACAGGAAAGTTGTTAAATTTTTAGTTGGGAATTTGAGGGATATTTGAATAGTGCGGTCTTTTGAAATTCTCCAGCATTTTAAAAAATCACTCTATTGAAATATCTTTTAAGTCCCACAACATTTTTATCACCTTTCTTATTTTTAAAAACGTTGCCACTAATGGTGACAAGAATAACGATGGAGTGATTTCTCATGAACGAAAACAAAAAAGAGTACAAACTTAACTACGGTGGCAAAGAAGTTGTCATCGAAACTGGCCGCCTAGCTAAGCAAGCAGACGGTGCAGTTCTAGTAAGCTGTAACGGAACACAAGTACTAGTTGCTGTGTGTTCTGCAAGAGAATTAAAAGATGGACAAGATTTCTTTCCACTTTTAGTTGAGTATCAAGAAAAATTTTATGGTGCTGGTAAATTCTTAGGTGGATTTATGAAGCGTGAAAACCGACCATCTACGGCGGAAATTTTAACTTGTAGGATTATTGACCGTGGTCTTCGCCCGATGTTCCCAAGTGATTATATGTTCGACACTGTAGTGACATGCTCTGTTCTTTCATACAATCCAGCAGGAGACCCAGAAGTTTTAGCTGGTCTTGGAGCAAGTGCCGCCATAGCTATTTCAGACATTCCTTTTTCAGCTTCACTTGGAACTTGTAAAGTGGCCCGCATAGACGGAAAACTTTGTGTGAACCCTAATTTAGAAGACTGGGCAAAATCTGATTTAGAAATTGCTATCACAGCTTCTGCTGATGCTATCTTGATGGTTGAAGGTGAAGCTCATATCGTTCCAGAAAAAGATATGCTTGCTGCAATTAATTTTGGTCATGACCAAATTAAATCTTTTTGTGTTGTCGTCGATAAAATGCAAAAAGAAATTGGTAAAAAGAAACGCGTTTATGTTTCTGCGGCATCAAACACAACACTTACTGAAAAAATTAAATCAACTTTTACAACGAACGCCAGAGCAGCTCTTGGAATAAGTGATAAAATGCAACGTCAAGATGCTGTCCGCGCACTTAATAAAGCAGCAGCTGACGCAATTAAACTTGACCCAGCAAGCTTTGGTTTAAAAGACGATAAAGGAGCTTCTAAAGAAGCTTACAAAGGAATTGATGAACTTCTCTATAATATGATGAGAAATGATATTTTAGTTGAAGGAAAAAGAATTGCCGGCAGAAAATTAGATGAAGTCAGAAAGATTGAAACTGAAGTTGGCATTTTAGCAGCTCCACATGGTTCATCTTTATTTACTCGCGGTGAAACTCAAGTTATGGCCACTGTTACTGTTGGTGGATCTCTTGGGGATCAAATGCAAGACCGTATCACTGGATTAACATATAATAAATTCTACCTTCACTATAACTTTCCTGGATTCTCTGTTGGGGAAGCTAAAGGATCTCGTGGGGCCGGTAGAAGAGAATTAGGTCACGGGAATTTAGCAGAACGCGCTCTTAAAGCTGTTATGCCACCTCAAGAAACTTTTTCTTATACGACAAGAATCGTTTGTGAAGTTTTAGAATCAAACGGATCTTCTTCAATGGGTTCAGTTTGTTCTGGGTCTTTAGCACTTATGGATGCCGGGATTCCAATCACAGCACCAGTTGCTGGGATCGCTATGGGGTTAATTACTGATGGAGCGAACTATAAAATTCTAACTGATATTTTAGGTGATGAAGATCATTTAGGAGATTTAGATTTTAAAGTTGCTGGAACAAAAGATGGTGTAACCGCAATTCAGATGGATATCAAGATTACAGGTTTAACTCCACAAATTATTGAAGACGCTATTAACCAAGCTTATAAAGGCAGATTGCATATCTTAGGTGAGATGGAAAAAACCATGAAGACATCTCGCGATGGATTCAAACCAGGTGTTCCAACAATTCAAACAGTGATGATTCCAACTGATAAAATTGGAGCATTGATTGGTCCTGGTGGAAAAAATATCAAGAAACTTCAAGAAGAATATAAAGTGACAATTGAAATCACAGAAGAAGGAATGGTTAAAGTTTTAGGATCAGATAAAGATATTCTTAAAGCTTGCGTGACTGCAATTGATCTTCAAATCAATGGACCAGAAATTGGATCTATCTTTGAAGCTCGCGTTGACTCGATTAAAGAATACGGAGCTTTCGTTGAATTCGCTGGAATTTCTGGACTGGTTCACGTTTCTGAATTATCAGATGATAGAGTTCAAAACGTTGGCGACTATTTAACAGAAGGTCAAATGATCAAAGTTAAAGTGATGGAAATTGATAAAATGGGAAGAATTAAATTGTCGGCCAAAGCAGTTGAGTCGGTAAAGAAAAAATCTTAAGACGAAATTGTAAGTTGAAAATGTAAGAAGAGATTTGAAAGCATGAACGATAAAAGAATTATAGTCTCAGTGAAAAAGCTCTCTCATTATGATGAGAGCTTTCCACTTCCAAGTTATGAAACTACAGGTGCTGCTGGCGCGGACGTCCGTGCTAGCTTGGGCCCTGGAGAATCACTCCTTATTAAACCAGGAGAAAGGGTTTTAGTTCCCACAGGGCTTTCGATGGAAATACCACAAGGCTTTGAAGTTCAAGTTCGCCCGCGTTCCGGACTTTCATTTAAAACTGGTCTAATGGTTTTAAATTCACCAGGTACCATTGACTCTGATTACCGTGGTGAAGTGAAAATTATTCTTGGCAATTTAAGTCAAAAAGACGAAGTGATTAATCACGGCGACCGTGTGGCCCAATTAGTTTTGGCCCCTGTTACCCAAGCTCAGTATGTTGTAAGTGAAAGTGATCTATCCGTTACAACGCGAGGTTCAGGTGGATTTGGATCAACTGGAAAGAACTAGGAAGACATTTAAATGGGATTAAAAATTCAGTATAAAAATGTCACAAGTTGTGATGAAGCATTTCTCAAAGTGAAGTCTTTTATCACTCCGGAGTATATCCAAAAATTTCAAGTGAAGGCCGATGTGAATTGTGATGATACAAAAAAAATTGTAAAAGCTACAGGGTCTGGGTTTACGCTGACTCTTAGTTTTTTCGAGAGCTATTGTGATGTTGATTTAGAATTATCCCTTATTTTAAGGGCCCTTAAATCAAAAATAATGGCTAAAATAGAAGACCAGATTTCAAAAAATTTATAAGGTAATTATGTCGAATACATTTAAAGTGACTCTAAGGCCATCAGGCGAAATCGTAGAAGTTGAAGAAGGGAAAAATCTTTTAGTAGCTTTGCGAGAAAAAGATATTTATATAAAATCAAGCTGTGGCGGTCATGCAACTTGTACTGATTGCATTATTAAAATTGTCTCTGGTGAAGATTATATTACACCTCCACCTTTTTCAGAATTAAAGCTTCTTGGAAATGTTTTTCATATCACAAAAGAGCGCCTTGCTTGCCAAACCTGTTTAACAGGGGATGTGACAATTGATATTACTAAACATGATAAAGCGACAGATGAAGCGAAATTAAAAAATAAGACGGCCAATTTTTCTAAAAAAAAACTACCTACAAGAATACGCAAAGAACCGGATATAAAAAAAATTCGCACTGAGCGCGCCGATGAACGGGCCCGCGAGGAAGTTGAAAATTTAGTGAAAGCTGAAACTTGGAAAAAACATTGGGAAAAAAATCAAGATTCAGAAGCTCCTAAAAAATTAGCAGGTGGAAAGCGTCCTAAGTTTTTTGACACTGATAAAGTTGATTACGATAAAACAGATTACACAAGACCTCTTTCAGCTGAAAAACAAAAGTTGCGAGACGAGCGCTTAGAAACTGAAAAATTAAAAGCTGAAAATGATAAAAAAATTCAACCATCTGATAAAGAATACAAAAAATTTAGAGAATAATCGTTAATATTTATCAAGCATGTTTTTAATTTTAATGAGATCTGCTTTTCTAGAATGTCGGTCTATCAAAATATTTTTGCCACCACTTTTGGCAAAAAGTTCAAAATACCCTCTATTTTCAAATTGTTTCAGTTCCGATGAACTGTGGATTTTTGCCATATTAGGCGAGTCCATAAAATGATCAACAGATAGTGCATCTTTTGAGTCTAATTGAATCAATCGACTATAGAATGGAATAAAAAAGATTTTATAGACAAGTTTCAAATCAGTTCCCGATTTTCTTATTTGTTTTTCATAAAAAAAGAAACCCAATAAAATGATTGGAGATAAAATCAAAGTGTATTGGACTAAGTAGGCTAAGGCCCAAAGACCCGTGTCTTCATAGGTTAATAACTTTTGAATGGCCGATCTTGAAGCGAGCCACATTGAAGCAAGGACTACGAAACTTGCAGCTAAATAACCCCAAAAAACCAGAGGAAGTCCCCAAGTCTTAAGCACTAGAGTTTTTCTATCAGTTATTTGAAGGATTTCTATCCGTTCATTTTCTTCTTCTGAAGAAGGAAAGAGATACATAAGTCCCATATTGTGATCAATCCTTGCGCTTTGCCTTTTGTAGTAGAGGCCCATATAATAAAGCTTAGTCTCTAGAAGATAAAGACCAATTAGCTAGGAGCGTGTGGTTTGAAGTCGATTTTAATACTACTTAGTTTGTTCTCATATTCCTTCGTCGCTTATTCAAAAACTGTCGTTATTTCTGATATCGATGACACATTAAAAAAAGCCAATTCAATGGGGACGGCGACGGAGCAAATTTACCATTTTTTGAAAAAAATTCCTTATTTAGAAATGCGAGCCCTTTTTTGTGAAATTCAAAAAAATGAACTTGATAAAAATGAAGCCATTTCTTTTTATTATGTTTCTGCAGCTAAAAATTTTACATTTGACGCTCAAGCATGGCTGAGTAAATTTCACTTTCCCGCTGGTAGAAGTACGTTAAAAACAATTAAAAATCACGAAACGACTTATCTTTTTAAACATGCTGTGATTAAAAAAATTATTGAAGATGAATTAAAGGCCCTTGATAGATCGTCTGGAGAAACTCTTCATTTAATGATGTTTGGTGATAATGCCCAGGCCGATGCAATGGTTTATAGCGACTTAACTCGTGAAATGAATCTTGATTCTAAAATTTATATTCGTGATGTGAAAGCTGAAGCAAGCTTTTTTGATAATACAGTCCCATTAAAACAAATTGCTGGAGTAAAATATTATTTCTCAGAAGTTGAGCTTTTTAAAAATAGTGAGTTTTATTTTTTATCAACTTCACTTAAAAGTAGAACTTATGAGAGTTATAAAAAAAGAGAGCTGATTCCGGCGTATACGTTTAAAACTCTAACTCGTAGACTAGATGCTTTATACAATAATAAAAATAAGGCCCGTGATGATGCTAAAAAGTTCTGGAATGATTATTATGAGCGCTTTTAAAAATCATACTTCAAAACAAGCAACTTCTCGACCCTGTTTAATTTCTAAATCCGGGACACTTTCTTTACAACTGACCTTTGCATAAGGGCATCGTGGTTCAAAAGCACAACCTTTCGGCAGATTTAAGGCCGAAGGGAGCTCACCCTTTACAATGATTTCTTGACCTAGAGTTTTTCCATGGGTCTTTTGGGACTTTTGGGTCTTTGGAGCACTTTCTAATAGAATTTTGGTATAGGGGTGAAGGGGATTATAAAAGATTTGATCTCTACTTCCATATTCAACAACTCTGCCTAAATACATAACTAAAATTCTATCAGACATATGTTGAATGACTGAGAGATCATGAGAAATAAATATATATGATAAATTGAATTCAACTTGAAGTTCCAGAAGTAAATTTAAGACTTGGGCCTGGATAGAAACATCAAGAGCTGAAACAGGTTCATCTAAAATTAAAATTTCTGGACGAAGCATAAGAGCACGCGCAATGCCTAAACGTTGGCGCTGTCCACCACTGAAATGGTGTGGATAGCGTTTTGAAAATTCTTCTCTAAGACCAACTTTTTTCATCATCTCCATAACTAAGTAATCTATCTCTAGAGAAGAAGTTTGAGTGTTTATGCGTATTGGATCAGCGATTATATCAAATGCTTTTTTTCTTGGGTTTAAAGATTGATAGGGGTCTTGAAAAACCATTTGAATTTTAGAATGAAACTCAAGGGCCAGGTAATCATTGTATTTTTTTCCAAGTAAGATGATTTCACCATGAGTGATGGATTCAAGTTTTGTAAGAACTTTTGCCAAGGTACTTTTACCACAACCTGATTCACCAACAATACCAAGAGTTTCTTTTTTACTTAAATGAAAATTAATACCGGAGAGTGCTTTTAATTTTAGAGTTGGCTTAAAAAGTTTTTTAATATCGTAAGTTTTATGTAGGGCCTCAACTTTTAATATTTCATTCATACGATTGTCTCCTTCATTGGATGAAGGCATCGAACAAAATGTTCAATCGGAATTTTACCAAGTTTACAATCTTCTAAGACATGAATACAACGTGGATTAAATTGGCAACCAGCGGGTCTTTGATGAAAGGCCGGAACAATTCCCGGGATTGAAGCGAGTGGTGTTTTAGCAGGTCTGGTAACGGCCCCAGGACGAGAACTTAATAGTCCAAAAGTATAGGGGTGTTTTGGATTTTTAATGATCTCACTAGTTCGACCAGTTTCAACCAATTCTCCAGCATACATAACTTGAACTCGTTCACTAAATTCACTTACAACTCCCAGGTCATGAGTGACTAGAATGACGGACATATTATTTTTTTCTTGGAGTGATTTTATCAACGTTAAAATTTGTTTTTGAATTGTCACATCGAGAGCAGTCGTTGGTTCATCGGCAATTAAAAGTTTAGGACTAGTTGAAATGGCCATCGCAATCATTACTCTTTGGGCCATTCCGCCTGAGAGTTCAAATGGATAAGATTTTAATCGATCTTTTGGTGAAGTGATTCCAACTTGTAAAAGTAACTCAATAGCTTTATTTTTGGCTTCTCCTTTTGATATATTTAAATGGGCCAGAATAGTTTCGACAATTTGATATTCAACGGTGAGGAACGGATTTAAGGCCGTCATGGGATCTTGAAAAATCATAGAGATTTCTCCTCCGCGAACCTTTTGCCATTCATGTTCTTTAAGATTTAAAAGCTCCCTATTATTTAGTGAGCATTGTTCTGCCCGAACAATTGCACTGTCTCCTAAAATGCCCATGAGGGCCAGGTTGGTTATACTTTTCCCTGAACCTGATTCACCAACGACTCCAAGCATTTCACCTTGTTTTAAGGAAAAACTGAGATCGCGAACAGCATGTATGGGGTCAGGATTTTTATCTGATTTAAAAAAAATATTTAGATCTTTAATTTCTAGTAAATTATTACTCATATCAATTCTGCTTTTTTAAACGTGGATCCAGAGCATCTCTCAGACCATCACCGAGTAAATTAAAAGATAAAACTGTCACTAAGATACAAATTCCAGGAAGAGTCACCATCCAAGGTGAACTTTCTATATAACTTCTAGCATCTGAGAGCATTGTTCCCCATTCAGACATTGGAGCTTGTGCACCTAACCCTAAAAAACCTAAGGCAGCTACATTTAAAATGCCATCACTAAAACCAAGACTTGCCTGAACAATAAGCGGGGCAATACAGTTAGGAAGAATCTCAACAAACATTAGTCTAAAATTTCCGGCACCAAAAAGTTTTGCGGCAAAAACATATTGGCGATTTTTTTCCACCATTACTTGCGCTCTGATAATGCGGATGAAATTTGGAACTGCAACTATACTGACGGCCACTATTGAATTAGTGATTCCTGGCCCCAAGACAGCTACGATAACGATGGCAAATAAAATGCTTGGAAGTGACATAATTAGATCGGTAAGCCGCATGATGATTCTATCAAGCAATCCACCATAAAATCCGGCCATCACGCCGAGAAATGTTCCAGTTATGAGAGAGAGAACGACGACACTAAAACCCACAGAAAGGGAAATGCGTGAGCCATAAATGAGCCGACTTAATAAATCGCGACCAATATCGTCTGTCCCAAAGAAAAATCCTGGTTTACCACCACTAACAAAAACGGGGGGCAGTCTAAGTGAATCGGAAAAAATTTCAGTAGGATTATGAGGGGCCAGAAGCGGAGCAAAGATCGCAATCACCAAACTTAGAATGATAATGATCACACCAGTCATGGCGCCGCGGTTTTTTTTCAATTCAAAATAGAGTTCACTAAAAAATATTTTCATGAATTATTTTTCTCTAATTTCGCATTTTGGGGTTTAAAAAATAATAAATAATATCAACAAAAATATTGGTCATGATAATGATAAAAGAAATAATTAAAACTCCACCTTGAATAACTGGATAGTCTCTAGCAGTAATACTCTGAACAATCCATTTGCCAATTCCTGGCCAAGAAAAAATTGTTTCAGTTAAAATCGCACCTGTAATAATTGATCCAAACAACAGCGCCAAAGTTGTCACAATTGGAATGAGAGCATTTCTTAGAGCATGTATTGAAATAATTCGACTCTTTTTTATTCCTTTTGCTCTCGCCGTTCGAATATAATCTTCACCTAAAACTTCTAACATTGAAGACCTTGTCATGCGGGCAATCACAGCGAGTGGAATTGTGCCTAACGCTGTGGCCGGAAGTATAAGGTGACTGATCGCACTCCAGAATGGTTTAAAACCTTCGGCCTTAATCACTGAGACTTGGAGAGTGTCTATCAGATAGAGACCAGAAAAAAGTGGAATATCAAAAGTTAAATCAATTCTACCTGAAACTGGAGTAAGTCCTAATTTAACCGAAAAAATAAGTATAAGGATTAATCCCCACCAAAAAATAGGCATTGAATAACCTACAAGTGAAGTGCTCATTAAAAAATAATCAAAGAAGCTATTTCTTTTTATTGCGGCATAAATACCCAAAGGAATACCAATTAGAGTAGCAAAGAATAGCCCAACCATTCCCAGTTCAACTGTCGCTGGAAATCTTTCCATAAATTCGGCCCAGACAGAATTATTAGAAACTATAGAAGTGCCTAAGTTACCTTGAAGAGCGGCTTTTAAAAAATGCCAGAATTGCTCAATGATTGGCAGGTCTAATCCTAAGGATTTTTTCATTTCCAAGTATCGAGTAGGATCAACTCCGCGCTCACCAACAAGATTTAAAACCGGATCTCCTGGAATCAGTCTAATCATAAAAAAACAAATTAAACTAATTCCCAGAAGAGTCGGTATAAGATCGAGGAATTTTTTTAGAAAAAATTTCATTAGATTCTCAGGAATTATTCGACATTAACTAAAGTAAAATTGTCGTGTCCTAGAGGATCCACTTTATAGCCTTTAATATTTTTGGCCATTGCTTTAAATACAGTAGAGTGTGCAAGAGTTACCCATGGAGCTTGTTCTTTAAAAACTTTTTGAGCTTCTTTATAAAGCATAGTTCTTTTTTTCATATCAGGTGTCGATTTAGCATCGGTAACCAGTTGATTAAATTTTTTATCACACCACTTGGCATAATTACTACCTGAAGCAACTGCACCACATCCAAGAAGTGTATTGAGAAAATTATCTGGGTCACCATTGTCTCCAGTCCAACCCATTTGTAACATTTGCTGATCTCCAAGACCTGCTTTTTTTAAGTACGTAGGCCAATCAAAAGTGACAAGTTTTACTTTAATACCAACTTTTGCTAAATCAGCTTGCATAAGTTCCCCCATCTTTTTTCCATTTGGGTTATAGGGACGAGAAACAGGAAGTGTCCAAATTTCAGTCTCGAATCCATTTGGAAAACCTGCCTTTGCTAGTAAAGCGCGGGCCTTCTCAGGACTATATTCATAGTCTTTTATAGAATCGTTATACGACCAAATAGTCGGTGGAAGTGGATTTTTAGCAATCGTTGCGTTTCCAAGATAAATGGCATCGATATAAGATTTTTTATTAAGTGCGTGGTTAATTGCTTGTCTAACTAAAACATTATCAAAAGGCTTTTTAGTGACATTCATCGATAGATAACCAACATTTAATCCTGCATCTTGCATAACTATTAATTGATTATTTTTTTTCATTTCAGGGATATCAGCAGGACTTGGTTCATTTACAAATTGGCATTCTCCAGTTTTTAATTTTTGGTGGCGAACATTGGCGTCTGGAGTAATGGCAAAAATAAGTTTATCAATATTTCCATGTTTTCCCCAAAAATTCGGGTGACTCGAATATTTAATAGCACTGTCTTTGGCATATGATTGAAAGACAAAAGCTCCAGTACCAATAGGAAAATTGTCTATATCTGATTTTTTATTAGCGGCACTTAATTGAGCACCATATTCTTCTGAAAGAATTCCCATGAAGCTCATTGCCATATTAGCAAGAAATGGCGCTTCAGGAGTATTGAGAGTAATTTGAACAGTTGATGAATCAAGAGCTTTTACGTCTTTGATTATTTTCCCCATCTCCATGCCTTCAAAGTATTCATATTTTCCACCACTCACAGAGTGAAACGGATGTGTCGTTATTCTTTGACGATCAATTGAAAAGAGAACATCTGAAGAATTAAATTCTCGCGATGGTGTAAAATATTTGGTCGTATGAAACTTTACCCCTTTTCTTAATTTAAAAGTATAAGTCTTTTTATCTTTTGAAATTTCCCATGAAGTTGCAAGTGCCGGAATGATTTTGGTTGTCCCTGATTCAAATTCAACTAAACCATTATAAAGCGTTGCGGATGTTGCATTTGTTGATGTCCCATCAGTAACGAGTTGAGGGTTAAAAGAACTAGGGGATCCTTCAGAGCAATAGACAAAGCTTTTAGCGAAGGCCGAATACTGGGCCGAGAAAAGAAGTAAACCAAATATCACAAGTGTTTTCATAGTATGCCTTTTAAAAATGGTTATTTATTTAATTACATTAAATTCTTAATTATCTGAGTGATTTTGACAAATATTTACTTATAGTTAGAGGAAGATGATATAATTTGTCAGGAATATGGCTAAAGATTTAAGTTAATCTAACCGATTAATTTAACGTGAATCTATTTAAAAATTTCAAAAATCTAACCCTTGCAAAAAAACTAACGTTTCTGACGTTGGCATTAAGTATTGCCGGAACAATCTTTACGATTGGTTTAGTCTATAAATCAATCGTGGACATTAATCAAAAAATGTTATCGCGGGAAATAGATGCGAATAAAGCTATTATTACGAGGGCCTATGTTGAACCGTTGTGGAGTTTTGATTCTAAGCAAATAGAAGAAGTTTCAAATTCTTTTTTAGAAGACAATGGGTACGTAACAACTTTTGCTCTTAAAGTTGTTGACGCTAACGGTACTACTCTTTATTCCAAAAATAATTTCACAGATAAAAAAGAAGATTTGAAATTTTATTCAAAACTTCCTTTTACTAAGAGTACAGAGTTAGAAATTAAAAAAAATGATGAAATCATAGGTAAAGTTTATATTGTATTTTCAACAAACGATATTATGAGAATGCACCAGAAGATTTTAAGTGAAATTTTACTAATTTCATGTTTTATATGGATAGCTATAAGTATTGGAATCAATCACATATTTAATAAAATGCTCACCATTCCATTTAATAATTTACTTTCTAATGTTGGCCAAATAAAAAATCAAAATTATCTTAAAAAAGAAATTTCGACATCTTCTCGCGAAATGCAAGAATTGGCCGGGGCCCTCGATTATGCAGCTTATATAATAAAGAAAAGAAATGATGAATTAAAAAGTCATTCAGAAAATTTAGAATTATTAGTCGAAGAAAGGACTAAAGAATTAGAGGCACAAATTATTAATAATGTTAATTCAAGCCGATTGGTAGCAGTTGGAGAGATGGCTTCAGGAATTGCCCATGAAATTAATAATCCATTAACGGTTATTAACGGACAAGTTGCGATGCTTAAGCGCCAAATAAAAAATTTAGAACATGAAGATAAATTAGAAAATCATTTAGAAAAAATATCTCTTATGAGCAGTAGAATAGTTAAAATCGTAAATGGGTTAAAACTTATTTCGCGTGATGGAAGTTCCGATTTAATGGTTGATTTCTCAATTCATAATATGCTTGAAGAAATTAAATTACTTACTGAAATGAAAATTAAAGCAATGAATATTAAATTTTCCATTGAAATGGATTTAGATCTTAAAATGGCCAATGGAAGAGAAGTTCAAATTTCACAAGTGCTTGTTAATCTCGTTAATAACTCTATAGATGCTGTACATAATCTAGATGATAAGTGGATTAAAGTTAGTGTAGAGAGTTATGTCGATTTAATAAGATTTACTATAACTGATAGTGGAAATGGAATTCCAAAAGAATTACAAGAAAAAATTATGCAACCATTTTTTACAACTAAAGGTGTTGGAAAAGGGACTGGACTTGGGCTTAGTATTTCTAGAGGAATTATCCAGGAACATGGTGGAGAGTTTCAATACAATGACAAATGCAAAAATACTCAATTTATTTTTACGATTCATAAAGCTAATAAAATAACCATTGCTGCTTAGGAAAAATATTATGAAAATGATTTATCTATTACTGCTAATAACCACTTATTCTACTTTAACTTATGCAGATGAAATTAGTCTTGCTTCTGATTTATGGTGTCCTTATGCATGTGACCCTAAATCAAGCACACCTGGATTTATGGTTGAAATTTCAAAAACAATTTTTGAAAAAGCAGGACATAAAGTGTCGTATAAATTACTTAATTGGGCCCGTGCCATAGCTGATACTAGAAAGGGAAAATTTACAGCAATCGTCGGTGCCTCGAGATCAGATGCACCTGATTTTCTAATTCCAAGTATAGAAATAGGGCACAATTCTAATTATGTTTGGGTACTTAAAAACGAGGCATGGGAATACAAAAACATTGATTCAATTAAAAATAAAAAAATTGGCGTTATCAATACATATTCATATGGAAAAGAAATAGATGGACCAGTTCAATCAAAAAATCCCGCTTTTATGATTGTATCTGGAGATGATGCTCTAATAAAAATGATTCGAATGACTAAAGCAAAACGACTAGATGGTTTTATTGAAAATCCAAATGTACTTGCATATAACTTAAAAAATCTCCCAGAATTCCAGGATCAATTTAAGAATGTTGGAAAAGATGTTTGTGATGATTCTCAACTATTTGTTGCTTTTAATCCAAATAATCCAAAAGCTCATATTTATTCTGAGCTTTTGGCCAAAGGGATGGTTGAGTTGAGAAAGTCTGGAAAACTTCAAGAAATTTTATCTAAATATGGTTTAAAGGATTGGAGATAAATTTATAACTATTTTAGTGCTTCTCTAATTACAGATGAAGCCCAATCCATTGTCCAAACAATAGCAGCTATTAAAATTACAAGTAAACCTACTTCACTCCAACGTGCTTGACCTTGGTACTGCATTAATAGATTTCCAATTCCACCGCCACCGACAAGACCGATGACAGTTGCCATACGTACATTTATATCCCAACGATAAATAGTGTATGAGAGATATGGAAGTACTATTTGTGGAACTACTCCAAACCATACGATTTGAATTGGGTGAGCTCCGGTTGCTGTGATAGCTTCAACAGGGCCATCATCAATTGATTCAATTTGTTCTGAGTATTGTTTTGTTAAAGAAGCTATCGAATGTAAACATAATGCAAGCATACCAGAAAAAGGTCCTATTCCGACCCAAACTGAAAAAATAATCGCCCAAACAAGTGGTTCAATTGATCGAGAAATATTAAGAATTGCTCTAAGAGCATTATAACAAAAGAATGCAAAAGGATTTCCACTCATTAAATTTCTGGCCGCAAAAAAACCTAAAATAAATGCAATTGGAATGGCAATTGCCGTAGCAATAAAGGCCATGTAAATTGTTTCAATCGCCGCAAATAAACCTTGCTCAAAAATACTCCAATTTGGATGTAGTAGGGCCGTGAAAATTCTTTTTGCTCCTTCGAGCCCATTAGCGGAAAAAAATTCTTTAACTGAAACTTGTGAAACATAAAATCCAGTTAGGAAAGTAAGTGCAATTAATAGATAACCTAAATAGGCAAATGGCTTACTTGTTGAGGATTCTTGTTCACTTATTTTAACCAGTCCAAAAAGTCCTTTTCCCAATGAGAAATTTGTAAAAAAGAAAATAATTGTCAAAGCTAAACCAAAATAGAGGGAATAAATAGGCTGCTTCCACGCAAATTCTGGATAGCGCACATCAATAATAATTTTTTCATAAATTATTTTATAACTAACTAGTGCGATATATGCCCAAGAAAGCACGTCAAAAATGAAAGCTTTGATAGTTTGTGTTTGTTTGTTAGCTTTTCGCTTGATTATTTTTTGCATAATTTTCTCAAAATTTTTAGTTAATGGTCACTTCAACAGCATCTTCGCCATAAATTGTTTTAAACCATTCTTCATTAATTTCTAACGGTTTTCCATCGTAAATTAATTTACCATGTTTTAATGCGACTACTCTGTGAGCATATTGTCGTACTAATGAGAGAAAATGTAGGTTACAGATGACAGTTACCCCTAGCTCTTCATTAACTTTTTTTAAATACTGCATAACAGAGTGAGAAGTGGCCGGATCAAGAGAAGCCACTGGTTCATCTGCTAAAAGTATTTTGGGATTTTGCATAAGGGCCCGAGCAATTGAAACTCTTTGTTGTTGTCCACCTGATAAATTGTCGGCACGGTTTTTTTCTTTACCTTTTAAACCAACAATTTCAATGTATTTATTCGCTCGCTCTAAATCTTCCGGAGTATAAATTCCCAAAATAGATTTTAAAATACCTGTTCTTGATAAATTACCAGAAAGGACATTGGCCATTACAGTTTTTCTTGGGATGAGATTGAAATGTTGAAAAATCATTCCAATTTCAGAACGCATTTTTCTTAAAGTTGCTCCTTTTAATTTAGTTGTATCAACACCATTAAAAAGTATTTCGCCACTTGTTGGATCGTGCAAACGGTTAATACACCTAAGCATAGTCGATTTACCTGAACCCGAAAGTCCAATAACCACTAAAAATTCTCCATCTGGTACACTAAAAGTAATATCTTTTAGTGCATGATGCCCATTAGGGTAAACTTTTTCTAGATTTTTAATTTCTAACATATCAACTCACCCAAAAAAAACGACATTATTTAATTAACGATGAAACATCTGTATTAGTCGATTTAAGAACTTTACGAAGGTCATCATAATCTTTATTAGTTGCAGGTACAACACCATCTACTGCATAGATATTTTTAAAAGCTTCTTTACCATCTTTAGTTGAAAGGTATTTATTAAGTCCATCAATGAATTTTTTAGTCACATCAGCAGGCATTCCTTTTCTAAAAACAAATGGATCGTTAGGAATATGATCTGTAATTTTTAAAACAGTTACCTTTTTTTCTACATCAGGAAATTGAGTGAGAACTCTCTCTCTTGCATCTTTTATTTTTCCGTCAAATGCATCTGAATAAAATGCAGCTCCGGCATCAACTTGACCTTGGTAAATCATTGTGATGACGTTATCATGCTTAATGGCAAATGTAGTATTGGCTAATTTTACTTTATTATCATTTAAAATTTTAAGAGGAAATAAATAACCAGATGTTGAAGATGCATCAGTAAAAGCGAATTTTTTACCATTTAAATCTTTTAGAGTTTTAATACCAGAAGCTGCATTTACATAGATCGCACCAGCATAATATTCTTTTCCATGGCGAAGAGTTTTTAATTTCGCTTCTGCTCCAAATTTTGAATTGGCCAATAGGTATCCAAAAGAATTCATAACAGCGATATCAGCTCGCGATGAACCAAATGCTTCAACTACTGCAATATAGTTAGAAGGAATTCCAGATTTATAAAAAAGTCCTGTTTCTTTTTCCATAAATTTTAAAAATGCTTCTGAGTTTGTCGCAATAGAGTTGGCGTCAACCGAAGGTGTAAAATAAATTTTAACTGGATTTTCTTTTGTCCCTAATTTATCTTCCGCAAAAAGGGAAAATGAAACAGCAAGAATTAATAGGCCAAGCAATGGTCTTTTCAAGATCTGCATAGAAAAACTCCTTAAAAGATTTCAATAGTTTATTTCAAAATTTTGATGTGTAAATCTAACATAATATAACTGATTTGGTTAGTCAGGAATTGGTTTTAATAGGCTTTTTTAAGAAATAGTGTTATTTTTTTAGGTATTTGGCCAAAAAAATGGAGAATAACGCTATGCGAATTTATTTGAAAACCATTCAAACTATTTTGATCTTATTACTCATTCAATTTTTAAGTAATTCAGTTTATGCAGAAGTTAAAACCTATGAAATTACAGAAAATAGTGGTCTTAATAAATTAGAAAGAATTGACACTATGGATAAGTACTTAGTTGAATTATCTAATTCAATAAAAATTATGGAAACAAAATTAAATGAGAATTCTGAGAAAATAAAATCTTTGGAAAATACCTTAAGAATTCAAAAAGAAGAGCTATTAAAAAAGCAAAATGAAAAAACAACTACGGAAGTAAGTAAAGCATCGCCATTAAGTACTAAAGATCTAAGTGAGTTAGAGAAATTAAAAGCTGATTTTATCAGTCTGAAAAATAATGATATTGAGAAATTAAAAGTTGATTTTCAAGATCAAAAAGAAACAATCAATATCATTCAAACAACACTACGTAACCAATTGAAATAGTCGGCCCAGGTTATCCAGGAATTGTAAAAGATGAGTTGAGACTGGCCAAGCTAGTTAAAAATATTTCTCTTGAAAAATGAAAATTCTAGTTTTTTATCTGTGTTATCACCAAATTTTAGTGGATCATTTATTCTTACTTTTTTTAAAAACTTTTTTCAAACCTGGCCCCTAAAGTAATTGATCAGAAATTTTTTGAAATTTCTGATGTTAATGAAGATTTTGCAGGAGAATTAAGTAATATTATTTTAGGTAAAACTAAGCGACTTTGGGTCGATAAAGGCTTCGCTGTAGAAAAAGCAATTCCCACTGTTCAAACAGGAGTTAAGTTCTCTTTGCATTCAGTTGAGAATATTCCTACTATCATTATTCCTTTTGAGTCAGATTTTGTGGAATTAATGAATGACAATTCCAATTAATGTCGACTGGTCAATTTCTTTTGCATCCACATAAATATTTTGAATATCTGAAATCATTGGATTTTTAGTTTGTTTTATTATTATTGAACTACAATCTTCTTTCATGAGAACTCCATCTAAGAAAACAAAACCCACGAGGTTGTGGATTGATTCTTTTGATCCTGCGCCAGTAAGTTCGCCCATTTTTATAATTAATCCGTTTTTTTTATATTCGTCAATTGGATTTAGGGTTAATGCCCAAGATTGATTAAAAACACAAAAAGTTAAAATATAAAAAGTGACAATAATATATTTCATTGGAAATTTACCTCATTCGTAATTTGTTTTGGCGTAATGCCTATAATGTCAGAAATCAAGACTGTGTAATAAGGAATTTTTCCTTGAAACATATTGTCTTTCATAATATTAAATATTTTTTTTATAGATTCTTTTTCTATTTCTTTTATTTTTTGAATTCCAGCTTCATTCATCCCCTCTGAGAGTGAATAAAATAAGTTATATCCCTTATGGCAATCTTCAGGTTTATACATATCGATGAGGGTATGGGTAAGTTGATGAGCTAGATTGAGATTAAGTGAAAAATTTTTTTCTTTAGCATGTAAATTTTCAACACCAGAATCAATTTGAATATAAATCCAATTTTGTTCAATTAAATCGTTAAGTTTTTGCAACCCAATTAATCCAAAGAGGTTTTTTATTTCTTCGATTGAGGTACCGCATTGATTAGCGGCTAATTTATAAATGAGATAACTTGTTTTATCCTTTAATAAATTATTCAAATCACTTTCAAACGAGTGATCAGACGTTTCTTCATCAAAAATAAATTGATCAAATGATCGGTTGAGCAAATCTGCAACTGGACCATCAATGATTTTGAGAAGTTTAGATATTTTTTTTTCTTTTAATAAATATGAAACTAATGAAAGTACTGAATGAGGTGCCATTTCATTTTTCTTTTCATTTACATGGCCGTTTTGCATTAGTCTTCTCATAGTTGTAGCAGGGACTCCACAACGCAATGAAAGCGCATTAAGCGTAAGGCCTGGGTGCTTTAAGAGATAATTCTCAGTAAGATTTCGAAGTTGGGTATTTACGGAAATTTCATTTGTTGAAAGATTCATATCCTTTATAATTAATGGATATTTTAAATCGTGAAAACACTTTTTTGTTTGAAGTGAGTAAGAGTAAGTTATTGGTAACATCATATATATTTTTCACTATAATTGGAGCCAAATAGGTACTCATTTTAGAGTCGATTTGGCTCCAATTAAGATCATAGATTTATTTTTTAATCACAGATGTTTTGAGCTCTACCATTTATTCTTACGATTCTACAATTACGACCAAGATTGCGACCTTGATTTCTGTCTGGAGATTCTGCACGGCATGGGGAAGTTTGTGCTTTTAATTTAATTCCACCTTTTAAGTCAGAAGAATCCATTGTTATCGTTCCAGATGCATTATTTCTTTCAAAACCACCTTGATTTTGTGTAGCAATTTGATGTTGTAAATGAATTGAGACTTTATCATCTTGTTTTTCCCCTCTACATAGAGAATTAACGGGTATTGATTTTATTGATTGAATATAAAAGTCTTCTTCTTGTTCATTTAAAATATTTGACCAATTTTTTTCTTGTAAGATTTGAGGTCCTTTAGCTCTTTGAGATTGTTCTGTTCCCAATCCCATTGAACTCATTATATAACTTTTAAAATTGCCACTTACTCCTTTCTCTAAAAATGTGTGTCCTCGCATGTCATAACTAATTTCTAAAGTATCCAGTTTTTCTCCTACTGGTAATTGAATATCAAAAAAAACATTACAATTTAATAATGAGAAATTTGCAGATCCTTTACCATTTATTACAATTGACGGTACGTGAGATTCAAAACTTTGGAAAAGAATACTTGCGCTTGTTAAGTCAGGCGAAGAAACGATTTGTGTTAATTCTGAGGGACATCCACTTCCTCCAACTCGAATATTTTGGATTTGAAAATTACTAGCACTTGCAGCTTCAATATTAACAATACCACCAAATGTTAAAATTAAAGTTAGTAACAAAAAAGAATTATTCATAATGTATCCCCCTTTGCTTAAATTAATTTATGTTGTTCATTTAAACAATAATACATTTGATAGTTTTAAAGTTTGTCCGCTACATGGCGAACTTGTAATTCACAAGTCAGCCAAGTGGCGATCAAACAACATTGTCTGAAATATTACTCTTTCTTTTAAATAATGATTGAATTAAAAAATAATTAACAAAAGCATTTTTGCTTTTAAAAAAGAACAGGGGGACCTATGAAATTGAATTTAACTTTTGTAAAATCAGCTTTCCTTGCATTAACATTATCAGCTTTTCAATCAGCACATGCAGATGACATTCAATTAGGTACTCCGGCCTATGGTGGTAATGGCTGTCCTTCTGGGACTGCTTCTGTAACTCTCAGTCAAGATGCAAAATCTCTTTCACTTATTTTTGATCAATTTATTGTTGAAGCAGGAGGTGCAAATAGAAATTTAGAACGTAAAAGTTGTAATGTCGCTATTCCAGTTCATATTCCACAAGGATTTAGTGTTTCTGTTGTCAATGTAGATTACCGAGGCTATGTTTCTCTTCCAGCACAAGCCTCTGCTAGAATGACTGCAGAGTATTTCTTGGCCGGATCAGCAGGCCCGAAATTTGATAAAATGTTTCTCGGAAGAACTGATACAGACTATCAGTTTACTAATAACCTAGATATTAATGCACAAGTTTGGTCTGCTTGTGGAGCAGATACTATTTTGAGGGTAAATGCGGCCATGTTAGTTAAAACTAACCGCCTAAATGATCAGGCCACGGCAACAGTAGATTCCGCCGATTTTAAGACTGGTATATTGTATCAGCTTCAATGGAAACGTTGTTCAAGATAACTTTTAAAAAAAAGACCCACATTTATTGTGGGTCTTTTTTTTTGTTTGAATTTTCTGTAATAGAGACATCACTCTGACTATTTCTTTCTATTGCGATATCGCTTATTTTTTCTTTACTTTCTTTTATCCCTAAATCATAACCATCCATAAAGTAAGTTGCGGCCGTAAAAGCAATATCACAGTTTTTTTCAAAATGACTTTTGCTTTCCTTTGTTTTAATCTTTTCCTGAATAAGTTTGAAGCATTTATTATACATTTGAGAAATAATATCATTCGAGTTTTTTTCTGTTTTACAAAGTCTTATAAATTCAAAATTTAGTTCTTTTTTCATTTCATTAAATGGCTTTTCTTCTTCACCCTGAAAAATGGTATTAGAAATATTCATACTTTGCATTTGACCTGCAGTTGATTGGCAAATTTTTTCACTAGCACTCAAATCTCCCCAAATTTGCATTATAAAAAAAAGTAATAGGTAAATTGATTTTTTCATGAATATTCCCTAGAAAGTAGTGCCTCATCTTCGGAAATAATTTTTAATTTCTTGATGATATTTTTCTTGAAAAAAAATATTCTCTAAGTACTGATAATTAAATTCTTTTAATCTTGAGAAGAGAGATTTGCTATCTTTTTTTTAAAGAATTTAGATTGTGTATAGATAAATAACATCAAGAATATCAACTCTTGGAATAATCATCCCTTTAGTAGTAGGATGGAAAAGTATTCTTGGGATTTTTAATTCTAATTGATAAAGTGTTCGTAATTTTGGGTGTATAATCTTGTCTTCTTCTAAAGTATTCGCTACTTGAAGAATTCTTTCCAATCTACCAATAAAGAGTAAGCAGTGATCATTAAGAGTTTGGGGAAGATGATCAACCAAATTTTTAAACTCATCTAAAAGGTTAAAAAGCACTCTTTGATGTGTTTCGAACATATATTGGGCAATTAAAAAATAAAACTGAGCAACGCACTTTTCTGGGTAATCTTCTAAGTGATCAATTGCAAATTGTAAGTAGTGGTAAACATTTTGTGAATCTTTTTGATCAAATCCTTTTTGAGCTTTCATCAAAGAAGAAAGTCCCTCATAGTAGTTGTCCGAAGCCATTTTATTCTTTTTAACATTTTTCGCTTTTATTTGAATTTGAGTAGGATTTTTAAAACAATCGTTTAGAGACAATATATTATCTCTGTAAAGCTTAGGAGCAGGTCCATCTAGGTATAGGGCCGAGGCCCTCGTTGGATTCATTGTGACGACCGTCAGACTTGAAGGAGTAATATTGTCCATTAAATAATGTTCATAGTGTCCTGGAGTTTTAACTTTTTGGTTTAGTGGGGTTGCCATTAGTTGTATTAATTCAAGTTCAGATTTATGTTTTTGTTTGTTAAACTCTTTAATTTTCTTATTGGCCACTTCTTCACGCATTAAATTATATTGGTGAAAACCTGTTGGCAAAAAATCTTCTTGCTTGAGTGTTTTATTTTCTAAATGATTACAAAAGTAAAGTACATCATTGTCGGGAATTGATAATTGATTAAAATAATGTTCTTTCCCCATTAGATCGACGGCCAGAACATCTCCATTTTTAAAAGAAATATAAAGACACCAAGTAGTTATACTTTGTTGATTTTTTAAAAAGTCGATTGCAGAATTTCTGTCATTGGCATTTTTGATCAAATTTAAAACAATTTCAAAGATTGAAGTTCCATCTTTATTGAGAATATTAGTAAATTTTTGATGTAAAGAAAGAGTCATTCCCCCTTCTGTCATCAATGTAATTGAAGGATAGGGAATACCACTGGCCCCAAATCCAAGAGTTTTTGGCATTCCTTTTAAATCATAAAGAATCGCTCTTTCATAATGGTCATAGGAGCCTTGGAGAGGAAAATCCAAAATGCGGCCATGGACAACTTCACTTTTTTCATTTCTCATGAAAAAACTTGAGCAACCTAAATTTCCCTTTATTAAGCCCGGGGCCCATTTAGACATGCAACTGACTATTTCCGGAATTAGCATAATATATATTGTTTCTTCTAATTTTATTCCGAGACCTTCACTATAGCTCTTAAGTTGACTTAAATGATCAGGGTTGTTTTTAATTGAATTTTTTATAATTAATTTTGCGACTTCTTCAATGGCCTTATTAACAGGTTTCCATGGGGTACTTAGCATCAATCTTACGTCACGATGGACTTCTTTTGCCCTTTCTCGGTCAAGAAGGCCTAATTGGTAAAAATTTTCTTCGGCATCACCGATAAGTGTAATGAGATCCATGAATCTTATTTTTCCTTGGAGAGATAGCTATGTTTAATATTGTAAATGGTTTTAATGGGGCAAGCAATCAATGGTTAAATATTGCAATGTTGTTGGCCGCTGTTTTTAGAGTTTATTTAGAAATAATAAAATTTGATTTTTCTCAATTGCCTTTAACTAAAGGAATTTTTCAAGACGAAGCAAAAGCTATGAAGTTTCACCAAAATGGTTTGTATTTAAGTCTTGGCTATATTGCATTATCTGCGCCATTTACATTATTTTCTTGAGTAGATTTTAAAAGATCAAATTCTTCTTGATAAAGTCCGTCGTACATTTCAATTAAATCAATGTAACTTTTTTGTTTATCAAAAGCTTCAGGGTAAATGACTACATCGTTTTTAAATTTTTTACGGATATATATTTTAATCATTATTTTTTTAGAAGGATTTTGGTAACCAACATCCTTTCTCTTTCGAGTAAGTAAGTTATCTAGTTGATAAATTTTATTCAAAAACTGCGAGTTTTGCTTCTTTTTAAGCTGGAAAATATCTTGTTCTTTTATATTATTCCAAATAACCCAAGGATCAATGTCTTCGCGGAGAATTTTAGCGAGAGTTAAATAAATAGCAGGATCAGACTCAAAATTATCTCCCATTAGAATAAGCTCATCAGGTATTCCAGTCATTAGTAAGATATCTAAAAGATGATTGAGTTTATACAGTCCTTGAAATTTTAAATCTTTAGTCGTTAATTCTCCTTCAAGAAAAGAAAAAAAATGGCGGTAATCTTTTAGAAATATTCCCGCTGAAAATATATTATTTTTAAAAAGCCAATCTCTCATTGAATCTTCATAAAAGTGAGGCGAAGCTGAAAGTATAAATGGATGATATCCAAGTTTAATATAGCGGTGTAGAATATTGACACTTGAAGTGACAGTGGGATTTTCTGCCATTGGTCTTGTTAAGGAACGATAAACTTCTTTCGTTGTTGAGTATTTGGTATCAACTAATGTTTTGTCAAAATCACAGATAATAATTTTTTTAGGCGAAAAGATTCGAAGTGGAATATAAGTCCCTAGATGCAATTCAAGTCCACGGTGCTTTTTGACTTCAAATAATTGAAGGATTTCGATCTGGTCTCTCTCGAGGGTTTTTGGAATTTTAAAATTAAAATTACCAAATGAATCAGATTCAAATGATTTTTTATAAATTTCTCTTTGATCTTTGGTAACACCAACGATTTTTAGCGTGAATTGATAAGCATTTAGTAAACGTAAGGCTTGAATAGGAAATTTTGGGGTCGGAATATCGAGGTCTAGATTTTGAGCAATTAAATTTTCCTTTAAAGTGATAGATGCCTTGATATTTATCGAGTCATCGGTCACTATTGCTAGAAAATGAACGAGATGTGGTCTTTTCATAATTGGGAAATTGGTCTTATAATAGATTAATAGTACTCTCACTAGTCTATCAAAAAGGTTATCTTGATAAAAGGCATAAGTGAGATTTAGCTAAAATGTTTTTTTAAGTAAAGGATGAAATTATGGTTGCGACCGATACGGTTTTTATAGAACATTTAGGACAAGTCGACCCTTATTTTGGTATGGGTATTAAAATTGTCACAGGTCTCATTCTAGGAAGCTTGGTTGGGTATGACCGAGAACAAAAAATGAAAAATGCAGGGATCAAAACCAATGTTCTTATTTGCCTTGGAGCAACGCTTTACACTGCCATTTCAATGTTAGGTCACGTCCAGGGGGGAGGTATTGATTATGACTCAGCAAGAATACCTGCTCAAATAGTTTCTGGAATTGGATTTTTGGGAGCTGGTGCCATAATGCAAGATAAAGGCAATATTATAGGCCTTACTACTGCGGCTACAATTTGGGTCGTCGCTGCAATCGGAATGACTATTGGATATGGCTTTCCAATTATGGCCACAATATTTACACTTACTATACTTTCGGTTTTAAGACTACTTGGGCCAATTTATCAAGGATTCGAATCCACAAAAAATCATCGGTATTACCATATAGAAATTCTCTCAGCAGGGGACATTAAAAATTTAGTCAAAGAAATTGTTTTTAATATTACAGACCGAATTGATGAATTACATGAAGAAATTCTTGATAAAGAAAAAAATACACGTCATATCGACTTTTATGTTTTTTTACACCCTAAAAAAATGAGAATTATGGGGGATCAGTTACGAGATATAGTTCAAGTTGAAAAAGTTCATTATCATCAAATTGAAAGCAAAACTATTAATAGAAGTTCGGCAACTCATTCAACGACGTACGATGATTAGAGTTTTGCAATTTTAAAACTCAATATGCCATTTTCATATTTTTGAGTAATCTCTTTAGAATTAAGTATATCTTTAGTTGGAAAATCTTTGCTGAATAATTCTGTCCGTGTTGATTTATTTGTCCCGCCAAATTCATCAGCAATTGAATCACTGAATTTCCGAGTCAAAGTCAACTTAACAACTCTGCCATGAGCCGATAAATGTACATTTTCTTTTTCGTGCTCGGGGACTTCAATTGAAACGAGCATTTCTTTGGGATTGTCTTGAATTTCAGGCTTTAGTGTTTCAACACGATAAAAACTATCTTCAATTTTATTTGTTAGATTGTTTTTTTGAGATGCATTTTGAACTACCAACTTTTTGACATCTTTGTCGAAATGGGTTTTAAGTTCGCTTAAAATTGCTTCATTTTCTTTAACCATATTTTCATAACGTACTTTAAAATCATTTTGTTTTTGGGTAATCAGGTCTTTTTGATGAAGATCAAGATAGTTGAGTTCATTGGTCTGAACTTTTAATTTTTCGTCTTCTATGCGTTTATTTTTTTCAGCATTTTTATCCATTAATTTTCGCAATTCATTTTTTTGAAGATTTAAATCTTCTTGGTGTGCACGAATATTATTATCTAGATTTGACCTAAAATCTCGTTCTGTAGATAGGCCCTTTTGATTGTACTCATTAGAAAGATTATTGATTTCAGTATTGGCTTTCATTTCTAAATGATTTCTTTGCATTCGAGTAGAGTCATTAATGGCATTGAGTTTATTTTGTGTCTGTTGATTTATAATATTTTGTTGCTCTGAGGCATTTCGAAGTTGATTGTCGATATTGCTTCTAAATTGATCTTTTGAAGTTTCCATCTTTTGGGTTTGATCCAATTTTAAAGAATTCTCTTCTTGGTTTATCATTTTTTGAGTTTTTTCAAGATTCTCTTTATAGCCGTTGAGTTTATCTTCATAATCTTTTGATGCACCAATTAATTGCTCATCATTTTTTTTGAGTGCACTAATATAGCGGTCTTCACCTTCAATTTTAGTGTCATCAATTCGTTTTTCATAAATTGATTTGATTGTTTCTATTTCTCTTTCTTTATTTATTGTTTGATTCTTTAACCGATCATTAAGTTTTTTAGAATAATCAATTAATTCAGAATTACTTTCAGAAACTTTCATGGTTTCACTCCCGATTGTAAACTTGGAGTACTCTTTAAGTCTAAGTTTTCAGCGAGTGTGCATACTGGAATTTTAGAAGTATCACCCATGCATTGCCAAGAACGTAGTAAATTAACTTCTATGGATTCATTTCCACCATGATAGGCGACATAAGCAATAGGATTAAGAGTTGAGGTGACTAACTCGGCAGCGACAGCTGTTAAATTTTGTATTTTAGGTCTGACATAGTATTGAAAAACTCGATACTCACTAAAAACCAAGCTTGAATAAAAATACGTTAATAGTAAGATATGTTTTTTTATCAAAATTAATGAATCTCTGGTTTTAAATCTAGGATCTTACCTTCTACTAATTTAAAAAATGCCTTCATAAATAACAATCTATCGTTATCATCCATTGATAATAAAACAGTTTTTTTATGTTCCAACTGTCTATGTTTAGATACTCTTTGAAAAAGTTTTTTTGCCCGGGCCCGTTCGCCACCAGTAATCTTATGAAATTTTTTCGCCATTATTTCAGGATCTTTCATCCATAGTTCGTGAAACAGGGGATAGTGTCCCTGTGTTCCAAGATGAATTAGCGCTCTCATTGATTCTTCAGGGCGATAGTTTATTTCCAAAAATCCTCCAACAAAAAAGTTCTGCACTTCTATATATTAGTTCAAATATTTTATTTAAATGGAGAGGTAACTCTTTCCGTAACAACAACTTATTTAAAAAAACAATACGTTAGAATAAAAATAAATTAAAAGTATATTAGTCGGGCATAAATGCTTTGTTTATATTTTTTTAAAATGCAGGTATTCTATCAATGGGTTCGATATCTTGTATTTTTTAGGTATTTTCATAATTAAGGATTAGTATGAAATTTCTTATTGGTTTAATAGTTATAATTTCATTTTCATTCTGTGCACCAGCTTATTCAATTGTAGATTATAGTGACAATCAACCGGCCAAGACAAATGGAAAGACTCAGGCCCCAGTTCAAGAATCTAGATCAATGTTATGGAAATCGGATTTTTCTTTCAGTAGTGATTATGAAGCTCTTACTATCGATTCGGAAAAAGTAGGTGTCTTAAATCTCAATACGCATCTTCAGACACCGTTTAATATTTATTTTGATGTCAGCTATTGGAACGCTAATACTAAGGTGGGTTCTAACCAGGGAAATCCAAAGGCCATAATTGGTTTTAATTGGCTACATTTTGGTTCAGTTAATGATGAGGCCCGCCTCGATTTTTATGGCGGAGCAAAGATGTCAAGTAGTTCACTCTTAGGTAGCTCAAGAAATGATAAAATTTTTGGATTTGAAACTACAAAACGATTTGGGACTTTTGGACTTGGACTTGGCTATGAAATGACTATGCCAGGAACTCCAAAAAATTCACTTGATTTAAGCCTTGGTAATATAACTCGTATTTCAATTAGCGGGGGATGGATGGTTTCAAGTGACATTCAATTTGAATTAGAAGCTGAAACATTTAAAATTAATCAATCTAGTGAAACAACACGTCTAAATTATTTAATGAAAAATGTGAGTTTTTCTACTCTATCTCCAAAGCTAAGTTTAATTATAGCACCGGCCATAAGTCTCGAATTAGGAGCTCGTTTTAGAACAAATAAACCGAAATCTACACAAGATTTAGCAAAAGCTAAAATATTTGATTTGCATGGTGCTTATTCTAATTCTCTTTTTGCCGGTTTAAGTTTAACTTTATAAAAAAATATAGTGAAGATAACAAATGAATTTTAATAAAAATCTCTATTACTGTTGTGAATGTAAAACAATTATTTCATCAATAGAGAAACTTCTTTTTGTTGAAGAAAAAAGTTCAAAAGGCTTTTGTTCTGAATCTTGTATTGAAGATTTTTATCAACCATTAATAAAATATTTTGAAAATTGTGAAAAACTTTCAAGAAAAAGACTAAATTTAGAATTAGAAGATTGTCAAAAATCTTTGCCCGAAAAAGAACTCGTAGACACAGTATTAGAAGCCCCAGATGAAATATGGAAAGCAAGTAACGAGCTTGGTGAAGAAACTTTTACTTATATTAAGCAGCTTAATAATTCATATGGAATTATTATTTGCAAAGTCTATGAAGAGACGGCTTCTTTTGTTTTACTAGTGACACAAACTAATTCGTTTCTATTACTTTCTGAAATTCGTTTTGGTGAAAAAATTATGTCAGTCACTTTTGCAAAAAGTGAAGATACTAACGAAGAATTACCACCTAGTGAAAGTATAGAATTAACAGAAGATGATTATATTTTTATGCAATTATTAGAAAATAAAAAATCTAAATTATTGGCAGATTTACTAGTGAAAAGAAAAGATAATGATATATCTTTTGAAGAATTTTCTAATTTTGAACCTTTTTTTTCAGAAACTCTTGAAAATCCAGATGAGGTTTTTGAGTCAAAAGACAATGAAGGTGATTTGTTTTTTAATTATATAAAGTCTATCTTATTAGATAATAATAATTTTTATTATATTATTTCGTGCTTAAAACGAAAAGAATCAACAGAGACTAATGAAGTGAGTGTTTTTCCCGTATTAGCGTTTCCAACTAATGACTTAGAATTATATTCTCATTTTAGGGTTGGAAAAAAAGTTTCAGGATTGTTACAAAACTAATTTTGAATTTTAAAATTGTTTAAATACATATTGGCCAACTTGTTTAAAAGAAGAGCAGTATGCAGTATTTCCATAGGCAAGCATGTTCATACAAGTCTTGTAAGCATCTAAAGTCATCATATAGCTATTGTAAACAGGGTAATACCAGCTCAAATCTTTAAAAAATAGTACACCAGTAATTGTAGCATTTGAGTATTGAGAATATTTTATAAATGTAATTTTTCTCACTGATTTTGGATCTTTAAAATATCCACACATTGGATTTCCAACATAAATTGAATTTGAACCACTGCTTGTCGTAGGAATTAAACAAATACTTACATCACCATTACTACCAGTTGGTGGTGTTTTTAATTGGAAATAAGCAGTATTTTTATCTGTAGAGCTTTGGCAAAGAGTATATTCACCTAAGTGAGTACTAGTAGATTCAAAACCTGTAACTCCATCTGTAGCAAATTTACATTGCGTAGCATCTGATGGAATCACTGAATTAGTAGTTCCTGTCGTTGTTGTTGAGGTTGTAGAAGTCGAAGAGGAGTTAGTGTTGTCAAGATTTACGGTTGCGATGTTTCCGCTGCTCGTAAGTCCATTATTATAAGTTGAGCTTAAGGCCCTTTGTGATCGAGGAGAATCACAAGATGCTAATGTAAAAAGAATAAAAATCATCTGAGGTAATAAATTTTTCATAATATTCAGCCTTGACTGGAGTTACCAACTGTAAACTATTATACCTTTCGGTTAGTAGTTATAATAGTTGAGGAACTTCTTTACCGATTTAAGTATTAAGTCCTTTTTTCTCTATCAATTTTTAAACTTCTAAAGACTTATTTACGATAAGTAGTCTATGCTTAAAAAAAGTCTATTCTTGATTGTATTGGTTGGTTTAATCGTCTTTACAGTTGCTCTATTTGCAATTGCCCCTTACCACATTTACACGCTTACCTTAACTGAAGGTGTTTCTACTCGATTTCTGGAAATGAAACCCACTATTTCTGCCTTATATGATGGACAAGAGTTTCGATTCAAAAGTGAGTTAGGATCTGCAAGGCAAGACTCAGGTCTTTATACAATGTTTCATTTTTCTAATTTTGTAATGCCAATTCCCCTGAATCATCCCATTTTTTCACTTATTCCAACGATTAAAATTGAAACCACGGGGCCTAGGTTAGGTGGAAGTTTTCTCGATGGTAAAAATGCTGATTTATTTTCTTTTATGCAAGAAAAAATTTATAAGCTTGATATGACGACAGGAAATCAACAGTTGTTTTTATTACCTGTATTTAAAAATCATATTTCTAGAAAATTACAAGATGAAATATGGCGAGATCTTTTTTCAAAAAAACTTTCACTTCCTTCAAATGATGGAAAAAGTTTCTTTGAATCTTTATTCATGTTAAGGAAAGTAACATATAACGATTTAGTTTATAATTTATTTATCTTATATAATCGAAATTTATTATTTCCTTCAAAAACCACTCGTATTTCATATGATAAAGTTACTAATCATGGATTAGTTGAATTAGTAAGTGATGACCCAAAATATTTACTAGAGAGATTGTATTTAAATGAAAATGGAATTATTTATTCAATGACTATTAGGACGAAAATTGACAATATTACAGCGGAACATTTTAGAGAAAAGATTTTAAAAGAAACTTATTTTAAAAATAGTACTACTGATTCAGCAATTCCTATTTATGCTCATTATAAAAGTATTACCTATGGAAAAAGAGTTGATCAACAAGGAATGACCTATTTATATTCTGCATGGTCTCATGATTTAAATAATCGTGATTTTGTAAGAGTTATTATTTTATTCTTAGAGAGAGGAAAATCAAATTTAAAATTCTTAAAACCATTTTATGATTATGCTTACAAAAAATTTGGTTCTAGTTTTTCAACTGGAACTGAAGAGTTAATTGAAAATGCGGATGTTAAGCTCAAACGTCAAATGAAAGAAGAACTTGAAAATGAAGTAAAAAATGAAGAATCTCAAACGAATAAACCAAAGTTTGAGGGAAATTTTGCAACTCCCGCAGATAAAATAAATTTTTATTTGGATAAGGCTAAAGAGAAAAAAACAAATTCTGATGACGCAGATAAGTTACTAATTCAGCAATAAAATTTAGAATTCAAGTGCCACTCCAATATTCAAATTGATACCTGAAATTTTAGTAATACCGCCAACGATTACACCATTTTCATCGACAAGGTTTTCGGCATTGTAAACTTTATAATTTCTATAACTAATACTGCCGAATGGATGATATTTTAGAGTTGGAAAAAATGCTATACGGCCTCCCATTTGAGGCCCAAACATAAAAGCTGCTCTTTCAATTTTGTCATTGATTTTAAATTGAGCGCTAATTGAGAAATCGAGGGCCAATGTTAAATCGACTAAAAAAAGAGGATTTCTAAGAACCGTGTATCCTATGTTTGGGTTTAACATATAAATGGGAAGTTTAATATTTTGAGTTGTGAGACTATTATATTCATATCCAGCACCCCAGAAAATTTTTCCTCCAATCTGGCGATGAAAAAGATATATTCCAAAACCTAAAAAATTATCTTTAAGAACTCCATCTGTTGAATTAACTAAATTTTGAGTTTCTTGTCCTGACGAAAATTGCTGAATAGAGAAATAAACTGAATTATTTTCAGATAACCTTTCTTCAATTTTTGATAATGTGATATCGATATTATGTTCTTTAGGTGCACCTCGCTTTGAATTCATAGCTTCAACTGAGGCATTTTCATAATGAATATTTTTAAGTTCGATAAAAGCTATTCTTCCATAAACGACAATCGGAACTAGGTCAGGATTTTTTTTTCGAGGATTTCCAACTGAAATAAGTTTTCCGTTAGATATATACCCTAATGGGCTATTCATATTTTCATCAGAATAAACGATGGCCCTAGTCACAACAACTCTTGCTGATTGAGGTCCATTTATACTACTAGAGGATTCAGACTCTGATGAGCCTCTAGCAATATAGGGAGTGACGAATAAAAAAATACATCCTAAAATAAGGATATTCAATTTTGTTAACATTAATATAAATTATAAGGGGCATTCCTTGAAATTTCCAGGCAAAAGAAAGACAAAGCATTACTTCCCAGTTGCAGAATCAGTTAGAATACCTTTCGACCTAGATTTTTCTGAAAGGGGATCAGTTTACCTGGTAGGTATAGACCAATTAATTGTCGATATTGAAGCAAATGTTGATTTTTCATTCATTTCTAAATTTGGAATTAAAAAAGGTGAATCTGCCGTTTTGTCAGATCAGATAGTTGAAGAAATCTATCTGGAATTAAAAAAAAGTAATTCTATTATTGGAGAATATGCTGGCGGTGCTATTGGAAATACGCTCCATAATTACAGTGTTCTTTCTGATTCACGTTCTGTTGCCTTGGGTGCCATTTCAAAAAATATTTCTGTTGGCGACTATGCTTTTAAATATATTTGCACTACAAACTCCTTTGTTGATTTTTCATATTTAAAGCCGGTAGATGGCCCAATGGGTAGGGCCTTATGCTTATTAACTCCTGACCGTGAACGATCATTTGCTATCGGTAAAGGAATTATGAATGAACTTTCTCCAGACTATATACCTGAAGATTTAATTAAGGGAGCTGCTGCTTTATTAGTTTCGGCATATTCGCTTCGAGATGATTCTAGTTCAATGTATTTAGCAAATTTAAAAGCCTGCGAAGTGGCAAAAAAATATAATGTACCTGTCGTTCTTTCGCTGGGAACAAGTACATTGATTTCGTCAAAAAAAGAATTCTTTATAAAGTTTATTAAAGATTTTGTTACAATTTGTGCGATGAATGAAGATGAAGCTTTTTCACTAGTTGATGAAGTAGACCCATTGCTAGCATGTGATAAGATTCTTAATTTATGCGATATGGTTTTATTAACAGTTGGTGCTCGAGGGCTCTATTTGGGCGGGCATGTTGATGAATTAAGCAAACGAGAAACAAAAGATATGATTCATTCAAAGTCTATTGCTGAATATAATAAATTTGAGTATTCCAGAGCAATGATGAAGAAAGATTGTAAAAATCCACTTAAAATATATACTCATATTAATCCCTATATGGGTGGACCTGGTATTATAAAAAATACTAATGGAGCAGGCGATGCGGCCCTCTCGGCATTATTACATGATATTGCTTCAAATACGTATCACCGTCAGGTCACTCCCAATTCACCTAAGCATTCAGTGCTTTACCTAACATATTCATCTATACATCAAGTAAGCAAATATTCAAATCGAGCAAGTTTTGAGGTATTGAAACAAAATTCTCCTCGTTTGGTTAAAGGTTTACCAGCTAGAGAAGAAAGTTTAGAAGAAGCTTACTGGGATACTTGAGTATTAATGATTGAGTTTTTAAATTCTAAAACAAATGTTGTGTTTTCTAAATTTAAATCAATGAAAATTTTTCCTTGGTGATCTATAACAATTTTTTTAGAAATACTTAATCCTATCCCGGTTCCGATTCCAACTTTTTTTGTTGTGAAAAAAGGTTCAAATATTTTGGCACAAATTTCAGATTTAATTTTTGGACCTCCGTTAGATACAAATATCTTAATTAAATCTTGATCTAATAGAAATTGAATGCGAATCCATTTTTCAATCTCTGGTAACTCTTCAGTGATTACTTCAGAAGCATTTTTTATTAAATTAATCAGAACTTGTGAGATTTGAACCGGATGACAAAAAATACTTGCCTCAGGAACTGTATCAATAATTAATTTTATATTTTGTGAAATTAACAGCTCACTACAGAAAAAACCAGTATCTTCGATAATTTCATTTAAACTAAAATCAACTTTAGGCAGATGGTCAGATTGATGAGAGAGATTTCGTAGACCTTTAACAATATTAACAATTCTTGAAACAGAACGATTAATTCGATCAGTATTAAGATTTAAAACGTCTCTATTTATATCATTCTTGGCAGACTCTCTGATAATCATCTTTGAACTGGCGCTAACAACTGCAATTGGATTATTTATTTCATGGGCAATTGTTGCTGACATTTCACCTATGGCCCCGAGCCTAGATGTATGGGCCAAGAGTATTGATTGATTGAGAAGTGCCTCTTGGCTTTCTTTAAGTTTTTTATTTTTATTTTCTAAAGTGATTTGGTATTTAAATAGTTTTACTAATTCAAATCGATAAGTTTTAAAGGCTTTCAATTGATAAAGAAAATAGAGAATATATAAAACTATCAATGGAAGATTGTTTAAGTGTTGGGAATTAAAATAATAATAATAAACAATAATAATAATTTGAGGTAACAAAATAGCGACTTGAAATGGAATAAATAATTCAGTGAAATAAGAAATTGTTACGATCGAGGCACCGACTAATCCTGCAAGTAGAGTTGTGACGACAATAAAATGAATTCCTGTTAATTGTAATTCAAAAGATGCAGTATTTAAAATTATTCCCCAACAAATGCCATTGATCCAAATAAGAGATTTTAAGCAGATCCATTCTTTTTGATTAATTGTTTTTTGCTTGATAATTCGGTTGCTGAGTCGGTTGCGAATAATTGTTGAAATAAGTGAAATGACAGAAGTGATTTTGATTATCCATAAATACTTACTTATTGAATAACCATAAAAAAAGCTAAATATTGCAAAAAAGGCAAAGAAATATGTCGACGCTTGTCCCTTATGAGCAACTTCATTTTTTAGGAGATTTTTGATTTTATTTTCCATCATTGATTATTAAATAAAATTTCTTAATAATCTAGTGATATCAAAATCATTAATTAAGTTAATTCTAGGAGGCGCTGTCTAAGGTTCTTAGTTTGAGTTAATGAGCGGCCAATTACAATATAGTCTGCTCCTAAGTTGATTGCCTCTTGTGGAGTAGAGACTCTTTTTTGGTCTTGAGTTATTTCAGCTTTTATCTCATCTATGAAACGAATCCCCGGTGTAATTGCAAGTAAATTTGGAAAATCTTTTTTTAGAAGTACTATTTCTTGTGGTGAGCAAATAACACCATCAATTTTTGTCTTATTGGCCATTTGAAAAAGTCTTAAAAATGCAACTTCAGGATTAGTTATACCAAATAGAGAATTTAAATCCTTAGCTTCTAAAGAAGTTAGAAAGCTAACTCCCATTATTTTACAATTGGGAATGCTTTTTCTTGCCTCAAGTAGTGCAGATTTTAGCATTTCTTCACCACCACTTAAATGAACTGTTAAAAAATCTATTGGCAAATCTTTTAATGAATAAATTGCCCGCGAAACAGTTATAGGGATATCGTGAAGTTTAAGATCAAGAAAAATTTTCTTTTTGAATTGATTATGAATTTTTATGACAAGTTCAGGTCCATGTTTGACAAAAAGTTCTAATCCAATTTTTACAGTTTCTAATGTATTCTCAGGCAGTGAAAGAAAGTTTTCAATTTCTTCAATTGTCATTTGATCAAGTGCTACAATAGTTTTATTTAAACTCATCTTTTCATCTCTTGAAGTGCCAGAGGTAAAATTTCACTATCATGTGAACCAATAAGAGCTTCTGCCACGGCCCTTATATTTTCAGGTCTTGTAAAACATGGAATTGCATATGCAATGGCCGAGTTTCTAATATGCTCACCATCATTTTGCGATTGACCTTGGTTTTGTGGGGTATTGAAAACCATTTTCATTGATTCTTCTTTGAGGACTTCAAGAATGTTCATGCCGTCTTCGGAAATTTTTTTAACAATTTCACAAGGAATTCCTTGCTGTTTAATATATTCGCAAGTTCCACGAGTAGCAACAAAAGTAAATCCAATTTTAAAAAGTGATTTAATATAAGGGAGGATTGTGTCTTTAGTATTGTCTGCAAGACTAATAAGAATTTTTCCTTTCGAGCCTAAGTTTGGATAATTACCCTGATAAGATTTTAAGATAGCTTTTTCTTTATCGCGGTCAATTCCCATTGTTTCACCAGTGGATCTCATCTTTGGACCCAATAAAATATTGTCTTGAACAAATCGATCAAAAGGAAAAGTCGATTGCTTTACACTAAAGTAACCAGTGTTTGTTTGCTCTGTATTTTGAATTTCTAGTCCTAGCATTGCATCTGTGGCAATTTTTGGAATTGAAATATTATAGGCTTTACTTAAAAATGGTAGAGTCCGAGAACCTCTGGGATTAGCTTCAATACAATAAATTTTTCCTTCTTTGATGGCGAATTGAAAATTAATAGGACCCACAATTTCAAGTTTGTTGGCAATCTCAAAAGAAATTGTTTTTAAATCATTATAATTTTTCTGAGTTAATACAACAGGAGGCGTAATCATTCCTGAGTCACCAGAATGAACTCCGGCAAACTCTATATGTTCACAAATTGCAAAAGAAAAATTCCCAAATTGGTCACGAACTAAATCAACGTCGTATTCAATCGCATTTTCAAGATATGTTTCTACTTGGAAAGTTGCAGTTCCATCTTGCAGTTGATCTTTAAATGCTTTTGGTAGTTCATTTAAATCTTCATGTGAGTAAAAAATATACATTGATTCGCCGCCAATGACAAAAGAGGGACGAATGATAACTGGAAGCCCAATGTCAATCATTGCATTGACTAAATTTTTCTTACCTGAAATTTCCATTGAATGAGTATGCGAGAGGAGAGTTCCTTTAGTAAGTTCACTAAATTGTTTTCGGTCCTCGGTCATTTCTAAGATTTTCCAAGTTGGTCCTAGAAAATTAATTTTAAATAATTCTTGCCTGAAACTTCGTTCTAGGTTTTCTCTTAATTGAATTCCTGTTTGCCCACTAAATGAAGCAATAACACCAAATGGTTTTTCGTTAAGAAGAATATCAAATAAATCTTCGGAATAAAGAGGAGAGAGATAAAGTCGATCTGAGCTGTCGTAATCGGTTGAAACAGTTTCAGGATTAGAATTGATCATAATTGAGAGAATTTTCTGTTCTTTGAGACGCTCACAAGATTTGACACAAGAATAATCAAACTCAATACCTTGACCGATCCGATTTGGACCAGATCCTAAAATGGCCACCGACTTACCAATATTACTTAAAGTTATAGCTTCATTAACTTCAGCATAGGTAGAATAAAAATATGGTGTTTCTGCAAAAAACTCACCTGAACAAGTATCTACTGCTTTATAAACGGGGAATATTTTATGAAGGAATCGGTATTCTAAAATATCTTTTTGAGACTTATTTGATAAAAGTGCAATATGCTTATCAGAGAAACCTAATTTTTTAATTTCCCAAATTGCCTCTGGATTTTTAAAAATAGAAAGGTTTTGTTTTAGGTTTTTTTCTGCAATAACTAAAATTTCCATTTGCTCAATAAACCATTTAGTGATTTTAGAGTGCTTATATATTTCATCAACACTCATTCCGGCCCGAAGTGCTTCAAGAGCTGTCAGTAAAGACAGCTCTCTTGGTGTTTGAAGTCTTTTTGTAATATAATTTAAATCCATATCAACAGGAGTGGCTTTGAGTTGTGTTAAGCTTGGAATTTCTAAGCCCATCTCAAGAGCTCTTAGTGCTTTTAAAAAAGCTTCTGAAAAACTTCCTCCCAACGCTAAAACTTCCCCAACAGATCGCATTTGCGGTCCTAAATTTTGTGAGGAACTTGGAAATTTACTAAATGGAAAAATAGGAATTTTCAAAGCGACATAGTCAAGTGTCGGCTCAAAAGCAACTGGTGAAGCTTTAGTAATATCATTGAGAATTTCTTTTAAGGTATACCCAATAGACAAGAGGGCGGAAATTTTAGCAATCGGATAACCAGTTGCTTTTGAAGCTAATGCACTAGAGCGCGATACGCGAGGGTTCATTTCGATGACTGTAATATCATCTTCATTATTTTCATTTATAGCAAACTGGACATTGGCCCCCCCTGCAACAACACCCATATGTTTAGCAATCGTCAGAGTCATGGTTCGAAGCTTTTGCATACAGCGGTCACTGATCGTCATGGCCGGTGCAACTGTAATAGAATCCCCAGTATGAATACCACAAGGATCGACGTTTTCAATTGAACAGATGATTACACCATTGCGTTGGCAATCAACCATAACTTCTAGTTCAATTTCTTTTTGACCAACTAAAGATTTTTCCATAGTTATTGGAAATTTTATATCTGAAGTAAAAACTTCTTTAAGTTCATTGGTATTATAAACGAGAGCTGCTCCTTTTCCACCTAATGCAAAATCTCGTCTTATAATTAACGGAAATTTTACTAATTCTTGGGCCATTAACAGAGCTTCAGATTCACTTTTGGCCGTAAATCTTTTACCTGTTTGATATCCAAGAGTATCAAGTTCTAAAGCAAAGAGAGCTCGGTCTTCAGTTTTTCTGATTGTATCGACATTGGCGCCTAATAAGGCAACGTTATGAGCTTTTAGAAAATTTTCCTCTTCAAGTTCAACACATAAATTAAGTGCGGTTTGACCACCCATAGTTGAAAGTACAGCATCGACTTTTTCTTTCAAAATAATTTTTTTTATCGTTTCTTTGGTAATGGGCTCTATATAAGTTCGAGTACACATTTCTGGATCAGTCATTATTGTCGCAGGATTTGAATTAAGAAGAACGACATCGATGCCTTCTTCTTTGAGAGCTTTGAGGGCCTGTGTTCCTGAGTAATCAAATTCGCTTGCTTGTCCAATTTTTATTGGACCTGAGCCGATCAAAAGAATGCGTTTATAGGGAGTTTCTTTTTTTAAGCGCGTCGTGAGTTTATTAAAGGGAAATAATTTTTTTGTTTCAATTGGCGATTTGATTAATCCATTTAAGTAATCTTTGATCTCTAAAAAGAAATCATGAGCATCATGAGGACCGGGGTTTGCTTCCGGGTGGTATTGAACTGCTTTTATGAAATGATCAGTTGAAGCGATTGATTCGATGGAGTCGTCAAAAAGGGAAGTATGCTGAATATATAATTCTCGATTGAGTATATTTTTATTTTTCTTCTGCTGAAAAGATTTTGTTTCTAAAGCGTATCCATGATTTTGGGAAGTAATCACAATCTTATTTGTGACATGGTCTATTACAGGATGATTGGCCCCTCTTTGACCAAATGGAAGTTTTTCTACTTCAATATCCAAGGCCCTTGCAATTAATTGGATACCAAGGCAAATGGCCCTTATCGGAATATTTTTGTGGAGTAATTCTTTAACAACTGTAATTTCTTGAAGATAATTTCTTGGGTCTCCAGGGCCATTAGATAAAAATAGAAGCCTTGGATTGAGGGCAATTATGTCACTGGCTTTAGCATTATGAGGTAATGAGACTAAGGGAAAACCAAGAAATAAGAGTTGGTCGATAATTGCCTGTTTGATTCCATAATTTAATACGACGATTGGATTGGGTCCTTCTCGGTGAATAATTTTTTCTTTTTGAGACACGAGATGAAGATCGTCGGTTATTAGTCGAGCATTACTAAATTCAAGAGCACTAGGAGTCAATGGATTAAAAGTTAAAACAGATTTATGAGAAGTTGATTTTTTTGAAGTGAGATATTTTACGAGTGCTCGCGTGTCTGCTCCTGAAAAAAGTGGAATTCCAATATTAGCGAGGCATTCGTTATAAGAGAAATTGCGAGCAATAAGACAAGTTGCAAAACTCTTTTTCGATTGAGCAACATTAAAATTTGATTCATAATTACCAATATGAGCATTGGTGAAAATTATATGCTGACCTAGAAAAGATGGATCAGTTATGGTCTCTTGGTAGCCGCTCATCCCTGTGGTAAAAGCAGATTCTCCCCAAATTCCTTGTTTTAATTTTTCATTTTGAGAATCTAAATTAACAAATCCTTTAAAAGTAGTTCCATCTTCAAAATGAAGATAAGCGACAGACGTTTTGAGGGCCTGATTAAAATTTTTCTCCATGAATATTCCCAATATTTTTATCGTTGTTTACGAGCATTGATTGAATGATCGCCATTCGCACAGGAATGGAATTTTGAACTTGTAGATAACCGTTGTATAAAGATGATTTAATAAGAGCTGAATCTATTTCAACACCAATATTGGCTGGCCCTGGATGAAAGACAGGAATAAACTTTTGTAAGTTTTTGAGTTTTGAGAGAGTTACTCCAAAAGTTTCTAAATAGTCGAAATTTTCTTGATATTTTAGTGGAACTTCAACACTATCGTGTCTTTCTTTTTGAATCCTTAAAAGATAAATAAAATCGCATTTGAGTAATGTATCATCGCGGTTATTGGATAATTCAATATTTGGAGGTAAGTCTTGTTTTTTGGGAAGAAAGTGCTCTGGCCCACAAAGAATAATTTTCATTCCAAATTGAGGCAAAAGTTTAATTAGCGAATGCCCAACTCGAGAGTGGATATTGTCACCAAAAATGGCAAGTGTTTTTCCTTGGAGATCAGGAGTGTGCTCTAGAAGTGTGAAGAGGTCTAAAAGTGCTTGAGTAGGATGTTCATTAATACCATCGCCACCATTTATGATTTTAAGTGGTGGAGATTCTTTGAATTGTGCCAACTGATTTGAAATATTAGATCTAAAGATACATAGATTCACACCTTGGTTAAAAAGAGTGAGAAATGTTTCTTCAAGGCTTTCCCCTTTTTTTAAACTTGAGGTTTCTGCATTAAAATCGATATAAATGGCACCCATTTTTTGGATTGCGATGGCAAAAGAATGTTTTGTCCGAGTTGAGTTTTCGAGAAAAGAAGTGGCAATAATCGGACGTCGATAGGTAAATAAACTTGATTCACTTTCACGGTGTTTAAATTTATTTGCAAGGGAAATAAGCCCGTCGATCTGAGATTTATTGAGATCGTTGATACTTTCAAGTAATGAAGGAAATGAATTCATTTTCTTCCTTGAGGCTTTGATATTATATATGCAAAGCGTTCGTTTCTTTGTTTTAATTAGTTTAGTGATTGAGTTACTGTTTGAAAAGAATTAAATATTAAAATTTTATGAAGAATATTGACTATAGTAATCAAATGCAAAAAGAAGCAATTCTCAATGAATGCAAAGGTAATTTGTTTGAATTTTTAGTCGCTCAGGGACTCGCAAAGCTTTCTGGATTAGAAGATCATTTCTTACTTAATTTAGACTCAGATTTTAAAAATAAATTAAAAAGTTATGAAGATTTAATCCGTTCACATGACGGTCAACTGCTTCAGTCACTTCCTGAACTTTCAAAGCTTACAGTAAAAACAATTTGGAATGATGCAAGCTTGGCAAAATTTACATTTCTTGAATGGAGAGTCATTGGGAAGCTAATGTCTACTACTGATAATAAATTTTGGAATGAAACGGATATTGTAGGAGTTATAAAAACAAAAGAAGAAGCTACGAAACATATGGTCTTTAGTTTGAAATTAAGTAAGGACCATAGTTATACAAATACTAAAAGTGCAGGCGTTAAAAGCTTTCTTGTTAAATATTTTTCTTTTTTTGGAAATGTTGTGACTGAACTACAAGCTGAGTTAAATAAAGTTGTCGATGAATCATTTTTAATAATGGGACATCGCCTTTATTCTCATATTGATCGAGAATTTACAGGTTGTTTTAACTCTGACTGGACTCAAAAATATACTGAGCTTCCGGGTGAGCTTTCTCCAGAGATGAAAACCATTGTTCATCAAAATTACCACCGTGTGGCACTTAAACTTTCTGAACTATTAAATGAATTGAAAGAATTAGATAATGATAAGTTTTATCAGTCACTGGCTGCTTTATGTGGTTTTAGCCATTCTGAAATTATCCAAGTGACGTGTTTTCATCATGAAAACAACTTTAAAAATATTTCAATAAAAAATAGTTTTGAATTTTTTTCGAGTTATCAAAATAATTATCAAATTTTACCTCTTAAAGAATTGGCCAGCTCGATTGAGATATCTATAGGTAAAGTGTCTTTGCAACTAAGAGTTAAGCCTATGAATAAATTCACAACCCCGGCCTATAAAATAAATTGCTCAATTAAGGTTAAAAAATGAATCACATTTCTCACAGTAATCACAGGTGTTCGGCCCTTTTTTTGGACAGAGATGGAATTATTAATATCGATAAATCCTATGTATTTCGCTTCGAGGAAATAGAATGGGTGGAAGGAATTTTTAACTTAATTCAATTTGCCAATGCCCAAGATTTATTGGTCATTGTTTTAACAAATCAATCAGGGGTTGCCCAAGGAATGTATCAAGAAAGCGATGTCATAGATTTGCATATTCAAATGAATGAATATTTAAAATCTAAAAACTGTAAAGTTACGGATTGGTTTTATTGTACTGAATACGATAGTTCTTGTCGTAAACCTAATCCTGGAATGATGATAGAGGCTCAAAAAAAATATAATATTAATCTGTATAATTCTTATATGGTTGGAGATAAATCAACTGACATCCTAAAGATAGATGGGCCAACCACTTTTTTAGTTAGAGGAAATTATCCATTAGGTGATATCGATAAAACTGAAAAAGTAGAAGTTTTTGATTCACTTGCGGATGTTTTAAAACGATTAAAACATGCTTTTCAAGCCTAATCAGTCCCAAATTGCTACCAGGATTGGGGCCAAAATATTCCAATTGACTCTCATAATATATTAAAGACTTACTGTCTAAATCTTTTAGTCGACTTAAAAATAGGTGAATGATAATTCTAAATCAATGTTCAACAGTCAGTTGAATTTGGGGGAATTATGAAAAAAAGATTTCAATTTTTATGTCAATTATCATCTTTGTTAATCCTTGCGGCACTGACTAGTTGTAGTGGTGGTGGCGGCGGTAGCAGTAGCAGCAGCAGTGGTAGTGTTGGGGGAATAAGCGGTGGAGGTGTAGGTGGTGGATCAAGCACTTCTACTTACGGAAGTCAGTCCTCTCCAAATATTTTGGCTTCAGAGTTTGTGGCCGCATTAAATACTAACGATGGAACATATACTTCTAGTGTAAAGCTTTACACGAATGAAACTCTTCGTTCGCAACAGCCTGGACAAGAGAAATGGTTTGTTATTTGGGATTCTAAATTCAGTGAATATAAAGCTGTGAGTTTAAATTATGTAAGAACAATTGTTTATTATGATTATTATTCTAATAATACTGCGGTTGCCTCTGAATTTCGGTCGATTGAACGTGGAGATATTTTATCTGGACGAGTCAATGGTGATAGCTATGGAAATGATTATGAAGTTGTCGATTACCGAAACACCTCAGGTTATTACGAAGGTCGAAATTCAGGATATCTTTATGAAGATGAATTGGGATCTTTTGACGTAAGTTTAATGTCTAAAGAACAGGAGAAATTGAAATTTTATGAAAAAGCAGCAAGAGTCTCTTTTGCTTATAGTGTAAGTCTTGAAACATCTATGTCTATGGTCACTTTAGGATCTAAAATTGAGAAAATGCTTTCACATAGTAATGGTGAACTAACAAAAGAAGACCAACTTTCTATCTTGGGTGATCTTAAAAGTTTAACTGGGGCAAGTTTTGAGGAATTGGCCTTAGCTTCTCAAGATTCAAAGTCTAAGTCAGAAGTACTAGAGAAAATTGCTGCTAAAATTGGAACAAGTTCAGAGAATTTAGAGCAAAAGTTTTTACCTGAAGTTTTTGGTATTACTTTATAATTCAATTGGCCAAAGTTGTCGATTTCATTCGTGGGCCTGTGCAAAATCACAGGCCCAATTAACGTGTAAAATTTATCATTTTTTTCCCTTTTTAGCTCTAATCTGGTAATCCATTAATTCAAACTAGTTTTTGTTAGGAATGTATGGATTCTTCTCCCGGTATTGTAATAAAAAAACCTACTTTTGCTGACAAGTTTAGTCAATTTAAACTTAAATTCTTTCTTGCCTTCTGGACGATAATTTTTATTTTAGTTTTTCAATTTTCAGCTCCTTTTATTCAATCTCTCTATTCAATTACCAAGATAAAAGAGAGTACTTTTAATATTAGTGTGCAAAATAATTCTGCTCTCTATGAATTAACATCAACTCCAGAGCCTACTTGGGTTCCATTATCAAAAATATCAAAAAAACTTCAAGCAGCGATTATTGCCAGTGAAGATGGAAAATTTTACAGTCATCCTGGGTATGACTTAGATCAGTTTACTGATGCTATGAATGAGACAATCAAATATAAAAAGAAGCTTCGTGGAGCTTCGACCATAACTCAACAACTTGCAAAGAATTTATATCTTAGCCGCAAGAAAAACTTAGGAAGAAAATTTCAAGAATTAATATTTGCGATTATGATTGAAAAATATGCCGAGAAACAAAAAATTTTAGAAACATATTTAAATATTATTGAATTTGGCCAAGGACTTTTTGGAATAGAAAAGGCATCAAGATTTTATTTTTTCAAGCCTGCTTCAAAGCTTACTGCAAGAGAGTCAGCTTTTTTAGCAATGCTTTTACCAAGTCCTATTAAATATTCAAAATCTTTTAAGAATAAATATTTAAGCCCATTTGCCAAAAAATCAATTGATTCAATTTTACTAAAAATGAGACAAGCTGGGGCCTTGTCAGAGCTTGAGTTTGAAGAGCAATTAGGAAGTCAATTTTCTTGGGAAAGGCAAAATCCCAATATCGATACAAATCCAATTTCAATGTTAGAAGTCGAGAGTAAAGATGAATTTAATGGCGAATCAAATAATGAAAACTAAACTTAGAGTACTTATCTCTGATACTTTTGATCCATGGTTTAATATCGCAACTGAAAACTGGATTTTTCGCGATATGCTAACTGATCAAGAAATTGAAGATGATACGCAAATATTATTTCTCTGGAGAAATGATCAAACTGTCGTAATCGGCCGTTTTCAAAATCCATGGACAGAATGTAATACAGCTAAAATGGAGAGTGACAATATTTTTTTGGCCAGAAGACAAAGTGGCGGTGGGGCAGTCTTTCACGATTTAGGAAATACAAATTTTACTTTCTTATCGAGTAAGAAAAGCTCTGAAAAAGCGGTCAATAACAAAATTATCACGAACGCGGTTAATTCTTTTGGACTAAATTCATTAGCGTCTGGAAGAAACGATTTAGTTGTCGAAACCCTTGAAGGGGAAAAAAAATTTTCAGGAAGTGCTTTTAAAGAAACTAAAGATCGCTCATTTCATCACGGCACACTTTTAATAAATGCAGACTTGAATAAACTTGGTCAATACCTTAATCCAAATAAAAAGAAATTGGAATCAAAAGGGATAACTTCTGTTCGATCGAGAGTTATTAATTTACATGATTTAAATTCAACGATTACTCATGAGCTTTTATCTGAAAAAATTATTTCTGAATTTTTTAATCATTATCAAAGTGAATGTATAGTCGAAGTCCTAGATCATCAATATTTGCAATCACTCCCATCTTTAAATGAGCACTATTTAAAGATGAGTAATTGGCATTGGCGCTTTGGAGAGTCACCAAAGTTTAACCATCAAATGTCCGAGCGTTTTAGTTGGGGAACGGTTGACGTCTATCTTGATGTTCATAAGGCCCATGTTGAAAAAGCTCAGATTTTCTCAGATTCATTACATCCAGAAATGATTGAACTACTCATGGCCTCTTTAAATAATATTTCCTATACTAGGGAAGCTTTTAAAAATTCTATCGATCAGGTCATCTTGGAAATCCCAATGATTCAAGATTATCTTTTAGAATTTGAAGAATGGATATTAAAAGAAATCAGTTAATCGTTATATTAGGAATTCAGTAGAAACATGAAGTTTCAAAAACATTCAAAAACTATTTGGAAAAATTTTCTCGCTGACCGATGGATGATCTATTCCTGGGGAGCGTTTTCAGTCTTATTAACCAATCTCATGCAAGTATTGGCACCTAAAAATATTGGGTGGATTGTCGATTTCATGACAAAAAAACCTATTCCCAAAATTTTGACTGGTACAAATGCTCATGAAACATTTATAAAATTATTTATTCTATTAGTAGCTTCAAGATTACTAATTAATGTTTTTCGGTTTATGTGGAGAATAACTCTAGGAAGACAAACTCACTATGCTTGTGGAATGCTTAGGCGAGAAGTTTGGAGTCACGTTCGTTTTTTTAAGAAGACAGATTTGGAGCGTCGTTTTACTAAAGGTGTTTTAATGAATGCTTCGGCGTCAGACACTAATAGTGCACGATTTGTTTTTGGATTTACCTTAGTTGCGATTACAGATGTTCTGTTTTTAGGATTATTTACTTTTTTCACAATGGCCGCCATTCATCTGCCAATGGCCTTGATGTCTTTTGTTGTCCTATTATTTGTTCCTATATTTGTAAGAAAATTATCAAAGAAAGAAGTTGAGCAATACCGAGCGATACAAGACACATTATCAAATTTTAATGATCTTTCCTCACAGGCCGTCTCTACTATTAAGCTTCAGCGGTTAACCCAAACTGGTCCTTTTTGGGAACGTCGTTTAATGATGGTTGCAGAGAATCATCGCACTCAAAAATTAAAAGGCATTAATCTAAACCTACTCTATATACCAGTAATGGGTGTGGCTTCTGTGATTTCCTATTTAGTTCTTTTTGGGATGGGGATAATATTTACATTTAATGGAAAAATGACTGTTGGTGAATTTATTTCAATGCAAGGATTAATTTTTTTACTTCATGATCCATTAATGTCATTGGGGTTTATCGTTTCGGAATGGAAGAAAGGTTTTACAGCTCTAGAGAGATTAGCTGAAATTTATCTTCATGAAAAAGATTTATGCTTACTTTCCGAAGGAGAGTCTGCAATAGACAATGAAGTAAAAAATTCAGATCAACTTATATTAGATGTTCAAAATTTAAGTTTTTCTTTTGATAATTCCCCAGCACTTTTTGCAAATTTAAACTTTAAATTACATAAGGGGGACCGACTTGGCATAACTGGCCCAATCGGAGCTGGTAAGAGTACTTTATTATCTATTCTCACCGGCCTTGAGCGAACAAAAATCAATGGAAGTGTGACTCTCTTGGGGAAACCATTTTCTAATTATTCACATGATTCGCTTAGAAATTATATTGGTCATGTTTCACAGAAACCATTTTTATTTGCTGACTCTATTCGAGTGAATGTGGCAATGAATGGCAATTTGACTGATGAAGAAATTTGGTCATTTTTGGATCTTGCTGGATTGAAAGAAGACGTTTCTCAATTTCCCAATCAACTAGATACGCAATTAGGAGAATGGGGAATTAATCTCTCTGGAGGTCAAAAGCAAAGGCTAACTTTGGCCCGGGCCCTTGCTAAAAAACCGAGATTATTATTTCTTGATGATTGTTTAAGTGCAGTTGACACAATTACAGAAGAGCGAATCTTAAAAAATCTCGATCAATATTTATTGGATGTTACTTTGGTATGGGTTGCTCATCGTCAATCAACTCTTAAATATTGTAATTCTACTTTTGAGTTGAAACCAATGATGGGTGATTTTCAATGAAGAAATGGACAAAATTTAAACGACCAAAAAAATCCTTAACACCAAAAGGATTATTGAGTGAAATAACTAAAAATTCATATATCATGGCCGACGATCAAGATGAAAGTCGTCTATCTGAAAAAAGTCTAGGAGATATAAAGTCATTTCAAACTTTATTTCAATATGCCAAACCTTTTAAGTTTCAAATCATTTGGGCCCTATTTTTGATTTTTATGAGTGCTCTTTTAGCAATTTACTCTGCTAAATTAATGGGCGATTTATTAGAAAAAGGACTTATGGTCAAAAATATGAATAAATCGTTGCAGTTTTCACTGGAAATAATATTTTTAGAAATTGGAAGTATCGCTTTTATTTGGCATGGAAGAAAAATTTTAGCTGATTCATCTTCAAGAGTAATTTTTATTGTTAGACAGCACTTGTTTAGAAAATTACAAGAGCTACCATTGCAGTATTATGACCGGCAGCCACAAGGTCGAATTGTGACAAGAATTACTCACGATGTTGAAGGAATTGAAGAATTTTTTACTTCAAGTTTAGGCAATTTAGTTTCCGCCAGCATGATGACCATTTTAGCAGTAACGGCCATGATATTTTCCAATTTTAAACTTGGCATGATTATGACTATTGCCATACTTCCATCACTTTTTTTAATGTTTAAGACTAAAGATTTTTTAAAAAATTCAAACCGTCGAGTTTCTAAATTTTCCTCAGCAATTAACGCGAAACTATCTGAATATTTAAATGGTATGGATGTCATAAGAAGTTTTGGTTTAGAAAAGTGGACTATGGAGAAATTTGATCAAACTGTTGATGATTACCTCTATGCTCAATTAAAAGGAAATTTTTTATTTGCCTGGAGCATGCCATTGGTATCATTTTTTGCAACAATTCCGTTGATTGGATTAGTTTGGTATGGCGGTATGGGTGTTGTTGACGGTGTCTTTAGCGTCGGTTTATTTATTTCATTTGTCCGCTATTACGAACGTTTCTTTAATCCAATGATGCTTTTATCTCGAGAGATTCATGTGGTTCAACAAGCGTTTACCAGCACAGAGCGAGTCATGAGTTTTCTAAACGAAGCAGATGAAGAAAAAATATTAATGAATAATGGTAAAATGGTCCTCAATCATCTCGAAGGCGATATTAAATTTGTAAACGTTTTCATGCAATATATGCAAGGTGATTGGGTATTAAAAGACTTAAATTTTCACATTAAACCCGGTGAAAAAATTGGACTTGTAGGGAAAACAGGTTGTGGAAAAAGCTCTACTGTTTCACTCATTTCTAGATTGTATGAATTTCAAAAAGGTGAAGTCTTTATTGACGATATTCCAATTCGAAATTTTAATCGACATGCATTAAGAGACCAAATTGGATTTGTCTCTCAAGACGCAATTATCTTCAAGGGATCATTGCGAGAGAATCTTTCTTGTGATGAATTATTAACTGATCAAGTCCTAATTGATGCAGCAAAGACAACAGGGCTAGTGAAGGCCATGTCAAAAGAAGGGTTTAATCTTGAAATGGCAGTCTTAGAAAGTGGGGCCAATTTAAGTGTGGGTCAGCGGCAATTAATAAGTTTAACTAGAGTCTTACTAAAAAATCCTTCGATTCTAATTTTAGATGAGGCTACCGCTAATATTGATCCATTCTATGAAGAGATCATTCATGAAGCTGTAATGAAAATGATGAAAAATAGAACCTGTCTCATCATAGCTCATCGACTTGAGACACTTAAGCAATGCGATCGAGTCTTGGTTTTCAATAATGGAGAATTAGTGGAGGAAGGGTCTATGGATGATCTAATTAGTCAGGGAAAATATTTTTATCGACTTCACCATGCACAGGCCATTCATTAAATTGAAAATTGGGTTATACTTATAAAATGAGTACAAAACTTCAAAATGAATCTCTCGTTCAGTTAGCGGAACAATTTAGTGACCGAGATGAATTATTAAACGCCATCGATCAATTGCTTAGTGAGCAAAAATTAAGCAATCAAGTTCTAAAAGAAGAATTTGAACGTTTAAATGTCATTATAGATTTAATTCCTAATACTATTTCTTGGGTTAATCGCGATATGACTTATTTTGGAGTCAATCAAGCACTGGCCGAAACTTGTGGATTCACTCCGGCCGAATTCGTTGGAAAAACGATTGGCTTTCACACACAAGAAACATTTTTTCATGAGTTTGTAACAGAACTTTTTAAAAGTTCTAGCAATACATTTTATCGAGAACTAGTGGCCACTATTGGTGGTGTTGAGCATACTTACTTAGTAAGTGGAACAAAACTTAAAGATAAAGATAAGGCCGTAGTTATCGGTGTAGATATAAGTGAATTAACTCAATTGAAAGGTCACGCTGCTTTTACTGAAAAATTGGCCACCTTAGGTGAAATTTTTGCTGGAATTATTCACGATATCAATAATCCTTTAATGATGATTGAAGGCAATGTGAAAAGAATCCGAAAAAGAGTTAATGATGAAGAGGTTTTAGATATACTTAATAAAATAGAGATGGGTTCAAAAAAAATCTCTAAAATTGTTTCAGGAATTAAAGTTTATATTCGTCAAGATGGTGAACAACCATTTGAAGAAGAAGTTTTTGGTAAAATTCTTGAGGATGCTACAATTATTTGTGAAAACAAATTAAAAGATAAAAATGTTACACTTCGGATCGATCCTCGATTAAATGATATTAAATTGAATTGTCATTTCACTCAGATTTTTCAAGTTTTTGTAAACTTAATTTCTAATTCCGTTGATGCAATAAATGGTCTACAAGAGAAGTGGATTGATATTGGATTGATTGAAGATTCAACAACTCCTGATATATTAAAAATTAAATTTATGGACTCTGGGCATGGAATACCTGTAGAAATTCAAGAAAAAATTTTTAACGCCTTTTTTACGACAAAAGGTCGGGGGGTGGGCTCTGGATTAGGACTCTCACTTTGTAAAAAAATTCTTGAAGCCCATAAAGGCTCTCTTTCAATTGACAACCTTGCAGATAATACAACCTTTATCATTTCACTAAAAAAATAAATTTATTTTTTTATTTAGCATCTTTTGCGTAAACAAATGCACGTTTTCTAATATTAGAAACGATATCACTTGAATGTTTCGTTTGAATGTTAGTTTTATTCAAATTTTTTAATTTAATATTTTGATCATGCATTTTTATAATTTCTTCACCAATGGCCTTGCCTAATAATGGAGGAACTGCATTTCCTATTTGTCTCCATTGGGCAGAAAGAGGTCCTTTGAATATAAAATCACTTGGAAAGCTTTGAAGTGCTGCTGCTTCTCTTTGTGTGAGATAGCGATTTTCAGTTGGGTGAAAATAATTCTGCCGGTGAGTCATGATTGTAGGGCTAGGTTTTTTTCGATCAAGGCGTTGGTATTTAGTTTGCCGAAAACGATTTTCGCGCAAATTTTTCCAATCAACTCCGAGTTTAAGTTTCTTGGGTAAATAAGCTTCTTCATCTGCTTCGTACCGAATTCCTTTTCCTTCAGGGATACAAGCAATTCGATCTAGGTCTAATTTTGATTTAATCTTTGAAAGTTCTAAATCATGGTTATAAATTTTTCCATTTGCCGACTTCAAATTTTTAAGGGCCTCACCTACAGTTTTTATAGGACTATTAGGCATTGGAAATGTAATTGTTTCATGAATTCGCGAGCCAATGATTATAGTTCGTCTACGCCGTTCAGGAACGCCATAATTTTCTGAAGACATTACTTGAAAATTTAAGTGATATCCCATTTTTCCAAACAGCGTGATGATATTTTTAATCGTTTTTTGATTTTTTAAAGCAAGTAATCCCGTTACGTTTTCAATGATCACATAATAAGGTTTTGTAATTTTGACAATTCTTATGAACTCTTTAAACAAAGAGTTTCTTAAATCGTTGGGATCCCCAACACCAACTGTCGAAAAACCTTGGCATGGAGGTCCTCCGACAACAACATGAATAGGGTTATGATTAGTCAGAGATTTCAGTTCTTTTTCTGTTAGCTCTAAAACTGAGCCACAGTAGGTGTTTGCATGGTGGTGATTTGCTTTAAAAGTTTCAATGGCATTTTTATCCATATCAATTCCAAGCAAACACTTCATTCCGGCCAATTCTAAGCCGCAAGATAATCCGCCCGCACCTGAGAAAATATCGATAAAATTAAGTATATTTTTTGTTTTTGTCATAATGTGTATGACTATTATTCAAATAGAGGTGTGGTTTTGTCAATTATTATAGATTAAGCAGCTGTTTTTTTTCCCACTTCTTTATTGGGAAAATGGAAGATGAGTCCAGAGTCTTTGGGTTCTGGTTTAATATTAGGCGCGAAGAAGTGATTTTTTTCTTGGTTCCAGGCCCAGTTTTTTTGAATTTTTTCAATTGAAAAACTGTAATTCAACTCTCGTTTCACATGGTGATTAACATGATTCATCCATAAGTCTAATTGTTCAGAAAAAATAAAGACATTTTGCTTGTGAATCGAAATATGTTCTTTTAAAGCACTTATGAATAAATTTATGCATTCTTCATCAAGGTCTTTTTCGGGTTCTTCTAAAAATATATATTGGCCCTCAAATATTAACGATTTGATTAAAGAACTTACTTTTCTCATCTGCGCATCTGTGTGGGCCGGAAGCTCATGGGGCAATGCAATTTTTTGATAAAGTTTTTCAAGATCTCTATTGGGTTGCTCTTTTAGAAATTCCTGAAATTGGAACTCTCTACCTGCAGTTAGAGAATTTGGGCTAAAATTCATCAGAATATTTTCGTTGAGAGTTAATTCTGGAATCAGGCCATCACCACTTGAAACGTAAGAAAATTTATATGGAAGATTGATTTTATTAAATTTTAAAAAGGATAAAAATTCATTGAGTTTTGAAAAATTATTTTCAAAATCTGTTTTAGTAAATAAATAAATTTCGAAGCTTTCTTCGAAGTTAACTTTTGTCATCAGATCTCTATCGACCATTGGGATGAAAATCTTAAAAAAATATTCACCGAGTTATGTGATCAGGAATACCTATTTTCCACATATTAAAAATAATTTTAAAAATACTTTTCAGCGATATAATAGAGTCATGATTATTAAACCTTCAAAACAAACAGTTTTAATTGCTATGACCGGTGGTCTTGAATCGACTGTCGCTGCCTATTTGTTAAAGAAGCAAGGTTTTCGATGCATTGGTATTGGATTGCAATTATTCGAAGATGGTGAAGATCCAGGCCCTTTTGGCGATGTTATGGTTACCGATTTAAATAAAGTGAAGAGTATATGTAACTATTTGGATATACCTTTTTATGCCGTAAACGCTTCTGCGCGTTTTGCAGATATAGTTCTAGATCCTGTTGTTGGCCGAATATTAAGTGGTCAAACTTTTGAACCAATTGTATTTTTAAATTTAGTATTGATGGATATACTCATAGAAAAAGCTGCAAAGTTTAACACCAATCTAATCGCAAGTGGGCATTACGCGAAAGTATTAAAGAATCAAAAAACTGGAAGTTTTGAGTTAATGGTGGCCAATGATTTAGAACATGATCAATCCTATGTTCTTTCACGTTTAGGCCAAAAACATTTAGAACATCTTATTTTACCTTTGTCAGAAATACGAAAAAAAGAAGTAGAAAAAATTGGTAGCCTAATTAAAGTTGACTATCAAAAAAGGCTTAAAACTAATATTCATCACATTATGCGCGACCCAAGGATGGCGTTGTTTGTTGAGGGCCGATCCCCTAAAGATCTTCGCCGAACGGGCTCAATTTATGATTACCGTGAAGAAAGTCCGATTTGTGAACATATTGGTATTCACTATTATTATATTGGACAAAAAAATCTCATTAAAAAAATTGAACCACCTATAGATCCCCTCAAGGAAGTTATTTCTATTATTCCTTTTAAAGGAAATATTTTTATTGATTACCCCGATCGATTAAAATATTCACATGCACTGGTGAATCGTTTTATTACTTCCGGTAAAATTGATATGACTCTACCAATTGCTGTGTATGTTAAAATGTCTTCTGGTGGAACTAAAATACCCTGCAGACTTTATTTTAAAAATAATGATACTTGCCTCATTGATTTTGAATGTGAAAGACCCGGATTATTAATTCCTGGACAATTCTTTGTTTTTTACAGTCGATCGGCCGATAAAGGAAAAGTGATAGGCAGCGCTATTGTAGAAGTCGGCGGTATGTTTGCTAATAATGAATTCAATACACTCCCAAAAAATAAGAAGGATTCAGATGAAGATGATGATGATGACAACAAAACAGTGCAAATCGAAAAAGTTCATTTTTAATTCAACACTTATTTCACTATTGATTAGCAATTCTGCGGCTCATTCTTTTGAAATAAGTAATTATGAAAAAAAAATTAAAACAAATTTTAATATTACATCTGTTACAGAGAAAATATCGAGAGATTCACTTGAGAAAAATTTAAGAGATTTTGTGGCCAGTGGACGCCCTTCTCGTTTTGTAGGAAGCCCCGGGCATCAAAAAGCTCAAGACTACTTAGAAGAGAAATTAAAATCTTTTCATTCAACTGGAGCAAGTTCTAAGAAAATTGAATTTATTCCAAATATTGCCAAGGCCGGAGAGTTTTATGCTGAAGATTTTAAAAAAGAAGTTGTAGCGAAGATTTCACCAACAGACCCCAATTATGATCACTGGAAAGGCTTTACATTATCAATGATGAAAACTCTTGAGTCCGTCAAAGATAAAAAAGGTTATAATTTTGTATGGGAAAAAAAAGGAACTGTCTCTCCTGATGAAGTCCTTATCCTTGGCGCAAACTATGATACACTTTTAAATGATCCTAAAACGATGAAAGTCGACTCAACTAGTTCAATGCCAGGAGCTGACAATAATGGAACAGGAGTGGCCGCACTATTATCAATGATAGAAATTCTTGATAAATTAGATCTCCCTAAGACTGTCAGAATTGTCTTTTTTGATTTTGAAGAATTAGGATTTTCCGGCTCGAGAGACTATGTTGAAAGTTTAAAATCTAATACAACGACACAAAAAATTATTGGATATATTAATCTAGTGATGCTTGGAAATGATTCTAAACGTGAAGATAAAGAAAAAAAATTAAATAATATGAAACTGTATTTGAGATCTCCTGGAGAAAAAGGGGCCGAAGATGATTTGGCCCTGACGACAATGATTACTAAAAATGGATCTCGACTTTATTCTCAAGTGGAATTTAAGCCTGAAGCCAACGGAATGAATTCGAGTTCTCATATTAACTTTTGGGCCGCAGGCTACCCAGCAATTTGCATGTCACAGAACTGGGAAAGTGATTTTAACCCCCGTTTTCACACGCCAAATGACTTTGTAGAGACTTTGAATATAAATACTTATACCAATGCCTTTAGATATATTACAGGGTCTGTGATCGCTTGGAACTATGGCGTGGTCAAATAGCCAAATTTCTGATATAGATCCCTTATGAATACACTCACTCAAGAAAAAACAAAAGCTCAGACCATGGTTATAGTCGGTATGTCCGGCGGAGTTGACTCGTCGGTTTGCGCTGCCCTCTTAAAAGAAGAAGGCTATAATGTTGTCGGTCTTTTCATGAAAAATTGGGAGGAGTTTGACGAACATGGAGTCTGTCAGTCTTCCAAAGAGTATGCAGATGTTGTCCGAGTTTGTGAGAAATTAGATATTCCTTATTATTCGATCGATTTTATCAAAGAATATCGCGACAATGTTTTCGCCCAATTCATTGAAGAATACCAATCGGGATTTACTCCTAATCCAGATGTTTTATGTAACCGCGAAATTAAATTTAAAGTGTTTTATGAAAAGGCCCGTGAATTGGGTGCAGACTTTCTGGCCACTGGACATTATTGCCAGAAAGTTCAGAATAATTCTAGAGATTTTTCACTCATTAAAGGGGCAGACCCTCTTAAAGACCAATCGTATTTTCTCTACACTATTAAATCTGAAATTTTAAAACATGTTCTCTTTCCTATTGGTCATTTGCCTAAAACAGAAGTCAGAAGAATTGCAGCAAAATATGATTTGGCCACTAAAGATAAGAAAGATTCAACAGGAATTTGTTTTATTGGTGAAAGAAATTTTAAAAATTTTTTATCAAACTATATTACTTTCACTGATGGAAATTTTGAAACTCTAGATGGTGCCATTGTTGGACGACATACAGGTGCAACTTATTATACGATTGGACAACGAAAAGGTCTAGGTCTCGGCGGACAAGGTGAAGCTTGGTTTGTTGTTGGAAAAAATATTGAACGAAATGTCGTTATAGTCGAAAGGGGAGAGAGTCATCCCGCTTTATACGCGGATACTTTAGAGGCCAGTGACTTATCTTTTACCAATGGAGAGTTTCAATTTGAACTTCCCTTTAGGTGTAAAGCTAAGATCCGCTACCGTCAAGCAGATCAAGATTGTACCATTACTAAAATTGAAAATGGAATTGTCTATGTTGAGTTTGATATTCCTCAAAGAGCAATTACATTAAGGCAATCAATTGTCTTTTATGATGGGAATAATTGTTTTGGTGGTGGCATGATTAAAAGTGCGGGGCCCAGCTATTATGAATCTAAAAAGCAGCTTTCTATCCCCACTATCCCCAATATTTTGGATCATTAAAATCTTTTTTTTCATTTTCATTTTTAGAGGGCTTCGCTTCAAATGAAGTACAGTCGTGTCCACTTGATTGTTTCACAAGAACATAAGGCATGACGGCCGATTTAAACCCATAAAGTTTACATCCCCTAGGTGACGTTGAATCAAAGGTGACATGGTAGTGTTTGCATTTCATGCAGGCAATTCTTTCAAATTCCATAAGGACTCCTTAATCCATTATAGTTGATTGTCTTTTGTTTAGTGAACGTCTCGGCAGAATATGCCGAAAAATGTCTAAAAATTAGACAGATAAATTTTAGTTTCACTTTTTTTTAGTCAATTGATCCTCTTAACGACTTAAATATAGGTAATTATTTTAGGCACCCATTGTGCAAAATGTATTAACGGATGATTATGAATGAGGTTTTTAAAATTGATTTTTTAAAGGGATATTTATGAAAAGCAATTCTCGAGATGATGCCGAATTTCACAATTTAGTAATGTTTCCTTCCTCTAAAAATTTTAAAGTAGATTTGAAATCTATCCAAATCGAATCTGACCCATTAAAAGATTTGCTCAATGAGTACGCCCATGTTTCAGATGGTGATATTCCAATCCAATTTGATGAACGGTTTGAAGCTGAAACTGATTTTATCCTTGAAGATGTCTTAGAAGGAGATTCCTACCATAGCCTAGAGGCCTTTATGACCCGAAATCACCGAGGAGAGAACCAATCTCCAGATGATAAGTTAGTTGCCATCATCAATGAGCGAATTAATGGGATAAAAGAGGCCAAAGAGCGTATTAAATTTTACTTAGATGAAATTGAAATGTTCTTACCGAGTCGCAAAAAATAGAATTTCTTTAAGTTTTGCTTGCCAATAAATTTCCAGGTCCCTATTATTTGAACTTATTCTCTCTTTACTACTATGTTTGCGCTGGTGGTGAAATGGCAGACACACTACCTTGAGGTGGTAGCGCCGCGAGGCATGGGGGTTCAAGTCCCTTCCAGCGCACCAATTTTTTTAACTTCTTAATATCCAACAACTTTTTCCAATAAATTATTTCTCATAGTTAGAATATGGTTAGGTTCGGAATTTCCGTTTGAATCAAGCTGACCTAAACCAAAACCCAGCATCGACTTTTGTAAGTACTCTGGAGAGAAATGAGCGTATCTGGTCGTCATCGTAATATTGGTGTGACCTAGAATTTTTTGAAGCTCATAGATGCTATAACCACTCATGATGAACTGACTGGCGAAGGTATGGCGAAGATCATGGAATGTTATTTTATTGATCATTCCGGCCTTTTTTTGGGCCTTACCAAAGTCTCTGTAGATATGGTGGGTGTCGATTGGATCACCGTTAGGTCGAATAAAAACATAATCGCTGGAAGACTTCCTTTTATGTAAGTCGAGGAGAGTTGTTCTGGTGAAGTCATTCATCGGTATGACTCTTTTTAGATTTGTTTTAGTCCTCTCCTTTAATCCATGTTGGTCTCTGGTTCTTGTCACGGTTATTTGGTTTCTTGCAAAATCAATTCTATCCCAACAAAGCCCGGCTAATTCGCCTTTTCTCATTCCAGTATTAATGGCCATAAGAAAAAGGTCATGAAAGTCAAAAAGGTAATTTGCTTTTAAGAATTGATCAATCTCGGCCCTCGTCCAGTAAGCATCGTGATTATTATCCTCTGAGAATCTTTTGATGAATTCCGCGGGGCTTTTAATCAAGAAACCTTCTTTTACAGCTTCTTTAAATAAGGTCTTTAAAACCGTTATAATTAAATTCGTGCCTTTGGCATTGTGAGATTTTCTCAACCTAAGTTGAAATGCTTCCAGTTCTACTTTCTTAATTGATTTCAAATCTCTTTTTAAGAACGCTGGCCCAATATGGACACGTAGATAAGATGCATAATGAATGAGAGTTGATTTGGCAATTCCGCTGGCCTCTTTGCTTTTAAGCCATTCCTGGCCATTTTCCTCAAGCGTTTTAATCTCACGAAGTTTTTGGAGATCACCGTAAAGTTCATTTTCAACTTTTTGAGAACGCTGTTTCGCAAGCCATTGGATGCAATCGTATTTTCTTCGAAAGATAGGACTTTTAATTGATTTTCCATTAATCCAAATCATTTCTCGAAATCGTATACCTGATTTTCTTTTTATAGTTTCCATAGTTGCTCCTTTAGAGGCCATGGAGTTTTTCTTCTACTGTTTTCAAATGTTAAAGAGCACAGTTTGTAGTTATATATGTATTTTAGTATTACTTTCAAGTTTAAAATCTCGGTGTGAAAAACCTTCAAAATGGTTGGTTTAAAGTCTAGTTTTAGATTGATTCAGTCTTCTTATAATTAAGTTCTATGCTTTGGATAAACTGTTCAATCGTTTGAGGGCTGTAACGGTCAATTAAGACGTCTATACGCTTTCCTGTGTCGAGTAGGAGAGTGATGAGTTTATCAGTCGCAATTTCTTTTAAGTCCCTTTCTTGGATTTCTTTATTTATTCTGTCTGAAAGTTCTTTTAATGCGTTAGCGCGGTCAAATATACTCAAGTCGTAAGTTTCGATGATTAAATCAAAATGACTCTTTTTTAGCTTGTGAATATCTTCTTTGAACTGCTTGTCCCAAGCAATCGCCGTGCTTTTTGAGATACCTATTTCTTTACTAATCCCTTCCAAGCTCATCCCCACGACAGCACGATATTCGACGAACTGTTCTTGTTTTTCTTGTGACTCGTGTGATTTCATTCTGTGGCTCCTAAGAAATGACGTAAGTTTTCTTGGTATTTTTGATTAATTTGCATTTGAAGATCACTTGATCTCAAATACTTTTTATAATTTCTGTCAAAATTGTTCTGTTTATTTAAGGCCATGCGAGCTTTGCTTAAACCATTTTGATTCATAAGTAGTGAAGTGCCTGTGCCTTTGGAGAATCATCATCTATTTCATAATATTCGATCCCGTGAAATGGAGGCGATTCTATATATTTTGTCAGCTCTGATAAATGTTTGTTTTTAACTTTTGCTCCAAATTGTCGAAGCTCTATCCTGGTAATAATTCCAAGCTCGTGACTATTATCTCTTTTGTATTTCTTGGAAGCTAATTGATAGCCTTTATCGTAGATGCAATAGACTTCTGGCTTTTGACCAAAAATGCTACCAGTTAAAAATTTGCCCTTTGATGAAAAATTTTCTTTAAATGTCGTATTATCTTTTTTGTTTTTAATTAAAACTCCAGACAAGAGTTGATCAAGTGGTCTTTGAATATCAACGGCGTGATCAATGCGAGTAATTTCTAGTTCTTTAGGATCAATTATTTTTGAAACGAGTGTAGTTAAATTCATGAACGATTCATATTTTGTAGGATTTAAAACAATTTTTGATTCATGAACACCCCATAGTGGATTTGTTTTGATCGTTATAAGTTGACTCCCATTTTTTCCAATCGTCATACATGTTCTATAGAGAGGATCTCGCATGAATCTGATTTCATGATTTTTAAAGCATGCATTCAAATCGTTGCAATTTATTCTCTCGTTTGTTCTTAATTCTAGCTTGTCGAGCATTTTGAATTACCTGAAAAAGTTGGGTCAATGACTAAAGGACTACGGTTAATATTAGGGGAACCAAAAAAGCTCCCCCTTACTTATTTTGTAAATTATTGAATTTCAGGATTAATTTTATTTTGATTTAGCCACTGCGTAAGATCGACTTGGCTCACTCTGACTAGACGCCCAATCTTAAAGATGGGTATTTCTCTTCGAAAGATAGCACTTCTAAATTTCGACATTTTGATTCCAAGTAATTCACATACTTCCTGTGGTGTTAATAGTTTTTGATCTTTCATAGAGTCTCCTTAAAATGATCTAAGTTGCTTTGTTGAGATCACATTAAGGGGAATGTTAAGGATTCTGAATTGGATTTCGTTATGCCGAATAAATTTTTTTTGTCATTGACACTACAAAAATTGACCCATTGGTCTTTGTCTATTTGTGCGAAGCGAATAATATGTGTCTGGGCACGGGTGGCTTATATTTATAATTAATGGTTGAAGAGGCCTTTTTTATTCACCTTCGGTATTCATCATGAAACATATTAAAACTTATTTTTTCTATTATATTCGGAATTCGTTACGCTATTCTGTTCTTGAGCCAATAATTCACCTAGAAGTATGCTTTTAAGGGGAGATAGGCGAGTTGCATTTTATTTTAATGATGATCTAATTTAACATATAAACTATTTTACTTAGAACGCATTGGGGAGTCGCATGGAAATACAAAACACTGATCAAAGACAACACCCCAACAAAACAAAAAGAATTTTACTATTAGTTGGCAAATCTATATTTTTGTTTTTTTTATTTTCCATATATGTTTCATATATTGGAATAGTAAACCTAGGGTTTACCGGCTTTTTCTTTTCAATTCCCTTTTTGTCATTTTTAGTAATTGCATCTTTCGACAAAAGATATGGACTACCATCTCGCATGTTTCTAGTGATATTTTTATCTTTGTATGTTCTTAAGCATATGCAAACAACGGTCTTTTTCCCTGCCATCGGCAGAGAATTATATTTGATCAGAGATTCGTGTCTTGAAGAGCACCAATTCGAGCATAGTACCGTGTGGATTAGCCAGGCGACAGAAGGCGGAGAATGTCACATTAAAATCGAGCAAGGTGTAATAAAAGTATTGAAAATGAACAAAGGGAGTAAATTAATTGTTTCTGGCACTAAAGTGCGAGATGAAGTAGGTACGAATGAAAAATATGTTTTATTGGCCCAAACACCATTGGGACTTTTGGAGTATCAAGTTCCGACCTCTTCTGATGATCCACGATTTTATCATTTTGCAAAATGGAAAAATGGTAAAGATGTAATTGAAGCTGATATGGTTCGAAATATTTTTAAATCACCGTCAGAAGCACTTTGGAATATTGCGAAACCTTTTCAATTCGTTATGAATATTCTTTTTACTAAATAATAAACGATTTTATTCTATATTTTTTAAAAAAATTTATCCGAGAGGTTATTCCATAATGATTATTTATCGGCCGTGGTTAGAATATGGTTAAACACCACTCAAAACAGCTCACACTTAATAATAATAGAAGAAAGAACTCCAGACCGTTTTAATTAAAATAAAATGACATAAGTAATTTAGATCAAAGACTTTTAGCTGAAATTGCAGACAAAATTTAAAACAAGGTAATCATAACGAGAAGTGGGGCTATCAAGTCCCTTCCAGCGCACCAATTTTTAAGGTATTCGAACCAATATATCCAGAACCATTTATGATTTTAATAGAACCGCAGGGTTTCACCTGCGATAACTCACTTGTATAAAATTCTTTATCCATATTCCAATTAATCTTCAAAGTATCTGGGATAGTGAACAACGCACTTGAATTCTGCAAAACAAGAGTAGGGAAAAATGCATCATAGAGATGTTATTTGATACCGAAATAACGGATTTTAAAATATGAAAGCTGCGCTTATAAAAACAGGGGACACAATTTTTGAAGGTGGAGGATCATATTTCTAGGTCCATTTTTATTTTTTAGTTCATTAAATTTAGACAAGAATTCAAAACTTCATGATAAATATTTCGATAAGCTTGAGTCTTTGGTTTATCAACCATACATATTAGTGAAATATTTGCTTTCACTAATTTATTTCCTACTTGTTGAAGTTTTGGGTAATTTTTAGCAACTGAATAAGGCAAAAGGGCCAAGCAGTCAGAGGTAAGAGCTGCCTCGGCGATAAGATCATAATCTTGAATAAGGATTTTTTTAAAATTGTTAAATTTTGACAAGTATTCATGAGCATTTTGTAAATCTGGGTTTAAAATAATAAATCCGGTCTTTGACTCAGGATTTTTTTTAAAAGTCGCCAAAAAATCTTCTCCAATTTTCTTAGAAGTCAACTCAGGTTGTCTGATGGGAGAGGCAACAATGCCAAAATCAATTTGTCTTTCAATTATTTTTCTAGTGATTTGCAAAGATTGAAGTGGATAAACTTCAATTTCTGTTTTCGGAAATTTATGAGAAAGTGTAGCAATAATATTAGGCAAGTAACTCTGACCAAACGAAGGATGAAGTCCAATTTTTATAAGATTTGAATCTTGATCAGTATGAGATAAAATGTTCTGGAAATTGAAATCCCAGTTTGCTTGTATATTTTTTATAGCATTTAAAAATTGAATCCCTGACTCGGAAAGTACAAGTCCAAAATTTTTCCTGAAAAACAATTTTTGGCCTAGGTTTTCTTCTAAGCGTTTTATTGATCGAGATAGTCCAGACTGTTGAATCCCTAAGTGTTCCGCAGCTTTAGATATATTCATTGACTCACATACGACTAAGAAATGAATAATTTCATTTTGAAAAATATTCATTCGTTTAAAGCTCGAAAATTTATAAATTTTGGTCATATGTTATTTAAGAATAACAGGTATTCCATAATAAGCATATCAAATTGATTTATATTTTGATAATTAATAAGCCTTCAGCAAATGGTTGAGATAGTTCACCCATCTTAAAAGGAGATCGAAATGAATAAAATAAAAAAAACTTTAGCGATTATTTTCTGTGTGTATGGATTACAAGTGCATGCTTCTACTTTATCAGGTAAATATCTTGTTGCTGCTTCATCAAGTTGCGATCTTCAAGTAAATTCAACAGAAGTCGTTGTAGCAGACCAGTCTAAACTTACAATTAACCTTGTTACAAATTATGCACAAAATGGTTCTACAATGGTTTTTTCTGCTTTAAATAGCGATAATATTAACCGACCAGATCCTCGGTTTGCTGCTTTGGGGGCTCAGACTGTAAGAGTAATTTCTGGTTACTCGAATGATGGGAGTGAATTTTACTCATCTGAATATAGATACGATTCACATTTATCTGACGGTACCGGTACGGCTAAAGGACTTTACATGACCCTACAATTAAAAGCGGATAACTATGGAGTTCAATATACTAAAACTTACTCGAATGGGGAAGTTTATCAATGTAATCTAATTGATACACTTTAATCTATTTTTTATTGTAAATTTTGTAAATATGCTGGCGTAAAACCCGGCATATTTACGAAATTTAATTGGGTAAAACATAAGTAGCATCGGTGCTATTTAAAGTGTAAAGACCAAGCATTCAGTAGGATTTGGACTCACGACAACTGGGATATCCATATAAGTACAACTCGCCGGAGCTGTTCCTTAAAATCATTAGTTTTAAGAAGCCTAAAATTTAAATATTAAATACAGAAGAGAGTAACTTTTACAATTTGTGAAATTTTTTGAGTTCCGAATTACTAGCTGTTATAAATTAATCTAGTTCAAACTTAAAAAAATTGGAGCTTAAAATGATGTCTACATTTGTAAAAATTAAAAATCTCTGCCTTTTATTGTCTGCTATCGGAATTATTTCAACTCAGGCCTTTGCTTCTTCAGCGGTGCCGTCGCTCGCTGATTGCAACCTAGCTGCCGATCCTGCAGATCCAGTAAATAATCCTGCAGTACAACTGGTTGTTAATTTCAAGGGTGGAAAACCTATTGATCCTACTCAATACGCGGTCCATTTAACCATCGGTAGTGAAATCGATTCAGATGTTCCAACAGATGCGGTTCAATTGAATGTTAATGGTTGGGCACTACAGCTGATTGTTGGCAAAGGTATGGGGATCGTTATTAACCCAAGTTCCGCTATGATAGTTGGAGCTATCGGAGCAGGAAGGACTGCTATGACTTGCGAAACCCACCTGGAAGAGCTTAAATAGACTCCGTTTCGATAAAAAATTAACTATAAAAGTCGAAAATCCGGAATCTCTTACAATACAGCTCGCGGTGAGGTAATGACTGTTAATTTTTATTGGCCTTCAGATAAGAAATTCCGACGAAGGATCAGAGAATTTCAAATTGATTGTACAGGCAAATGCAAAATCAAAGAGGAATGTGCCATTGAGCGATTAAAGGATGAACTTGAATCTGATCAACTTATAAAGAAAATTGATGTCAAGTTTAAGTCAGCAAAAATGCGGGCCCATTTTATTACAGATGGAAATCAGAGCGAATCAATTTTACTTGATGAACTATTTGCAGAAGCCTTAACGGGAAATAGAAAAGCTAGTACCCTAATTGATAAAATAGGCACGGGTATTGGTGAAAATGCTGCCGCAAGTGA